>NZ_JBSKBQ010000018.1:0-10331 GCF_053714375.1 Mesorhizobium sp. ArgA1
TTGGCGGACCGGATCTGAAACCCGAGATCGAAGCTCGTGTCGCCCGCCTCTTCCGATGGCATATTGATCCGGCACCGCTTGGCTTGTGGGTCGACAGGATTGACGAGCGCGGGAGGTCACTGGCCACCGAGGTCCCGGCGAGCATCTTCTACCACCTGGTGACGGCGTTGATGCAGTATCTGGACAAGACTGGAGGACAGGTGGAACCTTTCCCGCTGCTGGTCTCGGAAACAAGTACCCCCCCTCTCAGGCAGGTCTACGCCTGACTTAAACGTTCCCCGGTCGTGCGAAACGCCGGCGGGTCTCACATCGCTTTCGCCATGAGAATGGATCGCTCGACCCGGATCTGATCTATTTGCCCGAGGACGCTTTCTCAACTCCTGCGAGGACACGAACGGGCGGGGATTCGCCACTTCAGTCAGACAACGCCCAATGAGACAACCCGTGGCGGGACGGCACGAATTCGAAACCAAGGCTCGGCTGAGCGGAGCCTAAACGCAGCAAACGTCATCCTTTTAGCTAAATTTGCAAATTCCTGAATAAGGCTAAAGTCTCGTCTTAGCCGGCGGTAAAAAGACGCTGGTCAGGCCCAGCGGTCGCCACCCAACTCACACCTCGCCTGCTGGGCCGCCCGCCATATGTTCCGATGGAACGAATCCGTGTTGTAGTAGTCGATGTAGTCCGTGATGGCTTCGTCCAGGCTTTGGACGGAGACCTTGGGCGCGTCCGAGATCGTCGTCACGTTCGAACAATTGGATGAAATCTTGCCCTTGCCCAAGGCCGCTCATCTGAATCCAGATTGGTGGGCGACCAAAAGGCATGAGCCCGCAAATCCCCCACGCCTAGGCACCCAAAGGTCCGGCGAGCATACGCTCGTCCAAATTGGTTGAACCGAAGCTCGCCCAGACATCGTCAACGATCAAGAGTTTGGGATGGTACATTGTGGGCTGGACCAGCGGCGCTAAGGAATCCCGCCTGTACAACGGGACAGCGTGGCCCGGCGACCCTCTCTTGCACCCGCTTTCACTTGAACCGTTGCGCGAACAAGTCCTGCAAGCGGAGCGGCAGTTGCGGCGAGGCCTCCAACTCCGTACAGCTCTGTTCCCATCGTCGGAGATATTCGGCGATGGGAATACCGGTTCGACCGGGCCAACGGTTGAGTGCGCCCAGAGCTTCGATGCAGTCCGGCGCGCGGTCGTATTCGGCGAGGATGGTCAGCGACATTGCCTGGGCAAACGGATTGAGGGCGGGCATTTCGATCTCGCCGCGGTGGTTGGCGAACCACGCAGCGACGTCGCGCGTGAGCCCCTGGCTTTCAGCGAGCGCCGCATAGCGATCGATGATGTCCTGGCGGTACCGGGCGATGGCATCGCCGAAGGCGTTGTCGCCGGCGAAGGGCGGGGCCTCCTTCCAGCTTTTCGCCAGACGCCCGAGCCCGCGCAGCGAGTGGGCCTCCACCATGGCTTCCTCGACCCATTGGCAAGGGGGCGCCGGCTTGGCGTCCGCCTGCCAGCTGTTGCAGAGTACATGGCCGAGCTCATGGCCGAACTGGTAGGCGAGCTTCGACCAGTCGCGCTCACCGATATCGACGATGATCCAGGCCATGCTGCTGCCGTCCGGATGCAGCCAGATGGCCGGCGTGCCGGAAGTGTGCTCGTCGATACGCAGCCGCGTAGGCTGGCGATCGGAGACGAGGCGGACGCCATCCAGGCAGGCATGCCGCATGCGCTCGACGACCTGAACGGCAGCACCCTCCAGCATGCGGCCCCAGTTGCCGGCAAGCTCGATGGGCGCGGTGAGGAGAGACGGAGGCAAAGTGGTCAGTGGCGCCATGGCTGCATAGCTCTCCGCGAGGGCGTCCCGACCCGTCAACGCGGTAGGAATCAAGCTTCCGGCCACTGCGCGCCCCAAGAGTGTAGCGAAATCTCGTCGTCGCACTTCGATTCCTGATGTCCGACCGCCGGCGTCTAACTACCACGATAATCCACCAATGGCGAAGACTCGGGAAGCGGATAAGGCATCACGAGCAGGCGAAGCTATCTTTTCGCAAACGATGGCGAAAGCTATCTGCTACAGTGACGGCGTAGCCGTTCAACGAGCCGCACACGCATCATCCAAATCCCAGTGCGGTAGCATCGGTTCGTGTCAAGCTCCCAGAAGGAGACGAACGTTGAATGACAGTCATGACTTCGTGACCGCCGCAATGAAAATGCGGAATAGATACCTTAATGTTCTGGAAGCATCGCTGACCGGGACCTTGTATGGCGACGCGCCCATTGATCCGTGGACGGGTGGGAAATACGACCCGAACAAGCGTGCTCTTGGGCGGGATTGGCCGGGACTGGCGCAAACCATGATTGGCTCAGCGAGGATGCGCAATCTACGGCATTTATGCGAAACTGTGATCTTAAATGATGTTCCCGGCGACTTCATCGAAACCGGAGTTTGGCGCGGCGGGGCATGTATTTTTATGAGAGGTATTCTTGCCTCGTACGCCGATACTCAACGTCGGGTCTTCGTCGCTGACAGTTTCGCTGGCCTTCCTCCCCCGAGTCCGGAAATCTATGCGGCGGACACTGGGGACACCCACCACACACATTCGCAACTGGCGATCTCCCGGAAGGACGTAGAAGAAAACTTTCGCAGATATGACTTGCTGGATGAGCAAGTCGTCTTTCTTGAAGGCTGGTTCAAGGACACACTCCCTAGTGCCCCGATACAAAAATTAGCGATTCTCAGGCTCGACGGAGACATGTATGAATCAACAATTCAAGCTCTTGACGCGCTTTATCACAAGCTGTCGTATGGTGGATTCGTAATCGTCGACGACTACTTTCTCGCCCCATGCGCTCAAGCTGTAAATGAATTCCGGACTAGAGGGGGGATTACCTCGCCATTAATTCCGATCGACGGCTGTGCAGTGTGGTGGAGGGTTTCCTAGGTGTGGCGATTTAAGGATTCAGGTCCTTACCTCTTAGGAAATGTCTGCCATTTCTCGTTGATCATCAAGATTATTACATCGGTTGCGGGCGCGAATCCCTCGATCTCAATGAGATTAGGTCCTTGCCTCAAAATTCGAGACCACCTCACTATGCTCGGAAAAAGTACGTATGATAAACAAATTGCATCGGTCTGACCACATATGGGTTTGTATCAATAATAGTAAGAATTGACTTCATTTCTTTACTGGGATCAATGCCAATACCTTTAAGATAGTCGTAAAACGGTCCTGAATCCGGCTTGCATTCGTTCGCATGTCGGATGAGGAAATTGTCAACGATGCCTGCACGCCAACGCTCTTTCAGGTGATGACCCCAATATATATCGAGCCCCCATCCCGAAATTGACAAATCAAATGAATGCAGCATCTCCCGCAGAAAGTCACGTCTGAAGAATGGAGCCATCACCTCGACCCAATTTGTCGTTCGCAGTATTAGACTAGGGTGATGGCGGGTAAGAGCGATGACACAGGAACTGTCAGAGGTCAGAGACGGTTGTGCGATATCCAGAGAATATTCTTCACAAAGTTTGAAAAAATCGCCGGGATCAAATAGAACTTCGATGTCATCGTCCAGAAAAAAAACTCCCTCATAGATATTGTGCAATCCCGTCGCCTCGAATAGCCGTTTGGCGCCATGCATCTTTGAAAGACCGCCGCCAAAAATGAGTTCGGCTCCGGTGCGGAAAGCGTCATCAGGGTGCGGGTCTGCATAGTAGTTTATCCCGACATCATACTCCCGGTGCTCACTCAGAGGCTCAGAAAACAAGGAGGGACGGCGCTTGGAGCCGGCGCGTATCAGAATCAAGTACCGCCTTGGTTCGCGCGGGACAGTTAGTATCTGAATGTCGTCCGAATTCTGAAACATTGACGATTCTCCGATATCACGGCAGCGGTCTTCGGTCTCGATTTTGCCGATGTCGGGAACCACAGCGGCGGAGCCGGTCAATGCGATCACGGTAACCGGCCCAGCTGTTCCGATGATCATCCCGACCTATCGGTTTTACAACCTCATCGTCGAGGGCGCCGCGCTCGGCGAGCAACTCATCCGGGACATTCTCGGCATGGGCACCGTCGCCGAAGCATCATCGGGAACTTTCTCCAGGGCTGATGCGATTCATTGATTTGTCCAGCAAACTTTTCCGGTGGAAAGCAACTACTTCTTGGCGCCTATTGCAGGGCGTACCGCAACCCCACGACCATATCGAACAACGCCTAAGGCGGTGTGTAAGTTGCAGCGTGACGAGCATTTGAACCGGTAAATGGCACTGGGTTTCTCATGCACCGATTTGCGCCATGTCCCACAGACACATCGCCTTCGATGCGTAGTGTTCCTCCGGCATGACCAAGAGTGGCAGAGGCAACGAGAATGGCGGCTGCTGTAGGTTGAGAAATCCGAATCCGCCCGTTTCCTGGGCAATGTCCTGTGCCGAGGTCGAATGGCTTGAGGTGAACAGCCAGCGCGCCCCGGACTTCCTGAAGTTGCGTAGCACGCGCCAGATATCGGGCTCGGTCAGATGCTGCAGGCAGTCGCGTGAAAAAATGAGGTCGACGTTCGGCAGGGGTTCAGCTGCCAGATCGAGCACGTGAAATTCGCGATCCGCATATCGCATGCGATTCGTCTCGATGACTTCCGGAACGATATCGCAGCCGATGTAGTGCGTTTTGCCCAAGTCGACGAAGCGCATCCAGTTGAAGTCGCCGCAGGGCGCATCAAGCATGGAGTTTACATCCAGTGCGCGCAAAAGCATCGGCAATACGGTTCGCACGCGATGCGTCGTCGCGTAAGCTGAACCGAGTCCGGAGCGCGATTCCGCCGAGCCCCACTCGTTGCTTAGGTAAATGCGCGCGAAGGCTTCGCTGGAATCATCGGGCGTGCTTTGCGTCATCGAATGCACCTCATGTTACTGGTCGCGTCCACGTTGGAGCGCGACACATCGAGACCCCAGCACCCCGTAGGCGGGCTTTGTCAGTATCTCATTTCCCTCGCACGCGGGCGCGTCGGCCAATGGCGGTCAGTTGTGCTTCCATGACAAACTAGCTCGGCTCTCGATGATCTGCGCCTATCCGGTCTGACGGTAGTTCGGTATCGTGAATGACGAGTGGTGGCATGCAAACGTAAGCTTGCATTGATCCATATGCCGCACACATCGCGCAATCGATACCGGTGTCGTCTATGACGACGGCAGTTCCAGGAAATGGGATCTGCCTACTTCGTAGCGGCAGACATTTTTCAAGAAGTATTCGTGCGCCTCTTGGTGTTACTGTGTAGGCCTGAATCCCGAACGAGTGCTCTACTTTTATAAGGGAGTGTGAAAATTTTTCTACTTGAAACAAGGCGGTATTATTACTATATCGATGATCGTAAAATTCAAGCTTGGCCTTGGAGAAGCCGAAATTTAACCATAGAAACAATGGGTAAAATATATAGCCCCACTGTATAATGTCCCAGCTAGGCGGTGCTTTAGTTATGATACTGGTGGATTCCTCCATGAAGCGAAACGATGACCGAACGTCGTCTTCGAAAATAGTTATTGTCTTGTTCTCTGAAGCCGACAGCTTCCACAAGTTGATATGCGATAGAGCGCATCCCAACGTGCCCGGGGGATACGGACAATCACTGGTAATCAGACCTTCCTTGATGAGGGCCTCCCTGTCGAGAGACGTGCCGTCAACGGCCGATACGCGAACCGTATTGTGCAATAGGTGCCAGTTGTTGCTTTGATACCTGCTCCAGCGCTCGACGCTGCGGTCGAGGTTTATCAGGTGAATTTTCGGCGAACCCGTTGGCTCGACAGGCCGGGCTGGCATCGTCCCGGAGACAGGGGGCGCGGCGGCAGTGAATGCGGGGGTATCGCCCGCACCATGCAACAGCGCTCGAGCCCGCTCGATCCCGTCACTCACATGGTATTGGCCCTCGCCGAAGGTGATGTAGCCGTAGACCTGCCGGTTGTCCATGTACTGGACGATGCCGGCCTTCCTGGCACTGTCGGCAAAGATGACATACTCGTATCTTGACGTGCCGTCATCATATGTCAGTTCCTTCAGCACGTCGGCGCGCACGAGATAGGTGCAGTGCACTAGCGGCATCTCGATGACGCCGCGAACATGCCTGTTGAGTACCCACCCATATTGGTCGCACTGCAGATAGTAGCCGTTGGCGTCGACCTCGGCGTGGTAGTTCGAATAGTACTGGCCGGGCGAGATAGAACGCAGCAAGGGGGCGACGATCGGCAGGTCGAGCGCGACAAGCTCTCGTAGCGTGGCCGGTCTCACAAAATTGTCGACGTCGACGACGAAATAGAAGTCGCAATTGTACTCAAGGGTCTTCCCAAGGCTGATGTTGCGGATTCGGCCGAGCACCTTGAAACGCGTCTCGTTCCATTCGTGTTCGCGAAACTGCTCGACCCGATCGGCCACGTCTGAGGCATCGAACTCAACCGCCGCGTAGAGGTGGCGTACACGCTCCACCCATTCGCGGAGTATCTGCTCGGTCCTGTCGGTGTTGTTGTTTGTCCTGATGTACAGCACGATCGACGCCTTCGGGTAGTCGAGCGCCTCGATGCATTCGAGGTAAAGGGGGAGTGCCGGCTCCTTCTGCTTTGCCAGGATTGTTACCAGAACGCGCGGCGTGCCCTTCATGTGCGACCGCAACGAACGCTGCGGGATGAGCTTGTGCTGTTCAACCAGGCTCTCGGCGCCGAGTCTCCCCAAAGCCGGTGGCTCGCCGACCTGAAGCTTGTCGGTGGCGAAGCGCGCGTTGGCCACCACGCGCTTCAGCATGTTTGCCGGCAACTTGTCGCTGGCCAGTAATTTCAGGCAGGCGTCGAGCGATTCCCGGTATGCGCCTGCCCAGTACGCGTTGACCGAAAACTCATCGAGAAGCCCATAATCGTAGACCCAGGGCTGCACGAAAAGTCCGGCGGGTTGAGCAAGGTCGAGCCCTCGACGCGCAAATTCCATTCCTTCCGCATTCCGGCCTTGGTTGCGGCAAAAGAGGCTTGCGGCGTGAAGAGCCTCCGCACGGGCGGGAACGGTCTGCGCGGCACGTTCAAAGGCCGCAATGACCTCGGCGAATGGCCGTCCCAGCGCTGCCATGAGGTTGCCCGCCTCGAGCAGGCTGACATAGATCTCCTCGTCCCAAAAACCCAGCTCGGCACGCTTCAGATAGTTCGCCAGCGATTTTTCGCGTTCGCCGGAATCCCTGTAGCTCTGCGCCAAATAGAAGGTGTATCGCGAGACAAGGAAGGGGTCGGTCTCCGTGGCAAGCGCATTTTCAAGAACCGCCGCGTCGTCCTGGTACTTTCGCGGGTTTTGACTGCGTGCTCCGCCACGCCCCGTCGCCACGCGAAAACCCTTGGCGGTCTCGCGTGTGAGATGGCCGGGAGGGGCCTCGAGATATTCGTGCAGCACGCCCTTGAAGGAGAACGGCAGCCGGTTGCGGCAGATCTGCGGCCGATAAAACGAAATGTCACCATGGGACACCTCGATGTCGTATAGATCGTGTTCCATCTTCGACTTGAACGCGATCGGATCGAAGCCGGCGTCCTGGACCACGACGTCGTCCGCGTCGATGATCATGGCGTAGTCGACCGTCTCGACTTCACGCAGCCGGTCAAGGGCAAAGGTCCGGTTGTACGCGAAGTCCCGCCAGGGCTCGTCGATGACTGCGCCGTTGACATTGTGCGTGGTCAGGAAGGTACGGATGAGGTCCTGCGTGCCGTCCTCGGAACCCGTGTCGATGACGAGCACATAGTCAACGATAGGAAGCGCGCTGGCGAGGCAATGCAGAATGACCTTTGCCTCGTTCTTGACGATCATGCACAGGCCGATGGTGCTCATGCTAATCCCTTGACGGAGCGGCGTTCGTTACGGGGGGCTGCTCGAAATTGTTGAAGGGGAATTCATACGTCTTTATCCGGCCTTTATACCTCGTGCACATAACCCGCCGCCTTGGCCATCTGCATGACCTCTGTTGCAAAGTATCGCTCATCCCTTCCTTTGCAGACGCGACCTCAGCGCCATCCATTGTTAGCCAGCACTTTTCATCCCAGCAAGGCCTCGCGGTTGCCTTGGACGAAGGGGGCGAACAAACCTTCCAGTCGGGTTCAATCGCTCACGCGAAAAACTCCGCCGCAATATCAAGGCTTCGTCGCTACGAGGTGGAGCATCTTTAAGCCCCGGATTTTCCGATGCATTTGGCCGCATGCGCGCCATCTCGATGTTTGCCAAGATAGTCAGTCGTGATTGCGCAATTAACAAATCGTAAACAGGTTATTTACAAGTTGCTAATTTTATAATTTACTAATGTCTTACATATGTGGAGGGTTGCCGTGGACCGGGCAGTAGGCCTGTCGGTTCGCGCGGTCTGCGAAGCCAGGAGAGTATCTGGAGCAAGTCACTTCTTTGCGTGAGGGCGCAGAGAGTGTTTGGTGGCGTGCAACGAAGACGTCGGACTGCCTTGAACTCAAGTCTAGCGTTTTCCCAACCTGATGTTCCCTCGCAAGTAGTCGATTCCCTCGCAAGTTGTCGTCGAGAAATCGAGACATGCGTGTTGGGAGTTGGCTGTGGTTGGTGTGATACCAAGTACGAAACGATGCGCCCGCGGCACGGGCTTCCGCTTCGATCAATCCCTTAATTATCCGCCCCTGGCCGCCAGCAAGGATTGCCCCGTGATTGACGGGTATTCCTCGGCGTCCCGTGGACCGCCGCGCGCCTGCGAACGCCACGCTCACCTCAGCGAGCGCCCACGTTCGGCAGCGATTGAAACCAGCGATTGAAATCCAAGGGTACGAACCAAGAGAAGCTGCGGCACGGCCGTTGGCGACCGAGGAGAAGATGATGAGCTACATAGCAGGGTTTGCAGTCATGGAAGTTGCCGTTAGAGGCGTCTTGCCCATCGGCGACACGACCGAAAATGTGCCTTATTTTATCCTGGACACGGCCAAGAGCGCCATCGTCGGTCAGGTCATTCTTCCCAAGGCCGTCAAGCGAAGCCTCGCCGTCGCTGTCACGGTAAAGGTCCCCGCCGCAGCCGGTTCATTGGCGATTGGCACGTTTGACGATGGCGGGGCTTTCCAGGCCTGCAGCTTCCTTCGCGTAGAGAGCCCCACTGTTGCACGTCCCGACGGCGCCGTCGGGACGTCTGGACGATGACGCTCCCAAGCTCCTTCTCCTGACCGCTCGCGGGCCATCCCGGTGGGCGGTTTCCACTTGAACCGAATTCGAAGCCAACAGGAGCCAGTCATGGCCCGCGCCTCTGAATTTCTTTTTGTCGATCCTTCAGTTTCCCACCTCGCGACGGTTCTCGGCAATCTGAGACCAGAAGTTCGGGCTGTCGTGCTCGATGGCCGCCGGCCGGCGGCGCAGCAGATCGCTGCCGCGCTCGCAGGGCACGAAAGCCTCGATGCCGTGCACGTCATCGCACACGGCGCGCCTGGCCGGGTCACCTTCACTGCAGGGGAGTGGTCATCAGCCACATTGAAGGACGAGGCCGAGGATCTTGCCGCAATTGGCAGGGCGATTGCCGCGGACGGCGAGCTGAGGCTGTGGAGCTGCGAGACGGCATCGGGGGATGCTGGCGAGGCCTTCGTGACGGCGCTGGAACGGGCCGTCGGCGGGGACGTCCGCGCATCGAGATCACTGGTTGGCGCAGCCAAGTTAGGTGGCTCTTGGGAGATGTTCGCAAGCGCAAGTGCTCCGACGCCCCTGCCGCCGCTGACCACCGATGGATTGGAAAAGTACGTTGGGGTGCTTGCCTCGGGCGACCTTACAATCACGGGCGAGATAACCGCTACTGGTGGCAGCAAATCTATTAATACCTATTATCTTGTTGATACAACAATTGATCCTGACACTGTTGTTGGCACTTTTTCTCTTCCATCTGCGCAGAATGGATTAGTTTTTGAGTTTAACGCAACGATAACTATTCCAAACACACTTGATACATATGTCATATATAATGCCAATTTCGGCCTTGTGGGCACTCTTGAACCAATAGTCCCGGCTGATTACCCCGTACATCCCGTTTCTTCTTATAATTTTACAACCGGTCCTGCCAATGGAACTGGCGGCACAAGCAATGGCGGTAATAAGTTCGATGGTGGAACTCTGGGTCTTTCAAGCAGCGGTAGCGTAGGCCCGACGGGTCCGGCGGGAGCTACTGGTGCGACCGGAGCAACAGGCGCCACGGGCGCTACTGGTGCGACAGGTACTTCAGGCGGGACGGGCGCGACCGGCGCAACTGGAGCCACAGGCTCGACCGGCTCGACGGGTGCAACCGGCTCTACAGGAGCCACAGGTGCAACCGGTGACACGGGAGCGACTGGCTCTA
>NZ_JBSKBQ010000018.1:10430-12517 GCF_053714375.1 Mesorhizobium sp. ArgA1
ACCGGTTCTACCGGTTCTACCGGTTCTACCGGTTCTACCGGTTCTACCGGTTCTACCGGTTCTACCGGTTCTACCGGTTCTACCGGCTCGACTGGAGCCACAGGCGCAACCGGTGATACCGGAGCGACTGGCTCTACCGGTGCGACAGGCTCGACTGGCTCTACCGGAGCCACAGGCGCAACCGGTGATACCGGAGCGACTGGCTCTACCGGTGCGACAGGCTCTACCGGAGCCACGGGTGCAACCGGTGATACCGGAGCGACAGGTTCTACCGGCTCTACTGGAGCAACTGGCTCGACTGGATCGACAGGCTCGACTGGTGCAACCGGCTCGACTGGATCGACCGGCTCTACCGGCGCAACCGGAGCAACAGGCTCTACCGGTGCGACAGGCTCGACTGGTGCGACAGGCTCTACCGGAGCCACGGGTGCAACCGGTGATACCGGAGCGACAGGTTCTACGGGCTCTACCGGCTCTACTGGAGCAACTGGCTCGACTGGATCGACAGGCTCGACTGGTGCAACCGGCTCGACTGGATCGACCGGCTCTACCGGCGCAACCGGAGCAACAGGCTCTACCGGTGCGACAGGCTCGACGGGTGCCACTGGCTCGACCGGAGCAACAGGCTCGACCGGGGCAACCGGCTCGACCGGAGCGACTGGCTCGACCGGAGCGACTGGCTCGACCGGTGCCACGGGCTCGACCGGGGCAACCGGCTCGACCGGGGCAACTGGCTCGACCGGGGCAACCGGCTCGACCGGAGCGACTGGCTCGACCGGAGCCACGGGCTCGACCGGGGCAACTGGCTCGACCGGGGCAACCGGCTCGACCGGAGCGACTGGCTCGACCGGAGCGACTGGCTCGACCGGAGCCACGGGCTCGACCGGGGCAACTGGCTCGACCGGGGCAACTGGCTCGACCGGGGCGACTGGCTCGACCGGGGCAACCGGCTCGACCGGCGCCACAGGCTCGACCGGGGCAACCGGCTCGACCGGGGCAACCGGCTCGACCGGCGCCACAGGCTCGACCGGAGCGACTGGCTCGACCGGCGCGACGGGCTCGACCGGGGCAACTGGCTCGACCGGGGCAACCGGCTCGACCGGCGCGACGGGCTCGACCGGGGCAACCGGCTCGACCGGAGCGACTGGCTCGACCGGAGCGACTGGTTCGACTGGTGCAACCGGAGCGACTGGCTCGACTGGTGCAACTGGCTCGACCGGGGCAACCGGCTCGACCGGCGCGACGGGCTCGACCGGGGCAACCGGCTCGACCGGCGCAACCGGCTCGACCGGTGCCACAGGCTCGACCGGGGCAACTGGCTCGACCGGGGCAACCGGCTCGACCGGCGCAACCGGCTCGACCGGTGCCACAGGCTCGACCGGGGCAACTGGCTCGACCGGGGCGACTGGCTCGACCGGTGCCACAGGCTCGACCGGGGCGACTGGCTCGACCGGTGCCACAGGCTCGACCGGGGCGACGGGCTCGACCGGCGCCACAGGCTCGACCGGAGCGACTGGCTCGACCGGGGCAACTGGCTCGACCGGGGCAACCGGCTCGACCGGCGCCACAGGCTCGACCGGGGCAACCGGCTCGACCGGGGCAACCGGCTCGACCGGTGCCACAGGCTTGACCGGGGCAACCGGCTCGACCGGCGCGACGGGCTCGACCGGTGCAACTGGCTCGACCGGGGCAACCGGCGCGACGGGCTCGACCGGGGCAACCGGCTCGACCGGCGCCACAGGCTCGACCGGGGCAACCGGCTCGACCGGGGCAACCGGCTCGACCGGTGCCACAGGCTCGACCGGAGCGACTGGCTCGACCGGCGCGACGGGCTCGACCGGTGCGACGGGCTCGACCGGTGCAACTGGCTCGACCGGGGCAACCGGCTCGACCGGCGCGACGGGCTCGACCGGGGCAACCGGCTCGACCGGCGCAACCGGCTCGACCGGAGCGACTGGATCGACCGGTGCCACAGGCTCGACCGGAGCGACTGGCTCGACCGGAGCGACTGGTTCGACTGGTGCCACAGGCTCGACTGGTGCGACTGGCTCGACCGGAGCAACAGGCTCGACCGGGGCAACCGGCTC
>NZ_JBSKBQ010000018.1:12614-72359 GCF_053714375.1 Mesorhizobium sp. ArgA1
CTCGACCGGAGCGACTGGATCGACCGGTGCCACAGGCTCGACCGGAGCGACCGGCTCGACCGGAGCGACTGGATCGACCGGTGCCACAGGCTCGACCGGAGCGACCGGCTCGACCGGAGCGACTGGATCGACTGGTGCAACTGGCTCGACCGGTGCGACTGGCTCGACCGGAGCGACTGGTTCGACCGGTGCCACAGGCTCGACCGGAGCGACTGGCTCGACCGGCGCCACAGGCTCGACCGGTGCCACAGGCTCGACCGGAGCGACTGGCTCGACCGGCGCCACAGGCTCGACCGGTGCAACTGGCTCGACTGGGGCAACCGGAGCGACTGGCTCGACTGGGGCAACCGGAGCGACTGGCGCGACCGGGGCAACAGGCTCGACTGGGGCAACCGGAGCGACTGGCTCGACTGGGGCAACCGGAGCGACTGGCTCGACTGGGGCAACCGGAGCGACTGGCTCGACTGGTGCAACTGGCTCGACCGGGGCAACCGGCTCGACCGGTGCGACTGGTTCGACTGGTGCCACAGGCTCGACCGGTGCGACTGGTTCCACCGGAGCGACTGGCTCTACTGGTGCGACTGGCTCGACGGGAGCAACAGGCGATACCGGAGCGACCGGCCCGGGCGGTGAGACTGGTGACCACCATGGCAATAACGGCTTTGGCAATGGAGATCAGGATGCACCTGGTAATTCCGGGAACCATAACAATGCCGAAAACGGCCCTGGTCACAAAGCCAACCTCACGACCAGTACGCTGGGCCTAAAGGACTCGACGCAGTTCCTGCAATCCGGCTCGACCGACAGTGGTGCAGTCAGCCATGCGTCGTTCCGGCAGCTTGTCGGCCTGGCGGCCAGTTCGGTGACGACCGACCTCCTGAATGTCCTCAACACGATCAGGGGATTTGGTCAGAACCAGAACAAGCCGGTGGGTGCGAGCACCGACCTGATTTCGGACAAGACCAAGCAAGGTGCCGGCTATGCCAACACCGACGAGACAGTGAAGAAGGCTCTGAAGGATATTCTGAAGCCGCATGAGTGAGCAGGAATGGTGACCGGACAAACCACGATAGAGGCCGGTCCAAGGGTAAGAAATGGTCGCGCGGGCTTTGCGAGAGAGCAAAGCCTGCGCGTTCACCATTTCCGAAAGGACACAGGGCTCGTGCGAGCGAGTGGCCAAAGGTGTAGTCAGTGCCGCCGGAAATCCCGACGGGGACGGTCTGCCCTGGGCACGACTGGACCTTGGCTTGCGTGCCGGAAGGGAAGACCATGGTGAGCATCCCTTTGAACGCCGAAAACCAGCCCGTCCGAATCCGCACCGACACCGAAGCCGACGGGACCGGCAAGGCCGGCGGCGAGAGCGCAGTGGGGCGGACGCCGGGTGGCCCCGCCGAGTTTGACCAGGTCGGGCCGCGCCTCAAGGCAATCCTCGCGGTCGCCCGCTATTACGGGGTCGAGCTCGACCCGAAGGAATTCAGGGCGGCAAGTGCAAGTCCGTTTCCAACCTCCACTGATCTGTCAGAATGGGCCCGTAATGGCGGTATGTGGTCTCGCGCCGTCCGCGTTCGCTGGTCTCACCTCTTGCGCTTTCAGGACACCGGACCGGTCGTTCTGTTGTTCAACGATGGGGGCGCGGGGCTCCTCATCGGCGCGAGTGCGGAGCGCAACTTAGTCTTCCTCAAAAGCGCGGACGCGGCTGATGATGGTCAATCCACCGCGATCGACGAGTTGCGGCTGTCGCAGGTGTGGACGGGCGAGGCGGTGCTGCTGCGACAGGCGCGATCCTCTGTAGCGGCGGATGCGCCTTTCACTCTCGGCTGGCTCGTCGAACTGGTGCGGCTCGAAAGTCGGCCGCTCCGCGACGTCGCTATCGCCTCGTTCACGCTCAGCGTGCTTACCATCCTGCCGCCGCTTATCGTCATGACGGTCGTCAACAAGGTGCTTCAGTTCAACAGTGTCTCCACGCTGTTGCTCTTATCGGCCATAATTGCCGTTGTCTTCGCCTACGAGACGCTCCTGGGCCACGCGCGGCGATTGATCATCAACGTCGTCGGCGCGCGTCTGGACACCAAACTGCAGCTGCACGTTTTCAGTCGGCTCCTGCGCCTGCCGCTGGACTATTTCGAGCGTCATCCGGCCGGCGAGACGATGTACCGTCTCGCCCAAGTCTATCGCATCCGCGAGTTCCTGACCGGCAAACTGCTCAGCACGTTGCTCGACCTGATTACGCTGTGCGTGCTGATACCGGTGATGTTCTACATCAACGCCAAGCTCGCCTGGATCGTGATCGCCTGCGCAGGCGTGATCGTGGTGATCATTCTCGCCTTCCTCAAGCCGATGCGCCGGAGGTACCAGCGGGTGATCGAAGCCGAGACATGGAAAGCCGCAGCGCTCGGCGAAACTGTTGTCGGGATAAAGACCGTGAAGGCACTTGGTCTCGAGCCGCAACGCAAGGCGCTTTGGGACGAGCAGGTGGCGGAGTCGGGAAGGGCGCGCCTGGCCTTCGGCCAGTTCGCCAGCTGGCCGCAGACCCTGGTTACGCCGATCGAACGTGCCATGGTGCTTGGCACTATGCTGATCGGCGCCTATCTCGCGATGAACGACAGTTCGGGATATATGGTAGGCGGCCTGTTCGCCTTCATGATGATCTCCCAGCGCGTCGCACAACCCCTCGTCGGGCTTGCACGACTGATCGAAGACTACGAGGAGGTCGGGGCAGCGATCGGCGAGGCGGCGTCTGTCCTGAACCGGCCGCTGGAGAGCAGTTCGAATTCCCTCGGCCTGAGACCAAGGCTCGTCGGCGAGATCACGTTCAGCGATCTGACCTTCAGCTATATCGGTACGAAGACGCCTGCGCTCGACCGGGTCAGCTTCAACATTCCGGCAGGATCCATGTTCGGCATCGTCGGGCGCAGCGGGTCGGGAAAATCGACGATCGCGCGTCTCCTGCAGGGGATTAACCGAGACTATAGCGGATTCCTCAAGCTGGATGGTGTCGACCTCAAGGAATTCAACCTGCGCCACCTGCGCCAGGGGCTCGGTGTGGTGCTCCAGGACAATTTCCTGTTCCGCGGGTCGATCCGCGACAACATCATTGCCGGGCGCGCAGGCCTGACGCTTTCCGACGCCATGCGTGCCGCGCATCTGGCCGGCGCCGAAGAATTTATCGAACGAATGCCCAATGGCTACGACACCTACATCGAGGAAGGATCGCCCAATCTGTCGGGCGGTCAAAAGCAGCGGCTGGCGATCGCGCGCGCCCTCATCCACAATCCGACCATCCTCATCCTCGACGAAGCGACCAGCGCACTCGACCCGGAGAGCGAAGCGGTCGTCAGCAACAACCTGATGCGCATCGCCAGCGGGCGCACGATGATCATCGTTTCGCACCGGCTCTCCTCTCTCACGGAGTGTGACCAGATCCTGGTAATGGAGCAAGGTAAGGTACTCGACGTGGCACCGCACGCGACCCTGCTCGAACGATGCCCCCTCTACAGGCAACTGTGGTTGCAGCAGAACCGGCACCTCGACGGCCGTGCCGGCCGTCCGGTGGCCGTACCGTCGCGGCTGGATTGACGATGTCACTTTGCGATCGAGTGAGCCCGAGGATCGCCCGCAAATCGGCGGTCCATACCGGCGCCAAAGTGCTTGGCGGCATGAAGGTGGAATGGGATAGCAAGCCATGAGCAGCAGCACCTCACTCGCCATCCGCCCTGCCCGCTGGCAGCGAACCAAAACGAACGATCCGACCACACCCGCCATCCTCGAATTCCAGTGGCCGTCGACGGCGATCGCCAATGCCCCAATTCCGCGAGCGGCGCGGGGCATCGTCTGGGTTATTTCGAGTTTGGTGATCGCCTTGATTGCCCTGGCAGGGTTGATCCCCGTCGACCAGGTGGTGACGACCAGAGGGCTAGTGGTCTCACAATCGCCGAACATCATTGTGCAGCCACTGGAGACGGCGATCGTTCGCTCGATCGACGTGCGCGAAGGACAGAATGTGCGAGCCGGTCAATTGCTTGCCCGCCTCGATGCTACCTTTGCCTCAGCCGACCTCCAGTCGCTGGCAATTCAGGTCTCGACGCTTGAGGCCGAAGTGGCTCGGTTGAAGGCAGAGGCCGACGGGCAAGCCTTCAACTATGACGGTCTCGATCCAAGCTGGACCCTGCAGGCGTCCATCTTCGAGCGCCGTAAGGCGGTCTATGACTCCAAGCTGGATAGTTTTGACCGACAGCTTGACGAACTCAGTTCGGTGATCTCGCGATCACAATCTGATGCGGAAGGCTATCGCCAGCGGCTCAAAGTCGCGGCCTCGATCGAACAGATGCGAAAACAGCTGGAAGCAAGACAGGTGGGAAGTCGCCTCAATACGCTCCTCGCCGAGGACAACTGGGCGGAAATGTCCCGCTCGCTCAGCAATGCCGAGCAGACAACAGAAGCCGCCAAACGCCAGCAGGCGGGGGCGGCTGCCGACCGCAACGGCTACATTCAGAGCTGGCGAGCGGAAGTCTCGCAGAGCCTGTCGGAGGCGAACTCGCGACTGTCCGACGCCCGCGAACTCCTCAACAAGGCGAAGCTGCGCAAGCAGTTGGTCGAACTGCGGAGCGAAGCCGACGCTATCGTCCAGTCGGTGGCGAAGGTTTCGGTTGGGTCGGTTCTGCAGTCTGGTGAGCGCTTGATCACTCTGGTTCCGGTCAACGCGCCTCTCGAGATCGAGACAAACATCGTCGGCCGGAGCAGCGGCTTCGTTCATGTCGGCGATCCGGTGGTCATCAAGTTCGACACCTTTCCCTATTCCCAATACGGCCTCGCCCACGGCTCCGTACGAGCGCTCAGCCCTGATTCCTTCTCGGCACGAGACCAAGTGCGCGATCAGAACAGCTCCCGGGCCATGCTGCCTTCGGATGCTGAGCCGTTCTATCGTACGCGGATTTCCATCGACCAGGTCGCGTTGCACGACGTGCCCGCCGGGTTCGTGGTCAGCCCCGGCATGCCGGTGACGGCAGATGTGAAAGTCGGCCGGCGCACCGTGCTCAAATACATTCTTGGCGTGATGCTCCCGATCGGCCAGGAAGCCATGCGGGAACCCTAGCGCAGTTGGACTACGGAGGGTCGCATCGATGGCAATCCTGAATCGGCTGACCGATCGCGCCTTCCCGGCAGCGGCCTTGCGCCGGGCAATCCAGCTCAGCGACAAGCCGGCAGAAGCCTTTCCGCACTTGGCGGTCGCGGCACGCGCCGGTCTCGTCGATGCCGAGTATCGGGTCGCCCGTTGCTATCTAGAGGGCTCAGGCGTGCCGGCGAGCCGGGCGGAAGGCAGGCGTTGGCTGCTGCGGGCGGCGAACCACGGAAGTGCTGACGCGCAGGCTCTTCTGGCTGCCCTCTATCTGGCCGGGCTGGTGCCCGCGGATGCTGACGGCCGCGATGCCGGCTCCGTGAGTCTTTTCGAACGAGATTACTCTGGCGAACCTGACTTCGCCGCTGCGCTCGGTTTTGCCACCAAGGCGGCCGAGGCAGGCTCGGCAACGGGACAGGCGATCCTCGGTTACATTCTGGCCAGCGGCCCCGAGGCGATGCGGGATGCGGATGCTGCGCAGCGCTGGTACGAAAAGTCGGCCGCAGCTGGCTGCGCCGAAGGAAGTCTCGGCCTTGCCCTCTCGCTGGCCCGGCGCGGCAGGCCGGAACAACGGAGCAGGATCGCCGACGAGGTACGGCGCGCGGCAGATGCCGACCTGCCGACCGCAACCTACCTTCTCGCGGTCCTCACCGAACATGGGTTCGGAGTCACGAGCGATCTTGCTGCGGCCGCGCGGCTTTATCAGCAAGCTGCGGAGAAAGGCCTTCCCTCGGCCCAGTACCGGTTAGGGCTGGGGCTGATCGACGGGAGCCTCGTCGATCCGGATCCCGTGGCCGGGGAGGCGTGGATGCGGCGCGCCGCGCTGGCCGGCAACGTCGAGGCAGCCCACTTCCTGGGTGATCGTAACGCCAAGAGCCGGCCACCGGATTTTGCGGAAGCCGCAACATGGTATCGACGGGCCGCCGAGGCGGGTCACCAGGCCGCCGCGCGCGCACTGGCATCCCTGTACTTGACGGGAAACGGTGTTGTCAGGGATGAGAAAGAGGGGACACGCTGGCTGCGCACTGCAGCGGCCAGCGGGAACCAGGAAGCACAAGTAGACCTGGCCAACCTCGTGCTTCAAGGGGCTGGCGAGCCGGCAGATACTGCAAGTGTAGCCCGATGGTTCGAGGCTGCCGCATTGTCGGGCGACCTGACCGCTGCGTTCAATCTAGGGCTCTGTTTCACCAAGGGCGTCGGTGTACGCCAGGACGAAGGTCAGGCTGCGCAGTGGCTAAGGCGCGCGGCCGAAGGCGTGGCCGAGGCTCAATACATGTATGCGCGCATGCTCAGGGATGGGCGTGGCGTGGTGGCCGACGCGCACCACGCCCGCGCCTGGTTTGCCGAGGCAGCCGAAGGTGGCGTGCTCGACGCCCAAGTGGCACTTGCGGAGATGCTGCTCAACGGGGGCGGCGGCAAGCGTTTGCCGGAGGCCGCCGTGAAGCTGTTCGAACGGGCCGCCGCCGACGGTCATGCTGGGGCAATGTTTGCCTTGGGGGTGCTGCACAGTTCCGGCGAGGGCCTGCCCATCGACCAGGTGGCGGCGCAGAAATGGTTTGCCGCCGCCGCCGAACGTGAGCACGGACAGGCCCAATTCATGCTGGGCCGGTATCTCTCCAGAGGTCTTGCCGGAGAGCGCAACCCGGTGGCCGGCCGCCTTTGGCTCGAGCGCGCGGCAGCGCACGGCATCCAGGAAGCGGTCGAGGAGCTCGCCCATTTTGCCCCGGGTTGAAGCAGGTCAGAATATGAGCAGGCGCGCCGCCGACTTTCTACGCAGATGGATGCTCGACCATCTGCCGCCGCGAATTGAAGACCCCGCCCTTGTCGTGACCACCATGGCGGCCGACGCCGTGCGGGCTGCCGAGGTCCAAGGCATGACGCACCAAGAGATCGATCAAGAGATCGCAAGCGTCTATGAAGCGATCATGTGTACGCTCGAGGATCGCGCGTCAGATTTGGCGGGTTAGGCAAAACGCCCAGGCCGACTCGCGATGCGCCTGCGAGTGTCAGTCACATTTCAGGAGAGAATTGCCGGCATTCATCTTGCACCGTCAGCGGCCCGACAGTCTGTTGGGGGGTGTTCGCAAGTCTGCAGCAGAACCTTGTTCGGACGTTTTCCCCCGCTAATGGCCGGGCAGCTTTCGTGTTGGGAGTAGTCAGCAATGAGTTTGCGGGTGAGCTTGTCGACCGAGATGAGATGCGCCTTGCTCGTCTCCTTCGTAGAACCAAGTCCTGGCGAAACAGGAGCGGCCCGGCCTGCTTATCAGCTTGACAGAGGATTTGCTGTCGATGAGTCAGGGCAACGGGATCGGCTTATCACTGAGTGTGCGCAAGTAGGCAATTACGTTTGTTCGCTCAGTTTCGTCCGGAAGACCCGGGACCTCCATGTAAACGCCCGGCGTGGTTAGCATAGGCCCGAAGAGATATTTATTCAGGTCCTCGTACGTCCACACACCCTCCCAGCTCGACAAGGCCTCGGAGTAACGCATATTTGCCACAGATGCCTTGTCGCGGCTGACGACCCCCCACAAATTCGGTCCCGTCTTGATTCCTCCCTGTGGCTCGACACTGTGGCAACCGCCACATGTGTGAGTGAAGGTGCTCCGGCCCTTTTCGACATCCGCAGAAGCCAACTTCGCCGAAATCGGCGCTGGTGTCGGCAAGATCACGCCGTGAGACAAGAGATAGTCGGCAACTTCGCGGCGCCCCTTGAGTTTTGCCAAATGGAGCGGCGTTTTGCCGTCCTTCGTCCTCGCATTCACGTCCGCGCCGGCCTCGACCAGTGCCTTTACGCAGTCGAGACAACCGGCAGTGACTGCGATGTGGATGGCGTTTTCGCGGTTGCGCGGCGAATTCGGATTTGCGCCGGCATCCAGCAACAGTTTGATCAGATCGATCCTGCGTTTAGCCAAAGCCGGCATGAGGGCAGGACCCAAGGCTGGCGTCGGGGCGGCGTTGACGTCGGCACCGCGTTCTATGAGCAGTTTTGCTACCGCGAGATGCCCGGCTCTGACAGCAAGATAGAGTGGTGTCCCGCTCCCGTCGCTTTCATCGACGCCAACACCCGAGTCGAGTGCTGCCGCGACCGCCGCAACGTCGCCCTTCTTGGCGGCGTCATGAATGGCTGCCGCCTGCGATGTCAGCGGGAGCAAACAGAAACACATCAACCACAGCATTCCAGCGCGCATAGTTGCCTCCCGGCAGCTTCAGATGCGAGCGACGGCGAGCGCGATCAAACTTTGCGCCTCCGGAAGAATATTAGCAATATCTAAACGAAGGCACCCTGGTCTCGGGCGGGCCGCAGCTAGCGGACCGCCGAATCAGATCCACTAAATGCCTGCATGCTGCGTTGCCGATATGTTTCGTCATCGTCGTTTGTGGCCTTGAGACGCGGGGCGACTTTCACCTTGTGCTATTGACAACCGGGCACAACTTTCACGGCAGTTCAATAAACTAGGAAGTTGCCTTTTTCGTCCCGCTGAACAGATCTAAACGATAGCGACTAGAAAGAAATACGAACAATAGTATAACAAAGATCGGCGTTAACCTCACTCTACCTCTGATAATTGTAACACCTGTAAGGTTTCGCCAAGCTTACTTTGAGAATTCTTATGGGATCAGCGCCCGTTAACTCCAATTATCTTATGTTTCTTTCAACCAACTCGTCGAAGCGGAACCGATGTATGGGGTTGTGCCAGATTAACGAAATAGTTATACACACATGAGACATCGGTGGGTGGCGGGGCATAGCAATCTTGACTTTCGCGTATATGCGCGGATAGCGGGAACCAGCGGAGCGTCGCATGCGCGGAACCAAGTCTCTTGCCATCCTTTCAGCTCTGTTGCTGACGTCTCACCCTTCGTTTGCGGCCACGGCCACCGGCAACATGGCCGTCCGGATAACGATCCAGGCCGAATGCAAGGTTCAGACAGCGACCGATCTGGACTTCGGCACGAAGGGCGTCATTGATGCCAATGTCGACCAGACGAGCACCATCTCGGTGCAATGCACCAACAGCACACCCTACAACGTTGGTTTGGGCGTCGGCGCCGGCGCGGGCGCAACGACGGCGGTTCGCAAAATGACGGGGCCGGCGTCGGCCGTCGTCAACTACACGCTCTACCGCGATGCGGCGCGAACCCAGCTTTGGGGGATCACCGTTGGAACCGACACGGTAGCCGGAACCGGTAACGGCGCGGCTCAACCGCTCACGGTATACGGTCGCGTGCCTCCGCAGACAACCCCGGGCGCTGGCGTTTACAGCGACACAGTGCAAATCACCGTCACTTATTGAACGTCCGAAACTTATTGACCAACTGAACAAGGAGGTCACATGCGTTCTATGCTGGCAAGCATCGGCGCTGCAGCATTTCTGTTGGCTGGCAGCGTCCTCTCCGAAGCCGCCTCTTTGAGAGTGGCACCAACAAATCTGGAACTCCTGGCACCCGACAGTGCATCCGTTCTCAATTTGAGAAATGATGCGAAGCGGCCGATCAACGTCCAGGTGCGTGTTTTCCGCTGGACCCAGGAGGGAGGGGCTGAACGTCTTGGGCCTACCAACGCGGTGGTCGCCAGCCCCCCAGCCACGACACTAGGCCCAGGCGCCGATTATGTGGTGCGCATCGTTCGGGTATCAAAGACACCCGTTGCGGCAGAGGAAAGCTACCGGGTGATAGTCGATGAGCTCCCGGACCCGTCATTGAAGAAAGCCGGAACCGTGAATCTCGTGCTTCGGTATTCTGTTCCGGTTTTTTTTAGGAACCCGGACGCTTCAGCTCCCAAGGTCTCCTGGAGTTTGTCGCGCCATGGCGGTGCTCTTGTGCTAACTGCTCGGAATTCGGGCGACAGCCGGCTCAGGATATCGGACCTGAAGCTCACGCAAGATGGACGGAGGCTTAGTAGCCGTCAGGGCCTGGTCGGCTACGTGCTGGGCGGCGCGACCATGCAGTGGCCGATACCGGGAAAATCGCCATCGAACGGGGCGGTTGCGCTCTCGGCCGAGAGCGATTTTGGACCGTTCGATGCCGATGTCGCAGTCAAGGGCCGCTAGGATCGCGATCGCTGTCGTCCTAGCTATTCTCTCATCCTCGCCGGTCAACGCAGAAGATTTGTTACCGGAGCCTAAGGCGACCGAATCCAACACGGCCCCAACCGAGGGCCGTGACCTTTATCTTGAGGTCTTCATCAACGACGCCTCCACGAAATTGATCGGGGCCTTTAAAGAGCTGCCGGACGGGGGGCTGGCGGCGACACCCGACGAGTTGCGAGAAGTTGGACTGAAGCCCATCGACGCGGCTATCGACGCCAATGGGCTGGTGCGGGTCGATCAGCTTCCTGACGTCTCCTTTCAAATCGATGAGGCGACGCAGCGGCTTTATGTGAGGACCACGGATGAAGCACGCTCCGCACGCGTCATCGATATTTCCACCCCGGAAAAACAGGATCGCATAAAACCGCAATCGGGGTACGGCGGTGTCTTGAACTACACGCTGTTTGCCAGCACCGACGACCTGATGGATCGGACCGCGCAGCTCTTTCGGGGCGTTTCGGGAGGGTTCGACGCGCGCCTTTTCAGCCCCTACGGCACGTTGAGTCAAGGCTTTATAGCCAGTCTGACCGACGGCACCTTCGACGGCCTGACGCGCCTGAACACGACCTGGAGCTATTCTGATCCCGAGAGGCTGCTGACCTATCGGGCCGGGGATTTTGTCTCCGGTGGTCTGTCGTGGACGCGGCCAGTCTATCTCGGTGGGCTTCAGGTGCAGCGCAATTTCTCGCTGCGTTCCGATCTCGTGACCTTGCCGCTTCCAAGCTTCTCCGGAACGGCAGCGGTTCCTTCTACCCTTGAGGTCTATGCCCAGAACGTCAAAACCTACACAAGCGACATTCCCGCCGGGCCGTTCCAGGTAACCAATCTCCCGGTGTTTACAGGATCGGGCCAAGCGCAGATCGTGTTGCGAGACAGTCTCGGGCGAGAGACGACAGCAACCTTACCATTCTACAATTCAAGCATGCTTTTGCGACAGGGGCTTCTCGATTTCTCGGCAGAAATCGGGTACCCGCGGCGCAATTTCGGAATCGAATCCGACGACTATGACAATCGCATCTATGGTTCACTAAGTGCCCGTTACGGGCTGACCAATTCCCTCACCCTGGAAGGCCATTTTGAAGCGGGCCAAGACCTCGTCAATGGCGGCGCCGGCGCTGCATTCCCCCTGGGTGCATATGGAGCGGCGTCGATTGCGACCGCCATCAGCCGTTCTGGCGGGCAGACAGGCGGCCTCGTCAACGCATCGATCGAATTGAGCCATGAAGGCTGGTCCGTCTATGGGCGCATCCAACGTGCCTTCGGAGACTATCAGGATATTGCTTCGGTCACTGCCGAAGCAAATTTGATCCCAGGCCCCGGCGAATTGCCGATCTTCAGCACCCGTGTTCCAAGGGCGCTCTCCCAGGTGACGCTTGGCGTGCCTCTTCCGATCGATTTCTCAAGTCTCAATCTGTCATATGCGCAAATCGAAAGCGCCGGAGGCGACAAAAGCCAAATCGTTGGTCTCTCCTACAGTCAGCAGGTGTTCAAGGACAGCACGGTGTATGCAACCGCGTTTACCGACCTGGACGACAAGAAGAGCTTTGGGGTTTTTGCCGGCATCTCGGTGCCGATCGGCAGGGACGTCACCGCTTCGACCGGCGTGGAGCAAGGGCCAGATGGCGCGTCGGTTGTTGCCGATATCGCCAAATCCGAGAAGCTCGAAAATGGCAGCATCGGCTGGCGCACCAGGACGTCGGAGGGTGATACGCCAGCTCGCGCGGCAGCCGTCAGCTACCGCTCGCCGTGGGCCCGTTTCGAAGCAGGTGTCCAGCAATACGACAAAAGTGTCCGAGGAACCGCCCAGGTCGATGGCGCTGTCGCCGTCGCCGGCGGCGGCGTTTTTCTGGCCAACCGTATCGATGACGCGTTCGCGGTGGTCGATGTCGGCGTTGCGGGTGTCGAGGTCCAACATCAGAACAGGCCGGTCGGTGTCAGCAATCGGCAGGGCAAACTCCTGGTGCCCGACCTCAACTCCTACGAACCCAACACGATTTCTATCGATCCCAAGAACCTTCCGGTCGATGCCAATGTCCCAGAGACACGGGAAGTGGTCGAGCCGGCTGATCGCAGCGGCGTCGTTCTTGATTTTGGGGTCTCGGACAAGTCAGAGGCGGCGCTTGTGTCCTTCGTCGATGCTCAAGGCAAGGCACTTCCCGCCGGGGCGAAGGGCCATATCGAAAGTGCCAAGGAGGAGTTCGTCATCGGCTACGAGGGCGAGACCTACATCCAGGGGCTGCAAGCACGCAATCTCGCCGCCGTCGAGTTCGATGACGGCACTTCGTGTCGGGCGGAGTTTTCATATCGGCCAGCCCCGGGCACGCAGGTGGCAATCAGGAACGTGAAATGTCAGTGAAGATCCCACTTCGGTTCCTTCGCTTAGTCGTTTCTGGCCTCATCTGCCTTATGCCGGTGGCAGCCTTGGCGCAAAGCTGCAGCTTCGGCGTCTCCGACATGAGTTTTGGTCAAGTTGATACACTGCCAGGGGCTCAGACCAATTCCACGGCGACGATGAGCGTCAATTGCAGTGGCACGCCGGCAGCACGCATTCTGATCTGCCCGAATATCGGTACTGGCAGCGGTGGGGCAACGGCATCTTCCAGGCAGATGCTCAGCGGTTCCAACATTCTGAACTATCAGCTCTATTCAGATTCGGCGCGTAGCGTCGTCTGGGGCGCCTACTTCTGGCCTTATACAGCACGCGCGCCTGCCTTCGCACTGACGCTTGGTGGTTTGGGTACAGGCACTGGCAGCGCCACAATTTATGGCGCCGTTCTCGGCAGTCAGGGGACAGCCTCGACAGGGAGCTATCTCTCGAGCTTTTCCGGTAGCAATGTCGAATTCCGTTACCGATATACGACTTCGAGTTCTTGCGGGACCGGGACCGGCACCATCGCGCGGCCGAGCTTCAACGTTACAGCGACAGTTGCCGCAAACTGTCTGGTCGTCGCCCAGAATATCGATTTTGGGCCCAAAGGCGTGCTGAGCAATAATGTCGACGCCTCCGGTCAGGTCTCTGTGACATGCACGCCGGGCACAGCTTACACCGTGAGTCTCGGAAATGGTCTAACGGGCACCAGTCCCACCGCGAGACTGATGACACTTGGCGGTCAGGTGGTCACCTACGGGCTGTATAGAGATACGAATCGCAGCCAACCGTGGGGCAACACGATCGGCACAAACACTGTGGCCGGCACAGGTACGGGGGCGGCGCAGAATCTCCCGGTATATGGTCGTGTGCCGCCGCAAACGACACCTGCGCCGGGCGTCTACACTGATACGGTAGTCGTTACTGTAACCTACTAACCGCGTGAAAAGGACCCGGTTGCCTGCGGGTCCCGCTCCTGAAGCTATCAAGCGGTGTTGGATATGAACATTCGCTCCAGGGTCTGGCGCTGGCAGCCCAAGGGGTTGCAACCAAGGCAAATTCCGAGCAACGCGACCGGGCGCTAAGAACCCTTTCGAGCGAGGTTTAGGCAGCCGTTTGCTGTTTCAGGTCGGCGCGACCATCCTCGGCGCCTTTCACTTCTCTTCGTAAAAACTGAATGTGCCGCGACCGCCGTGCTTGCTCTGGTACAGTGCCAGGTCGGCTTTCCGCAACAGGTCGTCCAATGACAATCCATCGTCGGGCGCAACGGAGATTCCGACGCTGGTGCCGACCGAGACCGACTGCCCACGTACAGCGAAAGGTTCGTGCATCGCGGCCACCAGACGACGTGCAAGGACCCCGGCATCGGACCGCCGATGAATGTCGGTCTGCACGATGGCGAACTCGTCGCCTCCAAGACGAGCTACCGTATCGTGATCGCGAACCGAGGCACGCAGTCGTCCGGCAACCTGTTTGAGAAGTTCATCTCCCGCCTGGTGCCCCAGCTGGTCGTTGACCGGCTTGAACCGATCAAGGTCCAGACACAAGACCGCCATGGTGCCGTTTCGCTTCGTCTTTGCGATTGCCTGCTGCAGGCGATCGTTGAACAGCGCCCGATTGGGAAGATCGGTCAAGTGATCGTGGTGGGCCATATGGGCAACGAGTTCCTGGTTGCGCCGCTGCTCCGTCACATCAAGGTATGTTGTTACGAATCCTCCCCCTCTGAGGGGAACGCCACGCACTTCGAGCACCATGCCGTTGGGTCGCGTCCGTTGATAACTATGCGGCGTTCGCTGTTTGGCCAATTCAAGCCGAGATGCGACATGATCGTCGATCGAGCCCGGTCCGTATTCCCCTCTCTCGGCATTGAACCGGAACAGATCCTCCATATTCGGATAACCATTGCGGAACAGATCCGGAGGATAGTCTAGCATCGACCTTTGCTGGTCGTTGCAGAGTACCATCCGCAAATCGTCGTCGAACAGGGAGATGCCGCCGGGAAAATTGTCGACCACCGCCTCCAGAAGTCGGACTCTTTCCCGCAGAGACTGCTCTGACGCGCTGATATGTTGGGGTTCGTTCGATCCGAAGTCTGTCGGCGCATCCGATTGGCGCAATGCTGGCATAAGGCTTCTCTCGTTGAGGGACGGCTTCCCTGCCAACGAAATACGCCAAAAGTCTTTATATCACGTTTCCCTAAAATACCGCTGTTGCCAGTGGCTACCCGGCCTTAGTGCTACTTAGAACGAACCCGGAATGCAAAATTAGGGAAGTCAGGTGCGGATTATGGCGCGTATCTGCGTCAGGTCGAGCGGGGTACATCGTCTTCGGTGGAGCGGCCGATAGGGTGCCGGTGGACCTGGTTCCCGGCCACGCGACCGCCGACCCCACGTGCCTTCCGGCACAGTTGCGAGCCGTCGCGCGGCTGCTGCCGGCAATCGCAAAGGTCGCCGTCATCCGCACCTGGTCCGGCTGCGAAGGCTATGTGCGGGATATGCTGCCGGTCATGGGACGCTCGGCGACGACGCCAGGCTTGTTCCACGCCTTCGGCTTCAGCGGACATGGGTTCCAACTTGAATGATAATTTGCTTTAGCCAAACACAGGCACCGCGGACCGTCAAATATTCGAGCTTTTGATTTCATTGATCAATTTCCACCGATTGGCGATTCCATGCTTTCGCAGACTATCGACAGGACCGGCATGCGCTTGAGCATCCACGTCGGTGATCAGCATGTGTCCGGGCGACACTGTGATCGAAATCGCGAGTTCGGCACGAGCAAGTGCGTCCTGGGCGGTCAGGCTGCTGGCCCAGAAAACAGGGACCTCTCCTTCCAGGATTTCGACCGCATCGCCCCAGTCGGGAGCCATCAAGTCGCTTATGCCGATGATCGCGGGCTCTCCGACATGGATGGGAGAGCCGTGGGCTTGCGGGAAGCGTGCGGTAAGCGCGCGAACCTTGTCGACGTCGCACTGTTTCACCGGCCGCATCGAGACAACCATTTCGCCACCAAACGGTCCGACGCGGCACGTCTCGATTCTGGTTCGAAACTTGGGCGAGGCTTTGCCGCAGCCGATGCGACGGAGTTTCACGCCCTTTTCGGCAAGTGCAGCTTCGACGGTAAGCGAACTGCCGAGCGCGAAAGCGGCGAAGTCATCCCGCCACAGGTCGATAATGTCCGTTTTCTGGCAGATCATCTCCCCGAAACAATAGATGTTGTACTGGGGCGCATCAGTGCGGATATCGATATCACCCAGGCCTGGGAGCAATGGGCTGCCGGTACGGCTCACGCCCACCAAAGGACAGGGTTTCGGATTGCGGACGCAAAACTGATGAAAATCGCCGGCGAAGCTGCGGGGCACAATCGCAACATTGGCCTGAAGCTTGCCGCGCGCAAGCCCTCCCGTATGCCCTTCATAGGCGCCCATTCTGACCAGTCTGCGCAGCCTGTCTGCATCGACCAGTCGCAAATCCTCATAGATCAATGAAGTGGTTTGGCGAGCCATGGATTCCGATGCGTATGCATGTTCAGAGACACGTCGAGAGCGCGTAAGATCATCGACGGGTCAGCCGCTTGTCAAATTATCAGAATCTTTCCTCGTCGATAAATTGTATTTATTGGTCGACCAACCGGCGCCTCTGTTATTATTAGCAATTACTCATAAAGCTTCCGCTCTCATTGACAGCTACGGCAGCCGATCGCTTCTATCTGACGGCCTGCCTCGTGCAAAAAGCCAAGGTCGCGGTTCATGTAGAAGAGCAGGAAAGCCGCATAGAGGACAAAGACGAGGCTGAAAACCAGCGTCTTGACGACCAGCGAAAGCGCAAAAACATTCAGGTGCGGCGAGGCGCGCGCAAGGAAGGCCAACACAATGTCGGACAGGAGCATGCTGATGACGAGCGGGAACACGAGGGTCAGCGCCATCATTACAATGCGGTTCAGCAGACTGAGGAAGATTCCGGCTGCATCCTTGCTGAATACGGGCAGAAGTTGGTCGATCGGCCAAAGGCCATAGCTGTCGTAGAGGCTGGTCAGGGAAAGTTGCAGGCCGCCGGCCGCGAGGTAGACCGTGACCATGATGACGGCGAGCAAGGTGCCGGTAGCACTCGTCTCATGGGTCATCATCGGATCGATCAGGGTTCCCATCGTGGAACCGCGCTGCAGGTCCACGATATCGCCCGCAGCCTCCGCCGCCCAGAACGGTATGCCCATTGCCAGCCCGAGCGTCACCCCGACAACAACCTCCTTGAGCATGTACAGAACGATCATCGTTGTCGTGATGTCGGTGTTCGTCAGCCTGGTCACGATCATCGGAAAGACCGGAACCGCCAACGCCAGAGCCACGCCATTGCGCAGAAGCCCAGATAGCGGCACGCGCGAAAAGAGCGGCATCAGGAGCATGAAGCCGGTCAGGCGTGCGAGCGCGAAAGCCCCTGCCAGAAGATAGAACTGAAGCTCTCTGACAGACGCGAAGATTGGTTCGACCGGCATCCGCGTGCCTCAGCGCGTGACGACGGGGAATTCGTCGAGCGCTGTCGAGGCCTGCTCCGCGATCTGCTGGCCGAGCAACGGGCCGAAGACGATGATGACCAACAGGATCACGACGAGCTTGATCGTCTGCGGCAGCGACTGGTCCTGAATCTGCGTCAGCGCCTGGGCGAGACCGACTAGGATGCCCACAGCCAGCGCCGCGATGATCGCCGGACTGGACGCGAGCAACACCGTCAGAAGCGCGCTTTGGACCTTCGCCAGGATGAAGTCGTTGCTCATGCAAACCCCGCGGTGTCAGCCGTAACTCAAGATGAGGCCGTGCATCAGCCGCGACCAGCCATCAATGGCGACGAAAAGGAACAGTTTCAGCGGAATCGAAATGAGAACCGGCGAGACCATGATCATGCCGAGCGTCATCAGAACGTTCGCAACAACGATGTCGATGATGAGGAAAGGAAGATAAAGCAGGAAGCCAATCTCGAAGGCGCGGGTAAGCTCCGATGCGACAAAGGCGGGAACAAGGATCGAGAGATCGTCGTCCTTGAGATTCTGCCGCGCCTGTTCCGGCCACAGGCGACTGGTGCCGTCGAGAAAGAACCGCCGTTCTTCCGGCTGGGTAAATTTCATGAGATGTCGCTGCAATGGTTCCCTGACCAGTTGCGCGGCCCTGGCAAGGTCGTCCGTGGTCTGGAACTTAACCTGCCCCTCCTGAAGCCGGCCCGACATTTCGCTCAGCAACGGCGTGGTGACATAGACCGTAAGCACAAGCGCTATTCCGTAGAGCACCAGATTGGGCGGCATCTGCTGGACGCCAAGCGCGTTGCGGATGAGAAACAGCACGACGGAAATTTTCAAGAAGCCGGTCATCGTGACGACTGCCAGCGGCAGCAAGCCGACGAAGCCGACAGCGATCAGAATCCCAAGCAGGTTGGGCGAATTCTCAAGCATTGTCGAACATACGGACGATCCGCACGCCCAGGTTTTCCCCGATCCGCACGATCTCGCCACGACCAACACGCTTGCCGTTGGCTATGATGTCGACAGTCTCGTTCGTCACATCGGCGAGCGGAACGATGGCTCCGGGCGCAAGCTGCCTGACTTCCCCGAGAGCCATTGCCGTGCGGCCCATCTCGAAGGCAAGCGCGACCGGCAACTCGTCCAGGGTCGACTCTTCCAATGTCTGGCCGGATGGCGGCGGCGTGTTCTGATTCATGGTCCACTCCCAATTCGATCCAGCGATTGCAGTCGGCGCGGCAAGCAATTGCGGCCCACCGGCAGTCAAGGTCACCGGCGCATAAAGGCGCTCGGCAATGATGAGTGCCGCCATGCGTTCTTCCTCGACATCCCTGAAAAGCACCACATCGCCGGGCTGCAGGCTTTGAAGCTCGCCAAGGGTGATCGTCAGCGCGCCACGCCGAAGGCAGACCGACAGCGGGAATTCGGCCGAGATCGGGGGCGTCTCTTTGCCGATCTCGTCGAGAAGGCGGCCGATCCGCACCGCCAGGCCGGCGTCAGTCGTGTTCAACACGCAGTCTATCGTTTCGCCGTTGCCGACCATGACAAAAGCGAACGGGGTTTGCTCCGAGACCGTATCTCTTCGTTCAACCGACGTGAGCGCGATCCTCTCACCCAGCTTGCCCTCGATCCTTTCGATGTCCTCTTCGAATACAGATTCCAGCAGCAGTGCAGCGTGAGTGGGCGCCAGTCGTTTCATGTCGACCACGTCGTCCGCCTTGGCGAAGGCCCGTTCGACGACAGAAAGCGGCAGGCGCAATTTGGCGACCTTGTCTGCGACGGTGAACGCAATCGTGCACAGCCGCTGGTCCGCGGGGTTCGCCGCCGGCCAGACGGCAGCGATCGCCATTGCCTTCCCCGCGATGGTGATCTGCGCGGGAGCGCGCCGGCGGTAGAAGGCGTTCAATGCCCCCACTTTCACGGCCGCGACAGATTCCAACGTCAGCCGTTCGCCGACACCCGGCAGTCTGGCCGTTTGTTTCACCGATTTTCCGCGCGCTTTCGTTTTTGCCGACGCCAGGGCCTGAGGCATTACACTTCCATATCCACGATCACGGATGGCTATTGTTCTGTAGGCAAGCGCAGCGGAGCGCGTTCCTCTTCCTCGACAAGCTCGGAAAGAGCCAGGCGACGGCGCGCGCTGCGTTTGGTCAGATGCTCCAACAGTCCATCCAGCTTCGTCACGGCCTTCATGCTCGCACGATGATCATTGCGGGCTGCCGACAACTCCTGTTCCCGTCGCTCCTGGGCGGCACCGGCAATCTTCTCGTTTTCGCGCAACTGTTCGGTTTTTCTGGCGGCGACTTCAAAACGCCCCTGAAGCCGATGGAGGCTGGCAGCCTTTACCGGCTGCCCAACCAGCGAACCGAACGCTGCCTCTTCTGCGTCAACCGTGCGCTGGAGGTGTTCAGTGACCGCGGCGGCCGCCGCCTGAACCTCCTTCGCGGCCCGGTGCGCAGCCGCGTGCCTTCTGATCACGCCTTCCTTCGCGCGTTCTTCCCGACGGCGTCTGAGGTCGCGCAATCGAGCGATCATGTCACGATCTTTCATTGACGATTTCCCGCATGAGTTGGCGCGTCTTCTCGATGCTTTCGTGTGTGGCAGAGGCCTGTCGCAGAAAGGCATTGATGGCATCGATCTTCGCCACCGCCTCGTCCGCCACGGCATCGCTGCCCTTCTTGTATTCACCGACCCGCAGGAGAAGTTCGATATCGGCGTAGCGGGCAAGCAACTCACGCAGGTGGCTGGCGTCAGACCGATGTGCCGGCGGCACAACCGCATCCATGAGGCGGCTTCGGCTGCGCAGGATGTCGATGGCCGGGAAATGATTCCGCTGCGCGAGTTCGTTCGACAGGAAGACATGGCCATCGAGGAGCGCCTGAATTTCCTCGGCGACAGGATCCAGCGTGCCGTCGCCTTCCAGAAGAACGCTGTAGAGGCTGGTGATGGAACCGACGCGGCCGGGGCCTGATCGCTCGAGCAGGCGCGGCAAGACCGCGAACAGCGAAGATGGAAAGCCGCGACGCGTCGGTGGCTCGCCCGAGGCCAGGCCAATCTCGCGCTGCGCACGGGCAAACCGCGTTATGTTGTCCATCGCAAGCAGCACGTGCTTGCCCTGGTCACGAAAATATTCGGCAATGCTGGTCGCCACATAGGCGGCCTTGACGCGCTCGATGGCAGGCCGGTCGGAGGTCGCGACAACGACGATTGCGCGCTGCCGCCCTTGCGGCCCAAGCTGATGGTCGAGGAACTCGCGCACTTCACGTCCGCGTTCTCCGACAAGGGCGACCACGGCAACGTCGGCATCGGTACCGCTGACGATGTCGGAAAGCAGGATCGACTTGCCGACGCCCGGTTCGCCGAAGATGCCGACGCGCTGCCCACGCGCGCAGGTGAGCAGCCCGTCGAGGGCGCGGATTCCGAGCTGGATCGGCTCGGAAATCAAACTGCGTTCGAGCGGGGACGGCGGATAGGCGTTGACCGGATAGCTGCCGGTAATGCCATCCGGCGAAAGCTGCTTGCCATCCAAGGGTTCGCCGAGCGCGCTGATCACCCGACCAAGAAGCCCGGGACCGACGGGCACACGCTGGTCCTTTCCGGTCGCAACGACCTCTGTCAGGCTTGAAAGACCGCTCAGATCGCCCAGCGGAACAAGGATCGCCATTTCGTCCATGAGGCCTACGACTTCCGCCTTGGTCGTCTTGCCGGTCCTGGGGTCGACCATTTCGCATACCTCGCCGATCCGGGCCTCCTCCACGGTCGCATGGATGACCGTGCCGATGACCCGCCGCACGCGCCCTTTCCTGGGCCGGCTGGCGTCGTCGCGGAGGGCGGAACGCAGGTTGGGAATGACGGAAGCCAGACGGCGTTCGATATCAACAGCGGGCTCTGTCATGGAACCTCCGCCTTTGACGCAATCGCGGCAGCGATAGCCTGGAGCTGCGCGTCGATGCTCGCATCGACGACGGCAAAGTCAGTCGAAACGATGCAGGCGCCGGTTGCCAATGCGTCATCAGCGTCGATCTCGACCGTCATGCCGAGATCACCCTCGCGCAGAACCGCGTCCAGCGTATCGCGAACCCTATCGACGGAAGCGGGATGAACTCGGACTTTCAGATATTTGGCGCGGCGAATTTCAGTCACAGCCTGCCTTGCGGCCCTGGCGACAAGCGTGCTGACATCGAATTCTCCAAGCATTCGCCTGACGACATCGAGGGCCAGGCTGATGACTTCGGCTTCCAACCCGCCAAAATAGCGATCCACCTTGACCGCCGTCTCGCTCATCAACCGCGTGGCGTCCGCATCGCCTTGCGCCTTGCCGTCCTCATAGCCCTGCGCATATTCAGCCGCATAGGCTCGCCGAGCGGCGTCACGCAACTGCTGCGCATCGCGTCTTGCTTCATCGAGAAAGGCATGCCCGTCTTGCAGCGCGCGCACCTCGGCAGCGCGCAGAATCCGGGCGTAAGGTCGCCTCGGCACGGCATCGGTCGCTTTGCCAGGTTCGGCCATCCCGTCTAGCTCATCGCTCGTCGAACAATCGCGGGACCAGTCTCGGCAAAGGGTTCGGCTGCCGTCTGATCGACAAGCTCGTGCGGCACCAGCTTGAGGCGTACCCGCATGCTCGTCCCGCCAGGCATCGCCTGACACCAGGCGCCAAGGCAACTCAGGCCGTCGGCATAGACACGGGCGTAGATGTCCTCCAGGGGCTCCAACTGCTGCATCGGACCGGCCAGATCGCGGTTGGCCACCGCGAAAGCGCAGAGATCCGCGCCAAGCGCAGCCTGCCACGCGGCCGCTTCGCGTCCAACAATGACAGCGGCCAGACTGCCGGCCCAGTAGATCGCGCCGGCGCGAAGCGCAAGTTCCTCCAGTTCCTCGCCAGAGGACAAGGCGATCGCTCGATCGACCTCGTCGGCCGGCTCTTCGACTGCTGAAGAGAGCCCGTGACGCTCGATCAGAAGCTCAGACAATCGTTCATTCAGACGTCGCGACTGCAGCATGCGCACGCAGGCAGCCTCACCGATCGGGCCGTCAAAGCATTCCGCGAGCCTGGCCGCATCCACATAGGATGCGAGGTTGGACACGAATGCCTGCCATTCCAGGCTGGCTGGTTGCTTCGAGCCGGTCTGGGTCATGTCTTCTTCACAGGCATTGCCGAAGCCTCGAGCGCATAGACACCGGACTGTCGGTACCACTGCACGTAGGCCAGGCGGGCAGCCAACGCGAGTATGGTCCCCGCCATGCCGTAGAACAGCCACATCGCGGCGACGACGCTGTCCGGATGCAGCCAGAGGCCGAGGAACGTCGTGAGTTCTGCCTCGCCGGTTCCCTGCTCAGGGGCCGCCGCCGTTACCGGAATGAGGGTGACGGACACATTGTCATAGGTCAGTCCGGCTATACCCTTGGCCACCAGCATCTTGACCTGTGGGATCAGCTCATTCATCGGAGCCGATGCGCGATGCCGAATGAAGACGGAGGCGGATGACGGCACCAGTTGCTGTCTCAGCGGATCGTTTTCGGGCAAGACGAGATGAACACGCGCGGAAAGCACGCCGTCTATATCCGAGATCGTCTGCGACAGTTCCTGGCTCAGGCCATAGATCATCGCCGCCCGCTCTTCCACCGGTGAGGACACGAGCCCACCTCTCTTGAACACGTCGCCCAGCGTCTGGAATTCCTGTTTGGGCAATCCGCTTTCATCCAGAATCGCCATTGCTTCGGCGAACCGGTTTTTCTGCACGGAAACCGTCAGTTTCCCATCTTTGGCGGTCTCGCGTTGGGCCGGAATCCCATGGCGCATCAACGTGGCCACGATCTCGTTGGCTTGCCGCTGGTTGAGGTTGGAATAGAGCTCCTCCGAACACGCCTGCAACGCAAGCATGCCGATGACAATCAACGCCACGCGGCATCGACTAAATAGCGTTGACCGCCGCGGCAGGGATAGCGTGGGCACGAACACTCCGTAGCGCTTACTGTTGTTTGATCAGCGTGCTGGTGGACGACGTGACGGCGGTCACGCTGCTCGTTACCACCTCCAGATTGGCGGCTGCCCACATCACCGAAATGGATCGTTCGAGGAGTTGCGCGGCATTTTTTTCCGGGGAATTTTCGCCTTCCTTGCCTGACGGGGCCGCCTTGCCGGCAGCGTCCTGCCCCGTGGCCGCATCAGCGTTCACAGGGGCGTTCGCCCGGCCAAGGGCCTTCTGGACCTGTTGCATGGTTCCTTCCAACGACTTAACGGCGGAGCCGAACAGTGCCGACGGATCCGTGAGCGCCCCGCCCCCTGCCTTCTCGGCCTCGGCCAGATAGTCGAAGAGCTGGCGTTCGACGATCGGCTCTGTCCTTTCCGGTTTTGAGGATTGTCCAGCCATTGCCGGATTGGCTCCGGACGATGCCTGTGCCACCTGCTGACCTGCCCGTGTGGCGACATCACCGCGCTCAGGCGTGTTGACCTTCGCGGCGTCGTGCTTTTCCTGCTTGGCTCCGACCATCCGGTTGCCAGGCTGCACCGCCGCGCCGGCGGTGATCTGCTGTTGCGAGCTTATGCTGGTGGTCAAGTTTGCAAGCGTAGCTTCCAGAGCTCCAATCGGCGCGATTTGCATGGACCTGCCCTCCTGTTTCCTAGTTCTTCGTGGCGGAGGGGACATCATACGCCTCCACCTGCCTTCCGCGGAAAACGCGGACCGAAACAACCTTGCCCGGCTCCGGCTTCGTGCCCGTTGCCGCGGGAACTCCGAGCGTTTTCCTGACCAGTTCGATGTAGGAGGGTGGGCCCGATACCGAGACGACGTCGTCTTGCTTGGAAGCCTTTACCGGAAACCTCGGATCGATGACGCCCAGCCGCGAAAGCCGATCTTCCGCGCCGGCAGCCGTGTTTGCATCAAGCGGGATCATTTCCGTCTGGATTTCGGCTTCGGTTGCCACGTTCATGACAATGCCGTCGAAATGCCAGACCAGCCCGTATCGATTGCAGATCTCTTCCAGAAACTCGCGGGCCGTTCCCACCGGCATGCCGGCGCTGAGGCGTCCCTTTACAAGCTTGCTGACACGCATGGGCACCCGCATGTTGCGGCCAAGCTCGACCAGCGCGTCTGTCACCGACTGGTCGACCGTGATGTATTTGTAAGGACCGGGGGGCCAGCGCGGTTCGGCAGCGTGTGCGTGCTGCGAGCCAAGGCCGAGCGCCAAGACCGTGGCCAGGCCGCAGGCGGCAAAAGCAGCCCTGGCTCCCGACAACCGATCCGCATGGCAAATACCGCGTCCCGTCAACTTTGGTCCTATTGCAAGCGACCCACGAGTGGTGACCCGCATCGCTCGCTTCATGGTTGCCCGCCGGTTTCACTCTATCGCTCACACTGGAGAAATGGAAGTCCAATTGGACTACGTATTAACTTCCCGTGCCAAATGTTGCGAACCACCCGCAACGCGATATGGTGCGCGCTGGAATCAATCACCGGTTCGTGATCGCCGGTTCGATGCTTCGCGGAAGGGGATCGGTCTCGGTGGCGCCAAACAAGATCTCGCTCGCGAAGCTCGATGCTCGCGCAAGCGTTTTTGGAAGCAGGATTCCGATCAGCCCGCATCTCATCCGGAGATTGGGTGCATCGCTTCTGCTCGCCGCCACGTTGATTGCCGCCATGGCGCCATCGCAGGCCCAATCGAACAGCGGTTATGACCCCAGAAGTTGGGCTTACGATCAGTCAAGAAATGTGTTGGTCTCCCCTTCCGGTCGCGACCGGACTTCGGGTGAAGAAATTCAGCCCGGGTGGTCGGCAATCCCCCGGGAGATCGTGACTTTCACCGAAGCTCAACCGAAGGATCCATCGTGATCAACACCACCGAGCGCCGCCTGTACTACATCCTGGGAGACGGCAAGGCGCTGCGATATGCAGTGGGCGTCGGCAAGGAAGGGCTGGAGGGGTCCGGCCGCGACACGATTTCGAGCAAGAAAGACTGGCCAGATTGGCGGCCGCCCGCCGAAATGCGATCCGGGGAAGCATCAAAGGGCCGCCTGATGCCCGCTCGCGTCGCGGGAGGGCCGAACAACCCATTGGGCGCCCGCGCGTTGTATATCGGAAACACGCTTTATCGCGTCCATGGCACCAATCAGCCATGGACCGTCGGACAGGCCAATTCGTCCGGCTGCATCCGCATGACCAATAAGGACGCTATCGACCTATATGACCGAGTAAAGATCGGCGCTCAAATTATTGTCCGGCATTGAATCGTGATCCCTTTCAACATCAAGCAGCTCGAAACCTTTCTCCTGGTGGCGACTTTCGGGAGCTTTCGAAAGGCGGCGGAACGCCTGAACACGACGCAGCCGGCGGTCTCCACGCGAATTGCCGGCCTGGAAGAAGCGCTGGGTGCCAGGCTGTTCGAGCGGCAGAGCGGCACCGTCAGGCTGACCGCCGAGGGACAACGGCTACTGCCACCTGCTCAACGGGTCCTGCGCGTCGCGGAACGGCTGCAGCTGGCGGCCAACTCTCTTTCGGAGACGGCGGGGGTGCTTCGGCTCGGGGTTGCCGAATCCATCGTGCACACCTGGCTTCCGGATTTTCTCAGGGAACTGCAAGCGAACTATCCGCTTGTCGATACCGATATTGTCGTCGATGCGACGACCACCCTGCGCAATGAACTCATGTCCCATCGGCTCGATCTTGCAGTGCTCATGGGTCCTATACTGGAATACAGCATCGAGAATATCGAGCTGCCATCCTTTCCCCTGGTCTGGGTCTGCTCGCCGCAATTGAAATTGCCCAACCGACGCAAGCTGACGCTGAAGGACCTGATGCAGTTTCCAATCATCAGCTATGCGCGCAGCACGAGACCCTACAGCGAGCTTTACCGCAAGCTCACCGGCGAGTTGGAAGAGACGCCGCGCATCTTTCCGGCTAATTCCCTTGCCGCCTCCATCAAGATGACGCTCAACGGTATCGGCATAGCCACTCTGCCCGAGGAAGTCGTCCAAGAGTATACCGCAAGCGGCAAACTGCGCATCGTCGACTGCGAATGGCACCCATCCGACCTGCGGTTTACCGCCTCCTACTCTTCTGAACCATCCAATCCGATAGCGGAGCGGGCGGCGAGGCTGGCCGCCTGTGTTGCAAACGCCTATGCCGCGAGAACCGGCCAAGGCCAGCAAGCCGCCGGACGCTAGACGCTCCGCGCCCAGCGTTAAACAAGGTAGAGCAGTTCTGCGTTTTCATCAGACGCTGAACCGCTGCGCTCCAGGATTCGGTCGCTCCTTTCTCAGCCGATCGACGTCGCAGGCAGGTAGATGCGGTCGCCCGAGAAGATCATATCCGGGCTCAGGATATGATCCATGTTGAGCACGACGGTCTGAGCCACATCCGCTGAATGGCTTTTGGCGATCAGGCGAATAGAGTCACCGTTCTTGACCTCGACCCATTGATAGCCGTCCTTTTCCAGCGTTGGATTCGTGCGGCCCTCGGAATTGCTGCTGCCCTCGGGATGGACCTCGACATAGTCGCCGGAAACCCAGCCGCTATGCATTTCGCCGTCCGGTCCGAAACCCTCGACGGGTATCCAGGCTTCTCCCGACGGATCGGTCGACGGCTTCGCGGTCTGTTCGACGAACGTGCCGGGTTGCAGGACCGTCGCCACCGTCGAAGTCCCGTCAGGCTGGGTCCGCAAATTCAGGCCGTCATCCCCCTCCACGACGAGCTGCGGGAAGTCCTGCGGCGGGGTTTGCGTCTCACCTGGAACATCCGAGGGATCCTCGGGTTGCTTGGACGACGCATCGCCGTCCGGTTTTTTCGGATCGGGTGGAGAGGCCGGCGCGCCCTCCCAAGGCTTCGTCAGCAGAGAGTCCAGCGAGAAGAGAAGCATGCCGACGCCGAAGGTTATGCCCAGGGTCCACCGATCCCACGCACCCCATCTTTTGTCGGACTTTTCCGCCGCCGCCATTTCGGCATCGGTTCGCGGCACCGAACGGCGATTCATCCGGTCCGTCCTTATCGCCGACGCCCAGAATTCGGCGCAGCCGAACGTGAACAAGGTGCCCGCGACTGTGGCGATCGGCGCCGGCCAGGAGTGCAGCGTATAGACGGCGCAGCCAAGCACATAACCGGGTCCAGCCAGATGTTCGGCCACATTTCGGATCACCGGTCTGCCGGTGAACGACTGCAGCATCGACTTCGTACCATAGACGACGTTGCCGAGCGAAAACGTGCTGTTGACGACAAGGTCCTTGCCCTGGATCATCCCGGTCGCGGCACCTGGCGCCGCTGCAATGAATGTGGCCCCGCCGAGCGCGTTGAGGAATCGCCCGAACGGCTTGTGATTTGCGGTTGCGTTGGGGAAGATCGCCTGCGAGCCGAAAACGAAGCCTCGGACGCCAAACGCCACCGCTGCGGCAGTGGCGCTCCAGGTTGGCGGCAACGAACTCCACAACGCGTAGGAGGTGGTCGACATGCCGCCAAAGGTGGCGAGCGCCTGAGCGTTTTCGCGCATCCTGGCATGGCTGAGGGCCAGGTCGACGCTGGCAGCCTGATCCGGCGTCATCGCCTTGTTGTGGGTTGCCCGGAAGGTCGTCACCTGCAGCACGGAAAACGCGTTCGTCTGCTCCGTCGACATCCAGGCAAACTGCGTTGGCGTGAACTTGCGCAATTGGCCGGGGCCGAGCTCGCCAAGCTGCTTCGGCGTGAGAGCCGCTATTTGCTGCTTCGTCAGTGCCTCGACCTGATGAATTGTCAGGGCGCCAAGCTGCTCACGCGTAAGCGCCGAAATATGGTCAGGCGACAGCTGTGCCGTCGTCATTGGATTGCGTGCCGCGACGAGATCGGGATTCAACGCTGCGAACTGCGTGGCATCGAGATGGCCGAATTGGGCAGGTCTCATGGCGGCGAACTGTTCCGACGTGAAGGCATTGCGCTGCTCGTCGCTGAGCCCGGCTATCTGGTCGGGCGTCAGCTTGCGCACTTGCTCGATGGTCAAGGCAGCAAGTTGCTCAGGTGAGAGGGCAGCGACCTGATCTGGCCGCAAGGCGGTGATGCGGCCAGGGGCAATAGCCTGCAATCTGCTTGGCCTGATCGCCTGCAGCTGTTCGGCGCTCTCCGCCTGCAACTGCTTCGGCCGCAGCGCCGCAACCTGATCGAACGTCAGCTGCCCGAATTGCTCGGGGCCCAGTGCAGCCAGCTGTTCGGGCGTCAGCTTGGCGATGTGCTCCGGCTTGATTGCATGCAGTTGCGCGTCGGTCAGCCCGGAAATCTGATCGGCCGAAAGCGACCTGACCTCTGGCCCGGTCGGCGCGCGCACAGGTTCGGCAAATCCCGGCTCTGCGGCGGAACTTACCGGAAGCTCGAGGCCGACGAACTTTCCGCTGGCAGGGTCGAAGATCGCCCTGCCGCGGTCAGGCGTTGGGGGCCATGCGGCACCTGCGGACGATGCTTCGGCGGAAGCGTTCAACACCTGCGGCGCTTCGCTGGCCAGAGGCGCCACCTCATTGACGACGGCTTCGGTCACCGGCGGCGCGCTGACATCCCAGAATTCGTCGGCTGGCCGCAGGATTATCTGCGGGCGTTCGGGCGTCGACGCGCCCGGAGCAACGGCATCCTCGTTGCGGGTGAACCCGCCGACGAAGTTGCCGTCAGGATCCATCATCCTCCAACCGTAGACCTCGCTCCACGGTATAGTGCCGTCGATCGCCGTCTCGTCGACGCGGGCCATCCTGTCGCCGACAGGCCGGCCCATCGCCTCGAACTCGGTCGGGACGTGGAGGCGCGGTCTGCTTGGATTCAGCGTATAAAGATAGGTGTAGCCTTGCCGGCGCGCCGCCCGCGACTCTTCCGCGACGAAGGTCTTGGCCCCGGAGACCGACTGGCTCGTACCAACGAACCGGCCATGGGTGTTGCCCATCACATAGTTGCTCAGCGCGATGCCTTGCGGATTGTCCACCCAGATTCCTGTCGGCGGCGGTGGCGAGAAGCCGCCGGCGTCCCTGATCTCGCTCGGCGAGCGCGTATCGGCGCGGAAAACATAGGGGCCGACATTGCCGCGCGACGGGCGGCCGGCATTGCTTGCTTCCTCGGCCGCATTGGCAGGTTGATCGCCCTCTTCCGGCAGGCTTCCCGGCACATGGTCGTCGGAGGCACCGCGTATCCAGGGCAGCACGACGGCTTCGCCCGTGTCGGGGTCGTAGACCAGTATGTGCGTCTTGTCCTGCACCTCCGGAGCATCGGCCAGGGCGCGGGGTCCGTCGGAAGGCGGCACATAAACCTGTTCCGGGCTCCTCGGCTCCGTGCCCAGCATTGCCGCGACGATCACCTCGCCATTCCTGTCCTGGAGATGGATGGTGCGGCCCGCGGCGACCTGGCTCGACACCGGTTGAGATTGCGGAGTTGCCGTAGCGGACTTGCTGTGTCCGAAGATGTTGCCGACAATTCCCGCATCGTCGAGCGCCCGCTGCAGTTCGGCGGAAGGCGGCGCATCGAGGAAGACCCAGCGCGGCTGATAGCCGGGGTTCTCGTTGCGCAGCGCCACATCCTTGTTGATCTGCTCCTGCAGTTTCGGCGTCAGCGGTACTTCACGCATCTGGGCAACACCGTTGATCGTCGTCCAGCGGTGGTACGTCTTGATCTCAATCGCCTCGATTTCGTCCTGGCTCTTGAACACAGGTGAATCCACATATCGCCCACCTTCGCCAATGACAGGATGGGGACCATCCGGATTGGCCGCGACCGGGAAATGCGCTTCTCCAAGCGACCCATTGAGTTCGCGCGTATAGACCTCGCCGGCTTTCCATTTCTCAGGCTGCCGCATGTTGCGGACCTGCTGCAGCGAATAGGTTGTTGGCGGCGCCGCCTCGATTGCCTTCCTGGCTGGCGTTGCCGCCGGCGGCACGGTTTCGCCCTGCGGCTGTCCCCGACTGCCCGGCACATGGTCCTCGGAGGCACCGCGCACCCACGGCAGGACGTATGCTTCTCCGGTCTCCGGATCGCGGAACAGAATATGCGACTTGTGCATCAACTCCGGTTCGTCGCCGCGCGCTGGGGGCCCGTCGGCGGGTGGCACATAAACCTGCTCCGGGCTCCTCGGCTCGGTGCCCAGCATTGTGGCGATGATCATCCTGCCGCTCTCGTCCTGAAGCTGCAGGGTTCTTGGCGGGCCGGCTTCGGCTGCCGCGCCGGTCTCGGCGGAAGCTGGTTGCCCAGCCAACGCCGCATTGGCGACGCCGGCGGCCGCGTCCTGCCTCGGCGCTGGGTTGGTTGCCGGGGGCACCGGCCGTCGAAACGCCAGAGGCCTGGCTGAAGGCGAAGGAACAACCCCATGCTCACGATACCAGCGCGCAAGCGGTTGCTGCTGGTCGCCTGGTGCCAGATAGACAAATTCCGGCGGAGGCATCTCGGAAGGTTTTGCCTGTGTCTCGAGGAAGTCACGAACGGCGCTCATCGCGCCAGGTGGAATGAAAGCTTCATCCTCAAGTGACAGCAACGTGGATTGGCGGAACGCCTCAATATCGGCCTTCTGACTGGGTGTCGCGGTAGTTTCGATTTCATCCAGCCATTTTGCGAACGACGCCTGGCCGCCTCTCGGAAATGCGAGCCCTCCCCCCCTGTCAGCACGTTGGTCGAGTTCATGCAGCCAGCGTGGAACCGCTATTTCCACAGGCAGTTTGTCGTCGAAGGCAAATTCACGTCGAACGAAGTCGGCCTTCGCGACGATCGGGGCGACCTCAGGCAAATTCGTTCGGTAAAAGAACCTGATTTCGCCCGTGAACGCCAATGGCAATTGGAGGAACGGGACCGAGGGCACGCGCAACTTGAGGGCCGGGCTCCGCACCGCGAGCGTGACGTCAACTGTCGCCGCGACAGCCTCACGCTTGCCGAAAAGGTTGACATAGATCGGACCACCCGAGCGAACATAATGATTGTAGGGCGCAGGCAATTTACGCAGCAGAATGCGATCGGGACTTGGCAGGAATTTGTGGAATGCCTCGTTGACGATGACCTCGAGCCGGCTTGCGCCGGCATCCCACACGCGTCGACTTCTTCCCGTGAGATCGACAATTGTCTCTCCCAGTGCCAATCCGGGAACAGCAGATTGCCGCATCCCACTTTGTGAGCCAGGAATGAACAATATCGATTTCTGGGCATCGATTTCTCCCGACGCCACCAGTTCTCGGATCGTGCTCATGTCGGGATTGTCGGCAAGAGCCTCCGCCGTATGTTTGTCGTTCACGACGAACTGGGCTCTCAGTCGGAGGCGGTCAAGTACTCCCTTGTTTGCGTCGACGAATTCCGAGTTGACGATCGTTCCCTTGGGCAATGTTGCGTTCATCGCCACTTCGTAGCGCTTCTCGACGCTTAGCAAACTCGTCAGATAATACTTGTCTTCCAGGTAAACCTTCCGATAGGGAACGTCGCCGTCGAACTCTAAGAATTCTGTCTTGCCGTCCGCTGTTTGACGCAAGAAGTCGCTTTCCCCGTCGTTCAAAATTGCCGACTTTGAGCGAAGGGCCAGGCTGAATGTGAGCTCCACGGCCCAACCCTTGTTCCCCGCCGGACCGGCAAGACGGGCAGAACGCGACATGACAGTGAAGACAGAATCCGAGGCTTCTCCGAACAGCCTTTGATGTGCCGCGTCGAGAAGATCCTGTCCTTTGAATTGAAAGGCGGTCTGGCGCTGAACTTTGAGGCCGAGCTGTGCGAGCGTGATATTGCGATGCTCGTTGGGGCGAATGGAGATTCCCAGTTCTTTGCCGAAAGTGTAGCGCGCCGGTTCGAGCGACCGGTATTTGACGCTGTCCGCAAATGACTGCCCAAGGGCACGATAATTGGTGCGTGTCCCGAAGCCCACCATGTATGACCGCCAGGTCGGAGATCCCAGCTGGAATGCCTCAGGCATACCCGGGATCGAATGGAGAGCAAGATTTATAGGATCGGAATTGACCCGGACTCGTCCGAGCGCGGATATCCTGAAGTCTCCCCAGCTCTTGTGTTTGGCCGGCTTGACGCCCGCCGGTGGGTTGGCGCCAGGAGCTGCGCTTTCGTTCACTGTCCTCCGCAGCATTTCTGGAATGCCATCGGGACCGTAGCGATCGGCCAGCTCATGGCTGGAATAGTAGCTTTTCTCCTGCTCGTAACGGGTCACGAGCTGTTCGGTAGTCAAGCCGTCGAGATAGGCCGAGGGTGTCTTCGGATCCTTGCCACTGGTGTAGACATACCCACTCGTGTCGCGTTCGGGCGCGCCGGTGAAGCTGCGCGTCTCCGGGTCCCATACGAGATGCACGGGACGACCGTCCGTCCCGATCGGCGTTTTCGACACGATGATGGGATCGCCGCCAGCGGGATTTGGGCTTCGCTCGGCCGAGCCATCTGGATCGCGGCCCGGCAGCATCGTAGGGTCATCGCCTCCGGTGGCGTCCGGGGCCGGCTCATGCAAGACGATCGGCCGCGACGGCTGGCCGTCCCCTGAGGGATCATTCTTGTCGCCCGTGAGTGGCGGCAGGTTCTGACTCTCTGACTCGCCGGCCGGCAGTGCGCGCTGACCGGTTGGATTGCCCGCGTCCGGCGCGTTGCGGAAACCTTCCCAGGCAGCGAAACCGGGCTCCTGCTGGCCACTCGTTTCGCCGAGCACCTCGCCGTCGATGACGATCTCATTCGGATCCGGCATGACCTGCTCGCCGGTGGGCCTGTAGACACCGTCCGGGCCCATCTCATAGACGGCCCGCGGTCGCGGCCCCGAATCCGGTCCACCCGGCGGTGGAAAGCCCGACGCGGGAGCCCCGTCGCCGCCCCGAGGGCCGGCCGCTCCAGGCATATTGTAGAGCAGCGAGCGGCCGCCCAGGCCGGTGCCGACCGCGCCGGTGCCGATGCCCATGATGGCGTTCGCAAGTTCGGCAAATGACATTTCGCCGCCATGGTTGGCCAGATCCTCCGCCGATCTGGCAAGCACCGGAACACCCGTGACAACGCCCCCGGCATCAAGGCCCCACGCAGCGGTAGTCAGCTTGCTGCCGCTTTGCAGATAGCTCGCTGCCTGTTCGGCATAAGAGGATTGCGTTACGTTTACACGGAGTTTGCCAATGCCCCAACTAGCATCGCTCATGCGCGCCATTCCGAATCCGCCTGCGAAAGCCTCGGAGGTGGACAAGCCGGCCCTTGCCAGGCCAAACGTGCGCAGGGCACCGGCTCCTACGGGCAGGAACGCAGTCACGCCGGTCGCGATGTTCCAGGCCGACTGACTATCGAAGTCGCCGCCCTGAATCAGGTGCTCACCTTCCTTGTACAGAGTCTTGCCGCCAAGAGCCGCGCCGGCGGTGATCGCGATAGGGATGGCCCATTGACCGCCTGGAACGAACGAGACGATGGTGGCGGTGCCGGCCACGATGCCAAGACCGATGTCGGTGGCCTTGTCCCAGAAATCCACCTTGCGTGCGTCGGCGACCTCCACCTCGTCGAGCGAGAACCCATCGGCGCCGAGTTTCATGTTGCCGCCCTTGGCCAGGATCAGCTTGCCGTTCTCGCTGAAGATGCGGTTCTCATGCTGGAATTCGTCGAAGCTGCCGTAGTATTTGCCGGAGCTGTCGACATAGCCGATTTCTTTTCCATCGTTCTTGATCGCGAATAGTGCGGTCGACGATTCCACCCCGCCATCAAGCGCGAAGATCGGCACGACCTTGACCTCTGCGTTCTCGCCGGCGCGGTCGGTGATCTCATCTGTAACCTTTGTGACCCCGTCGCTCGATTCATCGAGACCGAGTGTGCGGGCAACCGTCCCGCTGAGTTCCCCAGGCTTGTATTGCTTGTATTCGCCGGTGACCCCGTTGTCGTACAACTGCTTGAGCTGGACCTGGTAGCCGGCGAGCGCTTGATCCCTGTGTTCCTCAAAGTACGTGTTTTTGAGCCGCGCCTCATGCTCCTCGTTGCCATATGTCAGAAGCTTGGCGTTGCTTGCATAGAAGCCGTACCAATCGCGCGCCGCCACCATCGCCGGGCGGACATCCTTTTCCCATGTCTCCAATTGGGTCTTTTCGGTTTCTGTCAGACCCCTGTCGATTTCCGCGGCCGCGACTTCGGGATGCACCCATAGCCACTGGCCATTCATCTCGATCCGGACCGACTTGCCACTGGCACCGATTGCGCCCGCTCCTTCCTTCTCGTAGGCATTGGCAACCTCGGGTGCGACCCAGAGATCGCGGCCGTTCACCGTGATCTTGACCGGCTTCTCGCCTGGCTGAAGCGTGCCGGCAGGCGCGTCGACGGTTCCCCCGCCGTGCTCGGTGATCGCCTTGTCGCGAGCCGTCGTCGCGTCGACGAGCTTGGTTTTCGCGTCTTTCAGCTGTGCGTCAAAACGATCGACCTGCACGCCGACGATCTTGGACTTGGCGGCCGCCAGCGCCGATTGCGAACCTGTTCCATAGGGCGTGCAGACCTGCGCCGAAGTCGAGCTTTGCGTCGACGCCAGCAACTCCTGCCATTGCTTGTTGAGCGGATCGTTGCGGAAATCGTCCCTGATCTTCTTGTCGTTAAGATCGTATGTGAGCGCATATTTCAGGACCGGCGTGTCATTGCCGTGTTCATCGGTGAAAACATCATTCTCATAGGTGTTTACGAGATAGAGCTGTCCATTTTCCTCGATCACTTCCTGCGATTTCAGTTTGCCGGTGAAGTCGCCCGCGCCGTTCGTGTAGCCGTCCCAATCAAAATGGTGCGGATTTCTTTGCATCGCTCGCGCGACCAAGGCCTGCTTGATCGGCTCGACATCCACGGCAAGGTCGGCCGCATTTTTTTGCGCAACTCCAAATTCCTCATACGCCTCAGCCAGGGTCACCTGGCTGGCTGCCCCCTCCTGCAGCCCTTTAAGGCCCTCGAGCCGACCGCTGATTTCGGTATACTCGGGGCTTCCGGGTTTGGCCTCGGCAAGCTTCAGCTCTGTGGCACCGACCATCTGGTCGATCGTGGCCTTATTGCCTCGCGCGGTATGCAGCGCGGCGTTGATCAAGAGCTGCGTGACCCCGGCGTGCTCAGCTTTGCCCTGCAGGTTGATTTCCTCGCGGGTGGGCCCGCCGGGAGTCCCCACGGCCGGCTTGCTCGGATCGCTGAGCACCGGCAGCGTTGCCTGCTTATCAATAGCATCGAGAAGGCTCTTCTCGCCCGCTTCGTACTCAGCCCTGGCAGTGGTGGCACTTTGAAGCACGTTGTTGGCGGTGGTCAGTCGCTTTTGCGCATCGGCCAGCGTGCCTTTCGGCTCCGGGGCCTGCCATTGCAGTCCATAAGGCGCCAAGACCTCGTCGAGCGTCGTCTCGGCACTCTTCATGGCTCCCTTATATTCGGGATCCAGCGCATAGACGTCGAGCTGGGCCCCGCTCTGCTCAGGCTTTGCCTGTGCTTCGCCGAGACGCGCTATCACAGCGTTCTCGGCGGCGATCGCCTTGGCAACTTGCGGATCGAACCATTGCCAGCTCCCGTCGACCATCAGCGGCACCCATTTGCCGCCTGACGGAGCCGTAGCCGACGGCGGATCGCCGAACGGGCCAACCGATGTGGCGCTGCCGTCGAGATTCGGCGTGGCAGGCTTGCCGCCACCATATTGCTTGATCGCATCCTTTACTGCTTGCTGCTTGTCTGCGACTTCTTGGGCAAGCTCGGGACTTGCCCCGCCGAGCACCCCTTCCAGGGTCGTCTTGAGAACCGTGTCGGTCTTGGCCTGTTCGGGATCCTTGCTCTGCGGATTGATTGCCAGCAGCAGTTCGGCCAACGCCTGCTGCGCCGTGCCTGCCTCGATCTTCAGGTCGGCGCCGGTGGTGGTGTTGTGCAGCGTCATGCTGCCATCGGGCCTGGTGGTCAGCGTATAGCCGTTGAAGGTCACCTCCACGGTCGTGCGCGTACCGTTGTCGATGGTGATTTTTTCGCCCGTATGGATGGTGTCTGGGTCGCGAGACGAGCTGAAAAGCTCCGGGTTCGTCCTTCTAAGATCCTTCAGTGTCACGCCATATTGCTGCGCAATCCGAGTCAGGTTGTCGCCGGGCTTGACCTCGTACTCGACGGCCTTGCCGCCATTGATCTTCTCGGTGGTGGTGGTCGTCACCCGGCCGTCCTTGTCGGTGACGATCTTGGTCTCGGTCCCTGTTTTCGGATCGACGATGGTGGTCGTGGCCTCCCCCGTTTTGGTGTTGCGTACACTGCTGCGGGTCCCGCCGTTGCCATCGACGGATTGCGAGGTTTCCTTGCCGTCGGCCGTGGTTACGACGGTGCGTTCGTCATGCTGATAGTCGTAAGAGTAGACGGTCTTGTCGCCGGTGTGCGGGTCGACGACTTCGACCGACTGCACGTCGCCATTGCCGCTTGCCGCTGCCTGCGTCTTGACCTGATAGCCGGCGGCCTGCAATTCGGCGATCACCTGCTGGCTTGTGAGGCCGTGTTCCCGCGCGATCTGGTCGATGCTTTTCCCGTCGGCAAGATCTTTCTTGATGTTCTGCGTGCTTGTGCCGCCTGGATCCTGAGTGGGCGCCAGGATGGTCTTTTTGCCATCCGGACCGGTGACGGTGGTCACTGGAAGTGACGGTCCCCTGCCCGGCGTCACCGTTTCCACCGAAGTATGATTGGGCAGCGAAGTTCGCTCGGTGACGGTACCCGTGCCGAGATCGTCTTCATACCGCGTCGTGATGGCGCCGGTGTCGGGATTGTAGCTGCTGGTCTCCTTGCGGCCGAGCCCGTCACGAACCGGGGTGGTGGTCGCGGTGCCGTTGGGCTGCTGCACGCTCGTATAGTAGCTGTCGTGCTGATAGTCGTAATATTGCGTGACGGTGCGGCCATTGGCATCCGTGATTTTCGTCGTCAGCACGTCGCCATTGCCACTCGGGTCGGCGGTCGACACAGCCATGCCGCCAGACCTGAGCGCGGCAATGACCTGATCGCGCGTCATGCTGCGGGAAGAGGCGATCTGGTCGATGCTCTTGCCGCCGGTGACGTCGTTGACGATGGTGCGGGCAGTCGTCGCTTCCGCGGCGTTGTCTTCGGGCTTGTCTCCCTCAAGTTTCACCGGCGTCAGCGTGGGTGCCGCGAGATCCGTCCGCACATAGACCGCCGGCGTTACCGTCGTGCCGTTGCCGGATGTGCCGGTGCTGGCGTTCACAGCCGGCGCTGCCGGAGCAGTGACCGGCGGCGGCTGAAGGGAACTCAGTTGCGTGTTGACCTGCGCCAGTTCCTGGCGGGCCTGCGCCGCCCAGTCACGCTCGCCCATCCTGTTGGCGAGCCTGATCTGCTCCCGGAGCTTCGCCGCCTGCGCCTCCAGCCGCGCTATCTGCTCGGCGTTTGCCGTGGCATTGACCTTTTGCGGCTGGACGGGCGGCTTGTTGAGCGTTATCGGGCGAACCATCTGGACGACCTCCGGAAATCACTGTTGCCGGCAGCTTGGCCGCCGGCACGCCCACCCGATCGCACCCTTTCGGATGTTATCGAGGGGGCTTCCAATAAATGCCGAAAGCGGCAAGCTGCTCTTCCGACTGTTTTACTCGTTCTGCGACATCCGTTTCGGACCGCACTGCCGTCAGTGCCGCCAGAAGTTCGACGGCGGCGAACGCCGGCGCCATGCTTCGGAAGAACGACTGCGAATTCGACGTGACGATGATTGTCTCCCGCGCGATCCGCGTCAGCGGAGACACGCTGCTGTCGGTGATTGCCACCACGCCAACACCCTGCCGAGCCGCCTGGCGCGCCACGTCGATGGTCGTGCGTTCATAAGGCGACATGCCCACAGCCAGCAGCACATCGCCACGTCCCGCGTGCTGGAGAGCGTCCAGGCCCTGTCCGGCCATCTCGCCGACAAGCGTTACCTTGCGGTCACCGCCAGCCAGAAACGACATGACGTGAACGAAGTGGCTCGCGACCGGAGAGGCGGAGCGTGAACCGAGACCGAAAAGATCGCGTGATCTTGCAAGCAGGTCGGCGGCGGCGATGAACTGCATGGCATTGCCGTATTCGCCAAGACTTGAAATCTGGGCCGCGAGCGTGTCGGCAACGACGCCGACGGTAGAGTATCCAGGGGCGCCACGCTGCCTGATATCCTGGCGCGCCGGCTCACCAGCGACCGTCTCACGCAACGCGCGCGCATAAAGGCTGCGCATATCCTCGTAGCCTTCAAGGCCAAGCCATCGCGCCAGCCGCATCATCGTGCTGTGCGAAACGCCGGCCTGGTGCGCCTGCTCGCGCATCGACATCAGCGCGACATCCTTGGGATGATCCAGCACGAAACGCGCCGCCACCCGTAGCTGCGGCGGCATATTCTCGAACCGTTCGACCAACAACTCAGCCAAAGGACCTTTTTCCATTCTGACATACCCCATTCACCCGGTGCGGAGGTTACTCCTTGAGCGCCCGCGACGCAACACTTGGAACCTTTATGGCTCAAATATTCCAAATGGACTTTCATTTTCGATCATGCTGTCTTAAGCTTCTTTCGCAACGTGCCGGATCGCAGCGTTGTGAGTCCGCAGTTTGCAACTTGAATAGTCCCTCAAGGAGACAATGATGGCACCTACCCCTCCCATTACGTCCGGCTCTGCAGGGTCGCCGGAACAGAACCTGGACAAGATGATCAAGCACCAGGAGCGCATGTTTGGCCTGGAGATCACGAAAGAGATCGCGAAATCCCAACATGACATGCTGATGAGCACCGCGAAGACCCTCGGTCAGTCGGCTGAGAAGGCCTGAGGCAAGGATTCTCGCACCCATACGCCGCCGCAGCAACCGGCGGCGTACTTGCGCGGCAGAATCTTTGAACGCCGTCGTCGCTGTATTTGAGATCGTCATCGGCGGGAGATGAAGTGGCATGACCGATAGTCCTATCGGCAGATATCTGGATGCGGCGCCAGCGCGCCTCCTGTCAATTATTGCCCCCTCCCCGGCGACCGGACATTCCATTGCGCTCAGCGTAACCCAGGGATTTCACGCCGGCGCCGAACTCAGCCTGGTCGAGCCGCTATATACGATCGGCTCCAGCACGGAGTCGGACATCGTCCTCAGGGATGGCGGCATCGCACCGATCCACGCGAGGCTGCGGCGCAGGGGCAGCCAGTTTGAAATCGAAGCCGTCGGCGGTGATGTCATACTCGCCACCGGCGAGACCATCCGTGAGGGACATGGCAGCCGCTGCAGGCTGCCGCTGACCATAAGTGTCGGTGACGCCCGTATCCGGCTGGTCAGCCCGGAACGCCCACCGAACAGGTGGTCCGTTACCAATCGCCCTCTCCTGGTCGCGGGCAGCGTTCTCATCGCGGTATTCGCTGTTTCCGTTGCCGCGAACGGGTTCTCTTTCGCCAAGCCCGACATTGGCGAGCAGGTATCTTCTCAGGACGTCAAACCGATCAGAATGGCCTTTGCCGGCGAGGCGGGGCAAGAAGTGCTGGACGATTCGTCACCGGCACGGATACAGGGCGCCGCCGACGCGGAAAGCCAGCTCAAGCTGCGTCTCGAGCAATCCGGCATGAGCACATTGACGGTTCAGCAATCACCCGGACGCCTCGTGGTCTCGGGAATGATCCCTAATGAAAAGAGCGGCGTCTGGACGGAAACACAATCCTGGTTCGATGAGGCGTTCGGCGCCCATATTACCCTCGTCTCCAACGTCATGATCGGCAACGCGGAGCAGGCTCCGCGCCTGACGCTGCAGGCAATCTGGTATGGCGAGCGTCCATATGTCATCGCAGCCGACGGCGCACGCTACCACGAAGGTGCATTCACGAATGACGGCTGGACCATAAAGCACATCGGCGAGACGGAACTCCTCCTGACCAAGGGCGGCGCCACGGTCGCGCTGAAATATCCGTGAACCGCCGGCTTGAAGGGCCGCGGTTCGACACGGCAAGGGTGGATAGTGCCGGCCGCGAGGTACGGCAGGCGGAAGGTGTGCGCGGCCAGGCAATCAACCGGCGGCGGATGAATGGCGTCGACAAAGCCGCCAACCGTGCTCAGGGCACGAAGTCGGCGGCTGGTGCGGAAAAGCCGGAAACCGCGGAATTCCAGTCCTCTCGAGGCCCGGCCGAGCAATCGCTTGACGAGATACTCATCAACTTCGTCATGCCCAGCATTCCCGAGCCAGCCATCCTGCGTCGCTCCGTACCCATTCTCCAGCATTTTGTAACGCACCTGGTCCCCGACCTTGAGGGCGGCGAGCAGCTCAAGACGCTCGCCAGAACGCTGATGGAGGATGAGATCGAGCGTCATCGCGATCTGCTTGGTCGAATGCAGGAAGGAATCGAAATCTGACCGACCCGCATGACACCGTGCACCTGCTGCATGTCCTGGGCTATCTCTACGGATGTCACGGGCAGGCAAAACGGGGCGCGGCGTACCTGCTTATCGCGGCACAGCTCGCGCCGGGAAATGCCGGTGTCCTCAGGACATTGGCGCACCTGCTCATTCTTGATGGCGAGGCCGAAAAGGCGCTTGCCACGATTGCCAGGCTGGAGACCGTGGAAGGAATGGACCACCCGGCGCTTGCATTGCTGAAGAGCCGCGCCTTGCTCGTGGCCGGGCGCAAGACCGAGGCGCGCAGTGCCTTGCTGAGCTTCCTGTCGCAACGAGGTGTTTGAATGACCATGTCGGAGCGACTTCTCCAATTCCTCGCCAGGCTTTCACGCCGCAGCGACCTGGTCATTGCCGTCCTGATGCTCGTCGCAGTGGTGATGATGCTCATTCCATTGCCGACGTTTCTCGTCGATATTCTCATCACCGCGAATATCGCCATCAGCGTGCTTATACTGCTGGCCTCGTTTTATGTTTCTCATCCGCTCCAGTTCTCATCGCTGCCGTCGGTCATCCTCATCGCCACCTTGTTCCGGCTGGCGATCACGATCACCACCACGCGACTGATCCTGCTCCAGGCCGACGCTGGCGACATCATTACCGCCTTCGGCACCTTCGTCGTCGGCGGCAGCATTGCGGTGGGCCTCGTCATCTTCCTGATCATCACCGTCGCACAGTTCATAGTGGTGGCGCGGGGCGCCGAACGCGTCGCCGAGGTGGCCGCGCGCTTCACGCTCGATGCGTTGCCGGGCAAGCAGATGAGCATCGATGCCGAGTTGCGAAACGGCGACATCGATCAGGCGGAGGCACGCCGCCTGCGCCAGCAGCTGGAGCGCGAGAGCCAGTTGTTCGGCGCGATGGACGGCGCCATGAAGTTCGTCAAGGGCGACGTCATCGCCGGAATCGTGATCATCCTGGTCAACCTTGTCGGTGGTTTCGCGGTCGGAACGCTGCAGCACGGCATGTCGCTGGGGGACGCGGCCGCGACCTACTCGCTGCTCACCGTGGGCGATGGGCTGGTCGCGCAGATACCGGCACTGCTCGTCGCCGTGGCCGCCGGCACGATGGTGACGCGCGTCGGCAGTGCGGACGGCACCGGCGATCTTGGCCGGCAAATAACCGGCCAGCTCCTGCGGGACTCCCGCGCGCTCGCACTCGCCGCGGTGATCATGGTCGGCCTTGCCCTGGTGCCAGGCTTCCCTTTCATCGTGTTCCTGATCCTTGGCGCCTCATTCGGCGCGGGCGCCTATGCAATCAATCGCCGTACCGCCCAGGAATCCGAGCCTCAAGCCACCGGCCAGATCGCCGTGCACGAACAACCGGGGAATTCCGCGTCGCTTTCGGCCATTGCGACCGGGACGCTGCCTTCTTCCTACCGCGTCGTCGTACGCTTCGGAGCCGAACTCGGACAGTCGATTCCGGAACCCGAATTTACCACGCTCGCCGACGGCGTTCGGCGCGAACTCTTCGGCGATCTCGGTGTCGACGTTCCGGCGATCGGCATACAGGTCGATGAGATGCTTTCACCACGAAGCCTCCGCGTCGATCTGGAGGGTGCGCCCATCCTGGATGCGGAAATTCCCGCCGACCGTGTTCTTGTCGAAGCGGACGCAACGCATCTCGATCTGCTCGAGGTAACTTACGAGAAAGGTGCTTCGATTGCAGGCCAGCGCAAATTCGTGTGGGTCGATGACAGCCACGTCCCGGCACTGAAAGAAGCCGGCTTCGCCTTCTGCGCTGCCGCGGAAACAGCGGCCAAATGGACCGAAAATGCACTGCGGCTTTATGCCGGCCATTTCGTCGGAATCCAGGAGACACGCCGGCTCCTGTCGGACATGGAGCCGGATTATGCGGATCTCGTCAGACAGGCACAGGAGATCGTGCCGCTGCAGAAGATCGCTGAAGTGCTCCGCCGGCTTGTCGGCGAAAACGTGCCGATCCGCAATCTGCGGCTGATCCTCGAAGCATTGATCGAATGGGGCCAACGCGAACAGGACGTCGTCCTGCTGACGGAATATGTCCGCACATCCCTGAAACGCCAGATCAGCTTCCGCTCCGCCGGGCGCAACAACATCATCGCAGCCTATGTCCTGCAGCGGTCGGCCGAGGATATCCTGCGAAACGCGGTGCAAAGCACTTCGACCGGCACATTCCTGAATCTTTCCGACGATGACGCGCAGGCCCTGGTGACCGAGATCGAGCGAGCCCTGTCGCAGAACTCGACAGATGTATCGCCGGTGGTCCTCGCCGCGATGGATGTACGGCGTCATATGCGCAGCCTGCTCATGCACAATGCCATCGAGCTTCCGGTTCTGTCCTTCCAGGAACTGACGCAGGAATTCAATGTCCAGCCGTTGGCCACGATCGCCGGGCGCTCCGGCAGGGCTGGCACTCGCAACGTCTCCCAATCGCTGCCATCGGCCCAGGCGAAAGCCGGGCAAGAGGCAGCCTCATGATGCCAACCGGACGGATGGTGACAGTTGGGGAAGCTCGACCTGCCGGTCGGGCAAGGGTGTTTGTTGCGGTTCAATGATCCGGTCGAATCCGTCCTGATTGCGGACACCACCATCGCGGACCACCAGATCGTATCGCCGAGCATGGATAACGACTGGCAAGAATACGACATGCTGCCGCATATCCACCTCTCCGTATTCAAGCCCGCCCCACCTTACAGTGCGGTAAGATTGCAACATGGCCGAAGAAGCTGAGGAAAAGAGATTACCGGCGTCCGACAAGAAGCTTCGCGACGCCCGCCGCAAAGGCCAGGTTTCGCAGAGCCGCGACCTGGTGTCCGGCTTCACATTCCTCGCAGCGCTCGCGTATCTCTATTTTTCCTGGCCGATGCTCTTCAGGCGCTTTTCGGAACTCGTGCAGACCGTGACCTTGCCTGGCGACTCGTTCGGGGAGGTCAGCTTGCGGGCCATCCGCCATTCGTTCTCGTTGCTGATGCTTGCCACATTGCCGCTGGTCGGCATCGTTGTCGTTTTCACCGTGGCCTTCGGCATGCTGGGGACGTTCGGGCCAGTCTTCTCGTTTGAACAGCTCAAGCCGCAGTTCGATCACATAAACCCGGCGAAGGGACTTCAGAAAATCCTGTCGCTGCGCAATGTCATCGAGTTCACCAAGGGCCTGATCAAGGTGGTGTTGCTGGCAAGCCTGTTCGTATTCATCCTGGCCGCGTGGCTGCAGCCGCTCTTCGATGCGCCAGGCTGCGGTCCGTCATGCCTGGAGCCGATTATCAAGGCGGTGCTGACACCCCTTGGAGCTGCCGCGGCCCTGGCCTTTGTCGTTATCGGCTTGATCGATGTTCCCATTCAGCGTTGGCTGTTCCTTCGCGACATGCGCATGACGACAACCGAATACAAGCGCGAACACAAGGATCTCGAAGGAGATCCATTGATCCGCCATGAACAGCAGCGACAGCGGCGTGAAGCGGTGATGCAACCTGCGAAGCTGGGCGTCAGGAATGCGGTCATCGTCTTCGTATCCGGTGACCGCGCGGTGGCTTTGCGTTACGTCAAAGGCGAAACGCCGGTGCCGACGGTTGTCGCCAAGGGTCAGGGCCGCGCTGCCGATGAGATAATGGCTCAAGCGCGCCAAGCAGGTATTCCCATCGTCGAGGATGCGGCCGCCGAGGCGCTCTTCGAAAATGCGACCACCGGGTCCTATATCGGCCAGCAGGTGTTTTCGCCGGTCGTTCGCCATCTCGTCCGGCTCGGGTTGACCTGACGCAAGAATCCCTGCTGTCGTTCTTAAATATCGCTGCCGCGAGCGATCAATCGGGGACAAGATGGGCGAGCGGCGCGCCGTTGGTGCCCAGCCGCCGGAACAGCCCCGCTGCCGCAAGCATCATCGCCGCGCCGGCAACGAACAGGAGCGCGCCCGTCGCGACCAGCAACCGCCAGTCGATGCCGAAGGAGCGCAGGGTGACGAACCGCTCCGCCGCCAGCCCCAACAGCAGCGCTCCCGGATAGACGAAGGGCGGAGGGAAGCGCACACCCGCGCTGTCCGGTTCGACGGCCATGCTCATCTCCAATCTATGCTCTCAAACCAGCATCGACTGCTGGCGAAGATTCCCGCCGTCGCGCCTTGCGTTATTTCCGGAGTCAGGCTGTGCAAAAGCCGGGGACGGCGACCTTTTGGAACAGGTGCGGTCTGGCTTCGACCGATGACGGATATGCTGGAAGTTTCGCGAGGAACGCGGGATCCGTGAAGGCGGCGCGGACCGCCTCGGTGGATTCCCACACCACATAATTCAGGTAAGTCGGGCTATCGCCGATCGCTCGATGCAGTTGCATGGAAATGAAGCCCGGTTGCTTCGTTATGACCTCGGCAGCCGCCTGAAAGCGTCCAGGAAACCCGCTTCGTCGGCGGGATCGACGACCGTGAAGAGGTTGATGAGCACGAGAGGCGCGGCCGCGATGCCGAGTTGGCGGTGAAACGGAAAGTTCTCGTCGAGAGGTATGAATGGTTTTGCGGCGGTCATGGTGGCGCTCCGGTCTATTGTGAATTGAACTGCGTGATCGATGCGGCCTGCCCTCAGGCCAACATCGACTGCTGGGCGAAGATACCCGCCATCGCGCCTTGCCATGTTGCCGTGGTGACCGAGGGGATGCCGGGGTTGGCAAGGTCACCGGCGGCGTAGATGCCTGGCATGCTGGTTTCGCGGCGCTCGTCGGTCTTGAGGGCGATGCCGGTTGGCGTATTGACCGTGGCGAGGCCCAGGGATTCATGAAGGCTTGCGGACGGTTTGTTGCGCGGATGTGCGAACAGGATGTCGACCGCGACATCGGGGCCGGTATCGAGCTTGATGGTGGCACCATGGCTCCCGTGACGTGCGATTTCGGTGATCCGGCCATCAACGAGAGGTACCTGGCGGCCCGCCAGATCGGCCCGTATGTCGGGGGTGATGTCGTGACCATTGCCGAAGACAGTCAACCTGTCGGTCCAATCGTGAAACAGCCTGACCTGATTCATCGACTGCGGGCCAGACCAGACGAGGCCCCAATGCTGGTCAGCAACTTCGAAGCCGTCGCAATAGGGGCATGGGATGACGGATGTGCCCCAGTTCTCGTCAAAACCCGGAACATCAGGCATTTGGTCAACAACGCCATAGCTCAGGATCAGGCGGCGCGCGCTAAGGGTTTCACCATCGCCAGTGAGGACGGAGAAATTGTCGATGGTACCGGATATGCTGTCGGCGCGGGCATTGACCATCCTGATAGCAGGGTAGCGCGCGAGTTGCTGCCGAGCCGCGGCCAGGATGTCGGACGGTGGCTTGTCATCGTGGCCGAGCACACCGTGCGAGCGGCCAGCGAAGCGGTTGCGCTGAAGGCCGGTATCGAGAACGATGACTTTGCGGCGGGCACGGCCGAGTTGCAGGGCCGCGGCGAGGCCAGCAAAGCTCCCGCCGATGATGATGACGTGATCCATGGAAATGGGCTCCGTGTTGTAGATGAAGCGCTGGGCCAGGGCACAACGACTTGCATTTCAGATACTACATGGTATCGTAATGCAGGAATTATGATACTGTCAAGGACTGAAATTGTGGTAACCGAGAAAAACACCCAGGCCCGGCGCGGCCGGCCCGCCAACGAGGCGCTTGGACAAACGATCGTCGACACCGCGGGCGAACTCTTTGCGGAATTGGGTTTTCAAGCGACGACATTGGATATGGTCGCCCAGCGGGCGAAGATATCCAAGCTCAGCATCTACAGGCACTTCGAGAACAAGGAAGCCCTGTTCAGCGCGGCCTTTGCAGCTCGCTGCCATCAGTTAATACCGCAGGCGCTTTTTGAAGACGTCGACGGTTCGGCCGAAGATCAGCTCATGGCGGTGGGATCATCCCTGCTTCGCACGCTGTTGCGCCCGGGCGTCCGCAGTGTCGAAGCCATGGTCATGACCGACAGCACGAATCAACAGGCGTTGAGCAAGCTCCATTACGAAGCCGGCCCCGCCCACATCATCGCTCAAATCGAGGCCTTGCTGCGTCAGTTGCACGCGAAGGCGGTTCTGAAGGTGCCCGATCCTCTCCGGTCCGCCCGCTTGTTTGCCGCGCTTTTCAAAGGATGCGATCTCCTGATTATCGCACGCTTCGATGAGGCGAGAGCAGAGGACGACAACGAAATCGAATCCTATTGCCGGTCGGCCGTCGCCATGTTCATCGCCGCGCACGGTGGCAACGACCACGCGAGCGGATAAGCATTTGATTGCTCCTGGCAACTTGCCGGGACCGTAGTCAAGGCGCTTCGTCATATTGGGCCGGCGCGCGCCCACAGCGGCTGGCTCTCCCTCGTCGGGGATCATGACCTTGGGGACGATCTGATGCCGCTGGCCGCCATCGCGGCGCTTCGGATCGGAGCGGAAATAGAGCATCATCACCTCAGGCAGCAGCTTGTGAAGGCAGCGATGCGGGAAGGGAGAAGCAGGCTTGCTAGGGATATGCACGACAGCCTTCTGCAGTCTCTTGCGGCGATCGGGCTGCAACTGAAGGCTCTCGAGCGAGGTGTTGCCGCGCCCGAGAGGCGGCAGATCGCCGAGATCAGAGGGTCGGTAGCGCAACAGCAGAACCTGCTTCGTCAGTTGGTTTCAGAAGTGCGGGGCAATGATCGCGGACGTGCCGCCGACACGCCCGTGGAAGCCGCAGTGGCTGATGTGCTGAGGAAAATGGAGGCGCAGTGGAATTGCCGGACGTCACTTGCCGTATCGCCTGGGAGCCTCGTCGCCAGACGAGAAACAGTAGAGGGCCTGTCATTGTTCATGGCCGAGGCTGTTGCCAACGGAGTCCGGCATGGAGGAGCAACGAAGTTCCGGCTCGACGTGGCGAAGTCGGAGAAAGCGCTATCCATCCGCCTGCAGGACAATGGCAGTGGCCTGCCCGGGCTGTCTGGCTGCCTCTCCCACAAACGCGTGTCTTAGTCCGTTGGCATTGAAGCGTGGGGGGCGGATAAACGCTTGCCCCGGGACGCGACCCCCGTTGGAGCGTCCGTGATGGCAGGACCATGTCTCGGCGACACACCAAAGATCCGGCGCGGCGATCTCTTAGGACGTAGACTCATAAAGCGGACTGTCGGCTATCGCCCAATTGAAGACGTTCAGGTAGTCAATCCATGGTCCCGAAAGCAGCCAAAGCGCGCTCCCGAAACCGTCGCGATAAAGGCTCGCAGGTCGGCCAGCATCAGTTCCGGCTCTTCCAGCGCGGCGAAATGCCCGCCCTGCGGCATGTCGGTCCAATGCACGATGTTGTAGGTTTTCTCCGCGAACGAGCGCGGCGGCGGCAAGAACACCGGATCAGGAAAGGCCGCAACGCCGGTCGGCACCTGGATGCGGGTGCCGGCCGGAAGCATCAGCGACCCCTCAATCCGGCTGCCGTAGTAGATCCAGGTTGCAGTCACGAACGATGCCGGCGCGATGTAGAGCATGATGTTGGTGAGGAGTTCCTCCTCGGAAAACTTGCTCCATATGTCCGGGGCGCCATCGGCGGTTGTCGGAAGATCGGCCCACTTGCCGAACTTTTCGAGTATCCAGCCCGCCGCTCCGACCGGGCTGTCGGCCATCGCGACGCCAAGCGTCTGCGGACGGGTTTCCTGCTCGTGAAAGTAGGCCCTCTCCCAATCGGCAATCGCGGCCCGCTTGGCGGCGAAGGACTTCTCCTCGTCGGTCGTCGGAGCGGCATCCTCCGCACGCACGGTCATCATGTTAATATGGATGCCGAGCAGAGCGTCCGGTCGATCATGCGCTGCCCAGGCCGCGATGCCGTGGCCCCAATCGCCCCCTTGAACGAAATACCGCGCGTCGCCGAAGAGTTGGATCATCAGCCCATGCACGAGCGCAGCAGCCCGCCGCGGGCCGATCGGGCGCGTGATCGGGTTGGAGAACGCGAAGCCAGGAAGCGAGGGGACGACAACATCGTGCCCGTCCGCTGCGAGCGGCTCCAACAGCCGCTCGAACTCGAGATACGAGCCCGGCCAGCCGTGGAGAAGCAGGACGGGCGGCTTGGAGCCGTCGCCTTTCACATGAACGAAGTGGAGGTGCTCGCCTTCCACGTCGGCCGTGAAGTTGGGCAGCGCGTTGAGGCGGCGTTCGACCGCACGCCAGTCGTAGCTGTCCCGCCAATAACCGGCGAGTCGCTTGAGGTCATCAACCCCGACCCCCGCCGACCAGCCTCCCGCATCCGGCAGCTGGCTCCAGTCATAAGCCTCGACCTTGGCTCTGATCGTGGCGAGCCGTTCGTCAGGGATGTTTATTGTGTAGGGTGAAATCATGATTTTCGCCACTTAAGCTGGGATGCGGTTCGAGGAAGAGGGTGTCCACGACCGGACCACCAACCATCCGACAAAACGCTGGCTGCGTGAACGGCTGACCGATCACCAGCGTTGGCCATAACCGCGGTATCGAGCTGGTCCTTTCGTATCGCTGCCACATCCCTCGGCCTGACTCTCGCCTACGGGCGTCAGTTCCACCGCCGTTCGCTGTATCAAGCCTTCGTGTCGATGGCGCTATCACTGGCAGATCAAGCAGGCTTGCGCCAATCGCCATATTTAGAGAGTGACATCAATGGAACAGATACCAAGGCATGGTCGCCAATGGATTTCCGACGGTAGGCGAAGTCGAAGTGCGACATGAATAACGGCATCTCAAGCCGACCGCGTCGGCAGGGCTGCCCCAGACCCGCCTTTATCATGGTCCCCAACCAGACTTCCGATCAGGTTTCGGACCCAGCGGTGGCCCGCATGCCTATGACATCTCTCGTGCCAAATCAGGCTGACATTGAATTGCTCACCTAGCCAGGGCAGATCAACCATCATGAGTTTTTCTGATTGCCTAAGAAATAGGCGCCTTGGCACGAGTGCAACCAAATCACTATCTAAGACGATCTCCGGCAGGAGCAAAAAGGAGGCCGCTGACACGACGACGTTGCGTCGGTAACCAAGTGTAGCCAAAGCACTGTCCACTGGCGTTTCGAAGTCGCCGCCCCGCGGTGACACCACGACGTGTTCCAATTCGACATATTCGTCTATTGTCATACCCGATTTCAGCCGAGGATGACCGTGCCTTCCTATGAGGACATAACTTTCGTCGAATAAGTGACACGTCCGCAGGTGCGGGGCCGACCGCTCGGGAGTAGCGATAACAAGATCGACTTCTTTATTCCCCAATTGCTGCTCCACCAGCTCGGGCACCAGATGCCGTACGGCCACCCGTACTCCCGGCGCCGTCTGCCGGAGAGCCAAGACGAACGGCATCACCACTGCTGCCTGGATATAGTCAGAACAGCCGATCGATACGGTCAGCTCTGCCTTGCCGGGATCAAAGTCCTGATGAGAATGTAGCGCGTTGCGCACGTGATCCAGCGCGTCTCTCAGTTGCGGTGCAAGTTCGATTGCCTTGGCGGTCGGGATCATGCCTCGACGAGTCGGGAGCAGAAGCGGGTCGTCAAACAAATCCCGAAGTCGTGCCAGTTGCGCGCTTACAGCCGGCTGACTGAGGTGCAGTTGATCTGCCGCTTTCGTTACGTTTTGTTCGGCAAGCAGCACTTCGAGCGTCGCCAAGAGATTGAGGTCGATGCGACTGTCATTCACTGCGTCTATTCCTGGCCGCCGTTTAATCAATTCTATATATGATGATCGTGGCGCTGCCCGTCAACGGCTTGGCCGCCTAATGGGAAGCTGTCTGTGTTGGCGTCGGACCGCTGGCGCGAAAGCGATCGCTGCTGTTCTCACGATTGGTAGATAGCCGCCAAACTGCAGCGTGCGGAGCCGTGTCGCGCCGACGGGCCAATCGAACGCCACCGTGCAAGTGCTGCCAACGTGGCGATCAACAGCTAGGTATCCGCTATTTGGATATCACGGGTTAAGATAATCGATTTCACAAATCTCAATCAGATGCTCATGTTGAGGCTAGCCGGGCTTCCAATCCCGAGCCGGAGGCATCGAGTGATCTTAGTCATCATCCCATACCCGACTAGCTTAGCGCGCGCTTTGGCGCGAACTGCTGCAACAAAACAAGCATTCTGCTGGTGATCGAGGAGCCTCAACGCGCCATCAACAGCGTAAGTATCGAAATCGATGTCGGCATCATCGAGCCGAGCGCGCCCGCGCGGGCACGCAAATTCCTCGAAAACGTCTGTGTCACCAACGCGCAAGCCCTGGCGCGCAATTGATACCGATCGGGAACATCAATCAAGCGGACACAGCTCTCAACAACTATGGAGACCATCTCGTGAGAAGAAATATTCTCATCGTTTACGCGCACCCTGAGCCCACTTCGCTGACACGGCAGCTGGTCGATGTGACCGCTGAGACGTTGTCGGCGGCGGGGCACACCGTGGTCCATTCGGACCTCTACGGAATGAAGTGGAAGGCGGTGTACGACGCCGATGACTTTCCGATGCGCAACAACCCTGAACGGCTGTCGTTCATCATGGAGTCAGGCCATGCTTACGCAAGCGGGCATCAGACGCCCGATGTGATCGCCGAGCAGCAGAAGCTGCTCGAGGCCGATGCTGTGGTCCTGCAATTCCCGCTGTGGTGGTATGGCGTGCCCGCGATCCTGAAGGGCTGGATAGAGCGGGTCTATGCCTTCGGTTTTGCCTACGGCTATCAGAATGGCTCCAACGAGTTTCGCTTTGGCGACGGCATCCTCAAGGGCAAGCGAGCGCTGGTCAACGTGCAGGCAGGCGGCCCAGTGGCCGATTATGGCCCGCGGGGTATCAACGGGCCGATAGAGCAACTGTTGTTCCCGCTGACCCATGGCGCGCTGTTCTACCCCGGCATGGACGTGCTCCCGACGCACGCGGTCTATGGCGCGGGTCACGTTTCCACGGCGGAGGAAGTGGAGGCGATCAAGGCAGCATGGCGTGTGCGTCTTGCCGGGCTATTCACCGACAAGCCGATTCCCTTCCGTTCGCAAAACGGCGGCGACTTCCCCGATCGCCACGCCATGGCCGAACACGTTGCACCGGGCCAAAGCGGCCTCGCCGCGCACTTGGTCGATCTGGTCGACGCATAAAGAGCAACACCGATGTCGCCTGCATTGATCGCGCTTGCCGTCGCGGCCTTCGCCATCGGCACGACGGAATTCGTCATGATCTGGGCGCAGATCGAACCTGCGAGTTCAAAGAGAAGGAAATGTCCAGCCAAGCGGAAGTAAGAAACGGAGCGGCGCGGCAATTGAAAATCGCCGCCGAAGCTACGCTATCGCCGTCGTTTGTATCCCCTACTCCCACTCGATTGTTTTAAGCCCAGCCAGGCCATTGATCTAGCTGGGTTTTTTCTTGCTTGCCGCACCGAAAGCCGACCCGGGGCCCGTCAAAAACTTATGCTATTGATTTTAAAGGGAACTTTTGGGCGAAAAAATTTTCGAGGTTTCGTGAACTATCGAGATCAATCGGCCTTTCAACCTTCCCACTGCACCGGAACGTATGCTCCCACTCCTCTCAAAAAGTACCGTCAGGATGCCGAAGCCGGCCACAACTTAACGCGACGCAATTGGGCGGCTCGATAATCCCCGCAAAGGCAAACTTGTTCGCGATTCGCCGCATATCGTTCGCCCGCGCCTGCGAACCGTGTGCACTAAGGCTACCTCTGCCGGAAGGCGGTGTGCAACGAAGTGGTCAGCGGCCCGAGAATGTAGTCCAGCGCGGTACGCTCCTCGGTCACAATCATGACGGACGCCGGCATGCCGGGATAGAGCTGGATCTGCGGCGCCGCGGCGAGTTCTTCCGGGTCCACCACGATGTCGGCGACATAATAGGGGAATCCGCTCTTGGCGTCGGTGACACGGTCGGCCGAGATGCGGGCGACGTGACCGTGGATGATCGGCATCGAGCGCTGTTTGTAGGAGGTGAAGCGCACTTCCGCCGTCATATCGGCGCGCAGGTTGGAGATGTCCTCGACGCGCACCTGCGCCTGGACAATCAGCGAATTTTTGGTCGGCACGATATCGAGGATGGTCTGGCCGGGAGAAACGACCGCGCCGGTCGAGAAGACGGTGAGGTCCATCGCCTGGCCGTCATAGGGCGCGCGCACCTCGGCGCGATCGATGGCGGCCTGAGTGGCGAACATCTTCGGCACGAGGTCGGCGAGGTTCGACTGCGTCTCGATCAGCATGGAAGATAGTTTCGCGCGGCGCTCGTTGGTGAGCTGGGCAATCTGGCTTTCGAGCTCCGCCCTGCTCTGGCGGCCGCCGGCGATTTCGCCCAGAGTCTCGTCGATCAGGCCCTGCAGGTCCGAGGCCGAGCGGTCGAGCTCCAGGATGCGTGGGCGCGTGGTAAGCCCCGCCTTGAGCAGCTTGGTCAGGCTCGCCTTCTCGTCGACGGTCGATTTGAGCTGCGCCCGGTAGGAGTCGACGCGCGCCTGCTTGCCCTCGATCTGCTCCTCGAGCTCGGCGATCCGCTTCTGCAGGATCTGCGTGGCGCCGGCCATCGAGGCGCGCTGGCTCTCGAGGTCGGCGATCTGGTTCGCCATCGCATCCTTGAGATAGGCCTGGTGCTCGGCGGTTATGTCGTTAGGAAAAGCGACCGCCTCAGTGCCGTCGAGCTCGGCGCGGATGCGGGCGTCGGTCGCGCGCAGCAGCGCATATTGCTGCGAGTAGAGGTTGAACTCGGACCGCACGCGGGTGTCGTCGAGGACAACCAGGACATCGCCCGACCGCACCATGTCGCCGTCCTTGACCCTTATCTCCTTCACCGTGCCACCATCGAAATGCTGGACGCTCTTGCGGTTGCCCTCGACCTTGACCACGGCGTCGGCAAGCACGGCGCCGTTGAGCGGCGCGACCGCCGCCCAGCCGCCGAAGACGCCGAAGAAGGCAACGATGATCACCAGGCCGATCAAGACCGGCCCCCTGATCGAATCGGGATCGGCGCCGATATCAGCGCCAGACGGGCCGCGATAAGTGATGTCGGTCATTGGGTTGCCACCGCCATTGGTGCTGCGCGCTGGTTGAGCAGCGCCACAATCTCGTTGCGCATGCCGAAGGCCTCGACGGCGCCATCCCTGAGCAGCAGGATCTTGTCGACATTGGCCAAGGTGGAAGGCCGGTGCGAGACGATGATCACCGTGCTGCCGCGGCGCTTGAGCTCGAGCGCGCAATCGCTCAGCGCGCGGTCGCCGTCGGCGTCGAGATTGGAGCTCGGCTCGTCGAGCACGATGAGGTTCGGCGTGCCGAACACCGCACGGGCCAGCGCGATGCGCTGCCGATAGCCGCCAGACAGAACCGCGCCGCCCTCTCCGATCTGCGTCTCGTAGCCCTGAGGCAGGCGTATGATCATCTCATGCACGCCGGCGAGCCGCGCAGCCTCGATCACCTCGCGGTCGACATTGGTTTTGAAGCGGCCGATGTTGGCGGCGACTGTATCGGAAAACAGCTCGATGTCCTGCGGCAGGTAGCCGATATGGTCGCCGAGTGCCTCCCTGCCCCATTGCGTCATGTCGGCGCCGTCCAGCCTGACAGTGCCGCGGCTAGGTTGCATGATGCCGGCAAGATGGCGCGCAAGCGTGGATTTGCCGGCGCCCGAGGGACCGATGATGCCGAGCGCTTCACCGGGCTCGAGCCGGAAGGAGACATCGCGCAGCAGCGCCTTCTGCAAATTGGGAACGGCGAAGCTCACCTGCTCGACGGCGATCTTGCCGATCGGCTTCGGTAGGTTGAACGAGCGTTCTGCCGACGCGCTGCCATCGACCAGCTTCTCGACCCGCGCAAGCGCCGCCCGCGCCAAAATCAGGCTGCGCCAGAGACCGACGATCTGTTCGACCGGCTGCAGCCCCCTGCCCAGCAGCAGGCTCGCCGCAAACATGGCGCCGCCGCTGACCTGGCGCTCGATGACTAGCCACGCGCCGAGGCCGAGGATCAGCGACTGCATGGTGAGGCGCAGGAAGCGGATCAGCCCGGACATCAGGGCGGCGCGGTCGCTGGCCTGAGCCTGACGTTGCAGCGCCAGGCCGCGGTCGCGGCCCCAGCGGCGGACAAGCCCGTCGATCATGCCCATGGCGCGAACGACTTCCGCGTTCCTCAGACTCATCTCGGTGAAATTGTAGTTGGCGGTGGCGAGGTCGTTGGCCTGCTTCAGCGGCTTGCGCACCAGATATTCGTTGAGCACGGCCATGCCGATGAGGAGCAGCGAGGAGCCGAGCGCGAAGAAGCCTAGCCATGGATGCAGCAGGAAGATGATGCCGATATAGATCGGCGACCACGGCAGGTCGAACAGGGCATGAATGCCGCTGCCGGTGATGACCTGGCGGAACGTGTCGAAATCACGGATCGGCTGGCTTTGCGAAGAGCCCGGCGACGGCGTCTCGACAGACGCCGCCAGGATCTTGGCGGACAACAGCCGGTCCAGCCGCGCGCTGGCGCGGGTCAGGATCCAGGAGCGGACGAGGTCGAGACCGGCCAGCGCCAGGAAGGCCGCAAGAAGCACGATGGTCAGCATCACCAGCGTGGTCTCGCTGCCGCTGGTGACCACCCGGTCGTAGATCTGCAGCATGTAGAGCGGCGAGGCGAGGTAAAGCAGGTTGATCGCCAGGCTGAACAGCGCCGCGACCAGGAAATAGCGGCGGCAGGCCGCAAGCGCATCCTTCACAATTCGAGACTTGCCGTTCACTTCCAAACCCCCACCCGAAATCGTCAGGCCATTCACGTCAGTGAGCCGCCGCTGCCGGCGGCTCGCCATTGCTTCACATGAACTCACTCGCCCCGCTGCCGATGCCCGTCAGCGTGAACTCCACCGGATTGTAGGTGACGACGGCATGGCCTTCGCCATCATCGGCAAGCCTGAAGCCCTTCGCATCATAGGTGCCAAGCAGATGCAGCGTGGCACTGTGTGAGCCATCCGAGACGCTCAGGGTGCCGCCGCTGCCGTCCTGGCTCGCCTGATAGGCGACCGTCGTGCCGGCACCGAACGAGATGTCGTTAAGGTCCAGCTTGTCGTCATTGGTGATGCCGCCGATCCGCCCGCTGTAGTCGAAGGAATCGTCCAGCTCCAGCGTGCCGGCCGCATCATGGGCGAAGGTGACGTCCGTCGATGACGCGCCGCCGAACTCCAGCTTGGACAGGTTGCCGATCGTGGCGTCGCCCTCGCCGGTGACCGCACCGTGGATGACGATATTGCCGCCATTGGCCCACAGCATGCCGGAGTTTGCCACTCCGCCGGTCACCGTCAGACCGCCGGGGCCGGTTGCTTCCAGCGTCCCGGAGTTGATGACTGCGCTGCCGCCGGTATCGATGACGAGTGCATTCGAGCCGTAGGCAATGATGGTGCCCTGGTTGTCGAGGCCAAGCATGCCACCGCCCAGTTGGCCGGCGCCCGAAATCGTGTTGTCGACGTTGACTAGCGTCACGTCCGGCCCCGTGCCGGAAATGACATTGGCGTCACTGTCGGAGAGCAGGACCTGCCCGCCGCCCTGCAGCGTCACGCCATGCTGGATGATCTGCAGCAAGGTTTCGCGGCCGGTCGAGTCGAGCGCGATGATGCCCGAGTTGTTGATCGTGCCACTCAGCGGCAGCAGCGCACCGTCGCCGATCATCATGGTGCCCGGATTGTTCACCACCGGGGTCTGGTCGAAGACGAAATTGCCGTCCGCAAGCGCGCTCGAATGTATGCCGTCGAGCGTGATCGACTGGCCGTCGGCAAGCGTGATCACCGCATTGCCGTTGGCGTCGTCGGCCATATGCGCCTGGACGTCGGCAAAACTCGCCAGTCCGTTGTAGCCGATGAGGTCGATCTGGTCGGCTGCCGAATCGAAGCTATGCACGGTGTCGTTGCCGATCGGCTGCGAGAAAACGAAAAGATCGTTACCGCTGGACCCCGTCAATACGTCGTCGCCAGACCAGGCAAAGATCGGCGAACTCGGCGCATAGGCTTCGACATTGTCGGCAACAAACTTGGTTCCGATGGTGCCGTCTGCGTTGATCCAGCTCATTGCGACATCGAGCACCGCCGCTCCAGCGAAACCAGCCGGCGTGGTGACCGTCAACGACTGCACGTCGTTGCTCTGAACTGTCCACGTGCCGTCGCCGTTGTCGGTGCCCCCACTGATGCTCCAGCCCGCCGGGACGCCTGACACGACGACGACTATGGCATTGGCGGGGTCCCCCGAAGGGTCGGTCAACGCGAGATTGATCGGCTCTCCGGCAATGCCGGCGGGTTTGACGTGGGTGTTGGCGATCAAGGTGGCAAGGTTGGCCATCGTGATGCCGGAGAGATCGACAAGGATGTCGGTTGCAGAATTCGGAGTGGCGCCAACCTGCTCATAAATATAGGTGTGGGCCGTTCCGTTTATCGTCGCCGTAAATGCCACGGTTGCGCCGGCATTTCCAATATCGTTGTTCTGCAAATACTGGACTGCAGCGGCTACCCTCGACGTGTCGGTCGCACTCAGGCTCAACGCTGCGCTGAAGGAATTGGCGTCGTCAAAGGTGATGATACCATTCGAGATCGTATGCGACTTTATGGTTTGGCTGCCAATCGTCAGCGTCGAGTTGTTTCCATCAATGTTGGTGGCCGTTGCTGCTGTCGGTGTGCCTTGCAGATCGAGGAAATCGGTGGCAGCGACAAAATCGGTAACCACGTCATAGCCTGTGACTGTTCCTGCATTGCCACTACCGCCAACAATGGCCAACGATTGCCCGGAATTGATGATGAAAGTGTCGGCACCGCCGCCGCCTGTCAGGGTGTCGGCACCTCCACCGCCTGTGATTGTATCCGCTCCGGTGCCTGCTCCGCCATCGATCGTGTCATTGCCGGATCCGCCCGTCAGAGTGTCGTCACCGCCATTTCCAGAACTGCCTATGATGTTGAAGGCTCCGGTCGTGACCGCGCTCGCGTCTACGACGAGGTCCCCGTTTCCGGTGATACCCGATCCGTCAATCGTCAGCGTCCCGTTGTTTTGGAAAGTCGAAGTGAAGGTGAGGCTGTCAGTGTGATTTCCGCTGTTCGTGTCGGTCAGATTGAAGGTTTCAAAGTTCGTGAGAAGGGTGTTTCCTACGCCGTTACCGAATGTAAATGGTCCCAGGCCGCCGTCCGTGATGTTGAGCGTGTCGCTACCCGGTCCGCCGGTCAGCTTGTCGGTGAGATTTAAAGTCGCAGTCGTGCCATTTACGGTGTTTGTTCCCGACGAGTAGAGAACGGTATCCGTGCCCGTCGTCAGCGTGAACGGATTTGGGCTGTTCACGGAGTTCACAGTAATCGCAATCGTGTCCGTGTCGGTTAACGCTCCGGCGTCACTGGTTGCGATCTGGAGGGAAGCTGAGCCGCTGAAGCCCGATGTCGGCGCGAAGCTCAGACCGTTCAGCGCGGTGTTGATGGCAGCATCCGTGCCGCTGAAGGTCATCGTGCCGTCAGATGTGCCGTCGCCGACTGTGAACGACAGGCCAGAGGTGCCGTTGAGCGTGATGGCCCCGTTGGTTGCGGTCAGCGTCACCGTGTGGCTGCTATTGTCCACATCGGAGATGCTGATCGCGTTGCCGTTCGCCGTGCTGAACACCTCTGCTGTATTTGTAGTGGTTGTTTGTGTGCCCGGTACGCCGTTCACCGGTGCATCGTTGGCGCCGTTGATGGTGACGGTGAGCACGGCGGTGTCAGTCAGGCTCCCGTCGCTGACGGTGTAGTTGAAGGTGTCGGTCGTGGAGCCGCCTGCATTGAGCGCCTGCACCGCGGTATCACCCTCGTTGACGACATAGGTGTAGCTGCCGTCGCTGTTCAGCGTCAGCGTGCCATGCGCGCCGACGAGGCCGAGGCCGACCGAACCGGCCGTGCCAGCACCCTCGACGCCACCTGTGCGGATTCCGGTGACCGTCAGGCTGGCGCTGTCGACATCGGTGTCGTTGGTAAGCACGTTACCGGAGCCGTTGATGCCGCCCGAGCCGTTTGCAGTGCCGCCCTTTTCGGTTGCCGCACTCGCACCCGCGCTGAGGCTGGTGTCGTTCAGGGCGACCGGCGCGTCATTGGTGCCGAGGATGTTTACCGTCACCGTGGTCGGCGTGCCATCGGCACTGACGACATTGAAAGTATCGGTGTAGGTGGTGCCGGCGACAAACTCGTTATGAGCGGAGCTCGCCGTGTAGGTCCAAGCACCCGCCGCGTTGATGGCGAAGGTGCCATAGCTTCCAACGGTCCCGGCCTGGGCGACGAAGGTCTGCGGACTGTCGACGTCCGAGATGGTCAGTGTGCCGGAGGTCGAGATCGCCGCCGCTGTATTGCCTTCGGTCAGGTTCTTCACATCGGCCGAGAGCACGGCAGCGTCATTGGTGCCGAGGATGTTGACCGTCACCGTGGTCGGCGTGCCATCGGCACTGACGACATTGAAAGTATCGGTGTAGGTGGTGCCGGCGACAAACTCGTTATGAGCGGAGCTCGCCGTGTAGGTCCAGGCACCCGCCGCGTTGATGGCGAATGTGCCGTAAGCTCCCACGCTGCCGGCCTGGGCGACGAAGGTTTGCGGGCTGTCGACATCCGAGATGGTCAGCGTGCCCGAGGTCGAGATCGCCGCAGCAGTATTGCCTTCGGTCAGGTTCTTCACATCGGCCGACAGAACGGCGCCGTCATTGGTGCCATTGATGGTGACGGTAACGTCCTGGGTGGTGATGGCGCCCTTGTCGTCGGTCACCGTAACCGTGAAGGTCTCAGTGTGGCTCTCGCCCTGGGCGAGGTTCTGGTGATTGGCATTGTCGAGGGTATAGGTCCACTGGCCGGTCGCAACATCGACCGCGAAGGAGCCATAGGCGCCGGTGGCATTGCCCGAATAGGCCCGGGTGGCGCCGCTGTCGACGTCGGAGGCCTGCACCTGGCCGCTGGCGGTCAGCTGCGTGTCCTCGGTCACCGAGCCCGACTGCGGGGCGGAGATGATCACCGGGCCGTCATTGGTGCCGGTGATGGTGACGGTCACCATTTCGGTCGCCGTCGCGCCCTTGTTGTCGGTCACCGTGGCCGTGAAGCTCTGGGTGTCGCTGGCACCCTCGGCCAGGTGATCTGCAGCGCCCTGGTTCAGCGTGAACGTCCAGCTGCCCGAGGCACCGATCGCAAACGTGCCGTAGGTGCCTGTCGCCGAACCGCTCCAGGTCGCCGTCGCGCCATTGTCGACATCGGTCGACGACAATGTCCCGCTCACTGACGGCGTGCCGGCCACAACCGTGCCGTCGTCGAGATTGCCGGCCTCGACCACCGCGCCGGTGTTGCCGCCGGCGACAATCAGCGGCGCGTCATTGGTGCCGACGATGTCGATCGACACAATTTGGGTGGCAAGGCCGCCATGGCCGTCATCGACCTGGACGGTGAACGAATCCGACAGATGCTCGCCGACGGCAAGCGCATCGACGGCGCCGCTGTCGCTGACCGTATAGTGCCAGGTGCCGTCGGCATCGACGCTGGCCGTGCCGTGAGCGGCGGCGACGCTGACC
>NZ_JBSKBQ010000018.1:72456-83233 GCF_053714375.1 Mesorhizobium sp. ArgA1
CCGAGAAGCTGTGGCTGTCGCTGGCATCGACGTCGGAGAAGGTAACCTGGCCGCTTGCCTGCTGTGCCGAGGTCGGCAGGTCGTCGCCTTCCGAGACGCTGCCCGACTGTGGATCGGAGGTGATCAGCGGCGCGTCATTGGTGCCGACGATGGTGATTGTCACTGTCTGTGTGTCAGTGCCACCCACATGACCGTCGTCGGCCTTGATCGTATAGGTGAGCGTCAGCGTCTCGCCGGCGGCCAGGAAATCGAAGGCCTGCGGAGATGAGTTGAACGACCACGTCAAATTGTGGGTCTCGCCCGAATCGGCCGTCAGCGAGGCCGGCGACACCGTCAGCATGTTGATGACAGCGGCACTGTTCAGGCCACCCAGGGTGCCGCCGAGCGACACCGAGGTCACACTCGCGCTCACCGTGTCGGAGAGATCGGCGTCCGTGACCGTTAGTGTGCCGCTGGTGCTGAGGGGCAGGTTGGCCTCATTGATGCCGGTGGCAGCGTTATCGCCAGCGCCAACGGTGATGTTGGGCGCGTCGTTGGTGCCGGTGATCGTGACGGTGACAAGCTGACTGACCGTGCCGCCATGGCCGTCATCGATGGTGACGGTGAACTTCTCGGTCGCAGTCTGGCCTTGCGCCAGGTACTGGGTTGCGGCGTTGGCGACCTGATAGGTCCAGCCGACCGTCCCGGGCTCGGTCAGGGCATTCTCGCTGGCTGCGCCCATGATGAGGGTGCCCTCCAGCGTATTCGCGGCGGCGGCCGTGACACTGGTGGTGTGGACGTCGATGAGGTCGAGGTCGCTGAAGGCGATGGTGCCGGTGTCAGACAGGATCGGAGATGCGGAATCCTCGATGACCGCGCCGTCGGCGTCGGTGCCGGCGACCGTAATGGTCGGCTTGTCGTTAGTACCGTAGATCGTGACGGTCACGAGTTGGCCGGCGGTGCCATCGGAAGAAACGGCGGTGAAGCTGTCGGTGACCGATTGGCCGGCGGCGAGATGCTGGATCGCAGCCTGTGTGTTGCTGGCGCTATAGGTCCAGTTCCCGGCTGCGTCCAGGGTGAAGGTGCCGTAGCCATTGCTGCCGGCCACGCTGGCCTGCGGGGCAAAGTTCGACTGACCCTGGTCGGCATCATTGATTGTCAGCGCGCCGCTGGCGCTCAGCTTGTTGGCGACAACCGCGACGTCCTCGGTCACCAAACCGGTGTGCACGCCATTGATGACAGGCACGTCGTTGCTGCCGGTGATGTTGACGACGATGTTGTAGGTGGCGGTGCCGTCCGCCGATTTCACCTGGAGCGTGTCGGTTACCTGCTGGCCCTGCTTCAGCGGGTCGGCAAGGGCCTGGTTGAGCGCGTAGATCCAGGCGCCCGTCGTGGTGTCGAAGGTGAAGGTGCCGTAAGTGCCTTGCAGGCTCGGGGGCGCCTGGAAATTGTTCTGATTGGCATCGACGTCCGAAACGGTCAGCTGTCCGTGCGCACTGGCGTCGCCAGGCGTGCCATTGGCGACGCCGCCCGCTTCCACGACAGTGTTGTCGACGTTGGCAGCCGCGGTGATCGTCGCGCCGTCGTTGGTGCCCTGAATATTGACGGACACGCTGGCCCAGCTCAGCGTTCCGTTGCCGAGCTTGATCGCGTAGGTGAAGGTCTCGTTGATCCGGTCGGTCGCGGTAAGCGCCTGCAGGCTGGCGAAGCCATGCTGCTGCAGATACTGGCTAAGGTCCATTTCGACCTTGCCGTTGTTGATCCGGATGTAGACGCCGCCGCCTATGCACTCCCAGGCGGAGATGCCGGTCGCCTGAACGTCCTGGGTCGTCAGATCGATCGGCGCGTATTGCTTGGTGGAGGTCGAGTCTGAAGTCCCGTCATCAACCGAATAGAGGGTCTTGGCGTTTCCCCCAAGGTCGTTGGCCATCACATCCAAAAGAATGATGGACTGGGAGGCGGAAACGATGACGACATTGTCTTCAGTATAGTTGAAGACGTCATCCTTGGCCTGCGGCGTGTTGGAAAACGACGTCGTGGTGCCACCGGCACCGGCGATCTGTGTGGCCATTGTATCCCCCCTGACGGCAGACGCGTCCGGCGCCAGCCCGTTGGCCGTGCGCAACGGCTAACTACCCATGCCGTAAGGGTCGGCGCGCAGCGTTTCAGGGAGAGAGATCCTCAGACTACCAGGCGCAAAGCGGCAGCCCATCCCGTGAATGGCCACCCCACTATGGCAATTTCACAAGCTGACGATAGCTCTGGCAATTGCTGCCAGGGCTTAGCAATTTCGCGTTGCGTCTCCCCAACCCTAGTAGCGCCGTAACTCGTTGTTGCTGACCAGGAGCTTCTTGACGCTACCCCTATATTAGCAATTTATTAACTACTCACCCGGGCGCGTCAACAGCCAATTCGATGAATAGTTAACGTCAAAAGGCGTACGCCTATGCCGCTGCGGATCGTCTCGAAACGCGCTGACAGCCGCTACAGGAGCGGAGCGTCGACCACATGGCTGAAGGCCAAATATTTCGAGGAAGCCGATTTCTGTGCATCGACGACTGCTTCTGGCGTCGGCACCAGCAAGCCCGCTTTTGGTACGCGGTCAAGTCGGCCGGAATGACCGAGATGCGGCACGAAGTGAACCCGCCTTTTTGCACGCCGTTCCACGCCATAGGCCTCTCCCCTTTTGAAAGGGCTTTACTTCATCAGCGAGGTGGCCGCAGATCGGACTTGTGAGTTTGGAAATGGAGAAATGCCAGTTCGGCGGGAAGTGAGATACGGACGCGAAAACAATTCATACGACGGCGAAAATCGCCGTCCCAGCTACTGCGCCGTCGCCTGTTCAGGCACGATTGGCATACTTCACCCTGCCCCACTGACTGCATTGCGGACACAAAGGATGGAGATAGGCCAACTTGTCCCCTGGAATATTTCCCGAACTAGTGATCGTCAGGCTGCCGCCATTGAAACCCTCCAAACTGTAAGATTCCCATGCGCCGCCGAGGGGCTGATTGTCTTCTCGTAGTTTCAAATACCCGGTGCGACCGCAATCGCAAACCAGCTTTTCCCGCAATACAGTTGAGAGCACTTAGGACAGCCTTCCGACGATGCGGCGAACAGGCTCGATGCTACCATGGACTTTGGTATTCGGGTTTCCCGCACTGCCCAAGCTACAGGCGCATTAGCGATAGCTCAACTAAGACTGAAGTCCCCTAAGCCCTCTCTCGAAGGTCGGCATCCAATCGCGATTGCTCCTGCGATCTGTATCATTTTAATACAATCCCCAATTGCTAGACTCGCGCGGCGCACCGGCAGTTAGTGGATCTTCCGTGCCAAAGGAGGGAAACGCTGCGCGGACTGGGGAGGAAACGATGGCGGTGCAAAAGGGAGACTACCGAACGAATAGAGCCGACTACGTGATTGCTGCGAAGGGTAGCCAAGCGACCACTGACGACGGCGCTCGAGCCGAGCTACTCGAAATAAAAAAGAAGTCCCTTTGGCTGAAAGATCCGCGATCCGCCAGATTGTCCGCACACCCGGCAGAAAGCTCGCCAGGACCGAAGGGCCAACCGCGCGGTTAAATTAGCTTCCGCTGAATATCTCCCCTGCAGGATTGCGGAACGCATGGGAGGGAAGGATGCGCAGGCCTGACCATTGCGCCGCCGGCCTCTTAATTCCCTTTGGCGCCGGGCCGGCGTGCTCCTGGACGCGCTTCCACAGGCGGTCTCGGATTGCACCGCGCGAGTTGATGAAGGCCGAGCCGACATCTTGCCCGGTCTCCCGATCGGCCATCAGGGCGAAGGCCGGCTTGCCCGGCTCTCGCTCGACGCCGAGCAGGTCGTATTCTTCCACCATGTAGCTCTTGATCTTCAGCCAGGCTGTCGAGCGGCCCGCTGCGATATTTGCTGTCACGGCGCTTCGATACCACCCCCTCTAGCCCGGCTTTGTCGACCAGTTCGAAGATGGCGTTCGCATCTCCTGGTAGCGTCTGACTGAACTGGATACGACCGCCGGCCGGGATCACCGCGTGAAGGACCTCGCGGCGGTCCTCTAGCGGCATGTCGCGGAGGTCGTGCGTCGAGGTGAAGCAGATCGAAGGCGACGAAATAGAGGTCATGCTGGCGCCTTGTGATGGCACTGCGAAGCGCCTTGAAATCGGACAGCCCGGCTTCGTTCGTGACGATTACCTCCCGTCGATGATGGCGCTCTCGACGCTGAGAGCGCCGACGGCCTTGGCGAGGTCGCGGTACTTCCATGTCCAGGCAGTCCGCGGCGGGTGAAGATGCGCACGCCGCCAGCATCCCTGACGATTTGCGAGCGGTAGCCGTGGAACTTCACCTGATGCAGCCAGTCGTCTCCCCCGGGGGTGGGCATCAATGGCTCGATGAACTCCAGCCGGCCGAAGCCGGCGCCTACCCGCCTGCCCATGGAACCGAGATTGAGGCAGCACGCCCTGGCGATGCGATCCAAACGCGTGCGCGAAGCACGCTTGGGCACGTCTGCGAGCCTGAAGGTTGCACCAAGGACGCCGGCTTTGGTTTCGCCAAACCGCGCCGGCCGTTTGACCGCGGCGAGGATGGGAGCTGTTCACAGCGTACGGGCCGACGGACCAGCAGAGCGAAAATCTCAATCGTGCGCTCGGCATAAACGAGGGTAGGGCTAGGGGTTCATTCTGGCTTGCTGGTGAGCTTTTCGACGGTCGCAATGGCAGAGGCCAAGTGGGCAGATTAAAACTTGTAGCTCACACCAACGCGAACTGCGTGGTCTCGAATTTTCATATGTTCGATCACATCCGGAAAGGCAGGGGCCTCATTTCCGCTTGCGGTCCCGAAGTCAGTGTAGCGATACTCCAGTCGCGCGCTCCATTTATCAGCGAACGCGTACTCCAATCCGGCACCGATGGTCCAACCGGTTTTGGTCTTCGTCCAAGATTGCAAAGTTGCCGGGTCCGGGCCGCCCTCAAAGCGGAAATTGCCAAAGGCAACGCCCCCGGTAACATAGGGCAGGAAGCGATCGAAGGCGTATCCGACCCTAACGCGCGCGGAGCCTTGCCAGCGCAAATCGGCGCTACCGGCAGCCAAACTTAAAATTGGCTTGTTAAAACTGCCTTTGACATTGGCGTATTCGATATCGCCTTCCACACCAACGACAAGCGGCGAGTCGAATTGGTGATTGTAGCCAACGTACAGGCCACCAACAAAGCCGCTTGGAGTAAAAGTCCCGCTTGGGTAAGGGGCGAAAGGGCCGTTGAAACTGTAGCTGGTCCTCGCCCACTCGTAACCGGCTTGAGCCCCGACGTAGAGCCCCGTCCAGTTGTACGTAGACGCCACCGGGTCCGAGGCTAGAACGTCAGCTGCGAAAGCGCCGCCAGTAGAAGCAATGAGAGTTGCGGTCGCGAGCAGAATCGATTTCATGGCAGGCTCCGTGTTACGCATCAAGCGGCTATAGGAGCAACGTCCTAACGGCAATATCTGTCTTCCCAGCCTTCAGGCGTTTTCAATGGCCTGTTGCGGCGAAGCAACACGAGAAATAGCCGTCCGCCGGGAGACCAGGCAGCGCCCCGGCGGCATAGGCCTTCCGGGAACATGCCGTTGCTGGCAACCGTCTCGCAGCGGGTATTACGGGCGATTATATATAGTCGACAGACCCATCAATCTGGTTCGCGCGGCGGCGGCGGATGTTGCTGGTTGAGGAGGGTAGATAGGGCCGTAGTGAGCTGAGCCATCGCAAACGGCTTGGTGATCATCACGCTCTCTGGAACACCTTCCGAGCCCCAGTGAGGCGAGCTGTCGCCACTGATATAGATCACAGGCATCATCGCGTTGGCTTGCCGCACGTGGCGGGCAACTTCCCATCCGGACTTGCCCTCACCTAACCGGATGTCCGAAATTAGCGCCTTGAATGATCCAGGATCGGCATCGAAGGTTTCAAGGGCTCTAGCAGCGCTGGTGACGCCAACGACATGAAAGCCAGCTTCTTCCAGTCCTGTTTCGAGATCGAGCAGAATCAATGGCTCGTCTTCAACGACCAGAACCGACGCGTCAACCATTTGTATCCCTGCTGGCACCCCGAAACGACGAAAGGGCGTTTTAGTTCCATCTGATTAATCAGGTAGTGAGATTCCCCTCCGTAAACCATTTGCAATGGCTGCCGCGCGTGGGAAAGCTGCTTTCGCCCCCTAGGTGAGCGAGGAACCATGGCGAAACGAACTCCGAATGCAATCGATGCCGACATTCTGCGGTCCACCTTCCAAAAAGCGGTCAAGGAAGAGAACATCCCGGAGATCCGGTGGCGAGAATACGCTACCAAAATGGCGACGACATACACCGGGTTAGCTGCGGTCAATTGCGATTTGGTGGACTGGATTGTTCACACGGCGAGGGAATGACCAGCGCGACCCGGGCTCTCTTGTTGGGGTGCAGGCCGCACCGGTCACTGCGGGTTGATTGGACCCCTCCCGCACTTGCCTAAAATATTGCATATTAGCGATTGCGCAACTAAGCAATTTGGCTGCCCATCCGCCGGCTCGCAAGTTCCAACCGCGAACAAAAAATGGCCACCGGCCGGAACCAGCGTGAGGCGAGGAAGTTGGAAAATCGCAGTGTCTCCCGACGCTGTCGACCTGTCGACGGTCAGGCCCGCGCTCCCTTTCGAGTGGCGCGGGCCGCGTTGTCAACAGGCTTACATCAGCCAATCTCGTGAATCCAGTCGTCCCCCCTGGAGGGTCATCGAAACGGGCGGTAGCCCGGCGGTTAGGGTGGGTCCGTAGCCAAAGCTTTAAAAAGCAACAGACACGCTAGCAGCGAAACGCCGCAGCCTAGCACGCCGTCTACGGACAGTCCGGAAAAATAGACGAGATCGAACGCCAGTACCGCCATCGCTCAGCCAATCGTGATTTCGGAACACCCGGCGAATTAACTGTTAGAGAGCGCTAATGTTCCGCTCTGGACTCACTGCCGTTGGGGAGAGAGGCGTGGGCAAGCGAATTCCACGGCGGTAACCCGGACTTGCTCCGCAAAATGGACGTCATGCCGGCCCATCGTGCTACTCGACAAGCCGCACCGACTGCGTCGCCGGAATGTCCTTCATCCCGAGGCTGGTGCAGTCCTGCTTGATGGTCGTACTGCCTGACCACTGGATGGTGTTGGCGACGACCTGAGTGCAGCCGCCGTTCCCCGAGAAGTTGCCAAGGTAGTTGACCTGCTGCTTGGGAAAATAGATGGCGCCGGTGAAAAGCGAGTCCGCGGTGCCATTGAAGGTGCTCTGCGCCGCAGTGCCAGTCCTGTCGCCGTAGAACAGCACTCCGGAATAGGTTCCGGATGTCGGCGCGCTCAGCGTCACCTTGGCGTTGCCGTTCATGCTGACGGTGTTGCTGCCTGCCATGAAGATGGTTACCCCGCTGCCCGCGATGACCGCGTTGGCATTGACCTTCATACCGCCCTGCACGACATAGACGCCGGGCTGCAGGGTGACATTGCCCTTTAGATCCATGCCGCTGCAATAGGTGCCAGGCTGGAGTGTTTGCGACGATTTGTTGCCGACAGTCTTGCACGGGTTGCCGGCCGTCGGCGTCGGCAGATTGACGAAAGGATCGGCGGCGGGCAACGCCTGGGTGATCGGCGCGGCGCAGACGCTCGTAACAGGGTTGCTCAGAGAGACGCCGCCTACCGATATCAGGCAATCGGCCTGCAGAGCTGCCGAGCCTTGCAGCTTGATGGCGTCTGCGGCAGTCGAGTCCGACATGACCGAGCAACCGGTCAGTTTGACACTTGTGTTGCCGGAAAAGAGCGCCGCCTTCGAGGCGGAGGGATTGAGGGCCAGTACGCAGGCCTTGGAGGCATCGGTGATCAGCGCCACCGCCCTTGCCTGTTCGGCAACGGGCCCCTTGTTGAAAATCGCCGTGAAGTAGCGATCGAGGTTCTGCTTGACGATGACCTCCACCGCCTTCTTCGCGGCGTTCGGGCCAGACAATGGCGGTGTGTTGACCTGGATGGTGCCCGGCGCGGCAAAATTGTTCGAGGTCGCGGACTGCGTGGCGGCGGCGATGATGGTCGGCTTGTCGGAACCCGCGACTTTCTCGAGCGCACCGGCATAGGCCGCGGCATCGGCGACGGCCTGCAGCTTGAGGCTGCTGTAGTACCAGAAGGACGTCTCGATACCGAGGCCGGCGCCGCCGACCACGACCGGCAAGGTGAAGGCGAAGGTGACGGCAACGTTACCGTTCGTGGCGCGTTTGAGGCGGCCCAAAACAACCCAGATCCGGATGAGAGCATTGAATGCCATATGTTTATTAGAAATCACGAATAGATAAACGAATGTCTAAAAACTCCATTCCGATTCCTCTGAGGGGTATGGAACGCGCTTTGACGACATGTTCGGGTGCGCAGGATGGCAACCATAATCTTGTTCAGAGCGGAACCTTAAGACCGGCAAGCGATTTGTCAGCATTCAATCGTGGGGAAACGAGGATGCAAGCGGACACTGGGCGGATATCGGTCTTTGATCTCGCTGCGTTGCGCGAGACATTTAAAGCGTCGGCTAACGAACACGGCGTTACCGCCCTCGAATGGGCCACATACGCGCAGCTATTCCTGAAACAGATATCCGAAGAAACCAATGCTAGGCAGGTCGCTAAAAAGGCCCCGGCGCTTGGGTCCGCACCGAGGCCTTAAGGGCATGTAAGGGCGATTGTATATTTGACAGACCCCGCTTGTTTCACTCGGTGGCGGCGGAGGCGACCAAGAGCATCGTCAGTCCGCTGCTAGCGTACCACAGCGACCATTACGCGCGCTTCGTGAGGTCCATGAGCCGCTGTTGAAGTCAATCAAGACCATCGCCGGCAAGCGGGCCGACATCCAGTGGAACGGGACCGGGCCTGTGCGCCCACCTACGCTGGGTAAGCTTAGTTGCGCTTGCTAATACACAATATTTTAGGCTGTGCGGGAGGGGTCCACTCAACCCGCAGTGTCCGGTGCGGCCTACAACCCAAAACCCCGGGTCGCACCGGTCATTCCATCAGCATTTGAAGCCCGGCCTGCTTACAGCTCGATGAGGATGTAGGCCGCGCCAAAGATGGCGCTCATAAGAACAGTGAAAAGGCCCAGCCTTTCAAAGCGTGACGCACGTCTTCGGGCTTCGCGCCTTTCTGGTTGTCGTAGCTGTCGAGCACTGCCTGCGCACGCCCGATCGGCTAGTGCCAGCACGTTTCCGCCGCTGCGTCCGGCGCGCTTATGGCGCGTGACACCGTTCTGAAGGAACAGTTTCCGGCCTCGCGAGTTTCTAACGCGGGCGGAGGCTTCGGGATCTGAAGGCGGCCATTGTCATGCACCAGATCGACGACACCAAAAAGCTGGTTAGCCACTTCGATGAAACGGAGCGGAAAAGCCTCCTCGCCATCAAGGAAACGCAGGAACTCATCGAGCGGAACCGCCTACTTATAGAGCGCTCCCGGCGGATTCTTTCGAGTGTATCCGAGATGGCTGCTCGGCAGGGGCCGCCATCCGCTGTCTAATGTTGAAGCTGGCGCTAAGATGACCAACCCATGCCGATCGCTGCTAATATGACGCGGCGCTAATCTTTCCGTTGCCAACCTTCCCGGCGCTTCCATCCAAGTCGTTTCTCGCACGCTAAGGAGGACCGGGGTATTTTCATAAGAATTTAGATAACGCCTAAGGCAAGCGCCGGCTTTCGTTGCCAACCAAAAAGCCCGCTGGCCGGAGCCAGCGGGCGCAAATCTCATCAAAGGCTGACGAGGGGTTTGAATTCTCGTCCACCGATAACGTAGCTTAGGCCAACATTGTGGGCAACTAGTCCCTACGCTTATCGCGTTGTTCGCGCCCCCACGGGGCAAACGGTCTAGGCGGCGCAATGCGCAGATCGAAATTGCTTGGGAGGGCGCTCGTTGCTCTCTGAACGGAAGCGGTAGTCATCCTGAGTTGACGGGACAATCACCAGTCGCACGGATCGTTCAGGCCACAATGGCCGATTGCTTGCCCTGCCCTATGCGCGCGCTCGCCCGACGGTCTCGCGCCACTCCTCCCGTGTGCGCGGCCACTCCGAATGGGGCGCGGAGAGCGTGTGATGTATGAGGCCGATGCGCTTGCCATCGCGGCCCGCGGCTCGGCATTTCGGGCAATAGAAGAACGGCTGCAGGTCCTTCACCATGCAGGAATGATCGAGGCCGATGCGATGGGCTAGCGCGACCAGGTTGAGCCGGCTTTCACGGTGACAACCGGTGTTCAGGCAATGGATGGTCGCCTCATGCCCAAGGGCGAGCATCTTGCCAATCGTGTCGATCGCCAAGGGATAGGTGATCTCAGGCAGTTTGAACATCCGAACGAGATAGGACTGCAGTCCTATTCCGTCAACGTGCGGCGAATCTATGGGAACCGTCTCGATGCTCGGCCGAAGCGGTCGGCAAATGGCGGTTATCGATTTGCGGGCGGCTTAGAGGCGCTTTAACCTTGAACGCGCAAGGTTGGCTCCCCCGCTCAGCCGCGCCCCGCACCAGCAGCGCCGCCTCGGTGCGGTTGCGGACATTGAGCTTGGCCAGAACCCGCGTCATGTGATGCTTGACCGTCTTCTCCTGCAGTGAAAGCCGTGCGGCGACTTCCTTGTTGCTCAAGCCCTTCGCCACCAGGCTCAGAATGTCTGTCTCCCGCTCGGTAAGTCCCTGCAAGGGATCGCCGGCCGACAGCGTCGGCGAGACATAGCTTTCGCCTGCCGCGACATTGCTGAGGATTTCGGCCAGCGCCTTCGAACCGACGCCTTTCAGCACATAGCCGCGCGCGCCGGCATT
>NZ_JBSKBQ010000019.1:0-82507 GCF_053714375.1 Mesorhizobium sp. ArgA1
CGATCAGGCGCTCAACCTCATCGCAACCAACAGCCTCTTCTGGACCTGGACATGACCAAAACGTACAAAGTCGAGCTGAGAGCCCGTTTGGAAATTCTACTCCAGCGGCCATCTGGAGGCGTTTTCTGCGCTTCCGTTGCTCACGGACTTATGTCCGCTCCGCTACGGTTCTCGAAAACACCACCATATGACTCGCCGGAACGAATTTCGAAACGGCCTCTGACGCCTTGCCTCCGGCCAAAGCAATTCATCCAGGTCGTCACCTTTTGCTGATCGACCGACTTCCTGATGGACACGGCCAGTTTTCGGCGCGAAGCTCCCGCCGGGGCTGGGATATCGTCACGTCACTGGGAAGGAAACCAATGTCGCATCTCACCCACCCCGTCTCTCGTCGCGGTTTTCTTGCCGGTGCGGCCGCTAGCGGGGCGCTGGTCATGCTGCATCCGTTCTCCGCCCGCGCTGAGGCCAATCAGGCGCATCTGAGGATCATGGAGACGACAGACATCCATGTGAATGTGCTGCCTTACGATTACTACGCCGACAAAGCGAACGACACGATGGGCCTGTCGCGGACGGCTTCGTTGATCGCGGCGGTGCGCAAGGAAGCCACCAACGCGATGCTGATCGACAATGGTGATCTGCTGCAGGGAAATCCGATGGGCGACTACATCGCCTACGAGAAGGGCCTCAAGGACGGCGACCTGCATCCGATCATGAAGGGCATGAATCTGCTCGGCTATGAATGCTCGACGCTCGGCAATCACGAGTTCAATTACGGCCTGTCGTTCCTCGACAAGGTGCTGGCCGGTGCCAATTTCCCGTTCGTGTGCGCCAATCTGATCCGTGGCACCGAACTCGCCACCAACCCGCGCGACGACAAGCTCTATCTCAGGCCCTATGTCATCCTCGACAAGAAGATCAAGGACGGGTCGGGCGCCGAACAGCCGATCAAGATCGGTGTCATCGGCTTCGTGCCGCCGCAGATCATGGTCTGGGACCTGAAGAATCTGGAAGGCAATGTCCGGACGCGCGACATCGTCGAGGCGGCCAAGGCCTGGGTGCCGCAGATCAAGGAAGAGGGCGCCGACATCGTCATTGCGCTCTCGCATTCCGGCATCGATACCAAGCAGGGCGACGGAATGGAGAACGCCTCGTTCTTCGTTGCCGGCGTCGAAGGAATCGATGCAGTGTTCACCGGCCACCAGCATCTGGTCTTCCCCGGCAAGAAGGATTTTCAGGCGCTCGACGGCGTCGACACCGAAAAGGGCACGCTGCAAGGCAAGCCGGCGGTGATGGGCGGCTTCTGGGGATCGCATATGGGCCTGATCGACCTGCTTCTGGAACGCGACGGATCGAAATGGCGCGTGGTCTCGGCGACCTCGGAAGCACGGCCGATTTACGAGCGCGTCGACAAGGCGAACAAGCCGACTGTTGCCGACGACCAGCGCATCGTCGATGCGTTGAAGGCCGACCATGAGGCGACACTTGCCTATGTTCGCCGTCCGGTCGGCAAAACGTCGGCGCCGCTCTATTCCTATTTTGCGCTGGTGGCAGACGATCCGTCGGTGCAGATCGTCAACCAGGCGCAGAGTTGGTACCTCAAGGACATATTGAAGAGCACGCGGTGGAAGGACGTGCCGCTCCTGTCGGCGGCAGCACCCTTCAAGGCCGGCGGGCGCAATGGCGCCGACTATTACACCGACGTGCCGGTTGGCGACATCGCCATCAAGAACGTCGCCGACCTCTATCTCTATCCCAACACCGTTCGGGCCGTCGAAATCACCGGGGCGCAGGTTAAGGAATGGCTTGAAATGTCAGCCGGCATCTTCAAGAAAATCGAACCTGGCAAGGCCGACCAGGCGCTGATTGACACCGAATTCCCGTCCTACAATTTCGATGTGATCGACGGTGTCAGCTACAGGATAGACCTGTCGCAGCCGCCGAAATACGATGCCAAGGGTGGCGTCGCCAATGCCGGCTCCAGCCGCATCGTCGACCTCAGCTTCGACGGCAAGCCTATTGATACCTCAGCGAGATTCGTCGTAGCCACCAACAATTACCGTGCCGGCGGCGGTGGTAATTTTCCTGACATCAACGCCTCGAAGATCATCTACGAGGCACCGGACACCAACCGCGACGTGATCGTGCGCTACGTCGTCAGCGAGGGCACGATCAATCCGTCGGCCGACGACAATTGGTCGTTCACGCCGCTGTCCGGAACCAGCGTCGTGTTCGAAACCGGACCCAGGGCGAAGGATTTTATCGCGGGGGTGAAGTCCCTCAAGATCGAGCCCCTTGGCGAGGGTGAAGCCGGGTTTGCGAAGTATCGCATCCTGCTTTGAGAAAGAAGCGGGCCAACACCCGCTCAACAGCCTCTACGCCTTGTAGACCACCTGGCGCACGTCGATGTAGCTGGCGCGGAAGCCGGCTTCGCAATAGTGGAGGTAAAACTCCCAGAGCTTCTTGAAGCGGTCGTCGAAGCCGAGCGGGACGATCTTTTCCCACGACTGCCAGAAGCGGTTGCGCCATTCGGCAAGCGTGCGGGCATAGTCGTCCGGAAAGACGCGCTCGCGCAGATGGGCAAGGCCATGGTCGCTGCCCAGCGACTTAAGGATCGACGGCGTCGGCAGCATCCCGCCCGGGAAGACGTAGCGCTGGATGAAATCCGGCCGCGCGCGATAGGTGTCGTAGGCGGCCTCGTTGATGGTGATGATCTGCAGGCCGGCGGTGCCGCCGGGCCTCAGGCACGCCTTCATCTTGCCGAAGAACACCGGCCAGTATTTCTCGCCGACCGCCTCGAACATCTCGATCGACGCAATGCGGTCGTAAGTGCCTGTTTCGTCTCGGTAATCCTGGAGCTTGATGTCGACCTTGTCAGACAGTCCGGCCTTCTGGATGCGCTCCTTGGCGAAGTCGTGCTGTTCGCGGCTGATGGTCAGGCCGGTGACGCGGCAGCCGATCTCGCGCGCGGCAAATTCGGCAAAGCCGCCCCAGCCGCAGCCGATCTCCAGCACATGGTCCTTCTTGCGGATGCCGGTGTCCTTGGCCAGGGCGCGGTATTTGGCGGCCTGCGCGCTTTCCAGGTCGTTGGCGCCCGTGGCATAGAGCGCCGACGAATAGGTCATCGAGGGATCGAGCCATTGCTTGTAGAAGGCATTGCCGAGATCGTAATGCGCCGAAATGTTGCGCTTCGAGCCGGTTCGGGTGTTTTCGTTGAACCAGTGGCGGATCCGCTGGACGGTGTTGATGAGCCAGTTGGCACCGCCGGCGACGCGTTCGCCGATGGCCGAGTTGACGACGAACAGTTCGAGGAAGCTGGTTACGTCAGGGCTTTCCCAGTCGCCGTCCATGTAGGATTCGGCAACGCCGATGGTGCCGCCGGAAAAGGCGCGGCCTGGCAAGCGCCAGTTCTTCAGCACCAGTTCGGCATCGGGGCCGGGCGCATTGCCACCGACAAGAACAGCGCGGCCATCCGGCATTCTTACCTTGAGCGAGCCGCGCGGCAGTTTCATCGCCGCCGACAGCACCATGCGCGCCTTGGCCGGCAAGCCCTTGACGATCTCGGCGAAGTTGAGCTCGTCCAGCCTGATGGCGTCGCCGATGCCCTTGTTTTCCCTAGCAGCCATCTCGCGTCCCCCTGGACTTCCGCGGGGACGGCGCAAAGATCTGCCGGCCTCCACATCCTCCACATTTCATTCGCAGGCGCGAACGCCGCTACCTGCGTGAATTTTCGCCACAATCTTCCACCGCATCGACCAGAACTTCAAGAGGCAGGCTGTGTGCGCGGCGGGACCCAAAGGCAAACCGGCCCGAGGCCAGAATTCGGGCGAGTATCGGCCGTCGGCGAAATCTCTATGGTTACGAACACCCGCATGCGCTAGCTTCAGTCATGCGTTATGTCGTCATCATCATGGCCATCGCCTTTTTCCTGATCTGGGATGGCCTCTACAACAATGGCCGTTATCTCGACAGCACGGTCAGGGAGATGTCGCGCGTCGTGCGCTACGTCACTGGCGGGGGCTAGGTTTTTGCGCCTGTGCAAAGTCGCCTTCCGGCGTTGCCGGGCGCGACATCGTGGCGGTTGACGCGACCGTTTCGCTCACACAAAACATGCCGGCAAATCGAATTTGGAGGCAGGCGTGATCCGGCATATCGTTTTCTTCAGCGCGCGGCGCAAGGACGATGTCGAGGCCGTGCGCACGGGTTTGCTCACGCTGGGCAAGATTCCGCATTCAAGCCTCTTCGAGGTCACGCTCAACACCAAGGTCGATCCGCTATCAGACGCGATCGACGTGGTCGTCTATGCCGAGTTCGAGGACGATGCGGCCTTGGCCGCCTACAAGGCGCACCCGCTCTATGCCGAGGCGACCAGTCGGGTCAAACCCTTGCGCGAATTGCGCTATTCGGCCGATGTCGTGGCGATGGCCTGATCAGGCCGGTAAGAAACTTGGCAGTACTTCACAGGCGGAATTCGTACATCGAGGTGCGCGAGCAACCGAAGCCGGCCTTGAACGGCTCGTCGCCAATGGCAGCCACCATCCGGCACATTTGACGCGCATCCTGGGCGACAGCTGCACTTGCCGTGGGCTGCCCGGAATATAGGTGGTGAGCACAGTCTGGGAGACGCCCGCACTGTCCATGCCTTGCGCGATGATCCAGGTCTGGTTCTGCAGCCCGCCGACCGGGTCGAATGCCGCCGGCCAGATGCCGGGGCGATAAAAATGCGGCGTGATCCGCAAGATCCTGAACGTGCTGCCCGTCATCTATCGCTCAATCCAGAAGTTCAAACGGGGGCAACGCTTGCCATTCGAAAACCGAATCGCACTTCAGAGCCATTTCGCCCAAAGCGAGACCCTTGGCATCTCCCGCGCGGGGGATGCCGTGGCATCAAGTTGGTTCCCGATTAGGGAAATCGCAGGAAACCGTCCTGGCATGACATGCTCCCTCATGAGCGGACGACGCCCCGATCAAGGCGCCATCGGCGGAAATGCTTGAATGGATTTCCGGAATGATGCACACCGCGCCGGCATGACCAGCACAATCCATCCGCTCGACCACCTGGTGCTGCCGACCGCGCGCCTCGATGTGGCGCGGGCGCGGCTGACATCGCTTGGCTTCATCGTCGCTCCAACCGGCATTCACCCCTTCGGCACCGAAAATTGCTGCGTCTTCTTCGCCGACGGCACCTATCTCGAACCACTCGCCGTGGGAGACCACCAAGCTGCCGCGCTGGCGATTGCCGATGGCAATGTGTTTGTCGCGCGCGATCGCCTTTATCGCGCCAATCTGGGCGATGAGGGCTTTTCCGCCGTGGTGGTGGGCACCGGCAATGCCGACGCGGATCACGCGCGCTTTGTCAAAGCCGGCCTGTCGGCGGGCGAGGTATTGAGTTTTTCGCGCGCGTTCACCGACACCGCCGGAAAGAGCGACATGGCGTCGTTCAAGCTGGCATTCGCTTCCGGCGTCGGGTCGACGGACGCTTTTCTGTTTGCCTGCGAGCGGATCAATGCGCCTGACATCGACCGCAGCGCGTTGCAAGCCCATGCCAATGGCGTGACCGGCATTGCCGAAATCGTCGCGGTCAGCGATGCGCCGTCCGAACAGGGCAAGCTGATTTCCGTGGCGACGGGTTTGGAGCAGGGCGCAACGTTCGACCTGCCGAATGCGACCTTGACCGTGCTTGACCCCCAAGCCTTTACCGCGCGCTTCAGGCTTGCGGCTGGTGAGCCGAGCGATCTGCACTTCGCTGCGGTAGTGTTCTCAGTCCGCAATGCCGATGCTACCGCAAGGCTGCTTGCAGCCAACGCCATCCAATACGATATAGCGGGCAACGAAATTGTCGTGCAGCCGGCATCCGGGCAGGGCGCGGCATTCATCTTCCGGGAGATTCAATGAGCAAGCCCATGGCTCCGAATTCGGCGGTAACCGTCGGCAACGTGGTCTTCGACAACAACGCAGCCCTGGCACTGATTGCCGGTCCGTGCCAGTTCGAATCGCGCCAGCACGCCTTCGACATGGCCGGCGCGCTGAAGGAATTGACCGGCAAGCTCGGCATCGGCCTCGTCTACAAGACCAGCTACGACAAGGCCAACCGCACCTCGCTGTCGGCGACGCGCGGCGCCGGGATGGATGCGGCACTTCCGGTCTTCGACGAGTTGCGCAAGGAATTTTCGCTCCCCATTCTGACCGACGTCCACACCGAGGAGCAGTGCGCGATCGTCGCGCAGCATGTCGATGTGCTGCAAATTCCAGCCTTCCTGTCGCGTCAGACCGATATGCTGGTCGCCGCCGCCAAGACCGGCAAGGTGATCAACGTCAAGAAGGGGCAGTTCCTGGCGCCCTGGGACATGAAGAACGTCGTCGCCAAGATCACCGGGTCCGGCAACGCCAATGTGCTCACCACCGAGCGCGGCGCTTCCTTCGGCTACAACACGCTGGTGTCGGACATGCGGGCACTGCCCGTGATGGCCGAGATCGGCGCGCCGGTGATTTTCGACGCCACCCATTCGGTGCAGCAGCCGGGCGGGCAGGGCGGTTCTTCCGGCGGCGAGCGCCGCTTTGTCGAAACGCTTGCTCGTGCTGCCGTCGCCGTCGGCGTCGCTGGTGTCTTCATCGAGACCCACCAGGATCCGGACAATTCGACCTCGTCAGACGGTCCGAACATGCTGCCGCTGAGGGACATGCCGGCTCTGCTCGAAAAGCTGATGGCGTTCGACCGCATCGCCAAGAACGCTGGCTGACCGGCCACGGTGACGGCTAGCTTGTAGTCGGCAAAGGCCGGCTGTAGGCTCCACCTTGCAAATGAGCGTCTTGGCAGGAGGAAGCCATGTCTGTCGCCCGCGTCACCGAAATCACGTCGTCGTCGAAAAAGAGCTTTCAGGACGCCATCGAGAAGGGAATTGCGCGCGCCTCAAAGACCCTGAAGAACGTCGAAGGCGCCTGGATCCAGGACCAGAAGATCGTCGTCGAGGACGGCAAGATCGCGGCCTATCGCGTCAACATGAAGGTGACTTTCATCCTCGCGGATTGAGCGCCTGCCGCTGAAAAAAATCGGGAACTTTCGCCCGCGCCCCTCATTGTCAAAGTACCATCAACGACAGTGAGGAGCATCGGACATGACCACCCAGACAGGCCACACCGAAGCCATTGCCGCTTCGCGCGTCATCGGCACGTCGGTGTACAACACTGAAGGCAGGAACATCGGCAGCATCGAGGACATCATGCTCGACAAGACGTCGAACGGCATCATGTTCGCGGTTATCGGCTTTGGCGGCTTTCTCGGCATCGGCGAGAAGTATCACGCCATTCCATGGGCGAGCCTCGACTACGATGAGAACAGAGGCGGCTATGTCGTGCCGTTCTCCAAGGACCAGCTGAAAGCGGCTCCAGCCTATTCGATCAATGAACTGGCCGGCGCCGACGGCGAGGCCGCACGTGACGCTTCCTATGACTACTACAAGGTCACGCCCTATTGGCATTGATCCGGCGCGCTGACGCCTGACGTGAAAAGGCCCCCGAGGGGGCCTTTTCAATCCGATGGGACGGTTCCTATTGGCCGGCGTAAAGCGTCGACAACTCAGTTGCCGCCTTTGGCGACTGCTGGGTGTCGCATGACGTCAGGAACGCCGCCGCGATCAGGAACAAACTCACGATACCGCTTAACTCGGACATGGCGAAACTCCTCCTGTTTCGCCCCGCGCAGTTGCAACCATAAACCAGAAACGGCCACGCCATGCATGAATTATGATGACAGAAAATTGCGCTTCGTGAATCCCTGACGCGGCACTATTTGCAAGCGCCCCGATTGCCTTTTGCGGCGCTTTGGCTAAGAGGGGCGCGACGCTTAATCGATCAATCGGGGACATCGCAATGACCGCCATCATCGACATTATCGGGCGTGAAATTCTGGACAGCCGCGGAAATCCGACCGTCGAGGTCGATGTTGTTCTCGAAGACGGCTCGATGGGCCGCGCCGCGGTGCCGTCGGGCGCCTCGACCGGCGCCCACGAAGCCGTCGAGCTTCGCGACGGCGGCGCCCGCTATCTCGGAAAGGGCGTGCTCAAGGCAGTCGAGGCCGTCAATGGCGAGCTGTTCGAGGCAATCGGCGGCATGGAGGCCGAGAACCAGATCCACATCGACCAGACCATGATCGAGCTCGACGGCACGCCGAACAAGAGCCGCCTCGGCGCCAACGCCATCCTCGGCGTCTCGCTGGCGGTGGCCAAGGCGGCCGCGGAAGCCGCCAGCCTGCCCCTCTACCGCTATGTCGGCGGCACCAAGGCCCATTTGCTGCCAGTGCCGATGATGAACATCATCAATGGCGGCGCGCATGCCGACAACCCGATCGACTTCCAGGAATTCATGATCCTGCCGGTCGGCGCGCCGACGCTGCGTGAAGGCGTGCGCTGGGGTTCGGAAATCTTCCACACGCTGAGGAAGAAGCTCAAGGACGCCGGCCACAACACCAATGTCGGCGACGAAGGTGGCTTTGCCCCGAACCTGAAGAGCGCGCCGGTGGCGCTCGACTTCATCATGGAATCGATCGAGAAGGCCGGCTTCAAGCCGGGCGAAGAGATCGCGCTCGGCCTCGATTGCGCGGCGACCGAATTCTTCAAGGACGGCAACTATGTCTATGAAGGCGAGAAGAAGACCCGCGATCCCAAGGCGCAGGCCAAATACCTGGCCAAGCTCGCCGCCGACTATCCGATCATCTCGATCGAGGACGGTCTGGCCGAGGACGACTGGGAAGGCTGGAAGTACCTGACCGATTTGATCGGCAAGAAGACGCAGCTGGTCGGCGACGATCTGTTCGTCACCAACACGGCGCGGCTGCGCGACGGCATTCGCATGGGCGTCGCCAACTCGATCCTGGTCAAGGTCAACCAGATCGGGTCGCTGACCGAGACGCTCGACGCCGTCGAGACCGCGCACAAGGCCGGCTACACTGCCGTCATGTCGCACCGTTCGGGCGAAACCGAGGATTCGACCATCGCCGATCTCGCCGTCGCCACCAATTGCGGGCAGATCAAGACCGGTTCGCTGTCGCGCTCCGACCGCATGGCCAAGTACAACCAGCTGATCCGCATCGAGGAAGAGCTCGGCCAGCAGGCGCGCTACGCCGGCACGTCGGTGGTGAAGGGCTGATCTGCGCGTCCTCGGTCGGGCCCCTGGGCGCCATGCACTAGCGAGCTTGAACTGGAACGCTTTCTGCTGCGGCGGAAAGCGCTCAAGCGCTTCCCGTGCGATGCACGCCTAGCGCCACCGAGAGATTTGCAGTGATTTTCTGCATTGCATCCGGCAAGTTTCGGTCGACACCGTAGACGAAGCTTGGGAAATCGAGCGGTTTCTGGTGAGACCAGATCGCCTCATGCTGGTCGGGAGGCAGGAGTTGAGCCGGGTCGCCAACGGCAATCCAGCCGATCGGTACGATCGTACCAGGTTCGAGGCGGGTGCGCAGGTGAACGGTGCCATTGATGCGGACTTCCGATCCGCGCCCTATGTGCGCACCATGGAAAACCGCCGCACCTGTGGCGATAAAAACTTCATCGCCGACTTCTGCACCAACCACGTGGCTGTTGGGACCTACAACGCAATAATTCCCGATAGTACAAGGGTGACTTGCTGTGGCCCGGATCACCGCATTTTCCAACACGATACAGTTGCGGCCAATGCGGATCGATCCGCCAGCCTCGGCCACAAGGCGTGCGCCATGCATAACCCGGCTGCCAGCGCCGATGACGACATCGCCGGATACTGTGGCATCTGGGGCGGCCCAGGCATCGGTATCGATCGCAGGCGAATGCCCCGCATAAGAAATGATCATCGCTCGCTCTCCTTTATCTCGATCTCAGCCGCGCGGCAGCCGATCGGACAAATCTCAGCTCCGCAAAGATCATGCTCGCAGAGCCGACACGTTGTTTTCGCGAAAGCACGGGAAGTAGTCGCGTCGGCAAGAATCTCGTCCAGCATGGACACAAAGTGCCGCCGCTCATCCGGTTGCAGCACAGACAGCAATCCGTCGAGCGCCACGAGCCGGAGAGCTTGCATTTCCTTTACCTGTACGTGGCCAGTCTCCGTCAGCGTCAGCGGAGTGACGCGACCCTCCGGTTTGCCACGCACTATTAGCGCCTGCCGCTCCAGTCCGTCGATCAAACGCACGGCAGTCGGTTGACTGACGCCGACGACCTCGGCTAGCTCCGTCGTCGTCAACCCCGGTTTGAAGTGCAGCATCGACAGCACTGCCGCCGCGCTCGGTGAAAGCTCTCTCAAGGACCCTTCCGTCCTGTCGCGAATTATGGCGCCGAGCGCGCCGAGTTTGTTGGCGTCTAATAATTGCATAGCGTATGCATATATTACTGGGAGAGAACGTCAACCGCTTTTCGCGCATTGCAAGCTGCGACCGCAAAGGGATGGAGAAGAAAATCGACAAGCTGGGATGCAACTTGCCGAGTTGGTCATCTCCGCTCGCAAAATCCCATGGTCCGTAACCCTCCATTAAGCACAATCGGGCGACAAAAGGCGGTCAAAGGATTGCGACCATGTGGACACGCCAGCACAAGCAGAGAAACACCGGCCGGCTGATCATCCCGTCGCTTTGCGTGGCGTTCCTGGCCTATTTCGGATTCCACGCCTATCATGGCGAGTTCGGCATCTACTCCAAATACCAGCTCGAAGCACAGACCGTCGAATTGCAGGCGAAATACGATGCCATCAAGGCGCGCCGGGTCGATCTGGAGCGGCGCGTGCAACTGATGCATGAAGGCACGCTTGAGAAGGATATGCTTGACGAGCAGGCGCGCCGGGCGCTCAATCTGTCCCAGGCCGATGAAATCACCATCATGCTGCCGGCCAATCGAAATAACTGAATTCCAGTTAATCGTTGTTATCTCTAATGATTCTAACCGTTTAGACGCATGCCAGCCATGCATTTTTCTGCATGGCGAAACGCGGTCTCGCATGTTAGCCTCCTCCAAATCGGTGGGGAGGAGCTGATCTCCCCAGAGCAGGCTTGATCTGCTTTAGTGTCCGCAAAGAGACGCCAACAGGGAGTGATGCATGGCCACCGCCGCCAAAAAAGCGCCTGCCAAATCCGTTAAATCGACATCCGCCAAATCGTCGGGACTTTCCGCCCCCAAACCGGCCGACTTCACCAAGGACGAGGAGCTTGCCGCCTACCGGCACATGTTGCTCATCCGCCGCTTTGAGGAAAAGGCCGGCCAGCTCTACGGCATGGGCTTCATCGGCGGCTTCTGTCACCTCTATATCGGCCAGGAAGCGGTCGTCACCGGCATGAAGATGGCGCTGATCGACGGCGACCAGATGATCACCGCCTATCGCGACCACGGCCACATGCTGGCGATGGAGCTGTCGCCGCGCGGCGTCATGGCCGAACTGACCGGCCGCCGCGGCGGCCTGTCGAAGGGCAAGGGCGGCTCCATGCACATGTTTTCCAAGGAGAAGCATTTTTATGGTGGCCACGGCATTGTCGGCGCGCAGGTGTCTCTCGGCACGGGGCTGGCCTTCGCCAACCGCTACCGCGACAACAACAATGTGTCGCTGACCTATTTCGGCGATGGTGCTGCCAACCAGGGCCAGGTCTATGAAAGCTTCAACATGGCCTCGCTGTGGAAGCTGCCGGTGATCTACATCATCGAGAACAACCGCTACGCCATGGGCACTTCGGTGTCGCGCTCGTCGGCCGAAACCAATTTTTCGCATCGCGGCGCCTCGTTCAAGATTCCCGGCATCCAGGTCGACGGCATGGATGTGCGTGCGGTCAAATCTGCAGGCGATCAGGCGACTGAATGGTGCCGTGCCGGCAACGGGCCGATCATTCTGGAAATGCAGACCTATCGCTATCGCGGTCATTCGATGTCGGACCCCGCGAAATACCGCTCGAAGGAAGAAGTGCAGAAGATGCGGTCCGACCATGACCCGATCGAGCAGGTCAAGGCACGGCTGACGGCCAAGAAGTGGGCCAGCGAGGACGAGCTCAAAAATATCGACAAGGAAGTCCGCGACATCGTCGCCGACGCCGCTGAATTCGCCCAGCACGACGCCGAGCCGGATCCGTCCGAGCTCTGGACCGACATCGTATTGTAACGGGAGGGCAAGGACATGCCGATCGAAATTCTCATGCCCGCTCTCTCGCCGACGATGGAAGAGGGCAATCTTTCCAAGTGGTTGAAGAACGAAGGCGACAAGGTCGTCGCCGGCGACGTGATCGCCGAGATCGAGACCGACAAGGCGACGATGGAAGTCGAAGCGGTGGATGAAGGCACGCTTGCCAAGATCGTGGTGCCTGCCGGTACCGAAGGCGTCAAGGTCAACGCGGTGATCGCCGTGCTTGCGGTCGACGGCGAAGACGTCGACAAGGCTGGCGAAGGCATCGGCGAAGAGCCTCCCAAGGCTGATGCAGCCGCGCCTGCGCCGGCTGCTGCCAAGAGCGAGGCTGCCGCGCCCGTCGCTGCCGCACCGAAGACGGAAGTCGCCGCCGATCCCGACATCCCGGCCGGCACCGAGATGGTCTCGACCACGGTGCGCGAGGCGCTGCGTGACGCCATGGCCGAAGAGATGCGTCGCGACGGCGACGTCTTCGTCATGGGCGAGGAGGTTGCCGAGTACCAGGGCGCCTACAAGATCACGCAAGGGTTGCTGCAGGAATTCGGCCCGCGCCGCGTCGTCGACACGCCGATCACCGAGCATGGCTTTGCCGGCGTCGGCGTTGGTGCGGCGATGGCCGGCCTGAAGCCGATCGTCGAGTTCATGACCTTCAACTTCGCCATGCAGGCGATCGACCAGATCATCAACTCGGCGGCCAAGACGCTTTACATGTCGGGCGGCCAGATGGGCGCGCCGATCGTGTTCCGCGGACCGAACGGGGCTGCCGCCCGCGTCGGCGCCCAGCATTCGCAGTGCTACGCCGCCTGGTACAGCCACATCCCCGGCCTGAAGGTGGTGATGCCGTATACGGCGGCCGACGCCAAAGGCCTGCTCAAGGCGGCGATCCGCGACCCGAACCCGGTCATCTTCCTCGAAAACGAAATCCTCTACGGCCAGTCCTTCGACGTGCCGAAGCTCGACGATTTCGTGCTGCCGATCGGCAAGGCGCGCATCCACAAGCAGGGCAAGGATGTCACCATCGTCTCCTTCGGCATCGGCATGACCTATGCCATCAAGGCGGAAGCCGAGTTGCGTGGCATGGGCATCGATGCCGAGATCATCGATCTCAGGTCCATCCGTCCGCTCGACCTCGACACAATCATCGCTTCGGTGAAGAAGACCAACCGCCTGATCGTGGTGGAGGAAGGCTTCCCGCAGAGCTCGGTCGGCGACCACATCGCCAACCAGGTATCGCAGCGCGCCTTCGACTTCCTCGACGCGCCGGTGATCACCATTGCCGGCAAGGACGTGCCGATGCCTTACGCGGCGAACCTCGAGAAGCTGGCCCTGCCCAATGTCGGCGAGGTCATCGAGGCGGTCAAAGCCGTCACCTATCGCTAAGCCGGCCGGGAGGACATCATGCCAATCAACATCACCATGCCGGCGCTCTCGCCCACGATGGAAGAGGGCAATCTTTCCAAATGGCTCGTGAAAGAGGGCGACAAGGTTTCGCCGGGTGACGTGATCGCTGAGATCGAGACCGACAAGGCGACGATGGAGGTCGAGGCGGTCGATGAGGGTACGGTAGCCAAGCTCGTCGTTCCCGCAGGCACCGAAGGGGTCAAGGTCAATGCGCTGATCGCGATCCTCGCCGGCGAAGGTGAGGATGCAGGGGCCGCGGCAAAGGGTGGCGGCGATGCCGCGCCCAAGGCCGAGGTTCCGAAAGCCGAAGCTCCGAAAGCTGAAGCACCAAAGGCGCAAGCCGCTGCCGCGGCGCCCGCGCCGACGAAGGCCGAGGCCGCGCCAGTTGCTAACGGCCACGCCGGGGGCGAGCGTACCTTCGCATCACCGCTGGCACGTCGCATTGCCAAAGACGCAGGCGTCGACGTCTCTGCCGTGACGGGCACTGGGCCGCATGGCCGAGTCGTCAAGGCCGATGTCGAAGCGGCGATTGCCGGCGGCGGCGCCAAGGCGGCCCCGGCCGCAAAGGCACCTCCTGCTGCCGGCGCGCCCGCTGCTCCGGTTGCCGCGCCCAAGGCGATGTCGGACGAGCAGGTGCTGAAGCTGTTCGCCGAAGGCTCCTACGAACTCGTTCCGCACGACAATATGCGCAAGACCATCGCGCGCCGCCTGGTCGAGGCCAAGTCGACCATCCCGCACTTCTACCTGACGCTCGATTGCGAGCTCGATGCGCTGCTCGCCCTGCGCACGCAGTTGAATGCCGCCGCTCCGACGAAGAAGACCGACAAGGGTGAGGCTCCCATCTACAAGCTGTCGGTCAATGATATGGTGATCAAGGCGATGGCGATGGCGCTGATGGCGGTGCCGGATGCCAATGCGTCGTGGACCGACAGCGCCATGGTCAAGCACAAGCATGCCGATGTCGGCGTTGCCGTGTCGATCCCCGGCGGCCTGATCACGCCGATCATCCGCCACGCCGACGAAAAGACGCTGTCCACAATTTCCAACGAGATGAAGGATCTCGCCAGCCGCGCCCGCAGCCGCAAGCTGAAGCCGGAGGAGTATCAGGGCGGCACCACGGCGGTGTCCAATCTCGGCATGTTCGGCATCAAGGACTTTGCCGCCGTCATCAACCCGCCGCATGCGACAATCCTCGCGGTGGGTGCCGGCGAGCAGCGCCCGGTGGTCAAGAATGGCGAGATCAAGATCGCCAACGTCATGTCGGTGACGCTGTCGACCGATCACCGCGCCGTCGACGGTGCGCTTGGCGCCGAACTTCTGGTCGCCTTCAAGCGCATGATCGAAAACCCGATGGGCATGCTGGTTTAGGGTAGGAAAAGGGCGGTGCGGATAGTCTTCACCTCCTTCATGGCCTTCTTCCTGTCCTTGCTTGCCGGCGCCATCGGTGCGGTAGGATTGGCAGTAAACACAGGCGCGCACGAGGAATACATTCTCGTGTTCTTCGCGAGCGGGCTGGTCACCACTGTCGTGACGATATTGTTTTTCATTGCACAGTTTTTTCCCAATTCGCTCAAGGCCATCAATTGGGTTGGGATCGGGACATTCGCCTTGTTCGTTCTGATTGGTTTCGGCTTGATCGGCTGGACTTTTTCCCAACCGCCCGAGGGACGCGATTGGGGAGGGAACCTGCCAATCATCGCAGGGTTGGTTCTGCCGAGCCTGGGTACGATTGTGGTGCATTGGCTGTTCGTACGGTGGCGGGTTAGACGCGGGCAGCCGGGTTTTGGCAGAGGCGAGGCAAGGGCGTGAAGACAATTCTCTGCTATGGCGACTCCCTGACCTGGGGCTACGACGCCGCAAGCCTTGGCCGGCATGCTCTGGAAGACCGCTGGTCGAGTGTGCTCAAGGTGGCGCTGGACGACGATGATATCGAAGTCATTGCCGAGGGCTTGAATGGCCGCACCACCGCCTTCGACGACCATCTGGCAGGCGCGGACCGCAACGGTGCAAGACTGCTGCCGACGATCCTGACGACGCATGCACCGATCGACCTGATCGTCATCATGCTCGGCGCCAACGACATGAAGCCGTGGATCCACGGCAACCCGGTCGCCGCCAAGCAGGGCATGCAACGCTTGATCGACATCGTGCGCGGCCACGACTATCCGTTCGACTGGCCCGCGCCGCAGATCCTGATCGTGGCACCGCCCGCGGTCAGCCGCACCGACAATGCCGAATTCAAGGAAATGTTTGCCGGCGGCGACGAAGCTTCGAAGCGGCTGGCGCCGCAATATTCGATCCTTGCCGACGAGGTCGGCTGCGGCTTTTTCGACGCCGGAACCGTGGCTGAGACCACGCCGCTCGACGGTGTTCATCTCGATGCGGAAAACACACGCAACATAGGTGAGGCATTGGCGCCATTGGTGCGCGTGATGCTGGAACTCTAGATCATAGAAGTGAGCATGACGTCGTCCGAAAACCGCTTCACACATTTCGGCATCATGCTCTGAACAATCAGGGAGAAACCCCGTGGCAGAATCCTACGACGTCATCATCATCGGCTCCGGCCCTGGCGGCTATGTCACGGCGGTGCGCTCCGCGCAGCTCGGCTTCAAGACGGCGATCATCGAGCGCGAGCATCTCGGCGGCATCTGCCTCAACTGGGGCTGCATCCCGACCAAGGCGCTGCTGCGCTCGGCCGAGATCATGCATTATTCGGATCATCTCAAGGACTACGGCCTCAAGCTCGAAGGCGGCAAGGTCAGCGCCGATACGGCCGCCGTGGTCGACCGCTCGCGCAAGGTGTCGCTCAGGCTCAATGGCGGTGTCGCTTTCCTGATGAAGAAGAACAAGGTCGACGTCATCTGGGGCGAGGCCAAGCTGTCCAAGGCTCCTTCAGGTGAAAAATTGGGCGAGATCGTCGTTTCCAAGACCGCCAAGAAGCCGATGGAGCCGCAGCCGCCGGTGCCGAAAGGCGTCAAGGGCGAGGGCACCTACGCCGCCAAGCACATCATTCTGGCGACCGGCGCACGGCCCCGCGCGCTGCCCGGCATCGAGCCGGACGGCAAGCTCATCTGGACCTATTTCGAGGCGATGGTGCCGAAGGAAATGCCGAAGTCGCTGCTGGTGATGGGCTCCGGCGCCATCGGCATCGAGTTCGCCTCCTTCTACCGCACCATGGGTGCCGAGGTGACGGTGGTCGAACTGTTGCCGGCGGTGATGCCGGTCGAGGATGCCGAGGTCTCGAAATTCGCGCAGAAACAGTTCGAGAAGCAAGGGATGAAGATCATCCTCGAGGCCAAGGTGACCAAGGTCGAGAAGGGTGCAAACTCGATCACCGCGCATGTCGAGATGAAGGACGGCAAGGTCGAGAAGATCACCGCCGACCGCATGATCTCGGCCGTCGGCGTGCAGGGCAATATCGAAAACCTCGGCCTCGAGACGCTCGGCGTGAAGACCGACCGCGGCTGCGTCGTCGTCGATGGCTACGGCAAGACCAACGTGCCTGGCATCTACGCCATCGGCGATGTCGCCGGACCGCCGATGCTGGCGCACAAGGCCGAGCATGAAGGGGTGGTCTGCGTCGAGAAGATCGCTAATTTCCCTGGCGTGCATGCAACAGACAAGCTGAAGATTCCGGGCTGCACATACTGCAACCCGCAGGTCGCCTCCGTCGGCTTGACCGAAGCCAAGGCCAAGGCTGAAGGCAAGGACATACGCGTCGGCCGCTTCCAGTTCGGCGCCAACGGTAAAGCGATCGCGCTCGGCGAGGACCAGGGTTTCATCAAGACCATCTTCGACAAGAAGACCGGGCAGCTGCTCGGTGCCCACATGGTCGGCGCCGAAGTGACCGAGCTGATTCAGGGCTTTGTCGTGGCGATGAACCTCGAAACCACCGAGGAAGAGCTGATGCACACCATCTTCCCGCATCCGACGCTGTCGGAGATGATGAAGGAAAGCGTGCTCGACGCCTATGGGCGCGCGCTCAACGCATGATAAATTGCTGCCGCGAGACTCAGACGCATGCGCCGGAGGAACCTTACGGCAAGGCAGTTCGTATCCGGATGCATTTTCACCTGATCAAGGAGGAGTTGGCATATGGACGTGAATGGCGTGGGCTGGATTGCAGCCATCATCATCGGCGGCTTGGCCGGGTGGCTGGCCGAGATGGTCATGAAGAGCAACACCGGCATCTTGATGAACATCATTATGGGCATTGTCGGCGCGGTGGTGCTCAACGCCATCCTCAGGGCTCTCAACATCGAGCCCTTCGGCGTCGGCTGGCTCGCTTACCTGATCACCGGCTTCATCGGCGCCTGCCTGCTGATCTTTGCAGGGCGGCTCATTCGCCGGTAGAGCACGCTATGCGAAAAAGGCTGTGGCGGCATGCGCCGCCGCGGCCTTTTTCTTTGCCTCGAAAAGTCTTAAGTGACGTTTTAAAGGCGAATGCCGACGGGCAGACGCCAACAAGTCAGGTTTGAGATGGTCACTGTCCTCGACACGATCGCCAAGGCGCCGCGCCTGCGGCACCCCGAAAAGGCGCACAAGCCCGACCAGGAGGTGCTGCGCAAGCCCGACTGGATCCGCGTCAAGGCGCCGGTGTCCAAGGGTTATGCCGAAACGCGCGAGATCGTGAAGTCGCACAAGCTGGTGACGGTGTGCGAAGAGGCCGGCTGCCCCAATATCGGCGAATGCTGGGAAAAGAAGCACGCCACCTTCATGATCATGGGCGAGATCTGCACGCGCGCCTGCGCCTTCTGCAATGTCGCCACCGGCGTCCCGACCGCGCTCGATGCCGATGAGCCGGCGCGCGTCGCGCACGCCGTCAAGCAGATGGGGCTGAGCCACGTGGTCATCACCTCTGTCGACCGCGACGATCTTGCCGATGGCGGCGCGCAGCATTTCGCCGAGGTCATCCGCGCGATTCGGGCGGCGACGCCTTTGACCACAATCGAAATCCTGACGCCCGATTTCCTGCGCAAGGAAGGCGCGCTGGAGATCGTCGTGGCGGCGAAGCCCGATGTGTTCAACCACAATCTCGAAACCGTGCCGTCGAACTATCTGACGGTGCGACCGGGCGCGCGCTATTTCCACTCGATCCGGCTGTTGCAGCGGGTGAAGGAACTCGATCCGTCGATCTTTACCAAGTCCGGCATCATGGTAGGCCTCGGCGAAGAGCGAAACGAGATCCTGCAGCTGATGGACGATCTGCGTTCGGCCAATGTCGACTTCATGACCATCGGCCAGTATCTGCAGCCGTCAAAGAAGCACCATCCGGTGATCCGCTTCGTCACGCCGGAAGAGTTCAACTCCTTCGCGACGATCGGCAAGACCAAGGGTTTCCTGCTGGTGGCGTCGAGCCCGCTGACGCGCTCCTCGCATCATGCCGGCGACGATTTCGCCAGGCTGCGGGCGGCGCGCGAAGCGCAGCTCAAAAAAGCTGCCAACGCCCTGCTTTAAATCTGTGATGCAAGTCGTTTTCTCAAAACCGGGGCCACTTTTGAGCGACATGCATTAATGCCGAAATTCGAAGCCACCCGCCGCGTTTCCCACACGCCGGAGCAGATGTTTGCGCTGGTCGCCGATATCGAGACCTATCCGCAGTTCCTGCCACTCTGCGAAGCGCTGACGGTGCGCTCGCGCAAGGAGCGTGACGGCCGCACCATTCTCGTCGCCGATATGAGCATCGGCTACAAGGCGATCCGCGAGACCTTTACGACGCAGGTGCTGTTGAAGCCGGACGAGAACACCATCGACGTCAAATACATCGATGGGCCATTCAAATATCTCTCCAATATCTGGCGCTTCGAGCCGGCCGACGGTGGCGGCTGCAGTGTGCGCTTCTTCATCGACTACGAGTTCAAGAGCCGCATCCTCGGCGCGCTGATGGGGACCATGTTCGACCGCGCCTTCCGCATGTTTTCGGAAGCCTTCGAAAAGCGCGCCGACGTCATCTATGGAACGACGCCCATTTCGTGAGTGTCGCCCAGCGCCCGCAGGCCGATCTCCAGCGCATGCCTGACCGTCTCGCTGCGAATGAAGTCGCGGCCATTGTCGGCAAACAGATTGAGCTCGGCGGCCACCGGCCCGCCCTTGAGCGCCACCCCGAACCAGACCAGGCCGACCGGCTTGTCCGACGAGCCGCCGCCGGGGCCGGCAATGCCGGTGACGGCAAGCGCCAAGCCGGCGCGCGAGCGGGCCAGTGCGCCGGCAGCCATCTCCAGAACCGTTTCGCGCGAGACGGCGCCATGCGCTTGAAGCGTGGCGGCCGAGACGCCAAGCATCTCCATCTTGGCTTCGTTGGAATAGGTGATGAGGCCGCGATCGACGACGGCGGACGAGCCGGCAATGTCGGTGAGGGCAGCAATGATCATGCCGCCGGTGCAGCTCTCGGCCGTCGCCAGCATGATGCCGCGCTGCTGGCAGGCCTGGAGGAGGGCGTTAGCGAGGTCGCTGTTACTCATGCCGGGACGTCACCGGGAAAGACGACGCTGGCGGTGGCGATGGCGGCAATGCCTTCCTCGCGGCCGACAAAGCCGAGTTTTTCGTTGGTGGTCGCCTTGATCGAGATGCGATCGGCGGAAATTCCTAGCATCGCCGACAAGGCCATTGTCATGGCCTCGCGATGCGGGCCGACGCGCGGCGCCTCGCAGATCAGCGTGATGTCGGCATTGGCGATGCGCCCGCCGCGTTCGCGCACCAGCTTTGCTGCATGTTCGACGAAAAGTTTTGAAGCCGCGCCCTTCCATTGCGGATCGGAAGGCGGGAAATGCGTGCCGATGTCGCCGGCGCCGCAGGTGGCAAGCAGCGCGTCGGTAAGCGCATGCAGGCCGACATCGGCATCCGAATGTCCGGAGAGCTTTTTGCCGTGGGGAATGGCAACGCCGCACAAGGTGACATGGTCGCCAGGCTCGAAGGCATGCACGTCATAGCCATTGCCGGTGCGGATGTCGGGAAAGCGTTCGCCGGTAAGCCGCTGATCGGCCATCGCAATATCCCTTGCCCAGGTGAGTTTGACATTGTCCGGCGACCCCTGGACGATTTTGACCGGAATATGCGCCCATTCGGCGATCGCGGCATCGTCGGTGAAATCCGATTTGCCAAGATGATGGGCCTTTTCGTGTGCCGCGAGCAACGGCCAGAACGGAAAGCCTTGCGGCGTCTGTGCAGCATGAAGGCCGGCCCTCGGCACCGTCTCCTTGATCATGCCGGTGACCGATTCGCGCTTCAGCGTATCGGCGACGGGCAGCGCCGGCAGCGCGCCCTGGCGCTCGCCAATGGCCGCGATGGTGCGGCCGATCAGGGCCGCGTCGACAAATGGCCGCACCGCATCGTGCACGAGGACACGGCCCGGCGCCTGGCCTCTCAGTTCAAGCAGTCCCAGCCGAACCGAAGCTTGGCGCGACTCGCCGCCAATCACGGTGGTGACCCGCTCGGCATTGGCGCCGGCTGCCTTGTCGAAAAGCGCGCGGTCATCGGCATGGATGGCGACGACGACTGGCCCAATCTCAGGGTGCGCCAGGAATGTCTCCAGCGTGCGCGCAATGACGGCACGGCCGCCGATGCGCTGATATTGTTTCGGTCCGTCGGCCTGTCCGGCGCGCGCGCCGCGGCCGGCGGCGACGATGACCACGCCGACCTTGTCGGTCGCCGGCCCGGCCAGTTTTTCGCTTGCTTGTGTCATGGCGAGAGGCTTAGTCGCGGCTCATGGCTAAGGCCAGCAATTTCCCAAATACGCCTCAATGTGACGTCATTGCGCGTTGCACAATGCCTTTCTTATGTCTAGAGAATGTGCAGCGATCCGATATGCTTGGTTTTTGTGCATGCCTGAAGTGACAAAATTGGCCTCGCCGCTCGATGTCGGCGGTGTAAGGATCCGCAATCGCGTCTTCCTCGCGCCGATGTCTGGGATAACCGACGAGCCGTTCCGGCAGCGCGCTTACGCGCATGGCGCAGGCCTGGTCGTATCGGAGATGGTGGCGAGCGGCGAGCTTGCCAAGGGCAGGGCCGGCTGCGACCTGCGCATCCGTCATTCCGGGCTGCCTGTCCACATGGTCCAGCTTGCCGGCCGCGAGGCCGTGCACATGGCCGAGGGCGCGCGCATCGCTGCCGGTGAGGGCGCCGACATCATCGACATCAATATGGGCTGCCCGGCCAAGAAGGTGACCGGCGGCTATGCCGGTTCGGCGCTGATGCGCGATCTAGACCACGCACTGTCGTTGATCGAAGCGGTGGTCGGCGCGGTCCAGGTACCGGTCACGGTGAAGATGCGGCTCGGCTGGGACGACAATGCGCTGAACGCGCCCGCTCTGGCGCGCCGTGCTGAAGAGGCCGGTGTCAAAATGGTGACGGTGCATGGCCGAACGCGGTGCCAGTTCTATCAAGGCAAGGCCGACTGGGGCGCGATCGCCCGAATCAAGGACGCCGTCTCGATCCCGGTCGTTGCCAATGGCGATGTCGGCTCGCCGGCGGAAGCTGCCGAAATCCTCGAACAGTCGGGCGCCGATGCGGTGATGATCGGCCGCGCGCATTACGGCGCGCCGTGGACGGCCGGCCGTATCGCGGCGACGGCTGCGGGCGGGGCGCCCTCCGGCGTGCCGGACAGCCCGGAAGCCATGGCCGACTACATTGCTACCCATTACGAGGACATGCTGACGCTTTACGGCGTTGAAAGCGGCCTGCGTCAGGCCCGCAAGCATCTCGGCTGGTATATCGACCGCCATGCCGCCGGCGTCACTGACGACCGGCGCAAAGTCGTCCTCACCTCGTTCGAGCCCGCCCGCGTCATCGCTGTGTTGCATGAGGTGTTTTCCGGCGAAGCCGCGCCCCTGCGGAGTGCCGCATGAACGCGCCTGCCGCTCCGGGCACCGAGATGGCGGATGCCGCCCATATCGTGCTCAACACCATCCGCCGTCCGGTGATCATGGTCGATCCCGATGGGTTCATCACCTACGCCAATGCCGATGCGGAGGATTTCTTCCGCTCGAGCGCGACCATGCTGGCGCGCAACACGCTATCCAAGCTTATCCCGTTCGGCAGCCCGCTGTTACAGCTGGTCGACCAGGTGCGCGAGCGCCGAGCGCCGGTCAACGAGTACCGTGTCGACGTGTCGTCGCCGCGGCTCGGCATCGAGAAGGTCGTCGATCTCTATGTCGCGCCGGTGCCGGAATTCCCGGGCTCGGTCGTGGTAATGTTCCAGGAACGCTCGATGGCCGACAAGATCGACCGGCAGATGACGCATCGGGGTGCTGCCCGTTCAGTCACCGGCCTTGCCGCCATGCTGGCGCACGAGATCAAGAACCCTCTGTCGGGCATACGCGGCGCGGCACAGCTGCTCGAACTGTCGGCGTCCGACGAAGATCGCGCTCTGACCCGGCTTATCACGGATGAGACCGATCGCATTGTCTCGCTGGTCGACCGCATGGAGGTGTTTTCCGACGAGCGCCCGATCGACCGATACCCCGTGAATATCCATGTCGTTCTGGATCACGTAAAGGCGATCGCCAAGAACGGTTTTGCCAAAAGAATCAGGATATTGGAGGACTATGATCCATCATTGCCTCCGGTTTTCGCCAATCGCGACCAGCTGATCCAGGTGTTTCTCAACCTGGTCAAGAACGCCGCCGAGGCGATCGGCGGCGACCCGCAAGGCGAGATCGTGCTGTCGACCGCGTTCAGACCGGGCATTCGAGTTTCCGTGCCGGGGACGCAAGACCGCGTATCGCTGCCGCTGGAGTTCTGCGTGCGCGACAATGGGTCCGGCGTTTCGGAAGACATCCTGCCGATCCTGTTCGACCCGTTCATAACCACCAAGCCGAACGGCTCGGGGCTCGGCCTGGCGCTGGTGGCGAAAATCGTCGGCGAGCACGGCGGCATCATCGAATGCGATTCGACGCCGCGCGGCACCACGTTCCGCATCCTGATGCCGGCCTGGAAAGAAACACCGATCGACACTGCCGATGATGAAGGCGAAGGAGACCGCAAATGACGGTTCGCGGCAATATTCTCGTCGCCGACGACGATGCGGCCATCCGCACCGTGCTCAACCAGGCGCTGTCGCGCGTCGGCCATGAGGTACGCGTGACCTCCAACGCTTCGACGCTGTGGCGCTGGGTGGCGGCGGGCGAGGGCGATCTGGTCATCACCGACGTGGTGATGCCGGACGAAAATGCGTTCGACATGCTGCCGCGCATCAAGAAGGCGCGGCCTGAGCTGCCGGTCATTGTGATGAGCGCCCAAAACACCTTTATGACCGCGATTCGTGCTTCAGAAACAGGCGCTTACGAGTATCTTCCGAAGCCGTTCGACCTGACCGAACTGCTCAGCATCGTCAACCGGGCGCTGTCCGAGCCGCGGCGGCCGAAGATCGACGCCCGGCCGGAAGAACAGCCTGACGCGATGCCGCTGGTTGGCCGCTCGGCGGCCATGCAGGACATCTATCGCATGCTGGCGCGCATGATGCAGACCGATTTGACGGTGATGATCTCGGGCGAATCCGGCACCGGCAAGGAACTGGTGGCGCGCGCGTTGCACGAGTACGGCCGGCGCCGCGGCGGTCCGTTCGTGGCCATCAACATGGCGGCGATCCCGCGCGACCTCATCGAATCGGAACTGTTCGGCCACGAGAAGGGCGCGTTCACCGGGGCGCAGAACCGGTCGACCGGCCGTTTCGAGCAGGCGGAAGGCGGCACGCTGTTCCTGGACGAGATCGGCGACATGCCGATGGAGGCGCAGACGCGGCTGCTGCGCGTGCTGCAGCAGGGTGAATACACCACGGTTGGTGGGCGCACGCCGATCAAGACCGACGTGCGCATCGTCGCCGCCACCAACAAGGATCTGCGCACACTGATCAACCAGGGGCTTTTCCGCGAGGATCTGTTCTATCGCCTGAACGTCGTACCGCTGCGGCTGCCGGGCTTGCGTGAGAGGTCGGAAGACATTCCCGATCTGGTGCGGCATTTCTTCAAGGTCGGCGCCAGCGAAGGCTTGCAGACCAAGCGCATTTCGACCGGCGGCATCGAATTGATGAAGCGCTATCCTTGGCCGGGCAATGTGCGCGAACTGGAAAACCTGGTACGCCGGCTTGCCGCGCTCTACTCTCAGGACGAAATATCTGCCGAGATCATCGAAGCCGAACTGAAGACAGGCGAAAGGCCGGTCGTTCCCGGCGGCGGCAACCTGATCCCGGACGATCTGTCCATCGGCCAGGCGGTGGAGCACTTCCTGCAGCGCTATTTTGCCTCTTTCGCCGGCGAACTGCCGCCGGCCGGCCTCTATGAGCGCATCCTGTCCGAGGTTGAATATCCGTTGGTCCTCGCTTCCATGACGGCAACGCGCGGCAACCAGATCAAGGCGGCCGAATTGCTGGGTTTGAACCGTAACACGCTGCGCAAGAAGATTCGCGAACTCGGGGTCAACGTCTACAAATCGTCGAGATCGTGAACGCGCATCGGTCGAAGTGACGCGAGGTCATCCCCTTTTCAGGGGATCGGCGGCTGAAAGTTTCCCTCGCGGCCACACTTGTTGCATAATCGCCACAATGCGTTGCATACATCCGACGCAATCACTGGCTCTTAGACGGCGACATGGCTTCGCAGGCTCTTACATCAAACGAACCGCTTTTCAGCAGGCCCGGCGGAAGGGATGGACGCCGGCTGCTTGCGCTGCCCGGCGTTGTCGCAATCGCCGGTGCGCTGGTTACGGCCGCAATCTCCTTTGCGATCCTCGTCGGCGCGACGCCGATCACGCCGGACGCAAACACGACGCTGACGCTGATTGCCGTCAACGCCGGGTTCGTGCTGGCGCTGATTGCCCTGGTCGGCCGCGAGGTGCATCGCATCGTCATGGCGCGACGGCACGGCAAGGCGGCGTCGCGGCTGCATGTGCGCATCGTGGCGATGTTTGCGCTGGTCGCCGCCATCCCCGCCATCATGGTGGCCATCATTGCCTCGATCACGCTCGATATCGGCCTCGACCGCTGGTTCGAGATCCGCACCAAGACGATCGTCAACTCGTCGCTGTCGATCGCCGATGCCTATGTGCAGGAAAATGCTCGCAATCTTCAGGGCACGACGCTGTCGATGGCTTACGATCTCGATGCTTCACGCACGCTTTACGGCCTCGATCGAACCGGTTTTCTCGACCTTATGAACAAGGAAGCCGTGGGCAGGACCCTGGCGCATGCGGCGCTGATCAAGCCGGATGGCTCTTTCGTCATGAGCGCCAAGACCGATACGAATTTCGCCATGCCGGAGCCGCCGGAAGGGGCTGTGGCGAGTGCGGCCGACGGCAAACCGGTGCTGATCGAGCCGAAGACGCGCAACATCATGGGCGCCATCGTCAAATTGCGGGAGATCGAAGGTCTCTACCTCTACACCATTCGTCTCGTCGATCCCCAGGTGATCAAGGCGCGGCAGATCGTCCAGTCCAACACCGCAGAATATCGCGGCCTGGAAGATAACAGACGGACCTCGCAGGTGGCGTTCGCGCTGCCCTATCTGTCGCTGACGCTGATCATCATCCTGTCGGCCATCTGGACCGGCATGGCGGTGGCCGACCGTCTGGTGCGGCCCATTCGGCAGCTCATCGGCGCGGCCGACGAGGTTGCCACCGGCAATCTCGATGTCGCCGTGCCGGTGCGGCCTTCCGACGGTGATGTAGCCTCGCTTGGCGATACGTTCAACAAGATGCTGCTTGAGCTGAAATCGCAGCGCAACGAGATCCTGTCGGCCAAGGATTTGATCGACGAGCGGCGGCGTTTCTCGGAAGCGGTGCTGGCCGGCGTCACCGCCGGCGTCATCGGCGTCGACCCCTACGGCATCGTCACCATCGTCAACAAGTCCGCCGAAACGATGTTGGCCATATCGGCGACGGCAGCGCTCGGGCAGAACCTGTCGGCCGTGCTGCCTCATGTCGGCCGCGTCTTCGAGATCGGCCGCAAATCCGGCAAGCCGGTCTACCGCGAACAGGTCACCTTCTACCGCGCCGGCGCCGAGCGCACCTTCAACGTGCAGATCACCATCGAGGCCGGCGACGACGGCTCGGAGGAGAAATCCTACGTGGTGACGGTCGACGACATTACCGATCTGGTCCAGGCGCAGCGCTCTTCGGCCTGGGCGGACGTGGCACGGCGTATTGCGCATGAAATCAAGAACCCGCTGACGCCGATTCAGCTTTCGGCCGAGCGCATCAAACGCCGTTTCGGCAAGGTCATCACCGAGGACCGCGAGATTTTCGATCAGTGCACCGACACCATCATCCGGCAGGTCGAGGACATCGGCCGCATGGTCGACGAATTTTCTGCTTTCGCCCGCATGCCGAAGCCCGAGATGAAGGTCATCGATCTGCGCGAATCATTGCGCGAGGCCTCGTTCCTGGTCGAGGTGAGCCGTGCCGACATCGCTTTCGAACGCGTCTTCGGCAACGAGCCGCTCAAGGGCACTTTCGACAGCCGCTTGATGGCGCAAGCTTTCGGCAACGTCATCAAGAACGCCGCCGAAGCGATTGACGGATTGGAACAAAAGGACGGTTCGCACGGCATAATCCGGATTCAAGCAACCCGGCAGAATGGCGCGATCAGAATCGACGTCATCGATAATGGCAAAGGCCTGCCGCGCGAGAATCGCCAAAGGCTGCTCGAGCCCTATATGACGACACGCGAGAAGGGCACCGGGCTCGGCCTCGCCATCGTCAAGAAGATCGTCGAAGACCACGGCGGGCGGCTCGAACTGCACGATGCGCCTGCGGACTTCCACGGTGGACGCGGCGCGATGATCTCGATCATCCTGCCACCAGCCGCCGCAACCGCGCCGCCACGCGGTCAAGGCGAAACGGAACACGAAAGAGAAACTGAAAAGGTCGGTAATGGCGTCTGATATTCTCATCGTCGATGACGAGGAAGACATCCGTGAACTCGTTGCGGGCATATTGAGCGACGAAGGGCATGAAACCCGCACGGCGTTCGATGCCGACAGCGCGCTCGCGGCAATAGCCGATCGTGCGCCGCGGCTGATTTTCCTCGACATCTGGCTGCAGGGCTCGCGCCTGGACGGGCTGGCGCTGCTCGACGAGATCAAGACGATGCATCCGAGCCTGCCGGTCGTGATGATCTCGGGCCACGGCAATATCGAGACGGCGGTGTCGGCCATCCGCCGCGGCGCCTATGATTTCATCGAGAAGCCATTCAAGGCTGACCGGCTGATCCTGATTGCCGAGCGGGCGCTCGAAACCTCGAAGTTGCGGCGCGAAGTTTCCGACCTCAAGCAGCGCAGCGGCGAAACCTTCGACCTGATCGGCATGTCGTCGGCGATGAGCCAGCTGCGCCAGACCATTGAGCGCGTCGCGCCGACCAACAGCCGCGTCATGATCATCGGTCCGTCCGGTTCGGGCAAGGAGCTCGCCGCGCGGGCCATCCACACGCTGTCGACGCGCAAGGGCGCGCCGTTCGTGACGCTGAGTGCGGCCAACATCACGCCCGAGCGCATGGAGATCGAGCTGTTCGGCACCGAATCGAACGGCACCGAGCGCAAGGTCGGCGCGTTGGAGGAGGCGCACCGCGGCATTCTCTACATCGACGAAGTCGCCGACATGCCGCGCGAGACGCAAAACAAGATCCTGCGCGTGCTGGTCGAACAGCAGTTCGAGCGGGTCGGCGGCACCAAGCGGGTCAAGGTCGACGTCCGCATCATTTCCTCGACCTCGCAGAACCTCGAAGCGATGATTGCCGACGGTCGTTTCCGTGAGGACCTCTATCACCGTCTGGCGGTGGTTCCGGTCATGGTGCCGGGTCTGGCCGAGCGGCGTGAGGACATTCCGTACCTCGTCGACAATTTCATGAAGCAGATCGCACGCCAGGCCGGCATCAAGCCGCGCCGCATTGGCGACGATGCGCTGGCCGTGCTGCAGGCGCACAACTGGCCGGGCAATGTCCGCCAGTTGCGCAACAATGTCGAACGGCTGATGATCCTGGCGCGCGGCGACGATGTCGATGCACCGATCACCGCCGACCTTCTGCCGTCGGAGATCGGCGATGTCATGCCGCGTACGCCGAACCAGTCGGACCAGCACATTATGGCGCTGCCGCTGCGCGAGGCCCGCGAACAGTTCGAGAAGGATTACCTGATCGCCCAGATCAACCGGTTCGGCGGCAACATCTCGAAGACGGCGGAGTTCATCGGCATGGAGCGCTCCGCGTTGCACCGCAAGCTGAAGTCGCTGGGGGTCTGATCCATCTAACGCTTTGCTTTAAGCAATTCCGGACGGAAAACCGCTTCTCACTTTTCCTGGAATTGCTTTGTTGTTGGGCCAGCGGGCCGTGGCCCATGCAATTGCGGTTACGGCAGCGGCGGAATCGCCTAGAAATAGCGGGACTTTTCTGAGGGACCACTGGATGCCGCGCATTGCCTATGTGAACGGGCGCTATGTCGCCCATGCCGACGCTGCCGTGCATATCGAGGATCGCGGCTATCAGTTCGCGGACGGCGTCTACGAGGTCTGCGAGGTGGCGCAAGGCTTTATCGTCGACATGCCGCGCCATCTTGCCCGGCTCAACCGTTCGCTCAGCGAACTGTCGATCGACTGGCCGGTCACCAAAGGCGTGCTGCCGCTTCTCCTGCGCGAGGTCGTGCGGCGTAATCAGGTCGTCAACGGCCTGGTCTATGTCCAGGTGACGCGCGGTGTCGCCAGCCGCGACTTCGTTTTCCCGGCCGACACACCGTCGTCCCTGGTGATTACGGCCAGAAAAGCCGACCCGGCCGCTGCCGCAAAACGCGCCGAGACCGGCATCAAGGTCATCACCGTGCCGGAAAACCGCTGGGACCGGGTCGACATCAAGAGCACCGGCCTGCTGCCCAATGTGCTGGCCAAACAGAAGGCCAAGGAAGCCGGCGCCCAGGAGGCCTGGTTCGTTGACAACGACGGCAACGTCAAGGAAGGCGGGTCCTCGAATGCCTGGATCGTCACCCGGGACGGCGTCCTGGTGACCCGGCCGGCCGAGCACGGCATCCTGCGCGGCATCACCCGTACCACCATGTTCGAGGTGGCGGCCAAGCTCGGTTTGAAGATCGAGGAACGCGGTTTTTCGGTCGCCGAGGCCAAGGCGGCGCGCGAAGCTTTCATCAGTTCGGCAACGACAATCGCCATGCCGGTGGTGGCAATCGACGGCGCTGCGGTCGCCAATGGCCATCCCGGCTCAATAACACTTTCATTGCGGCAAGCCTTTTTTGACGTTGCGGAAAAAAGTCCAGCCTGATAACCGCACAGGTGGAATGAACATCAATATATCTCGTTCTGCTTGTCGTTACTGACGGCAAGGGGGTGTTTGCAAGCTTGACATGTGCCAGCTAATTTGGCGCATTGGCCTGCAAACCGAAGGGGATCGGCGAAAGACAAAAACAATGGCGGAACGATCGCAAAACCTTCAGGACCTGTTCCTGAATTCAGTTCGCAAGAGCAAAAATCCACTCACCATCTTTCTCATCAACGGCGTCAAGCTGACCGGCGTGGTCACTTCCTTCGACAATTTCTGTGTTCTGCTGCGCCGCGACGGCCACTCCCAGCTCGTCTACAAGCATGCCATTTCCACGATCATGCCGAGCCAGCCGGTTCAGATGTTCGATGGCGAGGAAAGCCAGGGCGCCTGATTGGCACGTGAGAAAGACGCGGACCGCAGCGTCCGCGGGAAACCAGCGCATCACACCGGGACGGAAGCCAAAGGTCCGACCCGGGCGGTTGTCATTGTGCCGGTGCTTACCCGGCATCAGCGCAGCGATGACGAGACGAACCGTCCACGGCTAACTCGATCGACCGAGGCCCGCCACGACGAGGCGGTCGGCCTTGCCCGCGCCATCGACCTCGACCTGATTCATGCGGCGGTGGTGACCGTCAACGATCCACGCCCGGCAACCTTGCTCGGCAGCGGCAAAGTCGCGGAGTTTGCCGAGATCGTCAAAGAAGGGCACGCGGAGGTGGTCATCGTCGACCATCCGCTGACGCCGGTGCAGCAGCGCAATCTCGAGAAGGAATTCAACGCCAAGGTGCTCGACCGTACCGGGCTGATCCTGGAAATCTTCGGCGAGCGCGCGCGGACCAAGGAAGGCACGCTGCAGGTCGAGCTTGCCCATCTCAACTACCAGAAGGGCCGCCTGGTGCGGAGCTGGACCCACCTTGAACGCCAGCGCGGCGGCGCCGGCTTCCTCGGCGGCCCCGGCGAAACGCAGATCGAGTCGGACCGGCGGCAGCTGCAGGAAAAGATCATCAAGCTCAAACACGAGCTGGAAACGGTGCGCCGCACCCGCGACCTGCACCGCGCCAAGCGCAAGAAGGTGCCGTTCCCGGTGGTGGCGATCGTCGGCTACACCAATGCCGGCAAGTCGACGCTGTTTAACCGGCTGACCGGGGCAGACGTGCTGGCTGAAGACATGCTGTTTGCCACGCTCGACCCGACGCTGCGCCGCGTGCGCCTGCCGCACGGCACGCCGATCATCCTGTCGGATACGGTCGGCTTCATTTCGGATTTGCCGACGCATCTGGTCGCCGCCTTCCGCGCCACGCTGGAAGAGGTGGTCGAGGCGGACCTGGTCATACATCTGCGTGATATCTCGGATCCGGACACCGCTGCCCAGGCCGAGGACGTCGAACGCATCCTGGCCGATCTCGGCGTCGATGCGGGCGACGCCAAGCGGGTCGTCGAAGTGTGGAACAAGGTCGACCTGCTCGACGACGGCAACCGGGAGCGCCTGCTTGCCGATGGCGCCGACGGCAACAAGGCGCCGCCGATCGCCATCTCGGCCGTTACCGGCGAGGGCATCGATGCTCTGAAGGCGCTGATCGAGACCAGGATGTCGGGCGAGTTGGAAGAGCTGACGGTGACGATCGAGCCGGCGCAGTTCGGCCTCGTCGACTGGCTCTACCGCAATGGCGACATCGTTGCGCGCACCGACAATGAGGATGGCAGCGCGACCATCGCGCTCAAGGCGACGCACAGCGCCCGGCAAGAGATCGAAAGCCGATTGCACCGTAAAAGCAAAGCGTAAGCCCGCTCACGTCTTGCCCTTGGCCTGCTGCCAGAGGGCTTCCATCTCGTCCAGCGTGGCTTTTTCCAGCGTGCTTCCCGACGTCTCAATTGCGCGCTCGACATAGTGGAAGCGCGAGCGGAACTTTTCGTTGGTGCCGCTCAGCGCCGCCTCCGAATCGAGCTTGAGGTGACGTCCCAGATTGACGACGGCAAACAGCATGTCGCCGAACTCGTCCTTGATCTCGGCCGTTTCGCCCTTGGCCAGCGCCTCGCGCAACTCGCCGATCTCTTCCTCGAACTTGTCGAGAATGGGGGCTGCCTCGCTCCAGTCGAAGCCGACCCGGGCCGCCTTCTCCTGCAGTTTCAGCGCGCGCGTCAAGGCGGGCAGGGCGACCGGCACGCTGTCCAGAAACCCTTTTCCATTGTCTTCCGGGTCGAGGCCGCGGGCCAGCCGCGCGCTTCGCTTTTGGGCCTTCTCCTCAGCCTTGATTTTTTCCCACATGCCCTTGGCCATGCCAGCGCTTCGCGCCTCTTCGTCGCCGAAGACATGCGGATGGCGGCGGATCATCTTGGTGGTGATGGCCTCAACCACGTCGCCGAAAGCGAAGTCGCCGGTCTCCTCAGCCATCTGCGCGTGGTAGACAACCTGCAGCAGGAGGTCGCCGAGCTCGTCGCGCAGATCGTCGAGATCGCCGCGCGCAATGGCGTCGGCAACCTCATAGGCTTCCTCGATCGTGTAGGGCGCGATGGTCGAGAAATCCTGCTCGATGTCCCAGGGACAGCCGGTCTTCGGCGCCCTGAGCGCGGCCATGATCTCGATCAGCCGGGAAATGTCTTGCGAAGGTTTCATGGCCAGGATGCTATCGTGCATGCGGCTTGCCGGCCAATGCCGTCGGCCGGCGAGGGGAGATTGTCCACAGGCGGCGGCAGACCCAGCCACTCTGCGAAGGTCGGTTGACCAAGACTTCTCGCCGCCGGGCCGCGGTGAAGGCTATCCTTCGTTATCCACACGCTGCAGGATCGCGCGATAACGGCTGCACACGGCGGGATCGGCATAGAAGTCCACTTCCGTATCAATGATCTCGTCAAGGCTTAGTTCAGGGTAATGCGCCTTGACTTTTGCCAGCACGTCTTGCGCTTGCTTGATTTCGCCGAGTTCGGAATGGCAGATGACAACACGAACGAGCGACCAGGGTGTTACAGTCGCCATTTTCGCGTAGCAGGCAGCCGCCTCGCGATATCGGCCAGCCGTCGTCAGTAAGACGCCGCGAAAGTCGTCATACCATCCCACAGCGTACGGGTCGCGGCGCTGAGCTTCGTTTATTTCACCGAGCCCTTCCTCGGGCCTGTCCGTGTGGTTGAGGAAAATAGCGCGGATACTGAGAATTAACGGGTCGTTCGGATTAAGCGCGACTGCCCGCTCAAGGCTGATTTCGGCTTGCCTGAACTGGCGCAAATACAAGTGAGCGAAGCCGGTGGCGAGATGCCCATAGGCCTCGTCGGGGTCAAGGCTCAATGCGGTTCTTGCTATCTCCAGTCCGGAACGCAAATGACCGGGATTGTTGTAGTCCCAATAGTACTTGAAGGACTCGACAAAGCTGAGCATGGCGTGGGCGGCAGCAAACCGCGGATCGAGCTTCACCGCCTGGCGCAGAAAGGGTTCTGCTTCGAGCACCGTGTCATAGACGGCTGCGAGTTGCAGCGCCCGCAAGTAATACTCATAGGCCGACATATTGTTGGTCGGCCGGGACCTGGCGCGCGACGCAATCGCTGTTCTGGTCTGTCGGGCCAGACGCGCCGCAATCATCTGGGTGATTTCGTCCTGAATGGCGAAAATGTCGTCGAGCTCCCGGTCGTAATGTTCGCCCCAGATATGAGCCATCGAGACTGCGTCTGTCAGCTGCACGGCAATCCGCACCCGGTTGCCGATCTTTCGCACGCTGCCATCGACGACGTACTGCACGCCAAGTCTCTTTGCCACCTCGGCTAGGTCATTGGCCTTGCTGCGGAACTGGAAGGATGAGTTCCGCGCAATGACCAGAAACTCCTTGAACTTGCCAAGCTCGGCGATGATGTCTTCGGTAATCCCGTCGCTGAAATAGTCCTGCTCCGGGTCGCCGCTCATATTGTCGAAGGGAAGTATGGCAATTGACGGTCTGGTCGGCGCCTTAGCATCTGCCGTCGCCACTAAGGGCTTGGGGCCTGCATATTTATAGCCGCGGCCATGCACGGTTACGATCATCTCGGCGGGCAGCAGTTTTCGCAGCGCCGAAATGTGCACCTGCAGCGTGTTCTCCTCCACCACCAGGCCGGGCCAGACCGCATCGAAGAGCTCGGTCTTGCCGACCACCTCGTCCGGCCTCGCCAGCAATGTGGCGAGGATGTCGAAGGATCGCCCCGAAAGTTCCACCGGCCCATTGGGGCCCAGCAGCAGCCTTTCGGTGCGTTTCAGTTGATAGTTCCCGAACTCCAAGTCCATTTGCCAAGAACCTGTCCCTCGGGGGCAAGGATAACCCAAGACGGTTCTGAAGGCGAACTTCAGAGCTGTTCAGGACTGGTCAGGACTATTCAGGTCCGAACCAAGGACCTGAGTGGGGAGCGGTGTCATGCTTACCGTCACAGGAGGACACCATGACCGACATCTCCACCACCGCAGCGATCACCCTTCGCCGCCTTAGCCGGCTACGGCCAAGCCTTCCGAGGCTCGAAATCGGTGCATCGCTTGCCGCCGTATCCAGCGTGGTGGGAGATGCGCTCAAAATGGCATACGTTGGCCCCTACGCCAGTCGCCGTCGCCAGACGGAGGTCGTCCCGGACGATGATCTTGAAGGTCGGGATCCCACCTGGTGAGAGGCGAAAGCCCGTTTCACACTTCCCGGAATTGCTCTAGTCGAGCACCGAGACGACCGCCTTGGCGAGATCGTCCATGCCGTCCTCGGGTAGGCCGGCGACGTTGATGCGGCTGTCGCCGACCATGTAGACGCCGTATTCGGCCCGCAGCCGCTCGACCTGCGCTTCGGTGAGACCAAGCCTTGAAAACATGCCGCGATGGCTGGCGATGAAATCGAAGCGGTCGGAATTGGATTGCCGCCGCAACGCGTCGGCGAACTGGACGCGAAGTCTCAGCATGCGCAGCCGCATCTCCTCGAGTTCCGCCTCCCAATCGGCGCGAAGGCCATCGTCTTCCAGCACCATGCGCACCGCGGCGGCGCCATGGTCCGGCGGCATCGAATACATGGCGCGCGCCGCCGCCAGCATCTGGCTCATCGCCACATCGGCCTCAGCGCTGTTCCTGGCCATGATCATCGCCGCGCCGACGCGGTCACGGTAGACGGCAAAGTTCTTCGAACAGCTCGAGGCAACGACCATTTCGGGAACCTTTGCCGCCAGCAGGCGCAAGCCGGCGGCGTCGGCGTCGAGGCCTTCGCCAAAGCCCTGATAGGCAATGTCGACGAACGGCAACAACCCGCGCTCGGCGACGAGATCGGTGACCTTCGCCCATTGCGCGGCATCGAGATTGGCGCCGGTCGGGTTGTGGCAGCAGCCATGCAGCAGCACGATGTCGCCGGCCTCAGCTGTACCCAGCGCTGCCAGCATGTCGTCGAAGCGCACAGCGCCCGAAGTTGCGTCGAAATAGGGATAGTCGCGCACTTTGAGGCCGGCGCCGCGCATCACCGGCGGGTGGTTCGGCCATGTCGGGTCCGACAGCCAGACGGTTGCGTCCGGGCGGGTCCGCTTAAGCAGCTCCGCCACCAGCCGCAGCGCGCCGGAACCGCCCGGCGCCTGCGCGGCACGGATGCGTGTCATGTCGGCCGCGGGACCGAAGGCCAGCTTGACCATCGCGATGTTGAAGCCGGTGTCACCCGGAAGCCCGAGATAGGTCTTGGTGTCCTGAGCCTGCAGCAGCCGCTTCTCGGCCTCGCGCAGAGCGCGCATGACCGGCGTCCTGCCGTGGCGGTCCTTGTAGACGCCGACGCCGAGGTCGATCTTGCCGGGCCGCGGATCGGCACGGTAGGCGCCGATCAGAGCGATGATCTTGTCGGCGGGAGCAGGCTGCAGTGTTTCGAACATGGAGAGCGGTTTCCGGTGGCGGCGGAGTGATACGCAAATCGGCCGTGCTTCGCCAGCGCTTTCATGTGCGCCAGGCGGAAAGCCCTGCCAGGACCATTGTCGAGGCCGAAGCCCAGCCTACACGTTCCTGTCACATCGGCGTAGTTTGAATAGGTTTGCCGGGATAGGACAAAGAGCGGTGGCGAAAGGACAATGATGAGTCAGCACGACAAGTTCGATCTCGCCATTGTCGGCGCCGGCATTGTCGGTCTTGCGCATGCGCTCGCAGCCGTCCGCCGTGGCCTTTCCGTCGTCGTCGTCGACCGCGACGCGCAGGCCAACGGCGCTTCGGTGCGCAATTTCGGCTTTGTCACGGTGAGTGGCCAGGAACGCGGCCAGGTGTGGCGGCGCGCCATGCGCTCCCGCGACATCTGGCTGGAAGTGGCCGGGCCGGCCGGTATCGGCGTCATCCAGCGCGGCACGGTCGTTGTCGCGCGTCGCTCCGAAGCCCGCAGCGTGGTCGAGGCATTCCTGCGGACCGAGATGGGCGAGGGATGTTCGCTGCTGGAACCGGACGGCCTGCGCCGCCAGTATCCGCATCTCGCCGGGCAGGATTTCGCCGGCGCCCTTTGGAGCCCGCACGAGGTGCGCGTGGAATCGCGTGAGGCAATTCCGCGCCTTGCTGCTTTCCTCGCCGAGCGGCACGGCGTCGAATTCCGGCGCGAAACGGTGGTGCGCGGGATCGACCCGCCTGCCATCGAGACCAGCCGCGGCACAGTTCGCGCGGACAAGGTGGTTGTCTGCCCCGGCGACGATTTGGCAACGCTCTATTCCGAACGCATCGCGCTTTACGGCGTGAAGCGCTGCAAACTGCAGATGATGCGTCTTGCCGATCCCGGCTTCCGGCTTCCGGCCCCGGTGATGTCGGATCTCGGGCTTGCCCGTTACGCCGGCTACGCGGCCTTGCCGGAAGCTGTGGCCTTGCGGCGTCGGCTTGAGAGCGATCAACGCCATGCGCTGGACAATGGCGTGCATCTGATCGTGGTGCAGAGCGCCGACGGGACGCTGGTGGTCGGCGATTCGCACCATTACGCGGCGACTCCCGACCCGTTCGCCTCGGAGCGGGTCGACGAAATCATCCTGGAGGAATTCAGCGCCGTCTTCGGCGGTACGCCGCCGCGCGTGCTGGAACGCTGGACCGGCATCTATGCCTCGGCGGCCGACCGCACGATGTTCGCCGACGCGCCGCAGGAGAATGTGCGACTGGTGATGATCACCAGCGGAACTGGCGCCTCAACCTCGTTCGCAATCGCGGAAGAGGTGATCGACGAACTCTTCGGTTCAACTACGGCAGCCGCCAGAAAGATCGCCTGATGACCCCCCAGCACCTGCTTCGCGCCGTCGTTTTCGACTGGGCCGGTACTGTTGTCGATCACGGCTCGCTGGCGCCAATGGGTGTCTTCGTCGAAGCGTTCCAGGAATTCGGCGTTGCCATCAGCATCGAAGAGGCGCGCGGACCGATGGGCATGGCCAAGCGCCCGCACATTGCCGCGCTGATGGCGCTGCCGAGAATCTCGACCGCCTGGGCCAGGCAGCATGGCCACGCACCGACCGAAGCCGATATCGACGCCGTTTACGATGTCTTCGTGCCGAAGAACCGGGCGGTGGCCGCTCGCTTTTCCGATGTCATTCCCGGCGTTGCCGACGTGGTCGCCACACTGCGCGCGCACGGCCTCAAGATCGGCTCGACCACCGGCTACACGCGCGACATCATGGCCGAAATCCTGCCGGGTGCGGCAGCGCATGGTTTTGCGCCGGATTGCCTGGTCTGCACCGGCGACACGCCGGATGGCAGGCCTACGCCGTTCATGCTGTGGAGGGCGCTGACCGAGCTCGGCGTCTATCCGCCATGGCTCAGCGTCAAGGTCGACGACACCGAGGTCGGTATTTTAGAAGGCATCAATGCCGGCGCCTGGACGGTCGGGGTGTCGGTCACCGGCAATGTCTTCGGCCACTCGCTGGCCGAAACGCAGGCACTGGCGCCGGACCTGTTTCGCACCAAGCGCGCCGAGGCAACGGCCAAGCTCAGCGCTGCCGGCGCGCACTATGTCGTCAACGGCGTTGCCGATCTGTTGCCGGTCATCGCGATGATCGAGGGCAGGCTGCGGCGCGGCGAGCGGCCCTGAGCAGGGCCATTCCGAGGCGGTCAGTGTCTCGTGATGACCCGCCGCACAAGCGCCCTCCCAAGCACGGTGAGCACGATGCCGATCAGCAGGAAGAAACCGCCCAGCACGCCCGCCAACCCGGCAAGGAACCAGCGTCCGGCGAAGCTGTCGACGGAGGCATTCTGCGGATTGGTTGGATCGTAGGCGACTGGGACGCTGTCGCCATCGCCCCAGAACGAGCTGTGGACGGCATTGTTGAAGCGGACGACAGTGCCGTCGGCTGTCGAGAACTCGATGAGGGGATTGTATTCGGCGGCGACAATCTTGCCTGTCGCCGAAGAGGTGCGAGGGCCATACATCTCGACGATGGTCAGCACGCCGGAGACGATCACTCCGACAATGCCAAGAATCATGAACACCCTGCCGACGATCGGCAGCGCCGCGGCACCCGTCACCCGATCCCCGCCGACCATCTTTTGCTCCTTGGAAAGACGGAAAGGCTAAGCTATCAGCATAAAGCAAACATCTGCCGCGCGGGAGATGGGCGGTTGCGAAGTGCACTTCTGACGGCATGGATGCGCACGCCGCAGAAAGTTTTGGCGTGCGAGGGATTAAAATCCCCACATGCTCCGTAAACGGGGCATGAAACGGTCGATGCCACGCTTCGATATTGTCGGACAGCTGGGTTCGCTGCGGCGCTACGCCCGATCGCTGACGCGCGACAGCACCGATGCCGAGGATCTGGTGCATGATGCGTTGGTGCGCGCCTATGAGCGGCGCGGCACGTTCCGCTCCGGCGGTAATCTGCGGGCATGGCTGCTGTCGATCGTCCACAACGCTTTCATCGACAAAATGCGCTCACGCCGTTCGGAAGCGGCGCGTGTCGAACAGGCCGGCTATCTCACTGACGCCAGCACCCCGCCGCCGCAGGAGCATTCCGTGCGTCTGGCGCAGGTGCGCGAAGCCTTTTTCAGCCTGCCGGAAGAGCAGCGTTCGGCGCTGCATCTGGTCGCCATAGAGGGCCTTTCCTACCAGGAGGCTGCCGACGCCAGCGGGGTGCCGCTGGGAACACTGATGTCGCGCATCGGCAGGGCGCGTGCCGCGCTGCGCTCGATGGAAAGTGCAGCCTTCTCGCCGGCCAAAAACCATCTGAGGATCGTGGGAGACCCGTCATGACCGATCTGTTGCGGGACCCGGTGACCGATGCCGATCTCGACGCCTATGTCGACGACCAGTTGGATGTTGCGCGCCGCATTGAGGTCGAAGCGTTTCTGTCGGCTCGTCCGGAAGCCGCGGCGCGGGTGATGTCAGACTTGAGGACGCGCGACGAGCTGCGTCTGGCGCTGGCTGCGTCCACCGGAATGGCGCGGCCGGCCACGACTGAAGTCGCACGCCGGCTGGGCAGGGGGCTGGCCAGTCGCCGTGTCTTCGCCGTGCTGCAGCGGGCGGCCGCGGTCGCCGTCTTTGTCGCCGCCGGCTGGCTGGCGAACGGCCTCTTCGGACCGCTGCTGGTGACCAAGGTGGTGGCTTCACCGCCGCCACCGGCCTATGTCGAAGAAGCGATCCGGGCGCACAAGACGACGCTTATGCGCGAGGCCATGCCCTCGCAGCTCGAGGCACCGAACTACAATGCCGATGAAATTCGCGCCGCGACCGCCATCGTCATGCCGTCGCTGCCCGCAAACTGGACGATCCGCGACGTGCAGATCTACCCGTCGCGCTTCGGGCCGAGCGTTGAAGTGGCGCTGGAGACGAAGGATATGGGGCTGGTCTCGCTGTTTGCGATCCGGCCGGGAACGTTCGACGTGGTCAAGCCGGCAATAGCGCCCTCGGGCGATATTTCCTCGGCCTATTTCCAGATTGGCGAGGTCGCTTACGCGGTCGTTGCGCGCAGCGACGTCCACGACCTCGACCGCGCCGCCGAGACACTCGCCAAAACGCTCTACTGATTTAGACCCCAAAGGAGAATCCGCATGAACACCCCCGACCTCGGATACCGCATGGGCGCTGGTGCCCGCGCCGGCGCCGTCTATGACGAGGGCCTGCGCAGCCACATGCTGCGTGTCTACAACTATATGGGCATCGGCCTGGTCGTGACCGGCCTCGTCGCCATGTTTGTGGCCTCAACGCCGGCGCTTTACGTGCCGATCTTCTCCAGCCCGCTGAAATGGGTGGTGATGCTGGCGCCGCTCGGCTTCGTGCTGTTGTTCTCGTTCAAGATGCAGACGATGTCGGCATCAAGCGCCCAGGCAATGTTCTGGGCCTTCTGCGCGGTGATGGGCCTGTCGCTGGCCTCGGTGTTCCTGGTCTTCACCGGCACCAGCATCGCGCGCACCTTCTTCATCGCCGCCACCATGTTTGGTGCCACCAGCCTCTACGGCTACACGACCAGGCGCGACCTGACCCAGTTCTCGTCGTTCCTGATCATGGGCCTGATCGGCGTGGTGATCGCCAGCGTCGTCAACATCTTCCTTGGCTCGACCGCGCTGCAATTCGCCATCTCGGTGATCGGTATCGCCGTGTTCGTCGGCCTGACCGCTTGGGACACGCAGACGATCAAGGAACAGTATGCGGAGAATTTCGATGCGGAATCGCGGCAGAAGCTCGCCGTCTTTGGCGCGCTGTCGCTCTACCTGAACTTCGTCAACATCTTCCAGCTGTTGCTGAATTTCACCGGCGAACGCGAATAGTCGAACCGTAGCAGGCAACAATCTCGATCTTGCAGTGGCCGGGACACCTCCGGCCACTGTTGTTTTTGCCATGGGTCATTTCCCGCGGCTCCGTAAGCGGTGTCCTGCCGCCTTTGAGTCCACGCGGGCTTTTGCTAACCTGCCGCTCGCACGCAGCTTTCCGCGAGGACGCATGGAACAAGTGACGCTTCACGGCGACGGGATTTCGGCGACCATTGTCGGGCAGGGGGCTGAACTGGTTTCTCTGCGCAACGCCGAGGGTATCGAGTTTTTGTGGCAGGCCGGACCGGAATGGCGGCGGCATTCGCCGGTGCTGTTTCCGATCGTCGGTCGGCTGAAGGGCGACCAGCTGCGCCACCGTGGCCAGGCCTATCCGCTGACGCAGCACGGCTTTGCTCGAGACAAGCCGTTTGTGTGGGCTGAGACGACCACCGGATCCTGCACGCTGGTGTTGACCGACGACGCCGACACCCGCGCACGCTATCCTTTCGCGTTTCGCCTGGCGGTCACCTACACGCTGGAACGCCGGCAGCTTGATATTTCCTTCGATATCACCAACACCGGCGACGAGATGCTGCCTGCCTCGATCGGAGCGCATCCGGCATTCAACTGGCCGTTGCTGCTAGGCCTCGCCAAGACCGATTACCAGCTGACCTTTGCCGCTGATGAGCCGGCGCCGATCCGCCGGCTGAAGGACGGCTTGGTGCTGGCTGCGCCGCAGCCGACGCCCATCGAAGGCAGAACGCTGGTGCTGTCGGAACGGTTGTTCGACGCGGACGCCGTGATCCTCGACCGGCCAGCCACTGAGAGCGTTCGTTATGGCGCCACGCACGGTCCGGCGATCGAAATGGCTTGGCAGGGTTTCAAGGAACTGGGTATCTGGTCGAAACCCGGCGGCGCGCCGTTCCTGTGCATCGAACCCTGGCACGGCTTTGCCAGCCCAGTCGATTTCGATGGCGAGTTCGCGGACAAGCCGGGAGTGATGCTGATCGCGCCCGGTGAAAAGCGTCTGCTGAGCTATCAGGTAAAGCTGACATCCACCTAACTGACGCTGCACTCTTCAGGTGCTTGAATTTCCCTGAAATGACCAGAATATGTGTCCGACAATATTTCCGGACGGTTGGGAGGGGTCGGCGGATGCCTGGCGGCTTGAAGATCGCTTTTGCCGCAGTGGCGCTGGCGGCGCTGGTTGCCTTTCCCGTCGCGGCCGCTGACATTGACCGCGCCAGTCTCTACCGTGCGCAATCGGTGACCAGCGGCACTGGTGACGAGAATCGGGCGTGGGGCCTGGCACCGTGCCTTGAAGAAGTGCTGGTCAAGGTTTCCGGCGACCCGCGGCTGATTGGCGATCCGCGCGTTGCGGAGATGAGCCGGCATGCAGCCGACCATGCCGCTGATATCAGCTACCGCGACCTGCTCAACAACCGCCCGCCGCATGACGAGCAGGGCACTCACGACCGGCCGCAATACATCACCGCCGATTTCGATCCGGACAAGATCGATGCCTTGCTGGCATCGCTGGGACGTAAGCCATGGCTGTTGCCACGACCCGCAATCGTCGCGTTGCTCGAGGTAAAGCCGATGAAGGGGAACGGCTTCACGCTGGTGCGCGATGGCGGCGACAAGCTTGAGGCGGATATGCGTGTCGCGTTGGCGGACGCCGCGCACCGGACCGGTTTGCCGCTGGAGCTCCCCAAACCGCAGGACGTCGCCGTTGCCGATGTAGCCAACACCCTGGAAGGCGATGCTCTGCTTTCCGGCACTTTGGCATGGCGCCAGAAAGCGCTGGGTTGGGTCGGCGACTGGCGGCTCGGCTTCCACGGCAGGGAATATGGCTGGCAGGTGCGAGGCGTCAGCTTCGACGATGCGTTCCGCAATGCTGCGCGGGGAACATTGCAGATCCTGTCGGGCAACGGACAGCCGGACACGCCGCACTGATCCAGGCGTTTTCCTGGGTGCGAAGGCTGGCCCATTGCGGGCACAAGTTAGCCAGTGAACATTTGGTTCTAGCGTTGCCTTCTGGAGGAATAGTGCGGCCAAAATTCTCCTCGCGGGCAGGGTTCCTTGTCGGCCTCGGCATCACTCCCATTGCCTTCTTCCTGGCACTCTATTCGGTCGGCGCAGGGCATGGACACTATGTGTTGGCGCGCCTTCTCTATCCGATTCCCATGCTGGCAACCCTTTTGACCAACACAACCATCACCGGCCTTTCCATCGGATTGGCGGCGCTGCAGTTTCCTGCCTATGGGGCATTTGTTGGTCAAGCTGGCGCAGGCCGCTTGAGATGGCTGGCCCTTGGCGTCTTCCATGGTGTCGCAATCCTAGCCGCCTTCAGCGGGGCCCTGGCGAGTTTTTCGGGATGAAAACTTCGCGATAGCCGCTTATCGCGGAGAAAGCCCGCCGAGCAGGAAGCCGAGGCCTTTGCGGAAGGCGCCGTCCCAATCATCGTCCAACAGCAGGCGGGAGCGCCCGATTGTCGGGTAGGGTGGTCCGCCAAGATGCTCAAGGTGCTGCTGCGCGGCGGCCCTGTCTTCGGCAGAGACATCGAAGCTTGCCCGGGTGATGGTGGCCCCCATCACATAGTTCCAGAGCGACCATATCGCCGCGTTCAGGTCGGCGTCCGCGACGCCGGCCGTGGACAAGATCTTGCCCATGAGTTCCAGGCGACCGAGGATGTTCTGGCCGAGCGCCCGGCGCGGCAACAGCGATGTCGACCAGGGATGGAGGAGCATGCTGGCCCGCCAGTCGTCGAGCATATGAATGACTTCCGCGCGCCAATCTTGAGGCTCGTCCAACTGCTGCAAGGCGCGATAATCAAGCACCGAATCGAGCGCCAGATCCAGGACGTCGTCTTTGTTGTCGACGTGCCAATACAGGCTCATCACGCCCGCACCGAGGCGGTCGGCTAGCCGACGCATCGTCAATCCGTCGAGCCCCTGAGCGTCCAGCAATTCCACCGCGGTCGCCACGATACGGTCCCGGGAAAGAGGCGGTTCGCTGGTCGGCTCCTTCACGGGCCTGGGCTTGGTCCGTGGCGGTCGTTCGCTTCGGGCGCCGTCGCGTTTGGCTGCCATCTGTCGTCCTCGCTGACTGAGCGTCGATTTTGGCAGGCAGCGTCAGGAATGTCGACGCTCACCGCTTGACTAGTACGTTGTACCATAGCATGACTCGTACATCGTATGAGTCATGCTATGGCTGATATGGCCAAAGTTCAAATCATGCGGCCGCGAGGGACTTCGCTCGCGGTCCACGGAGCCAAAGAAAATCATGTCACGCGCAATCAGGCATCTGCTTATCGGAGGGTTAATCATCATGAACCTATCAATTCCCACAGCGACGACGGCCACTGAGCTGACCATCGTCAATCCGCAAACCCTCTACGACCCGTCGCCAAACGGTTACAGCACGGCGGTGATCACGCCGCCCGGAGCCCGGGTGGCGTATATTTCCGGGCAGGGCGGCCAGGACGCCACGGGAGGCTTGTCGCCCGACTTCGCTGTCCAGGTGAAACAGGCCTATGCGAATTTACGCGCCGCGCTTGAGGGTATCGGTGCGAAACCCGATCAGGTCGCCAAGCTTACGGTGTTCGTGGTCGACCACGACATGTCCAAGCTCGCGGTGCTGACCCAGAACGTCAAGGAGATGTTCGGCGACGCGCTGCCGGCACAGACCCTGGTTCCCGTTCCCAAACTTGCGATCGACCCGATGCTGTTCGAGGTTGAGGCCGTGGTCATGCTCGACTAGCGGGCCGACCACATAACGGGCAAATCGGGGCGTGACATAGAAGAGACTGGCAGTTCTCGACCGCATCGCGGATATTGCCTTACGTCAGCGAGCGTAGGCATTTTGTGTCCACTCCAATTAGGACTGGCAGATTTGAGCGATGACCGGGCCAACGAAACTGTTGCCGCAGAAGGATCGCCGACTCCCGCCACGAAGTTAAGGTGCATCGTGACGGCGATAGCGACTTGCCTTCCCATCGCCGCAGCGGGTGCTTCCGAAGTCGCGCCCGACCAGCTCGTCGGGAACTACATTAGGCTTTCGATCGAAAATCCGGACCAGAGCAAAAGTTTCCTGGCGCCTGATGCAGCCTGGATCATATTTGACTACGGAGCGGCCTTGGCGGGGGTTTTTCCAGAGTTTGTAAAACGTCTTCCTGAAGCGGATTGTTCGAAGCCTCTGATTCAAACAGAAAGAAAAATCACTAGCGACAAAGGCGTTGATGCAGAGGTTGTTAGAGTTGAATGGAAATGCGCGAAGCCCACGGAGTTCATGCTGGCATCAAACGTGCTGCGTTTCGTCGTCGTCCAGCAAAAGATAGTGATGGTAGTGGTTGAAGATCCGCCCGGCTATCCGCCCGAACTGCCTCGCTCCTCGAACCAACGGTGATAGCTGCCGTCGATCTGCACCAGTTCGCCATAAAGCTCACGGTCGGAAAAGTGTTCTCGGACCAACCGAATCTCCAGTTCACCAACGCCGGTTCCATATCTAGGGTTCGACGGCCCAGAAAGTCGCATAAGATAGATTATGGAACTTATGCGTTGAGCGGTAGCCGGGAATTGCTGCTGATTTTCCTAGGCTTGGCAAGATCGATCCGTGTTGCCTCGAGCTTAAGACCAACGCTACGCTGCATGAATGACGACAGCAAAGCGTGAGATCCAAGCGGCGATCGAAGTGTTCGTCCACGGCTACAGCACCGACAAGAGCCGCACCTTTCCATATGAGGCCAGCCGCGTCGGACCCTTGTGGCTGATGCGCGATGCCGAGCGCAAGAATGCGCGCGACTACCGTGGCCAAGAATGGGTCGTCCATGACGTCGCGGCCGAGGAAGCCGATGCGATCGTGCGGCAGCATGCACGGTCAAGCTTTGCTGTTTCGGTCGCGATCGCCGACGGCGAACCGGAGGAGCCGGTGCGGACCGCCTACAGGGCTCTCGGCTACCGGCTGCTGCGGACGGAAGGTTTCTTCGTCCAGCCATTGCGTCAGATCCCGGATCCGCCGGCGGCCGTCTTGCCAGAGGTCGTGTCGATTGAGCGCGTGCAGACAGTCGAGCGAGCAGCGCAACTGGCGGAGATCATTCGCAGGAGGCCGATCGCGGCCGATCTGCTCGGCGACGGTGCGCCGTTGCGCCAGTATGTGGCGCTCGATGGCGACACTATCGTTGGACGCGTGCGCAGCATAGACGCTGTCGGCGCCACCTGGTGCACGGCCATGTATGTCGAGCCTTCGCACCGGCGTCGCGGTATCGGCAAGGCACTGATGTCTAAAATGCTGCAGGACGACCGCGCTCGTGGGGCGCGATGCTCGATGCTGTTGGCGACGCATGCCGGAGCGCTGCTTTATCTCCGGATGGGCTATGAGCGGATTGGAACGCTGCTGATCTTCGGACCAAAGAGCCGAACGCCCTCATGAAAAGCCGTTGACATCACGCTGATTCATAAGGGATTTCGATCACCATGCCATCATAGGCCGGGGTGATGCTGGCCGGCACCTCGGCCTTGACCGTCGCATAGTCGAGCGGCACATGCATATGCGTCAGCACGGCCTGTTTCGGGGTCAGTTTTTCAATCCAGCCGAGCGCCTGACCGAGCGACAAATGGCTGGGATGGGTGTTGTACTGCAAGGCATCGATGACCAGCATCTCCAGGCCGCGCAACCGGTCGGCGGTGGCGTCGGGAAAGTCGCTGATATCAGGGCAATAGGCCAGCCCGCCGATGCGGAAACCAAGCGAAATGATGTCGCCGTGGATCTGCGGCAGCGGCTCAAGGGTGAGGGCTCCGCCCTCACCTTCAATCGTCACCGGCCTGGCGTGATCGATGATGTGCGGCCTGACGATCGGCGGATAAGAGCTGCCCAGCGGCGTCTCGAAGCAATAGCCGAACGCTTCGCGCAGCCTAAGCATCGTCGGCTGGTCGGCATGGACATCGATCAGATGGCGTTGTTCGAGCACGTAGCCGCGCAGATCGTCGATGCCGTGGATGTGGTCGGCATGCGGATGCGTATAGACGACGGCGTCGATGCGCCGGACCGCCGCCATCAGCATCTGCTCGCGAAAATCCGGCCCGGTGTCGATGACGACCGTGGTGCGCTCGCCGTTGGCGGCGATCCGCTCGACCAGGGCGGCCGTGCGCATGCGGCGGTTCTTCGGATTGGCCGGGTCGCAATTGCCCCAGTCGCCGGTGATGCGCGGCGTGCCGGGCGACGAGCCGCAGCCGAGGATGGTGAGGCGCAGCCGGTCGCCCATGCGTCAGAGCCCGGCAGGCCGCGGCATCTTGCCGAACAGACGGAAGAAATTCGCCGTCGTCAGCGTCGCGATCTCGGCCTCGCCGACGCCAACGGTTTCGGCCAGCACCTTGGCGGTGTGCGCAACATAGGCCGGCTCGTTGCGCTTGCCGCGAAACGGCACCGGCGCCAGATACGGCGCGTCGGTCTCGACCAGCAGCCGGTCATGCGGCATATCGGCGGCGATAGCGCGCAATTCGGCTGAGTTCTTGAAGGTCAGTATGCCCGAGAAGGAGACATAGCCGCCAAGCGCCACGCCCACTTCGGCCAGCCGGCGCCCCGAGGAAAAACAATGCAGGATGAAGGGGAAGGCGCCCTTCCCTGTTTCGTCCTCGAGGATGGCAGCCATGTCGTCGTCGGCGTCGCGCGAATGGATGACCAGCGGCAGGCCGGTCTCGCGCGCAGCTGAGATGTGGGTGCGGAAGCCTTGCGCCTGCGCGTCGCGCGGCGCCTTGTCGTAGTAATAGTCGAGCCCGGCCTCGCCGATCGCCACCACCTTTGGATGCGCGGACAGGCGAACCAACTCCTCAGCCGTCACATCGAGCTCTTCGCCGGCATTGTGCGGATGGGTACCGACCGAGCAGTAGACTTCGTCGAAAGCCTCCGCAATCTCAAGCACTTGCGGAAACCGCTTCACGCGTGTCGAGATGGTCACCATGCGACCGATCCCGGCGGCCTTGGCGCGGGCGACGATGGCCGCCCGCTCCTCGGCGAAATCCGGAAAGTCGAGATGGCAATGGCTGTCGACGAGCATCAGGCGCTCGCCTCCGGCTTTTCGACGTAACGCGGAAACACCCCCTCCGGCACGGGCAGTTCCGTGCCGGGCACCAGCGCGTAGTCGGCGTGGACATGGGCGAAGTCACGATTGTCCGCCGGCACCGCCAGCAGGTCGAGCAGCTTCGCCGCCGATCCCGGAATGTAGGGCTGGCACAGAAGCGCCACGCGACGCACGAGCTCGGCGGTCGTCCACAACACCGTTTCCATGCGCGCCGGATCGGTCTTCTTCAGCGCCCAGGGTGCCTGCGAGGCGAAGTAGCGATCGGCTTCCGCCACCACACTGAAGATTGCCGCCAGCGCCAGATGGATGCCCTGTTCCGCCATCGCCTTGCGCGCCGCCCCAAGCGCTTCCACTGCCTGGTCGAGGATGGCGCTGTCGGCCTCGGTCAGTTCGCCGCGCTGCGGCACCGCGCCGCCGCCGTTCTTGGCGATCATCGACAGCGAGCGCTGCGCCAGATTGCCGAGGCCGTTGGCAAGGTCGGCATTGGTGCGGTTGACGATCGCGTCATGGCTGTAGCTGCCGTCCTGGCCGAACGGCACCTCGCGCAGGAAGAAATAGCGCACCTGGTCGAGGCCGTAATGCTCGACCATGGTGAAGGGGTCGACAACGTTGCCGACCGACTTCGACATTTTCTCGCCGCGGTTGAACAGGAAGCCATGTGCGAACACGCGCTTTGGCAGTTCGACGCCCGCCGACATCAGGAAAGCCGGCCAATAGACCGCATGAAAGCGGACGATGTCCTTGCCGATGATGTGCGTGGCCGGCCAGTAGCGCCATTGCTCGGCCTTGGTGTCGGGATAGCCGGCGGCGGTGATGTAGTTGGTCAAGGCATCGACCCAGACATACATCACGTGCTTGTCATCGCCGGGCACCGGCACGCCCCAATTGAAGGTCGTGCGCGAGACCGAGATATCCTTGAGGCCGGACCTGACGAAGCTCATCACCTCATTTCGGCGCTCGGCCGGACCGATGAAATCGGGCTGGTTTTGGTACAGCGCAAGCAATTTGTCCTGATAGGCGGAAAGCCGGAAGAAGTAACTTTCCTCCTCGTTCCACTCGACGGGCGAGCCAAGCGGCTCGCGCCGTACACCGTCGTCGCCGAGAGTGGTTTCGCTCTCTTCGAAATAGGCTTCCTGGCGGACCGAATACCAGCCGCTATAGCGGTCCAGATAGATGTCGCCATTGGCGGCCATCGCCTTCCAGATCGCCTGGCAGGACGCGTAGTGGCGTGGTTCCGTCGTGCGGATGTAGTCATCATTCGAGCCGCCCATCGCCTCGGTCATCGAACGGAAGATCGCTGAATTGCGGTCGGCCAGCGCCAGAGGCGTTATGCCATCCTTCTCGGCTGTCTGCTGCATCTTGAGGCCGTGTTCGTCGGTACCGGTGAGGAAAAACACATCCTTGCCGTCGAGACGCTGGAAGCGAGCCAGCGCGTCGGTCGCGATAACGGTATAGGCGTGGCCGATATGAGGCTTGCCGTTCGGATAGAAAATCGGTGTCGTGATGTAGAATGTGTCGCGTGACATGAATGAACCGTCATGAATGTCCGAATTGAATGTGAGGCGGTGGATATCGCATCGAGACGGCGATTGCCATCCCGACCCGAGGCCGGATCCGGTCACATTCGCATTGCGGAATTCAGGCGGTCGATCATGGTCAAGGCGTGCTGCTTCTTGTCGAGATTGTAGGTATCGGTCTCAGATATAGCGTTCAGCGCCTCGTGCCAAGTGTCCGACAGGGTTTTCGCCCGCGCGAGATCACCGGCCAGTGCCGCTTCGCTGGCGCCTGACGACAGCAGATCGAGTGCCCGACGGTTGAAGATGTCGAACTGGATCGCCTGGTCGCGACCGGCGACGGCCTCGGCAAGGCGATAGGCGCCGGCGACGTCGTTCTTGCCTGATGTGACCAGGGCATCGAGCGTGCCCGCAATCTCCAGTCCGCCATATTGCGTCAACAGGATCGCGTTGCGGGCGCTGCCCCCTGCCCGTTCCGCCAGTGCCGCGCGCGCCGCCGGATCGGCTGGCGGCGGCGGCTCGACAGTCTCCAGAACGCTCATCAGGCTGACGGCATCGAGCGGCGTCAGCCGCACCATCTGGCAGCGCGAGCGGATCGTCGGCAACAGGCTGCCCGGCGCATGGACGATGAGGATGAACAGCGTGCGGGTCGGCGGCTCCTCAAGGTTTTTCAGCAAGGCATTGGCGGCGTTGGTGTTCATGTCGTCGGCCGGATCGACGATCACCACCCGGTAGCTGCCGTCATGCGAGGTCAGCGACAGGAAGCGGTTGACCTTGCGGATCTCATCGACGGTGACGACGGTCTTGAAGCTCTTGGTCTTGTCGTTCAGCGGCCGGGTCAGATGCAGCACGCCAGGATGCGCCCCGGTGGCGATCTGGCGAAACAGTGATGAGGCCGGATCGGGAACGGCAAACACGTCCGGCGCCCGCTCGAAGGCCGGATGCTTCAACAGATGATGCGCCAGGTGGAAGGCGAGCGTCGCCTTGCCGATGCCGACCGGTCCGGCAAAGATCAGCGCATGCGGCAGTTTTCCCGAGCGATAGGCGGCGGCGAGCATCGCGGCCGCCTGCTCATGGCCGACCAGGCGCAGCGTTTCGGACGGCTCCGGCACGCCGTCCAGCGTGTCGTGCTGCTCAGGGGCGATGCGTTCGAACATCATGCCGGCGCCGCCTGTCTGTTGCGCGCAGGCGCCCTCGCCTCAAGTGCTGCGAACACGGCCGCGGTGACGACGTCTTCCACCGTATCGGGAGGCGCCGACGCATCGATGACGATGCAGCGGTCCGGCTCGGCGGCTGCGATCGCCAGGAAGGCGTCGCGGCGACGCTGGTGGATATCCAGCGTCTCCTTTTCGAAGCGGTCCGGACCGTCGCTGGCGCCACGTCGCGCGGTAGCGCGCCGCAAGCCTTCGGCGGGGTCGATGTCGAGGATCAGCGTCATGTCTGGCATCATGCCGTTGATGGCGACCTCTTCCAGCGCTTCCATGAAAGCCGGGTCGAGGCCGCCGGTGACCCCCTGGTAGACGCGCGAGGAATCCAGGAAACGGTCGCACAGCACGACGGAGCCTTGCTCCACCGCCGGCCGGATGACCTGCTCGACATGGTCGGAACGCGCGGCGGCGAACAGCACCGCTTCCATCTTCGGCCCGAACGGCTCGGCGGCGCCGGAAAGCAGGACATGCCTGACCGCCTCGGCGCCGGGCGACCCCCCGGGTTCGCGGGTGACGAGAACATCATACTTCTTGGCGCGCATCTTCCTGGCCAGCCGCTCGATCTGTGTCGACTTGCCGGCGCCCTCGCCGCCTTCGAAGGTGATGAAAAATCCGCGCGCCAACCGAAAGGCCTTTTGTCCTGCTTTGCGCTGACGTCATAGTCCGGACCTTGTCAAAGGTCCACGATTCTAACGCTGCTTTAACGCAGCCAGCCCACGGCCAGTTCCCTGGCGGCATCGAACGCGCGTTGTGGCAGCGTGCCGACGCCGACCGATTCGGCGGCGAAAAGCGGCGTCTCCTGGCTCAGCGTGTCGCCGATCCAGATGCGCAGCACACCGACGGGCTGGCCCTCCTCCACCGGCGCCGATACCGGTCCCAGATAGACGATCCTGGCCGTCAGCTTGTCGCGGTTGGCGATCGGCAAAAGCACGTTAATCGGCGCCTTCGCCTTCAGCGCCACGCCGGATTTGGCGCCGCCGAACACCTGGGCCTCGCCGACCACTTCATTGCTGGCGAAAATCTCGGTCTTCTCGAAGGAACGGACGCCCCATTCGAGCAGTTTTCGCGCTTCCTCGGCGCGCTCGCGGTCGTTCGCCAATCCGCTCATTGCTGCGATCACCCGCGTGCCGTCATGGCTGACCGAGCCGACAATGCCGAAACCGCCCGCCTCGCTTGAACCAACCACCAGTCCATCGGCACCGATGCCCATGGCCAGCAACGGGTTGCGGTTCCTTTGCGTAATCTTGTTCCAGGTGAAATCGGGCCGGCCATAATAGAGATAGAGATCAGGGTATTCGCGCCACATATGCAGGCCGAGCTGCGCCAGTTCATGCACCGTCGTTTGCTGGCCATCGGCCGGCAGGCCTGTCGAATTGACGAATGTCGATTTCGCCAGTCCGATCTGGCGGGCGCGATCGTTCATCTGCGCGGCGAAATTCTCTTCGGAGCCCGCCATGCCCTCGGCCAGCACCATGCAGCCGTCATTGGCGGCCTGTATGGTGACGCCCTGGATCAGGTCCTCGACCCGGACCGCCGATTTGAGCTTGGCGAACATGGTCGACGTTCCAGACGGGGCGCCGCCCTTGCGCCAGGCGTTCTCCGAGACCACGAAGGTGTCGTCGAGGGTCATGCGCTTCGACTTGATGGCGTTGAAGACCATTTCCATGGTCATCAGCTTGGCCATCGAGGCCGGCGGAATCGGCTGGTCGGCATCCTTGGAAAACAGCACCGTGCCGGTTTCGGCATCGATCATGAAAGCCTGCGTGGCCTTGGTCTCAAAAAGCTGCGCGTTGGCCGGAACCAGCAACGCCAACAAAAGGCCAAGACCCAAAAGCCCGGCAAAAGGGTGGACAAGGCGAAATCGCATGAGAGGCTCGACCCGTTGGCCTGCAGGAAACGTGCTGCAAAGCTATCAGGCTTCTTCCCGGCGGATCAACCACGCAATGGCAAAGCCGGCCTTGTTGATCAGTTGCGCACAGCCAGCGCGTCCGGCGCGCCGTGCGACCATGCTGCGCGCAGGAGATCGTCGACATTGCCGTGGCCATCCGGATAAAGATTGACCGCGTACCAGTCATTGCCGTCGAGTTCGGTGCTCTGGATTTCGGTCCTGCCGAAGGGCTTGAGGGCTTCAGCCACCCGCTTAGCCTCGGCCGCATCGTCGAAGGAGCCCGCCGCGACATAGTCCGAGACGGCAGGCACCGCCTGCGGGTTGGATTTCTTCCACGATTGCAGGATGTCGGCCGGCGACATGCCCTGGTCACCGAGTGCGGCAAAGACGTCGGCGCGCTGCACGCGTTCATCCGCATAGGAGAGCGAAGCCACGACGAAGGGCGTCTCCGGCCGCTGAGGCACGATCGGCCCGAATTCAGGCAGTGTCACATCGCCGAAAGCCGGCGCCTGCACCGACATCACCGGCTGTGCTTCGGTGCCGGAATTGGTCAGCTGGCCGGGGAACGGCACGGCGGCCGCCCCAACCGGCAGGCTCGGCGGAGGTCCGTTCATCGCCACCATGACGCCGGTCGGCAAGCCGTCCGACGGGTCCGGTATCCGGTTGCCGGGATGGTAGGACGCCATCAGATACTGATCGTCGTCGCCATCGAGCGGAGCGCGGCCGACATATTCGACCTTGACCTTGGCGGTGCCGACCTTTGCGTAGTTGAGCATCTGGGCGGCACGCTCCGAAACGTCGATGATGCGGCCTTCATGGTACGGGCCGCGGTCGTTCACGCGCACGATAACCGAACTGCCGGTTTCGAGGTTGGTGACACGGGCGTAGCTCGGCAGCGGCATGGTCGGATGCGCCGCCGTCAGATGCGTCATGTCATAGACTTCGCCATTGGCTGTGAGGCGGCCGTGGAAGGCGTCGCCATACCAGGAGGCGAGACCCACCTTGGCGTAGCGCTTGTCTTCCTTGGGGTAATACCACTTGCCGCGCACCTGATAGGGCTTGCCCAACTGGTCGCGGCCGCCGCCGCGCCGCATGTATTGGACGCGCGGGCTGGCCTTCACGCCATACTCGGTCTCGGCAAAATACTCCTTCGAGCGCGGCTTTCGGGTGTCGACCATGGCCTTGGGCTGCGGCGACGCGCATGCGGCCAGCAACACAGCCGAAAGAGCGCACAAAACCAAAGCAGGAGCGCGACGAAGACGCCGATGCGTCGTGGTCTGCATGTTTTCAGATGTCCCCTACGTGTCGACACAGGCGCCGCTTCTAGAATCTCGGCGAAGCCAGAACTGCAATGCCTGCGACGCGCCAATCCCCATCCCCTTGTGCGCAGGAATTGTTTATCAGCCTATTAATCGATTGTGTCCGGAACCGGGCAGGATTGTGGCGGCGGTGGCAAGGCGATGGACCTGAGAAATCGGGCTGTCTGGACTCGACCGCTGTCCATTTTGCCCAGGCGGACTGACCCATGCCGGTTGACACGGCTTTGCCGAGCGCACTAGAGCAATGAACGCACATGATCGACCTTTCGCTGTTGCTTCCGGCAGCCAGGAGCGGCGATCAGGGACGAGCGCGCAAGTGATTGAAAAATCACGACGGAGGGATGGCCGAGCGGTTTAAGGCACCGGTCTTGAAAACCGGCGTGGGCGCAAGCCCACCGTGGGTTCGAATCCCACTTCCTCCGCCACAATCAAAGCATAATCAATGACTTAGATGGTTCTTTAGAGCCTTGCCATAACCTTTGCCCCACATGCTAAAAAACCGCAAACTCGATAAGGGGATGTAAAGTTAGGTAACATTTGGGCTAACTAAAGCGCGGAAAGGCTCCGTCTGAGCGCCTCGCAATTGCGACTTTTTCACCGGTGGGGAGCGGTGAAGCGGTCGGAGTCGGCAATCTGCAGCATATTAAGTGGGTCGGAATCGTACTCGGCGCCGAACCAATCATGATACGCAATGCGGATCGGAAACATCGCCGCCAGCCACCGATTTTGGTCATCCTCACTAGCACCGGCTCCAAGCGCCGCTTTGAGCCCGCTCGGTCGTAAACGATGAGGCGGATATTTGTCTCGGGAATTGACCCGGAATTCAGCACGACGAGCTTATAGGCGATCCCATGGTTCCCCGCCGCTGAGTTTTAACTGTAGCCGTTACCATCGGGCGAAACTGGCGCTTCCAAAAGTAGAACGACATACCGAGAGCAAGCAGAGATATGGCCAGTGCGGCAAGCGCTAATAAGGTGTCCAAGTTCGTTCTCCTTCTTGCCGCCTAACGGTGGCGGGCTTCTTCAAGGCGGAAGCACACTTGTTTCTTGCACAATCCTGGTCACCTCTTCTTCCTCGTCAACCATGGGCTTTGAGCGTCTCCCCTGAAGCGGACCGCAACCGATGGAGTCAAGGCCGAATCCGGAATGCAAGATGGTCGAATGAGGTAGGTTGCTGACCTAGTGGGGCGACGACCATTATGCGCAATCGCTAAACTACGGAACGTCCAATGGACATTGCCGGAACCGAACAGGTCAATTAGACCTTTGCGCGAGTAAGTCTGAGACCTTGGTCCCCATCAATTTGAGGTAGGAGCGCCGGGCATGGGACGCTTCCTTGATCATTTTTGGCCCGCCTGGCCGAGCGCAGCCGCAGCAGCCCCAAGCTGACGTTGGAAAGCGCCAGGCCCCGCGATCAAGCCCGACGTATGACGTTACGTCAAGAATCAGGTATCGCTGAGTTACTGCGGACCAACCGCCCTGCCGGCGCTGATCAGGCAACCTCCCAAGCAGCGCCGGCCTTTTTCCAAGCGGGCGACCCGCAAAATTTAGATCGGCCGCAGGTCGCCACTAAGCACATTGGCTGAGGCTGCAGAAGCGAACGTATGAGACGGCGCCGATTGCCTTCAAAGCAGCTTGCGCTCATTCTTAAGTCAGCCAGCACCGCGCCTCGTTCAAGCCAGACTGGTCAGGCCCAGCAGCAGCCGCCGCTAGTCCCCTAGACCATGCCGCTGGGCCGCCCTGCTACAAGACGCGCTGGGCCGCGGGCGCTCCCGAGCGGCAAGGTCACCGTCTCTTCCGCGATCACACCATATGCAACTGCGGCCCGTCTGTTAGCCTATCTTGGCGGCGGACCATTTTCCGCCATGGCCGGCGTCCCCCACCTAAGGCACCCCAACAAGCGCCCTTGCGGCGCCGGCCATCTTCACCGGCGTTCGCTGTCGGACATCGTCCAAAAGGCTGTATTCCCACAACTCTAGCGAGAGCGGTACACTCACTACTCGGCGCGCTTCCCTCAAAGCGCCGTCGGTAAAGGCTCGGCGCCCTCTGGTTTGTTCAGTGTCAAAAGGAGGGCGCCGGCCCCAGCCATTGCCGTTCGCCTGCGCCCTCGGTGTTGAGCGATACGAAGGGCAATTCGTGACGCGCGTGAAGCAAACTCGCCGAGCGAAGACCCCAACAGCCTCAAGCCCGGCGAGCCTACGACCTGATCAGAATACGCGATCAGGACCGGGGTCAGCCGGCAAAGATCTCTGCAGCAAGACTGATGCCAGCAATTGTCTCCCGAAATGGGACTGCAAGTAAGGTCTGAACTGGGGAAAACGTCCGCGCCGGGTTCTATTGCAGAGTTGCTAATATTAGGGTGGCATCAGCCGGCTCGCCAGCCCCGAGTCGGTTAGGCCCGGCGGTAAGTCGAATTCACCCCAACGGACTCTGTCGGGCCGCCTGGTGGGTCACCTATTCTACGGACGGCTTTTGGCGCGGACGACCTCAGCGCCACGCGCGCCGCAAATCCCGCAAGCGAAAATCGAGGGCGACCTGCTGAGCGGACTGGTTTGAGATATCAACGTCCTCGTGCAGGGCAGTGAATCGTGTGGCCGGGTAGTTATCTGCTCGGCCCTGCCAGCGTGGATTGCGTATCCCGATACTGGGGATGTGAAAAGCTGCCATCAGCGCGCTGTCCTGAGTGGATCCCGATCGGCACTCCGGTTGATTTTTGAACCGAAATATGCTGGTTCTCCCGCCCATGAAGAAACTATTCCTTGCGGCCATGGCCTCGGTAACGCTGGCCTGGCCGGCTTATGCCATGGACGCCGCCTTGCGCGCCGGTTTGCTGAAACTCGATCCGCAGACCCGGCTGGAACAGAGATGCGACGCCGAGGTTCTCGACCGTATCAGCCATGACGATCGCAACTACAAGGCTGATCGGGTGGTCGCTTACGCCTTTGCGACGCCGCAGATGAGCGCCGACGCTATCAAGAGTTCCGGCGCTGCCTTCCGCAGCAAGGGGCAATGGTACCGCCTGAAGTTCAAATGCGAGACGGCGCCGGACCATATGGAGGTCTTGCAGTTCCGTTACCGCATCGGCGACGAGATCCCGGAAGCCGACTGGGCGAAGTACAATCTCTACGACTAAGTTCTCTCAGGCAGAACGCCTCTTCCCCATTCCTGTGGTTTTTTGGCGCTGTTTGTAGCGCTCTCTTGACGCCCGGGAACCATACACGTTAGGGCGTCGGCATATCCGACGACGAACACGCGGCGAACAGTAAGGGCCTCCGGTCGATGGACATTTTCAGCGCTGCAAGCATGACGGCCCTCCTCCAGGTCATCGCCATCGATCTGGTGCTTGCCGGCGACAATGCCATCGTCATCGGCCTTGCCGCAGCAGGCCTGCCTGTCGAGCAACGGAAGAAAGCCATTCTCATCGGTGTGCTGGCGGCGACCGTGCTGCGTATTCTCTTCGCCGCGATCACCGTCAAATTGCTTGCCATCGTCGGCCTGCTTCTGGCCGGCGGCATCCTGCTGTTGTGGGTGTGCTGGAAGATGTGGCGCGAGTTGCGGACGTCCCATGCCGAGGAGCAGGAGGCGACCGAGGCGCTGGCCAATGCCGATCTCGACGGCGACAAGACCGTGGCAGTCGGCAAGGCGCGCAAGACGCTCGGCCAGGCAGCGCTGCAGATCGTCGTCGCCGATGTCTCGATGTCGCTCGACAATGTGCTGGCCGTCGCTGGCGCCGCGCGCGATCATTTCCCGGTTCTGGTCATCGGCCTGGTGCTCTCGATTGCCCTGATGGGCCTCGCCGCGAGCTTCATCGCCAAGCTGCTGCATCGCTATCGCTGGATCGCCTATGTCGGCCTGCTGATCATTCTCTATGTCGCGATCGACATGGTCTATCGCGGCATCGTGGAAGTCGCGCCGCATGTAACCAACGCGGTGAGTTGAAGCGCTTTCCGCAATATCGAGCCTGTTTCGACGGCAATTACCGTGCGTTTTGCCGCATGAAGGGCGTGCCCATACCATTGCCGCATTAAGTGTGGTACTGCGCCGCCAATCCTGAAAATACCGGAAAACGCTTTATGTCCGCCCCACGCGTGAGTTTCGTCAGCCTTGGATGCCCGAAGGCCCTTGTGGATTCCGAGCGCATCATCACGCGCCTGCGCGCCGAAGGCTATGAGATCGCGCGCAAGCATGACGGCGCCGACCTCGTCGTCGTCAACACCTGCGGCTTCCTCGATTCAGCCCGCGACGAGTCACTCAACGCCATCGGTTCGGCGCTTTCGGAAAACGGCCGGGTCATCGTCACCGGCTGCCTCGGTGCCGAGCCGGATGTGATCCGCGAAAAGCACCCCAATGTGCTCGCCATCACCGGGCCGCAGGCCTATGAAAGCGTGATGGCTGCGGTGCATGAAGCCGCACCGCCGAGCCACGATCCCTATATCGACCTTTTGCCGCCGCAGGGCGTAAAGCTGACGCCGCGCCACTACGCCTATCTCAAGATTTCGGAAGGCTGCAACAACCGCTGCACCTTCTGCATCATCCCGGCATTGCGCGGCGATCTCGTCTCGCGGCCGGCGGCCGACGTGCTGCGCGAGGCCGAGAAACTGGCCAAGGCCGGCGTCAAGGAACTCCTGGTCATCTCGCAGGACACCAGCGCCTACGGCATCGACATCAAGTATCAGACATCGACGTTCGGCGACCGCGAGGTGCGGGCGAAATTCCTCGACCTGTCGGAGGAACTGGGCAAGCTCGGCATCTGGGTGCGCATGCACTATGTCTACCCCTACCCCCACGTCGCCGACGTCATTCCGCTGATGGCGGAGGGCAAAATCCTGCCCTATCTGGACATTCCGTTCCAGCACGCCTCGCCGCAGGTGCTGAAGAACATGCGCCGGCCCGCGCATGGCGAAAAGACGCTGGAGCGCATTCGCGGCTGGCGCGAGGTGTGTCCGGATCTCGCGATCCGCTCGACTTTCATCGTCGGCTTCCCCGGCGAGACGGAAGAGGATTTCCAGATGCTGCTCGACTGGCTTGACGAAGCCAGGATCGATCGCGCCGGCTGCTTCAAATATGAGCCGGTGCGCGGCGCCCGCTCCAACGATCTCGGTCTCGAACAGGTGCCGCAGGAAATCAAGGAAGCGCGCTGGCACCGCTTCATGCAGCGTCAGCAGAAGATTTCGGCGACGCAGTTGGCCAAGAAAGTCGGCAAGCGCCTGCCGGTGCTGATCGACGAGGCGCATGGCACATCGGCCAAGGGCCGGACCAAATACGACGCCCCCGAGATCGACGGCTCGGTGCACATCCAGTCGCGGCGTCCGCTGCGCCAAGGCGACATCGTCACTGTCAAGATCGACCGCGCCGACGCTTACGATCTCTACGGTTCAGCGGTTTAACCAGATCCGACAAAAGGGCGCCTCCCGGCGCCCTTAAAGCGCGCCGCATCGAAACGAATTCATGCGACGCGCTTTAAGTCTTTGTTTTGATGCATGTCGTTCTCTAAGAACCGGGGCCACTTTTGAGCGACATGCATTAAGCTGAGTGGCGTTTCGTCAGAGCTTGACCGACTCCATTGCAGTCAGGGACCGATCGATCGCCTGATTGAGGGCCTTGTCCAGCCGCATGCCCGCCGCTTGGGTTGCGACGACCGAGAGGCGCGCGGCAAATCCCAAATGGAAGTCGACGAACCATTCGGGGTGCGGCTCGGGTTCCGGAATTGGCGGCCACCACGGCGGAAGTTTTGGGATCTTCGGTCGCGTCGGGCACCAGTCGTCGAGGTCGGCCAGCACCGATTTCATATCGAGCCCGCCTCGCTCGGCGGACCACGCGCCGCGGACGAATTCGTCGGCGATCGCTGCGCCCAGTTCATGCGGCGGGAGCGGCTGAGGATTGAGTGCGACTTGCGCGAACCTCCACTGTGGTCCGTGCGGAATGACATCATAAATGGCTGGAATGCGCTTACCGATAATGGCTAAGAGTTTTTTGCTCAATTGCATAAGACATTCTCCTGCTCAAATTAGTAACGCCGGCCGATTTCGTCAGGCCGTAAGATGAGCATGCAAGTAAAAAGCGATTTCGTCTGTGAAGGGGATCACGGAGGCGCATTGCAGGCAGTTGTACCCGGTTGGATGCTTGCGCTGCCATTTACCAAATTTCGTGATATTTGCTGCCGTTTACCCTGTTTGGATGCGACCTGCGTTATGGTTTCCGGGTCGTAAACGCAGAGGCCCCGCATGGACGACAGACCTGCCCGGCAGGATTACATCGCGACGCTCGACCTGCTGAGGCTGGCGGCGGCGCTGGCTGTGGTTTTCTTCCATTATTTCTTTCGGGGTGCTGCCGCCGACGGCGCGCTCGCCGAGGGCTATCCGGCCGTGGCGCCGTTCGCGCTCTACGGCTATCTCGGCGTCAATCTGTTCTTCCTGATCAGCGGTTTTGTCATCGCCTGGTCGGCGGAGGGCCGCTTCTGGCACGAGTTTGCCATCGCGCGTTTCGTGCGCCTCTATCCCGGCTACCTCCTGTGCATAACCATCACCTTCATCATTTTCATGGCTTTTGGCGCACCGCTGTTTGCAACCTCGCTCGGTCAGTACGCCGCCAATCTGTCGATGTTTGCGCCGGCCTTGGGCCAACCCTTCATGGACGGCGTCTACTGGTCGATCCTGCTCGAGCTGGTGTTCTATGGATGGGTGACGCTGGCGCTCATCGGCGGCGTTTTCCAGAAATGGAAGCTTGGGCTGATCTTGATCTGGCTGGCGATTGCAGCCTTGAACGAGTTCTTCATCGACAGCCGGGGGATAAGGCTGCTGTTCATCACCGAGTTCGGTCCGTTCTTCGCCGCCGGCGTGCTGGTCCACCACCTCCATGCGCATGGGCGTTCGTTGCCGGCCCTGCTGCTGCTCGGTGCCGCCTTCGTTCTGTCCTGCAGCACGTTGTCCGTGACGCAGCAGTGGATGCTGAACGAATATGGCATTGCCGTTTTGCAGCCGCATCTGGTGATCGCCAATTTCGTCATGCATTCCCTGCTGATCGGCGCGATCCTGCTGCGCAGCTATGTCGTGCCGTCCGCACTGACGCTGGCGCTGGGCGGGCTGACCTACCCGCTCTATCTCCTGCACCAGAAAATCGGCTACATCACCATCAATGCCGCAGCCCCGTTGGTCGGCAAATGGACTGCTGCTTTGGGCTGCATAGTGACGATGGTTCTGATTTCCTGGGCGATCTGGCGGTATTTTGAACGGCCGGCCCAGCGCAAGGCCAAGACATGGATCGGCCGCATGCTCGATATCGCGCTGGCGCGGTTTCGCGGCACAAGTGCACAGCCCGCGAAATGAAAAAGGGCGCCATGCGGCGCCCTTTTTGTTTTGTATTCCCTGGGCTTACTGCGGAAGCTTGTCGTCGACGCCCTTCACATAGAAGTTCATGCCGAGCAGCGTGCCGTCATCGGCGACTTCGCCGTCCTTTAGCCACGGCGTGCCGTCCTGCTTGGCGATCGGTCCGGTGAAGGGGTTCCATCCGTCGGAGATCTTCTTGGTAGTTGCCTCGGCCATCGCCTTCACGTCGTCGGGCATGTTGGTGAAGGGAGCCAGCTTGACGGCGCCGTCCTTGATGCCGAGCCAGACGTTATCCGGCTTCCAGGTGCCGTCCAGTGCTGCCTGCACGCGGCTGATGTAGTACGGGCCCCATTCGTCGGTGAGTGAGGTCAGTTGCGCATTCGGCGCGAACTTGATCATGTCCGAAGACTGGCCGAAGCCGTGCAGCTTGCGCTCCTCCGCCACCTGCAAGGCGGCGGTTGAATCGGTGTGCTGGACGATGATGTCGGCGCCCTGGTCGAACAGCGCCTTGGCAGCATCGGCTTCCTTGCCCGGATCGAACCAGGAGTTCACCCAGACGATCTTGGCTTTGAAGTTCGGGTTGACCGACTGCGCACCAAGCATGAAGGAGTTGATGCCCATCACCACCTCGGGGATCGGGAAGGACACAATGTAGCCGGCGACCCCTGCCTTCGATTCCTTGGCGGCGATCTGGCCGAGCACATAGCGGCCCTCATAGAAGCGCGCATTGTAGATGCCGAGATTGTCACCGGTCTTGTAGCCGGTGGCATGCTCGAACATCACCTTGGGAAACTTCTTGGCGACCTTCACTTCCGGATCCATGAAGCCGAAGGAGGTGCCGAAGATGATCTTGCAGCCTTCGCGCGCCAGGCGCTCGAAAGCGCGGTCGGCGTCGGGGCCCTCCGAGACGTTTTCGAGATAGGCGGTCTCGACCTTGTCGCCGAGCGCCTTTTCCACCTCGAGGCGTCCCTGGTCGTGCTGGTAGGAATAGCCGAAATCGCCGATCGGGCCAGTATAGACCCAGCACGCCTTCAGCTTGTCGGCGGCTTGCGCCGACGCCGCCAGTGACATGGCGGCGGTCGTGGTCATCAACGCAATAAGCAGTTTTTTCATTGTGTTACCTCTCTGAGTTTAGCCTTGGAGCTTTCCCGTTTGTTTTTGTTGTCAACGATCCGGAACGAATGGCTGCCCCAAGGAAGCCGGCGTGTTCATCATCGTCAGACGCTTGTTGCGCGAGATTAGAACGAGAACCACGACGGTTGCCAGATAGGGCAGAGAAGAAAGCAGCTGCGAAGGCACCGGAATGCCAAAAGCCTGTGCATGAAGCTGGCCGATCCACACCGCGCCGAAAATGTAGGCTCCGGCCAGCACCCGCCACGGCCGCCAGGAGGCGAACACGACCAGCGCCAGTGCGATCCAGCCACGCCCTGCGGTCATGTTCTCCACCCATTGCGGCGTGTAGACCAGCGACAGGTGGCCGCCGGCAAGTCCGGCGCAGGCGCCGCCGAAGATCACGGCGAGATAGCGGTAGCGGACGACCTTGATGCCAAGCGCGTGCGCCGATGTGTGGCTGTCGCCAATCGAGCGCAGTGTCAGACCGGTGCGGGTCTTGAACAGAAACCACATGACGGCGGCGGTGAGCGCAATCGAGATGTAGAAGATCGGATCCTGGCCGAACAGCAGCCTGCCCACCACAGGAATGTCGGTCAGCCCCGTGACAGAGAGATTTGGCAGCCTTTCGCCGGGCTGGCCGACAAAGCTCGTCCCCATCATGCCGGACAGGCCGAGGCCAAGCAGCGTCAGCGACAGGCCAGTCGCCACCTGGTTGGTGGCGAGCGACAGCGTCATGACCGCAAACAGCAGCGAGAACACCGCGCCCATGGCGATCGCCGCCAGCAGGCCGATCCAGGGCGATCCCGTGAGATAGCCGGCGCCGAAACCGCCGACGGCGCCCATGATCATCATGCCCTCGACGCCGAGGTTGAGCACGCCGGAGCGCTCGACCACCAGTTCGCCTATCGCCGCGATCAGCAGCGGCGTCGCCGCTGTCGCAATGGTCAAAAGGATGTTGACGGTGATGTCCATCAGCGAGCTTCCTTCAACTTCGGCGCGGCTTCGAGTTTCGGCGCAAGCGCCATGCCGACCAGGCGAATGCGATAGTGGATGAGCGTGTCGCAACCGAGCACGAAGAACAAAAGCATGCCCTGGAACACACGCGCGACCTTGTCGGAGATGCCGAGCGCGCTCTGCACCGCTTCGCCGCCGAGGTACGTCAGCGCCAGCACCAGGCCGGCAGCGACGATGCCGAGCGGATTAAGCCGGCCGAGGAAGGCGACGATGATGGCGGTGAAGCCGTAACCGGGCGAAATCACCGGTTGCAGCTGGCCGATGGCGCCGGAGACTTCCGAAATGCCGGCAAGCCCAGCCAGCGACCCCGACAGCAGGAAGGCGAAGAACACCATGCGGTTGAGGCCGAAGCCGGCGAAGCGCCCTGCCCGCGGGCTGGAGCCGAGCACGCGGACCTCAAAACCCTTGAGCAGGCGGCTCATCAGCACCCAGATCAGCACGGCGGCGATCAGCGCAAAGACAAAACCCCAGTTGGCGCGGCCGGCATCCGGCATTAGCTCGGGCAAAATGGCCGAGTCGTTGAACTGGATGGTCTGGGGGAAGCCGTGGCCCTGCGGATCGCGCCAGGGACCGCGCACCAGCCAGTCGAGGAAGAGCTGGGCGACATAGACCAGCATCAGGCTGGTCAGGATCTCGTTGGTGCCGAAGCGCGTCTTCAGCAAGGCCGGAATGGCGGCATAAAGGGCGCCGCCAACCATGCCGGACAACAGCATCAGCGGCAGAACCAGCGGTCCCTCGAACTGCGGGAACAACACCGGGATGATCGAACCGAAAATGCCGCCGAGGATGAACTGGCCTTCGGCGCCGATGTTCCAGATGTTGGCTTTGTAGCAGACCGACAGGCCGACCGCGATCAGGATCAGCGGTGCTGCCTTGATCGCCAGCTCATGCAGCTGCCAGACCTGGCTGATCGGCTCGATGAAGTAGATCTCGAAGGCAGTCAGTGGGTTGACGCCGAGCAGCGCGAACAGAATCGCGCCGGCAATGATCGTCAGGCCGAAGGCGATGAAGGGCGACAGCGCCGAAAACAGCATCGAGCGCTGTGGGCGTTTGACGAGTTCGAGGCGCATCATGCCGTCTCCAGCGTGTGTTCGGCGTGGCCGGGCTCGGCGCCGCCCATCAACAGGCCGATCTTTTCGAAGGTGGCCTCGGCAATCGGCAACGGTTTCGACAGTTCGCCATTGTGCATGACCGCGATCGCGTCCGAAATTTCGAACAGCTCGTCGAGGTCCTGGCTGATGACCAGGACAGCCGAACCGCTGCGCGCCAGTTCGATCAGCGCCTGGCGGATATGGGCAGCAGCACCGGCGTCGACGCCCCATGTCGGCTGGTTGACGACCATGACGGCAGGGCTGCGGTCGAGTTCGCGGCCGACGATGAATTTCTGCAGATTGCCGCCCGAAAGGGCAGCGGCTTCCGGATCGGGTGCGCTCTTGCGCACATCCATCGCCACGATGATGCGCTGGGCGGCGGCATAGACCGCACCGCTCTTGACTGCGCCGCCGGTGCCGACAAAGACCTTGCCGTCCGTGGCGTGGCGCGACAGGAGCAGATTTTCCGAAAGCTTCATGCGTGGCGCCGCACCGTGGCCGAGGCGTTCTTCCGGCACAAAGGCGGCGCCCATCAGCCGCCGGCCGGTGATCGAGAGCGCGCCGGCGTCCTTGCCACGGATGCGCACGGACGCGGCGTCCTGCTGTAGCACCTCGCCGGAGACGGATTCGAAGAACTCGCCCTGGCCGTTGCCGGCGACACCGGCAATGCCGATCACCTCGCCGGCGCGCACAGTGAGGTTGATGTTCTTCAGCGGGATCGAGAACGGCGTCGCCGGCTTGCGGCTGAGCGCACGGATCTCGAGCAGAGGCGCGGCGGTCTCGATGCCTTCGGCCGGCGCGCGCACCACGGCTTTCACCTCGTTGCCGACCATCATGCGGGCCAGTGAAGAAGCGGTTTCCTCGCGCGGATTGCAGTGACCGACGACCTTGCCGTGACGCAGCACGGTGGCGCGGTCGCAGATGCGTTTGACCTCTTCCAGCCGGTGCGAAATGTAGAGGATGGATTTCCCCTCCGAGCGCAGGCGCTCCAGCGTCTCGAACAGCTTGTCGGCTTCCTGCGGCGTCAGCACGGAGGTCGGCTCGTCGAGGATGATGAGCTGGGGCGTCTGCAAGAGGCAGCGGATGATCTCGATGCGCTGGCGTTCGCCGACCGAGAGATCGCCGACCAGCGAGTCCGGATCGAGCGGTAGGCCATAGCTGAAGGAAAGCGCCCTCGCCTTGGCAGCGATCGAACTGATCGGCGAGCCGTCATCCAGCGACAAAGCGATGTTCTCGGCCGCGGTCAGCGCCTCGAACAGCGAAAAGTGCTGGAACACCATGCCGATGCCGAGTTTCTTCGCAATGCCCGGGCTGGTGATGCGGACGGCGTCACCATTCCAGAAAATCTCTCCGGAATTGGGCTCCAGCGAACCGAACAGCATCTTGACCAGCGTCGACTTGCCGGCACCGTTTTCGCCGAGCAGCGCGTGTATCTCGCCTTTGGCGATGTTGAGGTCGATATGATCGCACGCCGTCAGCGTGCCGAATATCTTGGTCAGGCCACGAACCTCAAGCAGGTTCGCTCCATTGTGATCTGCACTCACAGTGCCTCCCGTCCGGTTTCCGGACATGTTCTGTGTTCCCGCCAGCATGGTATGCGCTGGCTGCTCTCGTGCGAAAGCAGCACCCACCTTGAAAGAGCTTCAAGAATTTCAGCGGAAACTCAAGGGGTAATGATAAGCCTGTTTCACGCAAGAAAGTATCCGGCCGGTTCTTAGTGCAAACAGCGCCCGGCGCCGCGGCAAAGCGCTGAACAACTGGGCAAATTCCCCTCAGGGGATCAGAATGGTGGTGCCCGTCGTCTTGCGGGCTTCGAGATCGGCCTGCGCCTTGCCGGCATCCTTCAGCGCATAACGCTGGTTGATCTTGATCTCGACCGCGCCGCTCAGCACCACGTCGAACAAGGCCGCGGCGGAGACTTCGAGGTCCTCGCGCTTGGCATTGTAGACGAACAGCGTCGGCCTGGTGACGAACAGCGAGCCCTTCTGCGCCAGGAGCGACATCGAAAATGGCGGGATCGGCCCCGAGGACTGCCCGAAAGCGACGAACATGCCGAGCGGCCTCAAACAATCGAGCGAGGCGGGGAATGTGTCGTTGCCGACCGAATCGTAGACGACGTCGCATTTCTTGCCGCCAGTGATGGCGGCGACGCTGGCGACGAAATCCTGCTCCTTGTAGTTGATGACATGATCGAAGCCATGCGCCCTGGCGAGCTCGATCTTGTCAGTCGAGCTTGCCGTGCCGATGACGGTCGCGCCGAGATGTTTTGCCCATTGTCCCAGGATCAGGCCGACACCGCCGGCTGCGGCATGAAACAGGATGGTGTCGCCGGCCTTCACCTTGAAGGTACGACGCAGCAGATACTCCGCCGTCATGCCTTTCAGCATCATGCCGGCGGCCTGCTCGTCGCTGATGCCGTCCGGCACCTTGACCACGCGGTCGGCGGCGACGACGCGTTCTTCGGCATAGGCGCCGACATTGACGGCATAGGCGATGCGATCGCCGGGCTTCAGCCAGTCGACGCCAGTACCAACCGTCAGCACGACGCCGGCCGCTTCGCCGCCCGGGATCAGCGGGAAGCCGCCGGGCGGCGGGTAAAGGCCGGTGCGATGATAGACATCGATGAAATTGAGGCCGATCGCCGTGTGCCTGACCAGGATCTGCCCGGCGCCGGGCTGGCCCGGATCGGCATCTTCATAGGTCAGGACTTCCGGACCGCCATGGGCGTGGATACGGATGGCTTTGGACATTTCTGGGTTTCCTGCGGTCAGGATTTTTTTTCGTCCGGCTTGGCGCCGAGTTTGGGGAAGAACTGCATGATAGCGCCGATGCAGGCGAGGTAAAGCCCGGTGACGGTGATGCCGGCCTTGGTGAAGACGCTGACCTGCTCGCCCAGAACGCCGATCTGGTCGTAGAAAGCGGCAAGCGCCGCCTGCGCCAGTGCCAGCGCGCCGAAAGCGCACCATAGCAGCGTCATGCCAAGGTTGATCGGCCGCAGCCGCACCACCCGAACCGGGTGGATGAAGTTGATCGGCACGAAGGTGAGGATGCCCGCCGCCACGACGACGCCGAAGGACACCCATTGGCCCGGCTCGATGACGAACAGGGTGAACACCACCATGTTCCAGACCACCGGAAAGCCCTTGAAGAAGTTCTCCTTCGTCTTCATGCCGGTGTCGGCATAGTAGATGGCGCTGGAGACGACGATGATGGCCGCCGACAGGAACGATAGCCGCTCCCCCATGAAGCCGCGCTGGTAGAGCGCGAAGGCCGGGATCAGCACATAGGTGACGTAGTCGATAATGTTGTCGAGGAGTTCGCCTGACCAGGTCGGCAGGATCTCCTTGACCTCGAGCTTTCGCGCGATCGGCCCGTCGATGCCATCGACGAACAACGCGAGCCCCAGCCACCAGAACATTGCCGTCCAGCGTTCCTCGCTCGCCGCCACCAAAGACAGGAAAGCCAGGAACGAGCCCGACGCGGTCAACAGATGGACCGAAAACGCACGCGCCTGCGGCCAGGTGACCTTCTTCTTCGGACGCGGAATCCGGTCCGTGATCTTTTTGGCGGCGTTCCTGGCGGTTGTGTTCTTGCTCACGGGCCCCGCCAATCCAGCTTGCAGATTTCGGCCGAACGGCCGGCGAAATTCCAGTTACGGCCGAAAGCCCGCATCTTGCTCTTGTCGGATCTGGCCACGATGATCTCCGGCGCGATCCAGTATTCCGAGTTGCTGATCACGGTATCCTTCTCGCGATCCTTGCCGGGAATCGGTGTCACCGCCCCGTCGATGATCTTCGGTATCTGGAAAACACGCGTCTTGTCACGCGTCTCGTAGGTGATCGGCACCTGCTCGACGCCGAGGAACTTTCCGACAAGGATGGACAGCAGCGAGGTTGTTCCGCCGGCCTTGCCGGTGAAGATCCTTGTCAGCGCCTTCACCGCATAGACCGAGGCGCGCTTGTCGATGAACAGGCCTGCGGTCCAGTTGCCGCGGCTCATATAGCCGGGGATTTCCATGACCAGCCCGAGGTTGAGGCCAGACAGGTCGACCTCGCCGAAATGGCCAGCATCGATGCGGAACCCTGCCCAGGTCTGGCAATAACCCTCAGTTGGCGGATGGCTGCCAAGCGACAGCACGCAAGGGCAAAAAATCGTGCAATTACAAGAGAGTACGAGCTCTCCTTTCATCGCCCAGACTTGCTCTGCCATTGAATTCTCCCCCTTATGCAGAGACTACTAGCAGGGCGACTGCCCAGACAAGCAGTATCGCACCGGCCACTTGGGTTGGAACCCTGCCGCTGGTCTGTTTCTCGATCAGGGTGAACAGGCCGATCAGCGCCATCCAGAACACGTTCATCGTGCCGACAGCAAACATCACCAGCATCAGCGCCCAGCAGCAGCCCAGGCACCACAGGCCCTGCTCCAGCCCGAGCCGGAAAATGCGGCTGGGCTCGGCGCTCCAGTTGGAAAACAGGGTAGCGAAGGGATTCCTGCATTTTGTCAGGCAGGCCTGCTTGAGGCTGGTGAACTGGTAGAGGCCGCCCACCAGCAAAGCAGCGGCCGCGGCGAAGCCGGCCACCGGGTCGAGCAATCGCCCCGACGCAAATGCGTGGACGGCCAGCGTCAGCGTCGCGAAACCAGCCGAGGCGACGAGCCATGTGCAGAGGTAACCCGAAACCAGAACCAGCGGGTGGGCCACCGGCTCGCCCCTGATGCGGGCGGTGTCGGCGATCTCGCAATAGGTGCGGATCATCGGCGCTGCCGACGGCAACATCGTTGCCACGGCCATCAAAAACCACATCGCGATCAGCGCCAGAAGTTTTACGCCGCTGCCGGCGTCGAGCGGTGCGGGTGTCAGGCACAGGCCGAAGAAGCGGTCGAGAAAATCCGGCAGCGGCAGTTGCGGCAGGTATCGCAGGACCACATCGCCTGGTGCGCCGGCGCCGGGAAGCCGGCTTTCAGCGCCGCGGATCGCCAGGGCACCGAGAATGAACCAGGCGATGAGAATGCTGCCGGCGATGGCGATGTTGACCGTCAGCCGGGGACTGCGGGCCAGGCTTGCCGTGGCGCGGCCGGCGCGGTCGAGATGGCTGAAATCGTCCTGCTCACCGGTCATGGCAATCGAATGAGCCTAATCGCCGCGTTGATCAAGCCGCATGGTCTGACCTATATCCATGGATAGACAGGATGGGCCTGCATCGCAAACTGGAAGTCCAATTTGGATCACCGCGAGACAGCACGGATACTGGTTGCCGGCAGCGGCCCTGCCGGGCTGATCGCGGCGCTCGGTTTTGCCGAGGCGGGATTTCCCGTGACGCTCGTCGGCCCCGAAGCGGGCGGCCCCGATGGCCGGACAACGGCGCTGATGAACCCTGCCCTCAAGATTCTCGATCGGCTGGGCGTGCTGGCCGAGATCAGGCCAAAGGCCGCGCCGCTGAAGGTCATGCGCATCGTCGATGCCACAAGCCGGCTGATCCGCAGCCCGGTGGTCACCTTTCGCGCCACGGAAATCGGCGAGGAAGAGTTCGGGCTTAATCTGCCCAACAGCGTGCTTAACCCGGCGCTGGCCAGGGCCGTCGCCGCGCATTCCGGCATCGAATGGCTGAAGGTGATGGTTGAGGGCTGGCGCCTGGATGCCGACGAGGCACATGCCGTTCTGGCGGATGGCCGCGAAGTTTCCGCATCGCTGGCGGTCGCTGCCGATGGGCGCCTGTCGCCGGCGCGTGAGGCGGCCGGTATAGCTGCGTCGGTGCGATCCTATCCGCAGGCGGCACTTGTGCTGAACTTCGGCCATCGCAGCGAACACGGCTTCACCTCGACAGAATTCCACACCGAAACCGGGCCGTTCACCCAGGTGCCACTGCCCGGCAACCGCTCCAGCCTTGTCTGGGTGGTGAGACCGGAAACGGCAAAGGACCTCGCCGCACTCGACGACGCGAGACTTTCCGAGCGTGTCGAACAGCAGATGCAGTCGATGCTGGGCCGGGTGTCGGTCGAGCCTGGCCGGCAGATCTACCCGCTTTCGGCGGCATCACCGGGCCGCTTCGCGCAGAACCGCGTTGCCCTGGTCGGCGAGGCCGCGCATGTGTTTCCGCCGATCGGCGCCCAAGGTCTCAACCTCGGTATCAGGGACATCGACGATCTGATTGGAATCGCTGGTGAACATCGCGACGATCCTGGTGCGGCCAAAGTGCTTGCGGCCTATGATTCCAGGCGCCGTCCCGACATTCTGGCGCGCAGCAGCGCGGTCAACCTGCTCAACATGTCGCTATTGTCGGACATGCTGCCGGCTCAGATGGCGCGCAGCGCCGGCCTCAGCGTGCTCGGCAGTTTTGCGCCGTTGCGCGGCTTCTTCATGCGCGAGGGACTGCGGCCCGGCAGCGGCTTTTCCGGACTCTTCGGTGGCCTAGGGAAACAGGTCCGGCGGTAATATGCCGTGCCGGATCAGATAGAGCAGCCCAGTCACCGTCAGCACCGAGAGCAGGTCGTGATCAGTACGCTGGCCGAGGCGCGTTGCACCCAGACGCCATATTGCTGGGCGATGACGAAGACGTTTGTGGCCGTCGGCAGCGCCGCCATAAGCACGGTTGAAAACACCCAGATCTCGGAGAGATTGCCGACCCAGCTCAGCACGACGTAGCAGAGCAGTGGATGCAGGATCAGTTTCAGTGCCGCGATCGATGCCAGAACGGCGTCCGCGCCAGGAGTTGGAAAAACAGGGCTGGAAGCGCGACATAGACGATGAAGGTGTTCATCCAGCCAAGCGCTTCCAGCGGCTGCCTGGTGATGCGTGCCACCAGAAAACCGATGAAAATCAGCCCGAAGAACGGAAGAACAAGACCGATGACGTCAGACATTTTTTCCCTGGGCCGAAAACCCTGAGCCGGGCTGGCGCGTAGCTTCCTCGGGCGTCACGCGCTTCGGCATTGAATTGAAGCACCGTCTGCGCCAGATAAGGCGAGATACCAGCCCTAAAGTCGGGCTCGATTTTTGGTGACGGCGTGTGTAAATTCAAAGCCTTAGAGCGCGTGTCGTGCATTCCAAGGGACGCCGGGCGGTTCAGGGCTTAGTGGTGAGTATCATGAAAACAGCCAAATTCTCGATCGGACAGGTGGTTCGCCACCGGCTGTTTCCATTTCGCGGCATCATTTTCGATGTCGATCCGCAATTCGCCAACACCGACGAATGGTATGAGGCGATCCCGGCCGACGTGCGGCCGCGCAAGGACCAGCCGTTCTACCACCTGCTCGCCGAGAATTCGGAAACCGAATACATCGCCTATGTGTCCGAGCAGAACCTGCTGGAGGATCAATCGGACGAGCCGGTCCGCCATCCTCAGATAGGCGAGATGTTCGACAAGCGACCGGACGGACGCTACGAGCCGAAGCGCCAGTCGAGGCATTGACCGCGTCCTGAGCGGCAACAAAAAAGCGGGGCAATGCCCCGCTTTTTGTTTTTAGAATTTGCCCGAGATCAGTTGGCTGCCTTGGCTTTGTCCTGCTCGTCCTTGAGCTTCTTGGCAAAGTCCTGGTTGTTTTTGGCAACGAAGTCCTGAAGCTTCTTCTGGCGGTCTTCGATGTCGGACTGCTGCAGCGGCGGGCCGTCATAGGCGCCGCTGAAGCCGGTCAAGGCAACCTTGATCGGGTTCGGCTGGTTCTGGAAGTTGACCGAGGTGAGCGTGATCGCCTGGCCCTTCTTGAAGGAAGCGACGAGCGTGTCGCTCAACGGCACTTCGGCCACGCAACGGTCTGGGAAGCAGATGACATAGTCGAGCTTCTGCGCCTTGCCGGCGTCGATCTGCAGGCCGATGCCGGGAGGCACCAGACGCCCCGTCGGGACCGTGACCTGGAACACCTTGCGGTTCACCTTGCCCTTCAGCTCGATCAGGCTGATGCCGGTGACGAGCTGGCCGTTGCCGGCGGTGACGATGTTCTGGACATTGCAGATGTCGACATCTTCCTGCTTGGTGCAGGCCTTGAACCAGCCCTGCGGAATCTGCTGCTGCTGTGCCGAAGCGGTGGGAAGTCCGGCGCCCAGAAAGCCGACCACGCCTGCGGCCATGACCGAAAGGCGGTATGCGTTGCTGTTCAGGCTCGTCATGTCGTGCACTTCCTCTCAAATGATCCCGGGACCGGCTTCTTCGCGCCGTGTGGTCCAGCTACCTGTTGCCGAAATGAGGCAACAGGATGACTTCGGAGCGCGTGTTACACCGCATGCGCAGCCGAATCCAGCCCGGCGCCTGCGATTCTTGGCCGTGCAATTTGGGTCTCGCGATTTGGGTCGACGTATCTGGCCGGGGCGCGGCGGCGCCATGCTAGGGTGCATTCCGAATCATCAAGCCGCCCAGTAAGGAGACGGTCATGGGCCGCATTCTTGTTTGGCTGATCGCCGCGATCTCGTTTCTCGCTTTTTCGCTTCAGCCCGCGATGTCGGAGCCGAAACATGCCATCGCCATGCAGGGCGATCCGGCGCTGCCCGCCGATTACCAGCGTTTCGACTACGTCAATCCGGATGCGCCCAAGGGCGGCAACATCACCTATTGCGTTGTCGGCAGTTTCGACAACCTCAACCCGTTCATTCTGAAGAGCCTGCGCACCACGGCACGCGGCATGCTCGATCTCAACTACGGCAACCTGGTTTTCGAGCCGTTGATGACGCGCAATTATGACGAGGCCTTCAGCCTCTATGGCCTGCTCGCCGACAGCGCCGACATGGACCCCGAGCGCAAGTCGATCGAATTCCACCTCAACGCTGACGCAAAATGGTCGGACGGCGAACCGGTGACGCCGGAGGACGTGCTGTTCACCTACGATGTCTTCACCGACAAGGGCCGCCCGCCCTACAGCGATCGCATGAGCCTGATCGCCAAGCTCGAAAAGACCGGCGATCACAGCGTGCGCTTTACCTTCAATGAAAAAGCCAACCGCGAGACGCCCCTGATCATCGCGCTGACGCCGATCATCCCCAAGCATGCCTTCGACAAGGACACTTTCGACAAGACGACGCTGAAGCCTCTGATCGGTAGCGGTCCCTACATTGTCGACAAAGTGCAGCCGGGACAGCGCATCGTGTTCAAGCGCAACCCGAATTACTGGGGCAAGGACCTCCCCTCCAAGCGCGGCTTCGACAATTACGACCAGATCACCATCGAGTACTTCCTCAACGCCAACGCCAAGACGGAAGCGTTCAAGAAAGGCATCTGCGCCATCTACGATGAGGGCGATCCGATCAAGCGCGAGCGCGACATCGATTTTCCCGCCTTCCGCCGAGGCGAGGTAATCGCCGAAACCTTCGACATCGGCATACCGCCAGTGGTGACTGGGTTCCTGTTCAACACCAGGCTGGAGAAGTTTTCCAATCCGGTGGTGCGGCGCGCGCTCGGCATGCTCTACGACTTCGAATGGGCCAACAAGAACCTGTTCGGCGGCAAGTACTCGCGCACGATGAGCTATTGGCAGAATTCCGAACTGTCGGCGCTCGGCCATCCCGCCGACGACAGGGAGAAGGCGCTGCTGGCGCCCTACCCCGGCCGTGTGCCGGCCGATGTCATGGACGGCACCTGGCGGCCGCCGGTGAATGACGGCACGGGCCAGGACCGCAAGGTGCTGAAGGTGGCCTTCGACCTCTTGAAGAGCCAGGGTTTTGCCGTCAAGGACGGCGTGCTGCTCGACCCCAAGGGAAACCCTTTCGGTTTCGAGATCCTGACCGCTTCGCAGGAAGAGGAGCGTTTCGCCACCATCTATCAGCGTACGCTGGAGAAAATCGGCATCACGGCGACCATCCGCAGCCTCGAAGCCGACCAGATCCAGTCGCGCAAGCAGCGTTTCGATTTCGAGGTGCTGATCGGGTCGAGCGGTTTCAGCAACTCGCTGTCGCCCGGCATCGAGCAGAGTTTTCGCTGGGGTTCGTCAGAAGCCAAAAGGGAAGGCTCCTTCAACCTGGCCGGCGTCGCCGATCCGGCCGTGGATGCGGCGATCGATGCGATGCTGAGAGCGCGGACCAAGGAGGATTACGTCGCCGCGGTGCGCGTCCTCGACCGATTGCTCATCTCCGGCAACTACATGGTGCCCATGCAGTACAACGCGCAGCAATGGCTAGCTTACTGGAATTATCTGGACCATCCGAAAAAGACGCCCATATTCGGTTATCAATGGCCGACCTGGTGGCGCAAAGCGAACTGAGCATGATCCCGAAAAGCGGTTGCCGGTTTTCTCGGACAAACGGAAGGCCGTTTTCTCCAGAGATCATGCTCTAAGAAGTGTTCGCGGCAGGAGATCGAGATGAGCGAAGACAATTCCATCACCGTCGATGTGGTTTCAGACGCGGTTTGCCCCTGGTGCTTCATCGGCCAGAAGCGGCTCGACAAGGCGATCGCCGCTGCCGGCGACGTCGAGGTGCATGTGCGCTGGCGGCCGTTCCAGCTCGATCCGACCATTCCGGAAGGGGGCAAAGACCGGCGCGCATACATGATTGCCAAGTTCGGCAGTGAGGAGCGCATCCGCCAGATGCATGCCCGCATCGAGCCGCTCGGCGAAGCCGAAGGCATCGATTTCGCCTTCGACGCCATCAAGGTTGCCGCCAACACGCTGGACGCGCATCGTGTCATCCGCTGGGCCGGAGCAGCCGGCGAAGCTGTGCAGAACCGGTTGGTGCGCCGGCTGTTCCAATTGTATTTCGAGGAAGGTGCCAATATCGGCGATCACGCGGTGCTGATCGAAGCCGCCCGCGAGGCCGGCATGGATGCTGCCGTGGTCGAAACGCTGTTGCCGACCGACGCCGACGTCGAGGCGGTGCGCACAGAAATCGCTACGGCATCACGGATGGGCATCACTGGTGTGCCGTGCTTCCTGCTCGAAGGCAAATATGCCGTCATGGGCGCGCAGGACGCCGACACGCTGGCCGACGCCATCCGCCAGGTCGCCGCCGCCAAGGCCAAGGGCGAGCTGGAAAAGACCGGTTGATTACTTGACCGTCACCTTGGCCTTGCTGACGAAAAAGCCATGGCCGTTGCTGCCCGTGCAGGCCAATCCTTTGGTTGACGACTGGCAGGTAAACGGCCCTTTGCTCCAGCTGTTGCCATAGGCCAGCTTGGTGACATCGCTGCAGCAGCCTTGTTCACCCGGATTCTTGATCAATGTCGCCGGACCGTTCGGTCCGAGGATCACAGTGACGTAGCTGGGCTTGACGCGCGAACAGCTCAGCTCAGGGCCGCCATCCTGCGGTTCGTAGGTGTTGGTGCCGCCCTTCGGTGTGTAGATGCAGCCGATGTTGCCGGATGGAGCATTGAACTCGATTTGCCTTTCGGGGCTCGCCGCAATGGTCTGGCTGCCGGCATGCGCCAGAGGCAGGAAGGCAAAGAGCGACAGGATTGCAGGAGCGGCTGCGCGTGCAAGCATTGGGGAGCTTCCTAGTTGGAGAACCGGATATGCATGGGTGCCGACAGTGCTGCGCAAGGTTCAACCGGCGGCACATGAATTGTCAATCTTGTTGAGCGGCAGCTAAAAAGCGCGCCCCGGCCGATCATGTTCGCTTTAACAGCGGCGAAGTGGTGATCGACCGCCATGACGCCGCCGCCAGGACCCTTTCCCGGCACTTCTCGGCTTCGGGAAAGTTGATTCGGGCGGCCGGAAGCGATCACGGACAGCAAATTTTCCGGTTTTTCCATCAGTCCGCAGTAGGACTTCCGGCTGATCGGCAAGGCTGATCGGTTCACGAAACCGTGAATCCGGCTTCCCCAAGGGAAGCTTTTCGCACATCTCAGCGCTCTCACAAAACATTGAAACCAAACGAAATATTTGGCCTGGAGACCGCTGTCTCCACGCACCACCTGTTGCCTCACGGCAACGGCAGGTGGGCTACCTCACATTCGCCGCGATAAAATTAATAGAAAATGATCAATTGGTGTTACTATCCGTAACAAAACTAAAAAAGGTTTGGGCGGGATTGTGATTCAGGTCGACAGACCGCGACGTTCAATATCGGCACTTTGGAACCGCGACGCCGCCGCTGGCCCGTCGCCCCTGACGCCAGTATCGTCGATGCGGACCTTCTGGGGACTGATGCGGGCCTACTGGTTCTCGAACCGGTGGAAGGAAGCCTGGACCCTGACGCTGGTGGTCGCGGCGCTAACTGCTCTATCGAGCAAGGCCGACGTCTGGTTCACGGTGGCGATGGGAAAGCTGTCAAACTCCATCGCTTTTTTCCACGATGCTGCGAATACCGCGCCGCTTGAATCGCTTCTTACCAATGCCGGGCTGCTGGTCTTGCTGGTCCTGGTCAAGGATGCGGGCATTACTTCCGTCAAAAGCCTTGTTTCTGCGACACTGCATCGCAAATGGCGAGGCTGGCTGGATGGCCGCTTCAATGAAGCTCTCCTCGATAACAACCACACGCACTACCACGCCCAGAATGGCTCGGCCGGCACGCCGGCTCCCGACAACATCGACCAGCGCGTTCAGGAATCGATTAAAGATATGACTGGTGGGGCCTTGGGGCTCGCACAGGGTGTGTTCGGCGTCTTTACCTCGCTGTACTTTGTAGGGGGAGCTTTGCTGGCAAATTCAGTGGAGGTGAAAGGGCTGGAGTTCCTCGGTAGCTACGGCAGCGTCGTCCTCGCTCTTCTGGCGGTCGCCATCTACGTGCCGTTCAACACCTGGATCGCAGTCAAACTCGGCGGAATGCTCGAGTGGCTCAACATCCGGATGCAGAAGGCTGAAGGCAGCTATCGAGGCGAATTGCTCACGCTACTGCGCCGTAGCTTCCATGTGTCAGCGGCGCAAGGCGAAGAAGTCCAGAAGAAAATCCATGGTCGGCTCTATCTCGACATCGATCGAACTTGGTCGAAGTTCAATATCGTCAACAATATCTATTCAGGATTCGAATCGGTCTATAATTTTGTGGGAGCCAAAATTGTCGCCTTTGCTCCCGGTATTGTGCCTTTCATCAACAATAAGGTTGATTTCACAGGGTATGTAACCGGTTCCGAGCAGGTCAATGCGCTGATCAGCAAGTGTTCGTGGTTCATCCATGTCATGCCGAGCCTCGCCACGCTTCGCGCCAACAGCCAGCGCGTCATCGAATTGGCGAACGCCATCGAGAACGTCCAGCAGCCGCAGGAATTCTACAGCCAGACCGGGCGCTCCGACTTCCACTATGCCAGCCAGAACCCGGTCTTCGGACTGACCATCCAGAAGCTCGAACTGGCGCATCAGGGCGAAGATGCCACGCCGTTCCTGAGCGCGGCCAATCTGCGCTTCCGGCGCGGCGAGTGGACCTTCCTTAAGGGTGAGTCCGGCAGTGGCAAGACTTCGCTGGTCAAGGCGATCAACGGCCTGTGGCCCTATGGTCGCGGCACCATCGTCTTCCCCGACGGCGTGAAGAGTTTCTATGCCGCTCAGGAGGTCAAGCTGCAGCAGGTGTCGCTGAAACAGCTGGTATGCCTGCCCGGCTCGGAGCAGGACTTTGGCGATGCGCAGGTGGCGTCTGCCCTGCACAAGGCTGGCCTTGGCGACTTCATCGAACACATGGCCGACGAAAGCCGCGAGGGAAAGATCTGGGATCAGATGCTTTCCGGCGGCCAGAAGCAGAAGCTGGTGGTGGCCCGCATCGTGCTGCAGCAGCCCGGGCTTCTGTTCCTCGACGAAGCCACCGGCGCGCTCGATCCGGATGGCAAGATCGCTTTCCATCAGGCGATCAAGGACAATTGTCCCGATGTCACGGTGATCAGCATCATGCATGAGGCGGTTGCGCCACGCTCGGCCTCGGGCGCGGAATTCTACCACAGCGTGGTCGCGATCGCCGACGGTGTCGCCACCAAGAAGCCGCTTGTTCCGAACCTCCCGCGCGAGCTCACCACGATCCTTACACAGCCGCGGCCGGTTGAAGACAAATGGATGCGTTTTTCGCGCCGGCTGAAGCAGAAATAGCAACGACACCGTGGCGCCGTCCGCGTCCTGACTTGCTCTCAGCGCCTCACATAAACGTTGGAGAACGAAATGTTGGCGCCGCCGCAATTCCTGTTGTCGCTGACGAAAAGGTAACGGCCGAGCTGTTTCATCATGACGGCGCAGTCGTATTTGCCGGCCTCCCGGTAAGCCACCTGCTTGCCGTCCTGCAAAGCAAATCCCTGCACTGCCTGCTTGAGATCGATGACGGCCTCGAAGCTGCCTTCGGTCGCCGCGCCACCCTGGCCGTGGACGGCCGATCCGCTGACCGCTGCGCTGTCGGCCGATTTGCGGGCGATGTCTATGCGAGATGCCGAGTACCATCTCCAATGGCCCACCCAGCGCGGCTGCACCGTAACGGGATTGACATCCGCCACCGGCAGCCAGCCGCTGGTCTCGTTGCCGCGACGATCGACGAAGGCGGCACAGACATAACCGCCCGCGACGACATCGGTGTCGAAAACCACTTTGTCTTTGGCCCGGACGAAAGCCGCCTTTGCGCAGGACGGGTCGGCGGACGGACATCCGGGCTTTTCGGATTCATTGGCGAGGAAGTTGAGCTTGCGGGCGGTGATGGCGCCAAGGGAAATGTCCGACAGCTCCTTGTCGGACGAAACGCTGTTGCAGTTGGCCCTGTCCTTAGCCGCCGCTGCGCCCGCTGCAAGTAGACTCGATACCACAAGGATGAAGGCTGCCGATTTCATTGATGCGCCCCCGAAATCCGGTTGATCAGCGCCCTATCCTAGCCGTTCGCCGTTCTTCACGCGATAGGTCGGCTTGTACATGGTGACCAGTTCCTCCGCCGCCGTCGGATGGACGGCCATAGTGCGGTCGAAATCGTCCTTGGTGACGCCGGCCTTCAGCGGAATGCCGAGAAGCTGCGCCATCTCGCCGGCGTCCGGCCCGAGAATGTGCGCGCCAAGCACTTTTCGCGTGGCGCCGTCGACCACCAGCTTCATCAGCATCTTCTCGTCGCGGCCCGACAGCGTGTGCCGCATCGGCCGGAACGTGGCGCGGTAGATCTCGATGTCGGCGTAGCGCTTGACGGCTTCGTCCTCGGACAGGCCGACGGTGCCGATCTCCGGCTGTGAGAAGACGGCGGTCGGGATGGTGTCGTGGTCGGGCGCAGTCGGATTTCCCTTGAAGGCGGTCTCGATGAAGCACATGGCTTCGTGGATCGCCACCGGCGTCAACTGCACACGGTTGGTGACGTCGCCGATCGCCCAGATGTTGTCGATGTTGGTGCGGGAGTACTCATCGACAACGATGGCGCCGGTCTTGCCGAGCTCGATGCCGACGCCTTCCAGGCCCATATTCTCGGTGTTCGGGATGCGGCCGATGGCGAGCATGACCTGGTCGACCGTCAACACCTTGCCGCCGGTGACCAGCGCGTCCAGCCGCCCGTCCGGCCGTTTGCGGACCCATTCCGACACGGCGTGGCAGAGAATCTTGATCCCCTTCTTTTCCATGGTCTCGTGCAGCATGCGCCGCAGATCCATGTCGAAGCGCGACAGGATCTCCTTGCCGCGGTAGACCAGCGTGGTGTCGACGCCCAAGCCATGGAAGATATTGGCGAATTCGACGGCGATGTAGCCACCGCCCTCGATCATGATCGACTTCGGCAATTGCTTGAGGTCGAAGGCTTCGTTCGAAAAGATACAAAGTTCGTGGCCGACGAGAGCCGGATGCGGCGCCGGCCGCCCGCCGGTGGCGATCAGGATCTGGTCGGCGGTGACGGTGCGATCGTCGCCCAGGAGATGCACGACGTGAGGGTCGACCAGCATGGCGCGTGAATGGAATGTCTCGCCGCCGGCACCCTTCACGTTCTTCTCGTAAATAGCCTCCAGCCGGGCGATCTCGCGATCCTTGTTGGCGACCAGCGTCGGCCAGTCGAAACGCGCCTCGGGCACCGACCAGCCATAGCCGGCGGCATCGGCGAAATGCTCGGGAAATTGCGAGGCGTAGACGTAGAGCTTCTTCGGCACGCAGCCTCGGATGACGCAAGTGCCGCCATAGCGGTATTCCTCGGCAATGCCGACGCGTTTGCCGAGTGCCGCCGCCACGCGCGCCGCTCTCACCCCGCCGGAGCCGCCGCCGATGACGAAGAGATCGTAGTCGTAACCGGCCATGCCGCTGCTCCTGCCTCAGAAATGTTTGAGACAGGTAGGCTGCGTGGCGGCAAAAGAAAAGCCCGGTTTGCACCGGGCTTTCTTGGTCCAGCGAATACGCCGGTGGCGAAATCGGACGACTTAGTTCTTCGGCGCTTCTGGCTGGTCACCGTCAGCGGGCGCTGCGCCATCGGCGGGGGCCGCGCCATCAGCTGGGGCAGCGCCGTCGGCCGGCGCCGCGGGAGCCTTGGCCTTGGCGGCCGCTGCCAGCGTTTCGCCGACCTGCTGGGCGAGGTCGCGCGCCAGGCCGTTCTGCCAAATGTCGGCAGCCTTGACCAGTTCGCGCGTCACCGCTGGGCCGCTGTCGAGCAGCTTCTTGCCGGCATCGGAATTGTAGAAGGCAGCGATGTCGTTGAGGTCCTTTTCGGAGAACACCTTGGCATAGGCAAGTGCCGCTTCCTTCTCCAGGTCGGCACGGCGTGAGGCCAGCGCCAGCGCCTTCTCGCTGATGGTCTTCCCGATCAGCTCCTGCATGTCGGGGTTCTTCTGGATAAGCTGCTGCTCGAGCGAGGCAGCCGCCTGCGGCAGGATGTTGTCGAACGGGTCGGTCGCGTGGATGGCGGCGACCGCGGCGCGCGCCGCCTTCAGATGCGATTCGGTGACATCCTGCGCAAACGCCGGCGCGGAAAACACCAAGACAGCCGAAGCCGCCACGATGGCGGAGAATTGGCGAACCCGTTTATGCAACATCATGATCGGTAGAACTCCCTGGTTTTCGGGCGGCATGGACGGTTTGGATGCCGTCGCCGCCGGCGATGATGGCCGCTGACGCCAGCCCGATGAAAAGACCATGCTCGACCACGCCGGGAATGGCATGGAGAGCATTCGAAAGCGCTCTTGTATCCGGAATGCGGCCAAAAGATGCATCGAGGATAAAATGGCCGCCGTCTGTAACAAAAGGCTGGCTCCCCGTCATCCTCAATGTAACCGGGCCGGAAAGGCCGAGGCTTTTGGCCGCTGCCCCAACCGCAATTTCGGTCGCGCGCAGGCCGAATTGATTGACTTCGATGGGCAGCGGAAACTGGCCGAGGGTCTCGACCATCTTCGACCGGTCGGCGATCACGATCATGCGCCCGGATGCCGCGGCGACGATCTTCTCGCGCAGCAGCGCGCCGCCACCGCCCTTGATCAGGGTCAGCGCCGGATCGACCTCGTCGGCGCCGTCGACGGTGAGATCGAGCTCGGGTGTTTCCTCCAGCGTCGACAGCGGCACGCCGAGCTCGCGGCAAAGAGCGGCAGTGCGCTCCGATGTCGGCACGCCGATGATGGTCATGCCCGTGGCGACCTTCTCGGCCAGCAGCCGCACGAATTCTTCCGCTGTGGTGCCGGTGCCGATGCCGAGCCGCATGCCGTCACTGACATGGGCAAGCGCTGCCCGCGCGGCCTCGACCTTCAACTGCCTCGCATCCATGCTTGCCCCGGAGGTTTTTGGCCTGATTGTTGATTTTTCTGATTGCGCGCTCCTAGCACTTTTGCCCGCCCGGTCAAAGACTTTGACCGCGCCTGCTTGCCTGAAGGAAGCGCAGCCGCTATCGCCTGCCTGCAATACCGCAGGGGCAACCACAGGACAGGCCATGACCAGACCGATCATCGTGTTCGATCTCGACGGGACGCTGATCGACACGGCGCCGGACCTGCTCGACAGCCTCAACCACAGCCTCGCCGCCAGCGCGCTTGCCGCTGTCGACGAGGCTGGCTTCCGGCGCTTTGTCGGCCAGGGCGGCCGCGTGATGATCGAGCGCGCGCATACCGCGCAGCAGAAATCGCTCGGCGTCGAGGAACACGACCGGCTGCTAAAGCTGTTTCTCGATCACTATACGCTCAACATCCCCGGCAAGTCGCGCCCCTACCCCGGCGTGGTCGACGCGATCGCCCGCTTCGAGAAGGCGGGCTACCTGCTTGCCATCTGCACCAACAAATATGAGGCCAATTCGGTGGCGCTGATCGAGGCGCTCGGCCTGACAAAGCATTTCGCCGCGATCGCCGGCCAGGACACGTTCGCCTTCCGCAAGCCCGATCCGCGCCATCTCATCGAAACGATCAAGCTGGCTGGCGGCGATCCGCATCGCGCGCTGATGATCGGCGATTCGCAGACCGACATCGACACCGCCAAGGCCGCCGGCATTCCGGTGGTCGCTGTCGATTTCGGCTACACCGACCGCCATGTCAGAGAATTCGAACCGTCGGCGGTGATTTCGCATTTCGATGCGCTGACGCTCGACCTGACGGAACGGCTGATTGCAGCGGCGGCCAACTGAGCGAAACGAGGGATTGCGCGGCAGCGCCTGCCCTCGCCTATTTTGGGCGTAGAAGGCAGGCAGGGGAATCGGGTGAGTTAATTTTCACGAGATGAGGCTGACGAGAAAGTCCTCGTTCCATCCGGCCTTCAATCGTTTGTTGGTCATGGACAGTTTGGCTGGATG
>NZ_JBSKBQ010000020.1:0-81724 GCF_053714375.1 Mesorhizobium sp. ArgA1
GCCCTATGCGCTGTGACTGATAACCTTGACACTTCGACGCCCATGTGAGCGCGCGTCGCGATCTTTCTGGCGTAGTTCCGCCGGCTTGTCCTGCCAATCTTGCGGGATCCGGCCGGCCTTGATGTCGTCCTTCTCTTCCTTCGTGTTCCTCTGCTTCGGCGCGGCGATAAGGCTGGAATCCACGATCTGGCCCGACATGGCGATGTAGCCGGCCTCGCGCAGCATCGCATCGAAGCGATCGAACAGGGCAAGACAGCCAGGCCAAGCTGCTGTAGTGCCGAGGCAAGCGAAAATCCTAGCGAAGAGCCAGATCCAATGTAGGGGTATTGAGCTTGACACGTCTTCACAAAGCGCAGGAACAACTGGATGTGCTGCAGGTGGTTTATATCTGTGGCCGGCGCCCGCACCAACTGTTCCAGTCCGGCAGAATGGCGACAGACGGGCCACTCGGCGTTCATGATCGCCGACCAGGCGGAGCTCGATAGAGAACGATCCGCCCAGTCGGAATGATCTGGGATAGGAAATCAAAGTCCCGAACGTTGCCGGTCAGCACGCTCGCGCCGAGCTGCCGCGCCTGCAGGAAAACGAGGGCGTCATTGACGAAGCGGCGCTCGTGACCCTCCCCCTTTGGCACATTGCTCAGCCGGAAGAGCAGGCCGGCCAACACACCTGCCTGTCCCCAGATCGCTGCCTCCGGCGCATGAAGTCGGTGGTCCGAAATGTCCTCTACCGTGGCCTCGATCGTTTCGAGGACCGCTCTTGTGGAGGCATGCTTGGGGTCCAGGCGGCCGAAGGCATGGGTCAGCTCAGACAGACAGACTGCAGAATGGTGGCATAGGCGATACTTAAGCAGCGTATCGACCTCCACCGGTGAGCGCCCCTGCAACACATCCAGATAGACGCTGGTATCAAGAAACAGCGGCCCCCCAATTGGGGGTTCGTCAGCAGCCCATAGGAGACCTTCATCGGGCCTGCGCTCGAGCGTCCCGACGTGCTTCTGGGGCTTTAGTGATCGGAGGGTTTCAGAGAGATCAAATCCCAAGATCGATATCCATCGGGATGCTGCCCTTGCGGCCGACCAGACGGACACCAAAGTCATCTTCGAGGGCCAGCCGAGAAAGCGCCAATTCCAGCAGCTCAGTGTCGGAGGTGACATGGGCGCGCTTCTTGGCCGCCTCGATCAACTCCGAGGGCACTCGCCCCGACAGGCGGGTATTCTTTGCATTGCCAAGAAGACCGACGGCTTTCGCTTGCTCGAGTACGAGCTTATTGCGAGTCAAGGCGATCTTTGCTTCGCTTTCCGCACCAGTATGTGTTTGGACACCCATAGGAATCTCCTGCGTTGAACAGAACATAGATTGCGTTGAACGGGAAGGCAAGGTTCAATGGTGGGCGTGTCGTAAGCACGTGAGTTGTCCGGGTTAGGTAGCACGTGAGTTATCCAGTTTGATTTCCAGCGAATGGAGGCTGGGGATGAAACGGGCAGCATGGCTACAGGACCGGAGAATGCAGAAGTTTCGGGATGTGTTGAGCCGCCGGGATTGCGGCGATTTGTCGATGCTTGAGCTGGTGAGTTGCTTGGGATGTCTGAACGGCAGTTCCGGCGTTACCGCGACCGCTACGAGGAGGCTGGTGGAGCCGGGCTTGTCGATCGTCGTCTGGGCAAGGTTTCGGGGCGGCGCGTGTCGGGGGAGATGGTGGAGTCAGGCTTTACCGGGAGCGGTACCGTAGCTGGAACGCGAAGCATTTTCACGAACACCTGGTTCCCGATCACAATTTCGGCTGGGGTATACCTTCACCAAGGCGCAGTTGCACGCAGCCGGTCTGGTGGAGCGGGCCAGACGGCGTGGCGCGCACCGCCGCAAGCGACCGCGCAAGCCCTACAAGGGCATGATGCTGCATCAGGACGGCAGCCGGCACGCTTGGCTGGCGGATGAGCCGGAGCTGGACCTGATCGTAACGATGGACGATGCGACGAGCACGATCTATTCGGCCTTCCTGGTCGAGGAGGAGGGCACGGCCTCGAGCTGCCAAGGCCTGATGGAGACGTTTTGCGGCCATGCTCTGCCGTCGAGCCTCTACACCGATCGCGGCAGCCACTATTTCGTGAGTGAGGCCTTTGAGGGTCTTAAGTCTGCGGCCAAAGTTGTAGGCCGCGACGAAGTCGGCAAGATGCCGACGCAGTTGCTCATGGCTTTCGCAATGGAAGCGCTTGACCGTGGCGTCCTTGATGGTCCGGTTCATTCTTTCGACCTGGCCGTTATCCGGTATGTGATCTGTGGTGCCTTTTCGTCCTGCTGTTCTTGTTTTGGAACGGCCTTATGGTGAGCCCATCCGGGACGTGGGGCACCGGGAGCACGAAGGTGCAGGCAGGCCGTCAATAGACCGTGGGCTGAGAGCCCGAGCTCGTTACATGGCCGCCCCTCGCGACTTTCCCGGATGCGCTGCGAGCGTGGATCAGTCGATGTCGTGTTGCCCGCCAGCTCCCGTCTTTGACCCAGCCAAGAAGGAGGAACGGGCATGCGCATCATCGGACTGGATATCCACCGCGCCTTCGCCGAGGCGGTCATCGGATACGAGAACCGCAACACGCCAGGATCGACGCCGCCTTTGTCGATCGCATTGTGAACGGCTTTTAGCACTCGTTCTCGGTGAGTGCTAAAACCCATGCCGCCCATGCCGCCGCCGGGCATGCCGGTCGGCATGCGGCCGCCAGCCGACCTCTTCTTCGGAGCCTCCGCGATCATGGCTTCGGTGGTGACCAGCAGGCCGGCGACCGAGGCCGCGTCCTGGAGAGCCGTGCGAACGAATCTTGCCGGCAACGATCGAGGCTTCCGCACCGGCGTTGGCCGCGATCTGGCGGGCCGGAGCCTGCAGCGCGCGACGCATGATGTTGATGCCAGCAGCTTGGTCGGAGTTACCTTGACCGGGTCGACGATGCTCATGGCGATCATGTCTTCTAGGGACGCACACCTCGTCAATCTCGGAAGGGCGGCAGCGATGCCGCCCCTCTCCTTTTGCGTTTTGTCGATGAAACCAACCGTCATAGTTATAGCCGCTCCATCGAGGGGCCCCTTAGACCTTCGCTGATGCAGACAATTTTTTGTGCATTGCAATATATCCCTCGACGGGTGTACGGTTCCGCTGTCGGCCATCTACTCCTCCCAGATGCGATGCCGGCTCTGAACGCAGCGCACCTCCTCCCGCGCTGTTTTCGATATCGGCCCTCCCGGCAGCGGGCCTTTCGCGTATGGGTTTCCCCCGATGGCCCGCGTGCTGGCTCTAGGCGATGCGGATGCTCTGGACTTCCAGCCCCTTCTTGCCCGGCCGGCATTCGACAAGCACCTTTTGCCCCTCTACCAGCCCGCTGAGGCCAGAGCGGACCAACGCCGTGGCATGAACGAAGACATCCTTCCCGCCATCTTCAGGAGCTATGAAGCCGAAGCCCCTTTCGGGATTGTACCACTTGACTGTGCCCGCGCTCTCGATCAATCTACCCGCTGGAGAGGCGGATCGTTCAGAACCACGGACATCTGGCGAAATTTTCGCGGCCTCGCCAATCTCCAGCACCTGGGACACCTGAGGACCCTTTGGCCGCACTTCGAGGGTGACCTTGAGACGCGCTCCCTCAGAAACACTGCGATTTCCGGCTACCTCTAGTACTCTGCTGTGCAAATAAGCATCCCTGCCGTCTGAGAGTTTGACGAAGCCAAATCCCTTGGTCGCGTCGAACCACTTCACCTCGGCGTTCACAGGGTCCACGATTACAGGTGGCGACCGTTGAAAATAGATAGGCTCGGAAGCCCGTTCGGAAAAAGAATCGGACGTGTCCTCATCTCGATCCCGGCGTGGTTTGCGATGGTCTCTGTATCTGCTCATTATGGTCTCGGCTGGCATGGCGAAGGCTTACGCCCGATTACCTCTATCGGGCGACGCGTTTGTGTCAAATGTCCTTGATGGCGTAAAGCTCCCTCTGTCGACCACAGTCCACCTGGTCGTAATTGGCTGCGGATAACGTCCGTGGGTTGTCACAGGCCAGGTGTTCGGTGACATGATGCGGCAGATGAGCCGTGCTGTTGCCGATGGATCGCCGCATCGTCAAAACCGTCGCCTATCATGACAACTTGTCAACCCCAATTACCGACAACGGCAGACCGCTCATGGCCTGCTGCCACGCGGAGTTCACAGGCGTCTTTTTCTTTAGGACTCGCTGTTGTGACGCGCCTCCTTTGCCGGAGTGACAGCTTTTCTTCCGGCTTAGAGTGACGGTGGGTCTACCCGCCGTCCATCCGAGGCTCTATGTGAAAGGCGCGCCGTGCGGGATAGACTCGGCAGCCTGCTGATCGACACCTTCGTCGCGTTGAGGAAGCCGATATTGCCTCTATGCCTACCGATGACCGCCACCTGAAAGCCCCGGACCTGTTCGGCGCGATCGACCATATGCCGTCGATTGTAGGCCGGCTAGCGAGCGTTCATTTAGGGTTTTCAATCCATCGACCGGCGAATTGCTGGCCGAGCTTCCCGACATGGGCGTCGAGCAAACGCGAGCCGCGATCGACAAGGCCTATGAGGCGCAGCCTGCATGGGCTGTGTTGACCGCGCGGGAGCGCAGCGACATACTGTGGCGCTGGCACCAGCTGATCGTTGACCACTCAGACGACCTCGCTACAATTCTTACCGCCGAGATGGGCAAGCCACTTGCCGAGGCAAAATCCGAGGTTTCGCATGCGGCCGCGTACCTGCAATGGTATGCCGAGGAGGCCAATCGTATCTACGGCGAGACGATCGCGGCGCCATCGACAGACCGCCGCATGCTTGTGATCAAGCAGCCAATCGGCGTTGTTGGCACGATCACGCCATGGAATTTTCCGGCCTCCATGGTGGCACGCAAGATCTCGCCGACCTTGGCCGCGGGCTGCACAATCGTGCTCAAGCCCGCTGAGCAGACCCCGCTTGTTGCGGGTGCAATGTTTGCTCTCGCCCACGAGGCTGGCTTTCCCGAAGGCGTCGTCAACCGGATCTTCGCTTCCGAAGGCGATATGATTGGCCGTGAACTCTGCTCCAATGCTAAGGTCCGTAAGATCAGTTTTACAGGCTCGACCGAGGTCGGCCGGCTGCTCATGCGCCAGTGTTCGGACCAGATCAAGAAAGTCAGCCTCGAGCTCGGTGGCAACGCGCCTTTCATCGTCTTCGACGATGCGGACGTCGATGCGGTAGTGGATGGTGCGATCCACGCGAAGTTCCGCAATGCAGGTCAGACCTGTGTTTCCGCGAACCGGCTTTATGTGCAGGCGAGCATTCATGATGCGTTTGTGATCAAATTCGTGAAAAAAGTCAGCCATCTTTCGGTTGGTGACGGCTTCGATCCGAGCGCGTCCGCCTCGCCGCGGTCGCGTGATCGGGCCAACCTCCGCAGCGCCTCGCGCTCTTCCTTACCTGCCGTCACCGGAGATTTGCCCGCCATGCACCACCCCGAGAATCACGGTGAGCACCGAATAAAAGATGCTGTTTGTTGGTCAAATTGATGGAATCTGCTTAGCAGCGTGCACTGTGATGCCTGGGCGGGTCGTAGCTCAGTCTGGCCTTTGGCCCGCGCGTCATTTTCGGTAGCAGGCGTTCGGTCTCCGGCCGATAGAGGTCGATCGACAAAAGGCCATTCGCTCCGCCACGGTCACCCGCACGACGTCGGCCAGCACTGTCCTTGGCTTGCGGTTCAGGGACCGGTCGAGCGATTTGATGCAGCCACATGGAACAATGCCAATGCGCGCGTGTCCGCGGCTTTCCTGGTCACCCACATGGATCGGCGCGCTTTAGCATCGGCTGATATATACGCGGCCAAGGCGGCAAATGCCGAGGCAGGTACGCAAGCGCGCGGCGCGATCGACGGCCGGGCGGCAATGCCAGCCTGGTCGCCGCTGCAGAGACCAAGTCGGTACTTACGCGGCCTCGAGGACGGAGAAGCCCTCGAACTGCGGGTGGCCGAGATAGTGGACTTTCGTCGTGTCGAGGTTCCTGTGGGCGGCGAGGAAATTCTCCGATCTGGTCCAGGCGACGAAATCGTCGTGGGTTGCCCACACTGTGTGCGAGGCAAACAGCGTGTAACCTTCGGTCTCGTTGACCGGGCCGCGCAGCAAATGGAATTCTCGGAATCCCTTCATCTCGGCAAGGCTGGAATCGCGGTTTTTCCAGACGGCTTGGAAAGCTGCTTCCGAGCCGTTCTGGACCTTGAAGCGGTTCATGGCGATGTACATGGCGGTTCCTTCATCCGGATGTTGATGGTTGGCGTCGTAGTTGTCCTGTTCAAAATGAGCCAGCTTTGGCCTCCAGCGAAGCAGTCCTCAGCCCCAGAGTCACAAGTCACTGACCTTGCGGATCAGGTGGCATGAACCGTCCTAGCGCAAAGATCAGTCCCTTATCGCCGTCGCGCACTGCAGCGTCCCATGGCCGCTCTCTTGCAATGTCCATTCCGCTTTCGACCTGCTCGCGGTTTGTCGAACTCCGGACGATCCTGTTCGAACCGGTTGGTTTGCATGCGAAGCAACCCCGCCTCAGCTATTCCCGTCCCCGATGTTTGCCCACTGTCATGTTCCTTCGCCTGCATCCTTTGTTTAATCCACGCGAACACCCCGCCCACACGCGGCGAGCCTCGCTGTGCGCCGTGCAATCGTCGTGCCATCGCAGAGGTGGTCGGAGCAAAAGGAGAGGACCAGATCTTTCAAGACGCGCGGGGTGGAATACCGGCGCGTCGGTGTGTCGGGTCTCGAACATAGACGTTACCGGACCCGGCTGGAGGTCAGAGTCCAGGAACGCGATTCGGGCCGCGTCAAGGCCGCATCGCGCCTTCAATTCAGAGAGCCGGAGATCGGCACGGTTGATGGAAAGCAAAAGCAAAGCAGCGGGCAGGAATCCGCCGTAGTCGCGAAGGGCTCGTACTCGGCACTCCGACAAAGGCGGCCACCAATACTCTTGTCGGCTTTGTTAGCTAGTCCGCGACACCGCGAGATGTGGGCGTTCGCCGACACTACCGTGGTGCCTTAGCCCTCTGAATTTGTCTAAGAAATTGCGTTCGCGTTCCGCTGTGCAGTTGGCACAAATTTTGAAGCTTGCTCCGCTAGCAAGAGCTGCCCCGGTATTCGTTTTCGGAGCAAGGCTCGTGGGTAATGAGTGGCAATATTCGCCTGCATAACCGCAATCCCGAGGATTCTATTGTCTGAGTGAGGACAGTTCATGCTTAGCGAGTGTAGGCCCAAAATCGCTATCTGCCTTCGAACAAATGGAATCGACCGTGATGTCATATTCACGTTGCTTTCCCATCCGGTTCAGAAGAGCTGCAAGAGCCATTTTCGAGGATGAGAATGTGCTCACGGACCGGGGTGGGGGATGGGGAATGACGCTCAAATTGATCGGGGCCGGTTTCGGCCGCACCGGCACATGGTCGACCTTTGCCGCGCTGAACAAACTTGGCCTGCCCTGCTACCACATGCAGGAAGTGATCATGAACAAGGCCAACACAGGCCATCTCGATTTCTGGCGCAAGGTGGCCAACAGCCCGCCCGGTTCACAGCAGGACTGGGGAAAGGTGTTCGCCAATTACACGGCCACGGTCGACAATCCCGGCTGCTGCGTGTGGCGCGAACTGATGGTGGCCTACCCCGACGCCAAGGTGCTGCTGACATTGCACCCACGCGGCGCCGAGGCATGGTACGAAAGCACGATCGACACGATCTACTTCACCGAGAACCTGTGGCAGTTCAAGATCCTGGAATGGCTCACCCCGTTCGGCCGCAAGTTCGGCGACATGTCGCGAAAGCTCATCTGGGGGCGCACACTGGCCGGCGTCATGGGCGACCGCGACAAGGCGGTAGCCCGCTACAACGCCTATGTCGACGAGGTGAAGGCGGCCGTGCCGCCGGAAAAACTGCTGGTGTTCAAGGTCAGCGAAGGCTGGGGCCCGCTCTGCCATTTCCTCGACGTGGCGCAGCCGAGCGAACCCTTCCCAAACCTGAACGACCGCGAAATGATCAAGAAGATCATCGGCGACATCATCAAGGGCTCCTACATCATGCTGGGACTGACGGTAGCGGCCATCGCGGTGGTGATCGCGGCATTGTGGTGGCTGGGGTAACCGCAAGCTGGGGCGGGCGTTGGTCGGCCGCTTCTCGGGCCCGTTGCGCGCTTCGATGCCGCTGGTCGCAGGCATCTGCGAGATGCCCGCGCTGACCTTCCAGATGGCCAACGTCAGCGATCATCTGGGCTGGGCATACTGGCGCCCGGCGTCTTCGGCCTCAAATGGCTGCAGCAGTGGATGTAGCGGCTTCGCGGCGCACGAGCAGCTTGTCGATGCGCCTCCCGTCCATCTCGAGGATTTCGAAGCGCCAGCCCTCGTAGGTAAAATGTTCGCGGGCTTCGGGAAGATGTCCGAGTTGGAACAAGGCGAAGCCTGCGATGGTGTGGAAATCGCCCTCCGCAGATCCCGGCCGAAACCCGAGCCGTGCGAAGGCGTCGTGCGCCAGCATCATGCCGTCGATCAGCAGCGAGCCGTCGTCACGCTCGACGATGTCGGGGGCCTCGCCTTCCATGTCCGGCAGGTCGCCGGCGATGGCTTCGAGCAGATCGGTCTGGGTGACGATCCCTTCCAGGCTGCCATATTCGTCGAGGACGATGGCGAGTCGCACCGGCGCTCTCTTGAACTGGTCGAGCACGCGGAAGATCGGCGTTCCCTCATGCACGATTACCGGTTCGCCGATGACGGCCATCGGATTTAAAGCGTTACCGTGGAGCACCTGGTCGAGAAGATCCTTCTTCAGGACCATGCCCAGCGGCTCGTCGATGCCGCCGCGCCCGACCAGGAGCTGGTCGTGGCGGCAGTCGCGGACAGCGCGGAGCATCTCCTCGAGGCTGTCATCGGCGTCGATCCAGTCGACGTCGCGTCGCGGCGTCATGATGTTGGCGATGCGGCGGTCGCCTATGTTGAAGACGCGCTCGACCAGATCCTGCTGCGCCTGCTGCAGCATCCCGGCCTCCTGGCTGGCGGCGACGAGCAGTTTAAGTTCCTCGGGCGAATGCAGCGGTTCCTCGCCCGTTCCCGGCCGCAGCCCACAGAGGTGCAGCACGAGGTTACCGAGACGGTTGAGGCCGATGATTGCTGGGCGCAACAGGAACAGGAACAGTCCGAGCGGGCGCACCGCCCGGAGCGCGGTCCCCTCGCTGCGCTGGAGCGCCAGGCTCTTGGGCGCCAGTTCACCCAGCACGATATGCAGCGCGGTGATGATAATGAAGGAAATGACGACCGCGATGGCGTGCGAACCGAATGTCGCCAGCGATCCCGGCAATGCGTTCAGCAGCGGCTCGATTAGATGGCCGAGCGCGGGTTCGCCGACCCACCCGAGCGCGAGCGAGGATATTGTGATGCCGAGTTGGGTGGCCGCGAGGTTGGCGTCGAGATTGTCGACGGCGCGCTTCAAGGCGTTTGCATTGAGCCTGCCGGCATTGACCAGTTCGATCACGCGGCTGCGGCGAACCGCCACAAGTGAAAATTCGGCCGCTACAAAGAAACCATTGGCGGCGACGAGGGCAAATACGGCCAGTATCCCGAGTGAATCGTAAATACCGCCATCGATATTGGACATGATCTCCTTTTGGGCGGAATGCCGCCACGCGTGATGATTGGCAATCACTCGTAACAGGGTTTTGTGGCATTCCTGCGGGGTGCGGATGGATGAGTGTGACCAGCGTTTCTTTTGCGGCCGGACTTCACGCCGACGAGCCTAAATGTTCGCTTGGGGCTAGGTGACCCGTCTCACAGTATGCAGGTATCGAGGGTTGCGAGAGCGATCCCTCTCGTAGAGCCTCATGCATAGGAGACGGGCCATGGACGAGACTATCACATATGTCGGATTGGATGTTCACAGAGAAACGATGCGGTGGCGTTTGCCGATGGCGGTAAGCGCGGTGACGTGCGCGCGTTTTGGCCAGATCGAAAACACGCCCACGGCCTTGGCCCGCATGCTGACGAAGCTTTCGCAGCCGGGCGAACGCTGAAGTTTTGCTACGAAGCAGGACCTTGCGGCTACGGCATTCAGCGGCAGCTTTCCGAGGCTGGCCATGACGGTGTGGTCGTTTCGCCCTCCCTGATCCCGCGAAAGCCGGGCGATCGCTTCAAGACAGACCGCCGAGATGCGAACAATCTGGCAAGGCTTCATCGCGCTGGTGAGCTCAGCGCCGTCTGGATCCCCGATCCTGCCCATGAGGCGATGCGCGACCTGGTGCGGGCACGCCTGGCTGCGGTGTGCAGTCTGCGGCAGGCGCGCCAGCAACTCAGCGGATTTCTGTTGCGCCACGGCTGCCATTATGGCCGTCCGGCCTGGACGCAGATGCACCGTCGTTGGCTGGCCGGCCTTCTTCGCGCAACCGGCCCATCACATTGTGCTCGAGGATCACATCGCCATGATCGAGGCGGCAACAGACCGCCGGGATCGGCTGACAAAGCACATCGAGATGATGTTGAGCGACTGGTCGTTGGCCCCGGTCGTTCATGCTCTGCAGGCTTTGCGCGGCATGGCTTTGGTCACCGCCGCAATGGAGTGGGAGGAACATCCGCCCGAAGTCCGCCGAGGGAGCTTCCCGACCTCTGCCCGACGGAGGCGATCGGTCCGCGAAAAAAATCACCCTCCCGAGGTCGGATGGCACGTTCAAGGTCGCGTGACTGCTTGGTTTCGCGACGATCCCCAAATCGCACCCCGGCGCCACGCACAAGAATTCCAAGGAGAAAAACACTGGCTTCGCATCATCTCAGGGCCGGACGCGCGTGAATGTTGTTCCCTCTCCTGACCAGGCCACTCGGGCTTCAAACGCTGGCGCCCGATAGTCGGTGTTTCGTCCTCGAATGGTTCGCTCTCTCCCGTCATGGCGTCTCCAGTTCTATTCCGAGGCTCCGGCACCGGCCTGCGTAAGCTGCTGTGCCATCACCCGGTGGTCTGATCGCGTCGAATGTGGACGATGCCGAGATCTTGGCTGCGATGCTTAGGATGGCTTCAAACTCTTGATCACGCTAGGAGGGAACCATTGCGCCCATTCGACTTTCCTGGTGCGATCTCAATGCCGTCTTGTTGCGGATCACACTGCATCAGTCGTGCCAAATGAGAACCCCTCTAATTACAACGGGCTCCGCCGGAACTGCTACGTCCGATGTCCGACACTTCGTTGCACTTCGCACAATCCTGCACAGTGTGTGCTCCATGCCCCTGCTGTACTGTGCCAGCTATGCGAGCCAAACCTGCCACGACATTGCACCAGCCCCAAGCTCCGAAGACTTCTTGAACTTGGTCATTCTCTCATTCCTTTGCCTCAACCCGCTCATTAAACCGTCTGCCGCTGTCGTGACCAGGTATCTGTAACATTCTATTTGCTGGCTATGCCGTCCGGAGCCTCGGCGACGAACCCAAGACTGTTGCGAGCTTCCCCAATGGCAGCAAGGCGGGAATACCGCTCCACGGCTGAGCAGGAGCCGACAGGGGATGGCAACTCTGGGGAGCCCGGCTGGAGGCATAATTGCGCTGGCAGACCCGTTTTCACTCTGTCGTTGAGCAGATTTCGGGTGAAACGCACAACACGGATCGCCTTACCGTCGGATTTGGGGGCCAGCCCTACTTCGCCGCCGCATCGGATTGGAAGTTCGGTCAAGCGGTGGAATGTCAGGGCCGACACAAGGCACGCCCACCCTTGTGTCCGCACTTGGCCGCCTCAGCCGGCGGCAAACTCTCTTATCTTTCCGATCCGAGCCTCGGGCTCCTGCTGCTCAAGGGCGGCACACGGGCTGATCCCGCGGAATATGTGTGATGCCGAGATGCTGCTTAAGCCATCCGCGTCTGCAGGCCAGTCCGGCGATCGAGCGACTGCAGCAGCACCGCGACAGTGAACGCCAGCAGGGCGAGCACCGCGCCCACCAGCGGCAAATTGGCGTAGGAAACGCCCGCGGACAGCGCCACGCCGCCGATCCAGGCGCCGCCGGCATTGCCGACATTGAAGGCGCCCTGGTTGAGCGTGGCGGCAAGGTTCGGTCCATCGGACGCTGCCTCGACGACGCGGATCTGCAGCGGCGGCACGACGACGAAGATGAGCAGGCCCCACAGGAAGACGATGCCGACGGCAACGCCGGCGATCGCGCCGAACTGCATGAAGCCGACGAACAGCAGGGCCATCAGCAGCAAGGTGGCGATCACTGTCGGCATCAGTTTCCAGTCGGCCAGCCTGCCGCCAATGACGTTGCCGATGGTCATGCCGGCACCGAAAAGCAAAAGCACCCAGGTGACCGCCGCGGTCGGCAGGCCCGACACGTCGGTGAGATAGGGTTTGATATAGGTGAAAACGGCGAAAAGGCTGGCCGAGGTCAGCGCCGCGATCAGCATCGCCAGCCACACCTGCAGCCTGCCGAGCACGCGGACTTCCGCGCGCAGGCCGCCCCCGCTTGGCTCGGCGACATCGGACGGCACCAGCCATGCGATGGCCGCGACCGAGATCAGGCCGATGCCGACCACGGCCAGGAAAGTAACCCGCCAACAGAAGGCTTGGCCGAGTGCCGTTCCAGCGGGAACGCCGAGGATGTTGGAGAGCGTCAATCCCACGAACATCATCGCCATCGCGCTGGCGCGCTTGTTGCGCGGCACCAGGCTGGCGGCGACGACAGAGCCGATGCCGAAGAAGGCGCCATGGCCGAAAGCGGTGAAGACACGCGCGGCCATCAGCAGCCAGTAATTGGGCGCGATGGCGCAAAAGAGATTGCCGACGACGAACAGGGCCGCAAGCCCGACCAGCACCGGCTTGCGCGGCAGATGCGCGGTGGCCATGGCCACGACAGGCGCGCCGAAGACGACGCCCAGCGCGTAGCCGGTGACCAGCAGGCCGGCCGAGGGGATCGTGACGCCGAGATCGGCGGCGACCTCCGGCAGCAGGCCCATGATGACGAATTCGGTGGTGCCGATGCAGAAGGACGCAATGGCAAGCGCAAGGATCGGCAAAGGCATGGGCGTCCAGACGCTCAGGGACATTCGCGGACGGCCACGCAAGCATCGTTCCAAACGAGAGGTGGTGCCGAAACAGACGATTGGGTCGATCCAGCGACGTCGCATATCCGACATCGGACATCGGACCGAATGCCGCGCGGCTCCGTACGGCGAAGGCTTTCCGGCTGAGGTGCCGATGCCGGCCTAGGCCGCTGGTGCCGTTGTCGTTCCGACCGCGCGGCAAAGCATCTTATCAAATCGCGCAAGAAAGGCGAGGCTGCAGGCAGCTTGCTTCGGAGCTTGGTACAAGTCACGGAGATGAGGCTACACGTCAACCGGCGCGGCGCCCGCAGGCGGCGCTGGGACGATCTGTCGAGTTGGCGGCTGGCAAATCGGCCGGTTAAGAAACGTTTTTCGATCAATCTTTCGGTGGTGCTTGACCCAGATCAAGGCTTGTCCGTTTACGGCATGCTCTCGTCATCCGCGCTTCAAGGAGAATGATATGGCGGCGGAAACTTTTTCGGTGGTTGGACTTTACATTGACAGTGATGGGCTTGGGCTTCTTCGCAATCTCGTCATTAAGCACGCAAGCTGTGGCTGTTCCTGGTCGAAACCGGGTGGTCAGCCGCTACCACACTGCTATTTAGCCCAGCCGAAAACCTGAAGCGTCAAATATGAGATGACGGCCGGTGATCAACGGGATCATGAGCGCAGGTCCAGCTTCGTTCTGATCTTGCAGCGGCTCGCCCGCGACGTAGGGATGTTGTTTCAGCGTTGTCTGCCAGATCGTTAGAAAATCCACGCCCTTGAACCGCGCTGTGTTGCACTCCCGGACAAGCTTCGAGACGATGTCGGCCATGTATCACCTACTGAATGTCGTTTTTTTGGAAGAATCATGTGGACGCGCGCGGCGGGCATTGACCTGGATCAACGTCGCAAAAATTTCTTGTCTCGAGAGGCAAAATGCCGAACCGAGCCATCGGAAAACGGTCGGGCAAGTCTGCTGTTCACATGTTTCCCTTGGCCCGCACAGCGGCGGCGTTAGCGCAAGATGACCAGCTTTGACATAATTGTGGTCGGGGCCGGCCCGGTTGGACTGGCGTTTGCCGCGTCGCTTGCCGCAAGTGACCTCAAGGTCGCGTTGATCGAACGCCGGTCGATGGCAGATCTGGCGCAGCCCGCCTTCGACGGACGCGAGATTGCACTCACTCACGCTTCAGTTAAGATTCTACGAGAGCTCGGCGCATGGGATGGCATCCCCCATTCGGAGAAATCGCCCCTGCTCGGTGCGCGTGTGCTCAACGGATCGAATCCTTTCGCCCTGAGCTTCGACGCGCCTGCGGGAAGCGCGAAGCCGCTGGGGGTTCTCGTCTCCAACCATCGGATTCGCAGTGCCCTTTTCAGCGTTGTCCGGACACGGGAGCATGCACGTGTGTTCGCTGACTGCAACGTCGTCGCCGCTCACATCAAACGCGGTGACGCGACGGTGACCTTCTCAGATGGTCGACAGCTCCACGCCCAGCTTCTCGTGGCGGCGGATTCACGCCTGTCTGTCCTGCGCGATCTGCTGGGCATTGCCGCCGACGTCAATCGGCTCGGCTGCTCGATGCTGATCTGCCGTGTGCGTCATGAGCTGCACCATCACCGCATCGCGACGGAATGGTTTGATGATAAGCAGACGATCGCGATGCTGCCGCTTGCGACTGGCGTGTCGTCACTGCTTGTGACACTTCCCGCAAACGAGGTTTCCCGGCTTGTCCTGATGAACGATGCTGCTTTTCTTGCGGAGATGACCCAGCGCTGTGGCGGACGGTTGGGTAAGATGTCGCTGGCCAGCAGCCGCCACGCCTACTCACTCGTCACGACTTGGGCAGACAGGTTCTGGATGCCGCGCGCCGCGCTCATCGGGGATGCGGCTGTCGGCATGCATCCGGTCACAGCGCATGGCTTCAACATCGGCCTTGGTGGTCAGCATCAGCTTGCTAAGGGAATTCTGACGGCTTGGCGCAAAGGAACCGATATCGCCGATCCAACCCTGCTTCGCCGATACGAAGCCCGGCTAAGGCTGAGCGCCGCGCCGCTTTACCACGCGACCAACATGCTGGTTAAGCTTTATACAGACGATCGCCCGCTGGCGCAGGTCGCAAGGCATGTTGGCCTTCGGCTCGGTCAAAATCTGCCATTTGTCCGACGCGGAATTTCTGCCGTGCTGAGGCGCTAGCTTCGGTTTTAGAGACGGGACCCCGTTCTGCGCACGGTTTGCTCGGGCAACACAGTCCATGATTGGTGTTCAAGATGGCGAGCACCTGTGGCCCAGACGTGTCCACCGCAGCCACTCAGACGGCCACAGAATACCTGCCTGTTCCCGTCTCAAGGTATTGTCGAATTTCGCCGCCACAGTCCTGACAAGGGGACGGCTCTCCTGCGGCACGACAAAATTATTGCCGTCGGCTTGTAGCAGCCTGCCTGAGCCGCCGATCGCGACGCGGCTTGCCTGACGGAGGACCCTTTGGCCGACCCGACCGAAACGCTCTACCAAGTCGAGCGCCGAGAAAGCGAAGTCGCACATCAGGCGCTCGATGACCCTGCCCCTTGCCAATTGGCCGGCAACCGCAGCCTTCTCTTACTCGCCAGTCACAACCATATTCGGGGCGTAGCCTTGCCGGAAGCGGCTGATGGAGGATGGGCCAAGACCGATCAGGGTTTCGCAGTTGTCTTCGCCTGTAGCCTTGGAAGTTGCGGCGTAGGCTGCCCGTGCGCGCCGCGATGGCGAGCAAATCGTGCGGCCTGGCAAAATGATCAAGCCCGATCGCCTCATGGCCGGCTCGCACGATGATCCCGCGGCAAGCTGCGACTGCGCCAGCCGTTCGGCGGAATCGGGCAGCCAGGCCTCGTCAATCATCGTTTGCTGCTTCTTGACCCACGGCACATGAGCATGGCCGTACACCGCAACCCTGTCGGGCTCCAGCGTCAAGGCGTGCGCGACTGTCGCGGCGACGCTTCAAGCGTCTGGTGCGGCAGTCCGTAGAGCAGGTCAAGATTAACCGATTCACGCCGCGGGCGCGTACGCCGTCCACCACACTCTTGGTCAGGCGGAAACTCTGCTCGCGATTGATGGCCTTCTGCACCTTGGGATGGAAATCCTGTACGCTCAGACTTGCTCTCGTCATGCCGATCGCGCCGAGCGCATTGAGACGGGCTTCGTCGATGTCGCGGGATTCGATTTCGACGCTGAAGCTGGCATCGGGGCAAAGATCGAACCGGTCGCGTAAGGCTTTTCCGAGCGCAAGTATGTCGTAGGGTTTCAGGATGGTCGGGGAGCCGCCGCCAAAATGGACAGCACGCACGTCGGCCCCTGCCCCTTATGAGACGCCCGACCGTTTCGATCTGGCAATGTAGAACGCGCAGGAGGGTTGCCACCGGCGCATAATGCCGCGTAGGTGTGGCAGGCGCAAAACCAGCACAGCGTGTTACGATAGGGAATGTGGAAATACAGCGACAACTCGTCGTCGCCTTTGATGGCATTGATCCAGCCTCGAAGCAGACCGGCATCGACACCAGAATGAAAATGTGGCGCGGTCGGATAGCTCGTGTAACGCGGCACGGTCTCGCGCAGCATGACGGTCAGTTCGGGACGCGTGCCGTGGGTTGCTGTTTCATGCATGAGGGCAACTTGCCCTCTGCAAACCGCGGCCGCCTTGATTTCGATCAACGGTGCCGAGGCAGGACAAACTGACGCAACACCTGACGCGGCAGCGGTGCTATCTTGCCGCCACCATTTTTTCCGTACGGGCCGTGTGATGACCATCCGACAAGACGTTCAAAGCGATGTCCTTCCTCTGCTTTGCCGATCCTGCGATGCGCGGAACTACGGGCTGTGCGGCGCGCTCGAGCCCAATCAGTTGGTCGACTTGGCCAAGGCCTCGTCGAGACACAGCGTTCCGCCCGGAACCGAGCTGGTCGGAGACGCCGAAGCGATCGAAACCTATTCGAACCTGCTTTCGGGCGTCATAAAGCTGACCAAGGGTCTTGCGGACGGACGCCAGCAGATCGTCGGGCTTCAATTCGCGCCCGATTTTGTGGGCCGGCCGTTCAAGTCGGAAAGCGAGATCAACGCGGAGACCGCGACCGAAGTCTCGCTGTGCTCGTTCCCGAAAGCGGCTATCGAGCGGATGATGAGGGAGGCACCAGCTCTAGAACACCGCCTGCTCAAGCAGACACTGATGGAATTGGATGAGGCTCGCGAGTGGATGGTGACTCTGGGCCGTAAGACGGCGGCTGAGAAGGTAGCGAGTTTTCTCTTCCTGATCGCGAGGAATATCGACCCGGCGACGGACACCAGCAAGGGATCGGCAACTTTCGATCTGCCGCTCACCCGCGCCGATATCGCCGACTTTCTCGGCCTGACGGTCGAGACCATCAGCCGTCAGCTGACAAAGCTTCGTGCCGACGGCGTGATCCAGATTAAGAACAATCGTCATGTCGTGGTCGGTAGCGTGAGCCGGCTGCAACGCTGTTCGGGCACTTGGGCGTGTTCTGACGCTTAGGTCTCCGGTCGGTTCGCACGATTTTGCTTTGCGACAACTGGCAGGACGTGCTCGCGTTCGAATGCGATGTGTCGCCGTGACGCACAAACAAAGGCCCGTAACATGAAGCCGAGGGCCTCAGGGTTGGTGATGCGACCCCCATGCCCGATTGTCAGCAGGGTATCGGTTAGATCCTGTGCCGCGCACTCATCCTCGATGTGCTCGGCCCGCAAGCGACGTAGCGAAGCCATCGGCTTGCCATCAGTTGCGTCTCTCGCAAACGCAGGAAAGAGATGCTCTTCCTCACGGGCATAGCTTATGCGCAGCAGCGGCACCAATTCTTTTGCCATCAGCAGGCACCTCGACCGATTCACCGAGGGCAATCCGTCGGCTATCGCTTCCAGCTCGTCGTAGATCCGCAACTTGCGATCGTGCAAGAGACAGACATCCCCGCACGGTCGGCTGCCATGAAAGCAGCCTTCGACAAACGGCCAGGCTTTGCATCTAACGACCACTGAAGATTTGCAGCTGGCCATGTGGGCGCCTCCGCGTGAGTTCAGAACGCAGAATTGTCCGACTGACGATCATCGCCCTTGACATAGATCAAGGCGCCAACACGCCGTTTACGGGATTAGTGGGGAGCGGACCCGCGTCCGCATCAAATCCGCCGTCAGGGACATGTCATGAAATTCGGCAGAGAAATCTTCGCCCTGAGCTTGTTCGCCTTCGCCGCTCTGGTGGCGGCCGGTTTCGGCATAGACGAACCTTTCCGGCAACATATGTGGGTGTTGTTTTTTGTTCTTGCCGGTTTCACGGCCGTTCTGCTGCGCAACATCGAACCGGCAGCTCCGATTGATCGATCGGCCTATATGGATGGGCCGATCCGCCACGGTGCCATCGCCACCATGTTCTGGGGCGTCGTCGGGATGCTGGTTGGCTTGGCCATTGCGCTGCAGCTGGCCTATCCGGACCTCAACATCCAGCCCTGGTTCAATTTCGGCCGCTTGCGGCCCCTTCATACATCCGGCGTCGTCTTCGCCTTCGGCGGCAACGCGCTTATTTGCACCTCGCTCTATGTGGTGCAACGAACCTGCCGTGCCCGGCTGTTCGGCGGCAATCTCGCCTGGTTCGTGTTCTGGGGCTACCAGCTCTTCATTGTCATGGCAGCGACCGGCTACCTGCTCGGCATCACCGAGAGCCGCGAATACGCCGAGCCGGAATGGTATGTCGACATATGGCTGACCATTGTCTGGGTCGCGTACCTGATCCTTTTCCTCGGCACCATCCTGAAGCGCAAGGAACCGCATATTTACGTCGCCAACTGGTTCTACTTGTCCTTCATCGTGACCATCGCGATGCTGCATGTGGTCAACAATCTGTCGATTCCTGCTTCCTTCCTCGGTTCCAAAAGCTACTCCGCCTTCTCCGGTGTCCAGGACGCCCTGACGCAATGGTGGTACGGGCATAACGCGGTCGGTTTCTTCCTGACGGCCGGCTTCCTCGGCATGATGTACTATTTCGTGCCGAAGCAGGCCAACAGGCCGGTCTATTCCTATCGGCTGTCGATCATCCACTTCTGGGCGTTGATCTTCCTCTACATCTGGGCCGGACCGCATCACCTGCATTACACCGCCCTGCCCGATTGGGCGCAGACGCTCGGCATGGCGTTCTCGATCATGCTGTGGATGCCATCATGGGGCGGCATGATCAACGGCCTGATGACCTTGTCAGGGGCTTGGGACAAGATCCGCATCGACCCGATCATTCGCATGATGGTTGCCGCGATCGCCTTCTACGGCATGTCGACCTTCGAAGGTCCGGTCATGTCGATCAGGACGGTGAACTCACTGTCGCACTATACAGACTGGACCATCGGCCATGTTCACTCGGGCGCGCTCGGCTGGGTCGGCATGATCTCGTTCGGCGCGCTCTACTACATGGTGCCAAAACTGTGGAACCGCGAACGTCTTTATTCGCTGCGCCTCGTCACCTGGCACTTCTGGCTGGCGACACTTGGCATCGTGGTCTACGCGGCCGCGATGTGGGTCTCCGGCGTCATGCAGGGGTTGATGTGGCGCGAATACGACGAGCAGGGATTCCTAGTCTACTCCTTCGCCGAAACCGTCGCTGCCATGCACCCCTACTATGTCATGCGGGCCCTGGGGGGCGCGATGTATCTCTCGGGTGCCCTGATCATGGCCTGGAACATCGCCATGACCATTCTTGGCCGCCGGCGCGAAGAGCAGCCATTGCCGGGTTCCGTGTCCGCTTTCCAGCCTGCCGAATAAGGAAGCCAAACATGGGCTTGATGGCCAAACACGCCCTCATCGAGAGAAACGCCACGCTCCTCCTCGTTGGCTCGCTTCTTGTGGTGACCGTCGGCGGCATCGTCGAGATCGCGCCGCTCTTCTACCTCGACAACACGATCGAGAAGGTGGAAGGCATGCGCCCCTATTCGCCGCTCGAACTTGTCGGGCGCAACATCTACGTGCGCGAAGGCTGCTACCTCTGCCACAGCCAGATGATCAGGCCGTTTCGCGACGAGGTCGAACGGTATGGGCATTACAGCCTGGCGGCCGAGTCGATGTACGACCATCCCTTCCAGTGGGGTTCGAAACGCACCGGTCCGGACCTGGCGCGCGTCGGCGATCGATATTCCAACGAGTGGCACACGCAGCACCTGACGAACCCGCGCTCGGTCGTGCCTGAATCGATCATGCCGAGCTATGGGTTCCTCAAGGACGCCCAAATCGCCGTGAAAGACTTCTCAACGCATCTCGTGGCGAACGCTCGCGTCGGCGTTCCCTACACGCCAGACATGATCGCCAATGCCAACGCCGATCTGAAAGCACAAGCAGATCCTGCCGCCGACACGGCGGCCCTCGAAAAGCGCTATCCCAAGGCCAAGATCGGTGATTTCGACGGCAATCCAGGCCAGGTCACGGAGATGGACGCGCTGGTCGCATATTTGCAGATGCTCGGCACTCTGGTCGATTTCAAGACCTATGATGATGCAGCTGGCTACCGCTAAGGGGGATGCATGGGCTATAATTTGATGCGGGAGTTCGCCGACAGCTGGGGCCTGGCTGGCATGGCGCTGTTCTTTGTCGGCTGCATTGCTTTTGCCCTGCGCCCAGGTGGTAGAACGCGGGCCGACCAAGCTGCCCGGATCCCTTTCAAGGATGACTGATCATGAGCCGCGAGGATATCGACGAAGTCTCTGGCATCTCTACGACCGGTCACGAATGGGATGGCATCAGGGAGCTTAACAATCCGCTCCCCCGATGGTGGGTGATTTGCTTCTATATCACCATCGTCTGGGCCGTCGGCTATACGATTGCCTATCCGGCATGGCCGATGCTGACGTCCGCCACGAAAGGTGTTCTCGGTTATTCGAGCCGCAACGAGGTCAAGAACGAGCTTGCGGCCGCGGACGCGGCCAAGGACAAATATGTCGCCGGGGTCCAATCGAAATCCGTGTCCGAAATCCTTGCGGATGACACGTTGCGCGAATTTGCTGTCTCAGCCGGCGGCGCGGCGTTCAAGGTCAATTGCGTGCAGTGTCATGGCTCTGGCGCTCAAGGCTCCAAGGGCTTTCCAAATCTCAACGACGACGACTGGCTGTGGGGCGGTAAGGCCGAGGAAATCCAGAAGACCATTACCCACGGCATCCGCTTTGCTCCCGACCTGGATACTCGCCAGTCGGAAATGCCGGCCTTCGCAGACGTGCTTCAACCCGAGCAGATCAGCCAGGTCAGCGCGTATGTGGCTAGCCTTTCGGGGCCGGTGCGCGATAAGATCCTGGTTCAGTTCGGCGCCAACGTGTTCGCGGACAATTGCGCTGGCTGTCATGGCGAAAACGCAAAGGGAAACCGTGAGCTTGGGGCTCCCGACCTGACTGACGCGATCTGGCTTTATGGCTCGGGCGAAAGCGCAATCGCCGCGCAGGTCCGCGCACCCAAGCAGGGTGTGATGCCAGCATGGGAGGCCCGTCTGGGGGAGACAAAAGTGAAGGAGCTTGCGGTTTATGTGCATTCGCTTGGCGGTGGGGAATAGGAGAAGCGGCCTATTCACCACCCACCACCGTCAAGCGACGAGGCCCGGCTGTACAGCCGGGCCTCGACCTACCTTTCGGCTCGGGGGATTGAGTTGCATCAAGGCGGCACGGCCGCGCCTGCGGCAAACTTGCTCGACGGGAAGCTGCAGACTGCTCGACTGGAGGCGCGGTGCTGGACCAAAGGTAGATCGAACGGCGCGCAGCCGGGATGGCTCGGGGGAAAGCGCAATCGCCGCGCAGGTCCGCGCACCCAATCAGACCAGCATGGGAGGCGCGTCTGGGAGAGACAAAGTGAAGGAGCTTGCCGTTTATGTGCATTCGCCACCTCGACCTACCTTTCGGCTCGCGGGATTGACTTGCATCAAGGCGGCGCGGCCGCCCCTGCGGCAAGCTTGCTCGACGCGAAGCTGCAGACTGCTCGACTGGAGGCGCGGTGCTGGACCAAAAGCAGATCGAACGGCGCGCAGCCGAGGCTGTGAACTCCGCCAACGTTCGGCAACAGCTCTATGCAGCGCGCAAGAAGATTTTCCCGAAGAGTGCTTCGGGCCGTTTCCGCCAGTTCAAATGGCTGGTCATGGTGATAACACTCGCCATCTATTATCTGACGCCATGGCTGCGATGGGATAGAGGCCCCTTCGCGCCGCACCAAGCCGTCCTGCTCGATCTCGGGAACCGGCGCTTCTATTTCTTCTTCATCGAAATCTGGCCGCAGGAATTTTACTACGTCGCGGGCCTTTTGATGATGGCCGGCATCGGCCTGTTCATGGTCACGTCCATGGTCGGGCGGGCGTGGTGCGGCTACACCTGTCCGCAGACGGTCTGGGTCGACCTGTTCCTCTTCGTTGAGCGCGCGATCGAAGGTGATCGCAATGCCCGCATAAGACTTGAAGCCGGTCCCTGGAGCCCGCGCAAATTGCTTCTGCGTACAATCAAACATGCCGTGTGGCTGGTCATCGCAGTTGCCACAGGCGGGGCCTGGATCTTCTACTTTGCCGATGCGCCGAAGCTGCTCGGCGAAATCGCCACCGGCACGGCGGCACCCGTCGCGTATGTCACCCTGGCCATCCTGATGGGGACCACATACTTGTTTGGCGGGCTGATGCGCGAGCAGGTCTGCACCTATATGTGCCCCTGGCCACGCATCCAGGCCGCCATGCTCGACGAAAATTCGCTGACCGTGACATACAACGACTGGCGCGGCGAACCCCGTTGCCGCCATGCCAAGAAAGCCTTGGCCCCCGAACGGCCTGTCGGCGATTGCGTCGATTGCAATTCCTGCAGGGCGGTCTGCCCGATGGGTATCGATATCCGCAATGGCCAGCAGATGGAGTGTATCACCTGCGCCCTCTGCATCGACGCCTGCGATGGCGTCATGGACAAACTCGGCCGCGCGCGCGGGTTGATCTCCTATGCAACGCTGGCGGACTACAACGCCAACTTGGCACTGGCGACCGCCGGCGGCACCGGTGCCATCAACCCGGCGCTGATCAGGAACTCGAGCACCACCTTCCTCGAGGGTGTCACGCACGTCCATCTGCGCAAGATCTTTCGGTTGCGCAGCTTCATTTATCTCGGGGCGTGGTTGGCGATCGGATTGGTGCTCATCTCATGCCTGCTGACGCGTGAGCGGCTGGATTTGAATGTCCTTCACGACCGCAATCCGCAATTTGTAACGCTTTCGGACGGCTCGATCCGAAACGGCTACATCGTCAAATTGCTCAACATGATCCCGCAGCCGAGGACGATCGTGCTCACCCTGGAAGGGCTCGCCGGTGCGGAAATGAGTCTCGTCGGCGTCGACCTGCCAGCCGGCCGCTCATTCGCCGTTCCAATGGAGCCGGACCGGCTCACAATGCTCAAGGTTTTCGTCCGCCAACCGGCGAACAAAGTCAACAAACCGGTGCAAGGCTTCAAGTTTCGGATTGGGGACGAGGCAAGCTCTGAATCGGCCGAGTACACCGCCAGCTTCAATGCGCCGGAGATCGCGAGATGAAAGCCAACACGCAAAGTAGACGCGAATTCACTGGCAAGCATATGCTCCTGACAGTTCTCGGTTTCTTTGGCATCGTGATCGCCGTGAACCTGACCATGGCAACGCTAGCCAGCACGACTTGGACCGGCCTTGTGGTCGAGAACACGTACGTGGCCAGCCAACAGTTCAACGAGAAGGCCAGGGAAGGACGGGCACAAGCGGCACTTGGCTGGGAAGGCAGTTTGACCATTGTCTCAGGCGAAGTTGGCTACAGCGTTGCCGATGCTAAGGGCATGATGGTTCCGCTGCACGGCGTGCGGGTCCTGTTTCGGCACCCCGCCTACGACGCGCAGGACAGAGCTGTGACACTTGCCGCGGCCTCAGGTGGCCATGCCGATAGGCACGGGGAATTTGCCGCGCGTTATACGCCGAAAGATGGGGTCTGGATCGTCGAAATCGACGCCGATGCGGGCCTTGCTCTGCCATTTCGTGATGTTCGCCGCATCATGATCTCGAAGGGAGCGCTGCGATGAGCTGCTGCGCGCCGGGCGCCGGCGCGGCGCTGGTCGTCGTCGACGCAGCGTCCGCGCTGCCGTCAAGCGACGAGATCAAACTGGCCAGCCGCAGTCTGGGTGGCGACACGCATCAGACCGACCTGTCGTTACCGACAGTTCACTGCGCGGCCTGCATACACGCCGTCGAGACGGCTTTGGGAAAGCTGGAAGGCATCGAAAGCGCTCGCGTGAATCTATCCACCAAACGCGTGTCAGTGCGCTGGCGTGGCGACCAGGTGCCACCGATTTTCGCCACGCTCGGACGGCTTGGCTTTCAGGCGCATCTGTTCGACCCCGAGACCGCCAAGGAGGACAAGACCTTGTCGGAGCTGATCCGGGCGGTTGCCGTTTCCGGCTTTGCCGCGGGCAACATTATGCTGCTGTCGGTCTCGGTCTGGTCCGGTGCGGAAGGAATTACCCGCGACCTCTTCCATTGGGTTTCGGCTCTGATTGCCATCCCTGCTCTCGCCTTCGCCGGCGGCATTTTCTTTCGCTCCGCCTGGAACGCATTGCGCCACGGTAGCATGAATATGGACGTGCCTATCGCAGTCGGCGTTTCGCTCGCCTACACGATGAGCCTCTACGGGACGATCAATCACCGCGATGACGCTTATTTTGACGCTTCCGTTTCGCTGCTGTTCTTCCTGTTGATCGGCAGAACGCTCGACCATGTCATGCGCGAGCGCGCGCGAACCGCCGTCAAAGGTCTGTCGCGACTTGCCGCGCGCGGGGCAGTGGTCGTACGGGCCGACGGCTCTCGCGATTACCTGCCGACAGAGGAAATCAAGGCCGGAATGCAGATCCTTGTGGCCGCAGGCGACAGGATCCCGGTCGATGGCAAGGTCCTAGCAGGGGCATCGGACCTCGATTGCTCCCTGGTCTCCGGCGAGAGCACGCCGCGACAAGCGTCGGCCGGGCAAATCGTCCAGGCCGGGGTACTCAATCTCACCGGCCCCCTGACGATCGAGGCCACCGCTGCCGCAAAAGACTCTTTCCTGGCGGAAATGGTTCGGCTGATGGAGGCTGCCGAGGGCGGACGCGCGAAATACCGCCGCATCGCCGATCGAGTCTCTGCACTCTATGCCCCGGTTGTCCACCTCACCGCCTTCGCTACATTCCTCGGATGGATGGTGGCTACGGGCGACTTGCACAGGGCGCTCACCATCGCGGTCGCGGTTCTCGTCATTACATGCCCGTGCGCGCTCGGCCTTGCCGTGCCGATCGTGCAGGTGGTCGCGGCGCGGCGCTTGTTCGATGCCGGCGTCATGGTCAAGGACGGTTCGGCCATGGAACGGCTGGCGGCCATCGACACAGCCGTGTTCGACAAGACCGGAACGCTCACTCTTGGACGGCCGCGGCTTATCAACGCGCTATCCATCGATCCGGCCATACTGGCAATCGCAGCCGACATGGCTACGCATTCTCGCCATCCGTACTCAACGGCGATCGCTGTCTTATCAGGTTCTTCCAATAAGCCGAGGCTTTCTTCGATCACCGAGCACCCTGGCTTCGGCATCGAGGCCACCAGGCAGGCGAACACTTGGCGCCTGGGCCGACGGGGATGGGCCGAAGGGAAAGCTAGGGCCGGTGGGGACTGTAAGTCTGGCGGCTACAGCGGGACGGTGCTTACGAGGAACGGTGTGACAGTCGCCTCGTTTGACTTCGAGGACGCCACGCGCGCCGACGCCGGGACCGCGGTAAAGGAATTGAAGGATGCTGGCGTATCCATCCAAATGCTGTCCGGGGATACCGCCAAAGCTTGCGGTGAGGTGGCCAAGTCCTTGAGCATCGGCAACTTCGTGCCGTCGCTTCTTCCTACCGGCAAGGTCGAGCACATCGAGGCACTGACCAGGGCGGGCCACAAGGTCTTGATGGTAGGCGACGGCCTTAACGATACACCGGCTCTGGCGGCTGCGCACGTCTCGATGGCTCCCGCCACCGCAGCCGATATCGGTCGCAATGCCGCCGATTTCGTTTTCCTGCGCGAGGGCCTTCTGGCGGTGCCTTTGGCATTGGATATTTCACGAAAGGCGGGCCGGCTGATCCGCCAGAACGTAGCCATTGCAATCGTCTACAACATCTTTGCCGTCCCTCTCGCCATATCAGGGTACGTGACGCCGCTCGTCGCGGCGGTCGCGATGTCCACCTCATCACTGATCGTTGTCGCAAACGCCATGCGGCTTCACGCCTTCACGAAGCGTGCGGGGCACGGGAATGTTCTGCCTGAAAAGGCCGCACGCCCTGACATGCTGGTCCAGTCCCGGTGACGATCCTTGTCTATCTCATCCCGGTTGCGCTCTTCCTCGGCGCGCTTGGACTGGCCGGTTTCCTATGGGCACTGCGTAGCGGCCAATACGACGATCTCGACGGTGCGGCAGAGCGCATCCTGATCGACCGGGACGACAAGCCGGACGGTTTTGACTGAACGCGCGACCATCTGGAAGTGAATTCCAGCCGCGGATCGCCGCGAGCTTATCGCAAGAGCTCTCTTGCCCAACTGGGAATTGGAATTCACCTGTCGGCCAAGCCACACGAGCTGGATTGCGGCTAATGTCTGCAAACCTCAGCCGTTGCGAAACATATAGCCGTAAGCGTTGATTGCCGGCGCTCCGCCCAGATGGACGTCGAGGACATTCGAACCTTCTGGAAAGAAGCCCTTTCCGGACAAGATCAATCAGGTCTTGCATCGATTTGCCCTCATAGACGGAATCTGTAATCATACCCTCGAGGCTGGCACACATACGGATTGCCTGCTTTGTTTCCTCCGACGGGATGCCATCATACGGGGATGCGTACTCCTTCAGCAGCACCACGTCGTCCTCGGTGAATTCAGTCCCAAGACCGACGAGCTTCGCGGTATCATTGGCAATTGCTAGTACTTGCGCGCTGGTCTGCTCGGGAGTTGCAGAGGCATCGATGCCGAGCACGTTGCGCTGTCGGCCGTCTCTGGCAAAGCCGACGATCATGCCGGCTTGCGTCGAGCCGGTGACCGTGCATGTGACGATATAGTCGAAGGTAAATCCAAGCTGCTTCTCTTGCGCGCGCACCTCCTGCGCGAACCGGATGTAGCCAAGGCCGCCAAATTTGTGCACGGAGCCCGCGGCCGGTATCGAGTAGGGTCTGCCGCCCCTTGCCTTGACCTCTTCGAGCGCCTGTTCCCAACTTGGGCGGATGCCGATATCAAAGCCGTGGTCGACCAGGCGCACCTCTGCTCACATGATGCGGCTCAAGAGAATGTTGCGGACTCGGTCGTAGACGACATCCTCGTACGGCACCCAGCTCTCCTGTACCAGGAGGCATTTCATGCCGATCTTGGCGGCGACCGCCGCGACCATGCGCGTGTGGTTGGACTGCACGCCGCCGATTGTGACAAGCGTGTCGGCATTTGACGCGATCGCGTCAGGGACGATGAATTCGAGTTTGCGGAGCTTGTTTCCGCCGAATGCGAGACCGGAGTGCAGTCGTCGCGTTTGGCGTAGATATCCACCTTTCCCCCAGATGTTGGCCGAGACGGTCGAGCTTCTCGATGGGGGTCTGGCCAAAGGTGAGCGGGGCAGATCAAGCTGCGGCGCTGTCGGCCGCAAGATGGGTCTGGCAGTTCTTCGGACAGACGCGAGCGCAGGCTCCGCAGCCGATGCAGCGGCCCGCTTGGTCGACGACCATGATCATGCGATTGAGCTCGCCATCGAAGTCGTCCTCGTCATCGCAGATGCCGAGGATTTCACCCGCGTCATCGACGCCGTAAAGATGCATGACCTCGCGCGAGCAGACCTTGAAGCAGCGGCCGCAACCGATGCAGGTCCGACCATCGATAAAGGTCAGATAGTCTGGCATCCATCTGGAGCCGTCGCGGGTAACGAACGGGCTGGTCATCGTGTTCTCCCAGGCTGCGAGTTCTCTCCTTGCCGTCCAACTCAAAAAAAACGTCGAACGTTTTCTCCGCGACGGTCTTTATCTTGCGCCAGCCGACCGGGAGGCCCTCGGCAAGGTCGTGCAAGTCCATCTTCGCGGTTCCCGCGCGCGATTGGAGCTTGCGGACTTTCTTTTGCAGTTTCTCAAGGTCCGACATTCCTTCCTCCGAATCGGTTGCACGGCGCGACCTCCAGCCGAACCGTTTCGGCCAGGCTCGATTGCTTCGTGCGACAACAGCCTCGATCTTCAGCGCGCCACAAACAGCGGCAATAGCGGCTTCTCAGCTATCCATCTGGTCACACCGCCGAAGATCCGCTCATGCAACCGGCGGTGGCCATAAGTGCCCATGACGACCATGTCGGCGGACGTGTCAATCGCGTGCTGCATGAGGACTGTGGGCAGCGACTGGACGGGGCTGGGCAGCCGGTCGATAGCCACCCGGATACCGTGCCGGGCGAAGTAGCCCGCGATGTCGGTTCCCCGCCCGGGGCGGTTTCCGTCCCCGGTTGCCTGCGGATCGAGCAATATGACACGAACATCCTCTGCATCGGATAGCAGAGGCAGCGCGTCCCCAACGACACGCGAGGTCTCGACTCGCGAATCCCAGCCGACGAGCATGCGCCGCGGCCTAAGAGAAGCCTTGGCGCCACGCGGCACCACAAGCACCGGCTTTCCCGATTCGAACAGGCTACCGTCAATAGCAAGAGGCCCGAGATCGTCGTCATCGAGAAGCGAGGGTCCGATGACTGTCAGGTCCGCAAGGAGGGCCCGCCGCCGCACCAGGTCACCGACATTGGCCTTGTCGCAATAGTCGGTGTCCACGTCACAGCGAGCCCACATGGTTTCCAGCAGCGAATGGATTTCCCTGGACCGTTTTTCCAGTCTGACGATATTCTGTGAAAGGGTGTCGATTTCGCGAATTCGTCTTTCCAGTCTGACCACGTCTGGTGTGTGCTCAGGCCAGACGCCCGCGCCGTTCGGCCGACGCTTGGAAAATTTGATGACCAGTACGGACAGACATGCGCCAACCTCGGCACACAGGTCGGCGGCGGTTCTGACGTCCTGATCGGAGTGTTCAACTTCCGTGACACACAATACGGTTCTAAAAGCCATTTGAGTGTTTCTTTCCGAGTATTCTTGTACTTGTACACGTATTCGAAGCTGCACCATTTACTTCCAGCAGTAGAGTGGACGAAGGCACCGCATTCGCTTCATTGTCTGCCGCCCTGCTCATCGAGAGCGTAGCCGGCCAGTTCGTGGCCCGTTTGGGCTGGTCCAGACCTGCGGTGCCCTTGAATTCCCTCCCAGGGTCCGGCGCGCCGGCGGCTCCCGAGGTTCTTCTGCACTCCTCAAGGTTCTGGACATGATCTGTTTCCTCGAATGCGTTGGTCACGCCCGGGCCGCTTCGGGATAGATTTCGATGGCAAAGATCGCATCGTCGACCAGTTTCGTACCGGCCTCAGCAAGCTTTCGGAATGTCTCGAAGCCGAACCGGTGGACGTCGCGAAGCGTCTTCGACAGAACCACCAATCGCCCGGCCGTGAGAAGCACGCGCCCAAAGCCCTCATGGCTAATTTTCATCATGGGCGATGCCATCAGGCCGGCGCGCTCCTCGATCGCAAGCCCGACCGCGGCGTAGTAAATATCGAGTCTCAACAGCACGTCCGGATCAGGATCGCCGATGATTGGGATTTCACGACGCTTTTCCTTGGTGATAATGAAGTCGGCCAGAAGCTCTGGGTCCGGTTTGCCTTCCCATGAACCGTAAGAGTCCTGCGCGCGAACCAGCCGCACGAGGCACTTGACGAAAGGCGTGGCAAGCGCCGCCTCGTCCTCTTTGACAGCAGGGAGGACCGCCGCATCAGCCATTGCGCATTCTCCTCGTTTCAATCTTCGTCGTCCTCGAAGGACGGTTTCTTTCGGGGAACGCCGGCGTCCGCTAACACCTTGCGCAGCCAGGGCGGAGGAGCCTTCCTGAGCATCTCCTGGGTGCGCAACAGGACGCCAGCGATGGGTTCAGGGCGCTGCACTTTGATCGGAAGGATTTTTGCTGCAACGAGCCTGGCTGCGGAAGGCCCGCCGATCGCCAAACAAAACAGAAGATGGCAGCCTTTCAATGCCGACACTTTCGGGGCGATGCGGTCATCGCCCTCGGTTCGATGCGTTCCGCTTTCGTCAGAAACGTCATCGAACGTCACTGCTTCCACGAAATTCCATTCGGCAGACGTTACGTCGTAGACGGCAAAGCGCTTGGCCGATCCGAAATGGGCGTTGAGGTCCTTTAAGTCTTGCGTGGCGATCGCCACGCGTAATGCGCCGGCTTGCCTTTCCGGCGGCAATGCGTGGACCTCGTCAGTAACGAGCGAGAGGCGACGAAGCGAGGTCATTTGGCATTTCTCGGTTGCGGAACGGATCAAGGGTCTCAGGGCTCGGCGCATGCTGGTTGGCCTGGAAGATGTTGGCGACCTCGAAGATGAGGTCGCGCGTCCCCTGGTAGAGGATTGTGGACTTGTGCTGGCTGCCGAGGCGATCGAAGATGGGGAAGCCGACGCGCATGAGCGGAATGCCAAGGCGCTCTGCCGCCTGGCGTCCGTGGGAATGGGTCACAAGAAGGTCAGTGCCGGCGGCAAGGGTTTCCAGATCTCCAAGATCGCCGACCTGCACCGATTGCGCTGGAATTTTCTCGAGAATCTTTGACCTATCGGTCGTGGTCACTGCGACCGCGATTTCGGTGCCCATACCGATGAAAAAGGTCGTCAACTGGTAGAGCTGGTCTGGTTCGGCAGCGATCGCAATTTTTTTGCCGCCGAAATGGAAATGTCCGTCGAGCAAGGCATCCTGCAATTGAGCCCGACGACGGCGTATCTTGGCCGGCACCGCCGCGCCCGAAATCGACGAAAGAAGCGAGACAAGCCGATCGACGGCCTTCAATCCGGTTAGGGAGTGAAACAGCATGTAAGGCACTCCCGTCAGCCGCCGCAGCGCGTCTGCCGAGCAGCGCATATGCTCGCCAATGGCAATGCAGTGCGCCGCCGTGCCAAGCTCGCGAATGTCCTCGACGCTGGTGCCGCCACAGGTGGTGGGAATCCAGCGGTCCGGCACCGTACCATCGAGCGAGCCGGAGACATCCGGCAGGATCACCGGCTCGAGGCCGAAGCTTTCCACCATCTCGCGCAAGTGCTCGATGTCGGCCACGTTGACGTTCCAGCCGGGCAGGATGGCGAGCTTCTTGGACTTCCGCACCTGCTCGCCAGGCCGTGTCATGCCTTCGATCATCGCGGTAGCGGCCTTGGCCCAGCCCTCTTCGATCGCGCCGTCGAAATCCGGCGTGTTGGTCAGTATGATCTGCGTACCCGTGAGCTCTTGCGCACGCTCGAGCTTGATGCTGGCAATGTGGCCTGCGAAATCTTCGCCACGGGTTTCAGTCAGCGCCGTGGTGCAGACCCCAATCAGCTTTGCATTGGTGCGGGTCTTGAGGTTGAGGATCGCCTCTTCGAGATGCTCGGCGCCGCCGAGGATTGTCGCCAATTCATCCATCGCCGTTGTTTGCAGGGGCACCGCTTCCTTGAAATGCCGCACGAAGAGCACCAAAGCGAAGCTGGTGCAGCCTTGACTGCCGTGGAACAGCGGAACTGCACCATCGACTCCGAGAAAGGCGAACGCGGCACCCAGCGGCTGTGACGACTTCAGCGGATTGACCGCGGCCGATTTGGTCTGGGCAAGAATGCTGGCCATCGGTTTCCTCAACCCTGGCCGACGGCCTTGGCCGTGGTGTCAGCGAATTTCTGAGCAGCGCGGCCCGTCGAACTGGCGCTGGTTGTGCTTGTCGGGTGATCCTCCACGGCAGGATGGCTATCCCACGGCGCCGGCTCGCGCACCTGGGACCAGATCGGGTTGTGAATGGCGAGGTCGATCTGGCGCATGAGCTCAACCATGCCGTCGTAGGCGGCATAGGGGTGGTGACGCTCCTGGTTGATGTCGAGCCAGGGTGTCCTTGCCTTCAGCGCGACGAATTGCGTGCGCCCGCCCGACAGCATGATGTCGGCCTTGCGCTGTGAGAGCAGGGCGTAAAGCTCGCGCGGTGCCATGGACTCGAAGATCTGGTTCTCTTCCTTTAGCGTCTGTCTGATGCGCTCCTGGTCTTCAACGGTCGATTTCTTGACCGACGTTCCGACGATCTCGATGCCGAGCTCCATCAGAGCATCGACGAGCGACCAGGACTTGACACCGCCGGTATTGAGCAGCACGCGCTTGCCTTCAAGCCTTGGGCGGTAGGCGGCGAGCTTCTTCCAAGCAAGCGCCTCCTCCTGTGCAATCAGCGCCTCGGTGCGGTCGACAAGTTCCGGGTCGGCCCCCTTCCTGACGAGCAGATCAGCGATGTTGCGAAGTGCATGCGAGGTGGCGGTGATGCCGTAAAAGGAACCCTCGAAGAACGGGATGTCCCAGCGCTCCTCCATCTTGCGGGCGAGACTGATGAGAGCGGTCGAGCACACTATCATCGCTGCCCGGGCGCGGTGTGCGCAGGCGATATCGAGATAGCGTGAGTCGCCCGGTATGCAGGCGCGCACGCGGATGCCGAGTCGATCAAGGAGTGGCTTTACCTGCCAGAACTCCCCGGAGAGATTGAACTCGCCGAGGACGTTGATATCGCAAGGGCCGGCATCATCGGGTTCTGCGGTGCCGATGACGTGGTCGAGCAACGCCTCGCCGGCGAGTTTGTTGCCGAGATTTTTAGAGCCGACGAAGCCCGGCGCATTGATCGGCACCACGGGCAAGCCGAACTTTGCCGCCGCATGCTTGCAGACGGCATCGATGTCATCGCCGATCAGCGCGGTCACGCAGGTGGAGTAGACGAAGATCGCCGCCGGCGCATAAGCTTGGCTGATCTCGCGAATGGCCTTGAAAAGCTTGCGATCGCCCTGCCCCATCACGACGTCGAGTTCGGTGAGATCGGTCGTGAAGCTTGTGCGCCACAAGGCCGACCCGGATGACGTCGCGCCCCGGTTGTCCCAGGAGTTGCCCTCGCAGGCGAGCGGCGCATGGATCAGATGCGCCACGTCAGTGATGGGCTGCAACGCAATCTTGGCACCGTCGAAGGCGCAGCCTCCGGCTGCAGCTCCGGGCGTCAGCGGCTTGGAGCAACCCACTTTGCGCGTTTTGGCATCCTTGCCCTGGTTCTTTTCGCAAGCGGGCTCGCTGAAGACGTCCCGCAGTTTGGCATTGGGCAAGAACATTGCGCCGGTCTCCTGAAGTCCGTCCGGACGGTGGCTGGTCGCTGCTTTAGCGGGTCAAATCGAAGGAATAGTCCGTCACGCCCGTCTCAATCGTCTCTCGGTCGAGCTTGTCGAAGATCTTGTCGAGGATCGTCGTCAGCACGCGCAGTCCACCCTGATAGCCTATGAGCGGGAAACGGTGGTGATGATGACGGTCGAAGATCGGGAACATCAGTCGGATCAATGGCGTGCCCGTGTCGCGCTCCAGATACTTGCCGTAAGAATTGCCGATCAGCAGGTCCACCGGCTCTGTAAAGAGCAGAGAGCGCATCGCCCATAGGTCCTTGCCCGCCCAGACCTGGGCCTCCTTGCCAAAGGAGGAGGTCGCGAGCAGCCTCTTCATCTCAGCTTCCCAGGCACTGGTGCCATTGGTAGCCAAGCAGTGGGTCGGCTCGCCGCCTGTCTCCATGACGAAGCGGGCCATAGCGTGAACGAAGTCCGGGTCACCATAGATGGCGTATTTCTTCCCGTGCAGCCACGACTGGCTGTCGGCCATCGCATCCACCAGGCGTCCACGTTCGAGGCGGATCGCCTCCGGGATTTCTTTGCCGGATATTTCCGACACCCTCATCAGAAGCTCGTCGGTGGCTTCGACCCCGATGGGATAGTGGAAGGAGGCCGTTGTCTGCCCGACCTCCTGGCAATATTCCAGCGTCTTGCGGGTGTTGTAGTGTTGCAGCGACAGCGTTGCCTCGGCGTTGAGTGCCGCTTTCACGTCCTCGATCTTGGTGCCGCCGTCATACATGCGAAATTCGCCATCCGACGGGGTGTCATACTGATCCGAAGCATCCTGGATAAAGGTGTAGGATACACCCATCAGATCCAGCAGACGCTTAAGCTCGCGATTGTTGCCGACGCAGAAGCCGTCGAAACCGGGGATGATGTTTACGCTGTTGGCGACTGCGGAGCGTTGCTTCCCCTTCCAGAAATTTTCCAATACACCCTTGACCATGACATCATAGCCGTCGACATGGCTGCCGACGAAGGCTGGGGTGTGTGCGTAAGGCACTTCGAAGTCCTGCGGGACTGAGCCTTCCTGCCTGGCATTTTCGATGAACGAATGTAGATCGTCACCGATCACCTCTGCCATGCAGGTGGTGGAGACCGCGATCATCTTCGGCTCGTAGAGCTTGTAGGTGTTGGCGAGTCCGTCGATCATGTTCTTCAGGCCGCCAAACACCGCTGCGTCTTCGGTCATGGAGGACGAGACCGCCGACGCCGGCTCCTTGAAGTGGCGTGACAGGTGCGAACGGTAGTAAGCCACGCATCCCTGGCTGCCGTGGACGAACGACATAGTGCGTTCGAAGCCCGCAGCGGCAAACACGGCGCCAAGTGGCTGGCAGGCCTTGGCCGGATTAACGACGAGCGCCTCGCGAGCGAGGTTCTTGTCGCGATATTCCCAGGTTTTGGTGAATTCGCGTTGGTCCGTAACGATGTAATCCGGATGCGGACATTCGAAATTCAGCTTCTTTCCCGCCAGCATCTGCCTGTATTCCTTCTCACGGAACAGAGGTGCATGATCGAGAACTTTTTCGGCCGACTGCGGCATGGGTTACCTCTTTTGATCTGGCGGCGCCATCGGGCGGCACAGGGACGTCAAGATGTTCGGGTCTCCCGCGGATCAAGGACCGCAGGCGCTCGAGGCCTCGCAGGCGATGCGAAGCAAGGTTCTCATTCGGCTGCGACCGCCGCCGACGGCGCGGGTCTGTTCTTCCAGGGCGCGTCGTAGAGGTCCCAGACCGGGTTGTTGATGGCCAAGTCCATGTCCCGAGCGAAGATGGCGAAGCCGTCATATCCGTGATAGGGGCCGGAATAGTCCCAGGAGTGCATTTGACGGAATGGTATTCCCATCTTCTGGACCGGGTACTTTTCCTTGATGCCGGAGCCGACGAGATCAGGACGGATTCCCTCGATGAACTTCTCAAGTTCGTAACCGGTCACGTCGTCATAGATCAGCGTGCCCTCTTTCACGTAATGACCGGTGCGCTGATAGTCGTCGTTGTGTGCGAATTCGTAGCCTGTGCCGACGATCTCCATGCCAAGGTCTTCGTAGGCGGAGATCACGTGCCGAGGGCGCAGGCCACCAACGTAGAGCATCACCGTCCTGCCCTCCAGGCGCGGCCAATACTTGTCGATGACCGCGTCCACCAGCGGGCGGTATTTGGCAATCACGGACTCGGTTTTTTCCTGGATCCCCGGCCCGAAATGCTTGGCGATGGTGCGCATCGAGGCTTCGATCTGGGAGGGTCCGAAGAAATTGTACTCCATCCAGGCGATGCCGTATTTTTCTTCCATGTGTCGGCAGATATAGTTCATCGATCGATAGCAATGGATGAGGTTGAGCTTGGCTTTCGGCGCGCGCTCGATTTCGGCGAGCGTCGCGTCACCCGACCAGTTGCCGACCACGCGCAGGCCCATCTCCTCGAGCAGGATACGCGACGCCCAGGCATCACCGCCAATATTGTAATCACCAATGACGTTGACATCGTAAGGGCCTGCCTCGAACTCATCTTCCTTCTTCTCAAAGACCCAGTCGCGGATTGCGTCATTGGCGATGTGGTGGCCGAGCGACTGCGAGACCCCGCGGAATCCCTCGCAGCGCACCGGCACGATGGTTTTTTCGTACTGCTTGGCCTTCTTGCGTGAAACCGCCTCGATGTCGTCGCCGATCAACCCAATCGGGCATTCCGACTGGATGCTAATGCCGTTGTTCAGCGGGAAAAGCTCTTCGATCTCGTCGATGATCTTTTCCAGCTTCTTATCGCCGCCGAAGACGATATCCTTTTCCTGAAAGTCTGAGGTGAACTGCATCGTCACAAAACTGTCGATGCTCGTGGTGCCGACATAGTAGTTGCGGCGCTGCGACCAGGAATATTGGCCACACCCGACAGGCCCATGCGAGATGTGGACCATGTCCTTCACCGGCCCCCACACCACGCCTTTGGAACCCGCATAGGCGCAGCCCCGGATCGTCATCACACCGGGAATGGACTTGATGTTCGATTTGACGTCGCATTCGGAGAATGGCTCCGCCTCTCCAGCAACCTCTTGGCTGCTGGTAGCGACGCCCAAGTGTTTCTTGCGCCGCTTTGCCGTCTTGTCTGGATACCGCGATAGCACTTCCTCAATGAGCTTGGTGTGCAAGGCGCCGTCATTTTGGGGGTCAAGGCTCATAAAGCTGCCCTTTTTGAGGTTCGTCGTCTGGCGCCTGGTAGACGCCGTTCGGTGAAGGCGCCGGGATACCCGGCGCCCTGGGCGGGACTATTGAGCGGCCGCAGGTGCGGCTTCCTTTGCCGCAAGCTCGGCAAGCATCTGCTCCTCCGTCTTCATGATGCCGAAATCGAGCAGCATGTCTTCCAGCTCTTCCATGGTGATGGGAGTCGGGACGGTGCCTTGACCGCCATTGGCGTGGATTTTCTCGGCAAGCGCGCGGTATTCTCCGGCCTGCTTGGAGTCTGGCGCATATTGGATCACCGTCATCTTGCGCAGTTCGGCATGCTGGACGACGTTGTCGCGCGGCACGAAGTGGATGAGCTTGGAATTCAGCTTTTTCGAGAGAGCCTCGGCCAGATCGAGTTCGCGGTCGGTCTGGCGCTCGTTGCAGATCAGCCCGCCGAGACGCACGCCGCCCGAATGGGCATATTTCAAAATACCCTTGGCGATGTTGTTGGCGGCATAGAGCGCCATCATCTCACCGGACATGACGATGTAAATTTCCTGAGCCTTATTCTCGCGGATAGGCATTGCGAAGCCGCCACACACAACGTCACCAAGCACGTCGTACGAGACGTAGTCCACGTCTTCGTAGGCGCCGTTCTCCTCAAGGAAATTGATGGAAGTGATGACGCCTCGGCCTGCGCAACCGACGCCCGGCTCGGGTCCGCCGGATTCGACACACTTGATGTCCTTGTAACCGATCTTCAGCACGTCTTGGAGTTCGAGGTCTTCGACGGACCCTTCCTGTGCGGCAAGGTGGAGCACAGTGTCTTGCGCCTTGGCGTTTAGGATAAGACGGGTAGAGTCGGCCTTAGGGTCGCAGCCTACGATGAGAATCCTCTGCCCGAGGTCCACCAGGGCAGCGAGCGTGTTTTGGGAGGTGGTAGACTTCCCGATGCCCCCCTTTCCGTAGAATGCGATCTGACGCAAACGCGACATGTAGCTTTCCTTCCTTCGTTCCATATAGTGGGGCCAATACGCGAATGACCGGTCGGCAGATCATGTGCCGCTCCTAAGAACGGATCAAAACTCGTGCCAACCTGCGTGGGGCCGACGTGAAGAAAAATTAGCATTTGTTTTGAGCGGTCTATCCTCATGCAAGACGGCTGATATTGGCCAAACACCTATGTCGCAGATCCGACAAAGCCCACATAAATGTCGATTGGTTATGTCGACGGTGACCCATAGCCACAGCTCAGCAATCGACAACCCTTGACAATGACCGCGTGATGGCCCCGTTCACACCATCATTGTAAGAGACGACCATCTCTACCAAAAAACGCCAATGGCCGGCGCGCGAGAGCCCGTGTCCGACCTGGGTGTTGCCGCTGGCCTCCACCAGCAGGATCATCGGCTGCTCAGGCGCTGGCATCGAACCTATCATCGCCTGTTGCCGCGGCCGTTACTGGGGCCGAGAGTCGTGACTTCGGACGCAGACGATTTCGCTCTCCGATATGCACCCAGCAACAGGCAGATACAATCGTGGTTGTCCTTTATGGCATGATCATCTGCTTGGGTTGTGGCGTCATGGTTCTCATCGTCTCTTGGTGTCGTGGCCGTTGCCGGGGTCGATTGATCGACTCTGGACGCAAATGATCTCGCTGTCACAAGAAAGCCCGCCAAGCCAATCGCGGTTGCCGCTAGAAAAATGGTCCTCTTTATTTCTGTCTCCGTTGAGCAATTTGGGAACGGCAGATCGAGTCGAAACCACTCTGCAGGCCTTCAGCCGCAGGGTGGCGGGCAGGTCGATTTGACGACCCTGTGGACCGCCGCTGATGACATCCTGAAACAACTGGCAAGGCGGATCGGCGTAGATGCCGACGAATCTCGGCCGATACCCTTCTCGCCGCTTATCGCCAATTCCGGCCTGATTGCGTTCTCATCCCTGCGATGAGAGCGCTGACACCTCAGAAGCGAGCATCAGTGCAGTTCCCCGGCAAAAGCAGGCAGGAGGATCTTTTCGCCGCCCCAGATCATCGGTTGCATTGCGGCGGCATCACTTGCGCGTGGGCGCCGGGGCCGAGTGGACGTTGACTTCGGCCGCCGAACCTCTTCGCCCTCTGATTCAATTCTCGCAGACCCATCGCGGCAAGAACCAGCAGATGAACTCGTAGTCGGGTATTAAATCAGGATCGTCGGCTGACCCATGGGTGGCATCCTGGCGGTCGTCGGTTGGTGCCGTGGCCGATACCGGCGCCGATGGATCGAGCACTGACACAAACGATCTTGCTGTCACAAGCAGACCCAGCAAGGCAATTATGATCAGAACGGTCCTCTTCATTTCTGTCTCCGTTGTCAGTTTGGGAACGGCAGATCGGGTCCATGCCACTCTGCCGGCTTTGAGTCCCAGGATGAGGGCGGGCCTATTTGACGAACTTGCGCACCGCTGCTGACGACATCTTGACGGAGCAGCCATCGGGGGCCGGGCGGACCGGAGCAGACGCTGACTGATCCCGGCCATCAGCATGGCCGACGGCAAGGTCTCATTCCGATCGAGAGAGCTAATCGCTCAGAACCGAGGATCGGGGGGTGCACTTCCCCAGCCCTAGGAAGCAGAGGATTCTTTCGCCTAACCCAAGAACACCGGCCGGATCAACGCGGGCATCTTGGGCGTCGTCGCTTGATGCCGTGCATGTCCCGGGTGCCGGGGGTGGCGTGGGCGCTGGAGCCAAGCGGTCGTTGACTTCGGACGCAAACGATGCCGCTGTCATAAACAGAGCGAGCAAGGCAACTGCAGTGGCCGGCAGCAGGAAGGCCCCCTTCATTTTCTAACTCCTGGTCAATTCGAGATCAAAGTCACCCTGCCTGCTTTGACTCGCAGGCGGATCACCGTGGCCTCGATAGAGATCATTGCTGACGACACCCTGACGAACTGGGCCATTACGCCGAAGGTTGAAGCTGGTTTCCGATTCCCGCCGTGAAAGAGGGGCGCGCTTGGTCGAACCAAGAGCGACGTCGCTTAAAAGGAGTCCGTCGAAACGCACAGCACCACGCCAGCACAGACTAATTCAATTCAGGCCCTTGCGAATTTGAAACCCCGGCGTGACCAAGCGCTTTGTTGACCGCCGGGATGATCTTGTTCCCCCACAGATCGAGCTGGCGCAACATCGTCTTCTGGTCGAAATCTCCCAATTGGGTCTGAATCGCTATCTGGTCCGGCTTCAGGATGTTTATCTCTTCCAGCAGGCGATCGATCACTCGATTCACGCTGCCGATCGGCAAGTTCTCGCGCATAATCTCGAAGGACAGATCTTGCTGCGTCGGTGTTTCGTGCAGCAGGTAGCCGTCCTGGCTCTGCTGGCGGCGCTGATGCAGTGCTTCAGATAGCCGGCGCTGAAAACGGGCATTGTCGAGATAGCTGTTGATTTCCGCGGCGTTGTCGCTGGCAAAGCAACATCGCAGCAGCGATATCCTGGCGTGCGCGGCATTCTTGGCCTCGCAACTCGCCGCCTTCTCGATGCTTTCGCGCAGCATCCGCATTGTCTCCAAGCCGTTATGGAATGCCGTGACAAAAAGATTGTGTCCCTCACGATACGCCCGGCCAATGCTGCGCGCGGACCCGGCAGCAATCCAGATCGGGGGGGTCGGCTTCTGAAGGGTGCGTAACGAGATCGCCGTCGGCGGTATCTTCTCATACTGGCCATTGTGCTCGAAGATCTTTTGGTTGAGGCCCTTGAGAAGAATATCCAAATATTCAGAAAATACAGCTGGCGCCTCATCGACATCGACGCCGAAACGCTCGAACTCGAACTGCTGGTACCCCGAGCCGACTCCGAGCTCGAGGCGGCCATTCGAAACGATGTCGGCGAAGCCTATCTCGGAGAGGAGGCGCTGTGGCTGATGGAGCGGGAGAACGCACACGCCGGTGCCGAGCCGAATGGTGTTCGTCACACCGGCGCAGTGCGCCACCATCATCAAGGGCGACGGAATCAGGCTGTAATTGTTGAAGTGGTGCTCGGCGAACCAGGCGGTTTTGAATTGAGCCTGTTCGGAAACCACCGCCTGTTCAATGGAGTTGCGGATCACACTGCTGGACGATTGATGATAGCCGCGTTGAGCGGCCAGGATGAATGTCGCGAATTCCATGATGGTTCCTTGTTTCACGGAGGTTGGCTGAACGGGGGATGCTTGAGATGTGTGTCCAGGCGTTGGCCGCGGTGTCGATGCTGTCTTGGTGGTCGATCAGTCCACCACACTGCGCTAAGCCGCTTCCGGTTCGGCGATCGCAGCCCGGAAGGTTGGCGCTTTATGCGGCCCCGCCTTGCGCCGCGCTTTCGTGCACCAGCCCGCCAGTTCAGTCGAAAAATCATCCAGTCCTCGGTTGCCTCCTGATCGAGTTCGCTGGTGAACCTGCATCACCGAACGAGGTCAAGCCGCCGTCCACATACAGGATTGAGCCGTTGACGTATGAAGCGTCAGGCGAAGCCAGGAAGAGCACTGCGTCCGGGACTTCTTCTGGCTGTCCCATCCTGCCCATCGGGATGCGCCGGCTGATCGCTTTCGGGTCAATGCTGCTGCCAGAGGTGCCGATGTAGCCACGAGCGACGGTGGCCGTCCGCATGCCGCTCGGCCCCAATTCGGCCGCCATGCACCGGGTCAGAATTTCCAACCCCGCCTTGGATGCACCATAGGCATGGCGCGGTGCCAAGGGCAAAGAGGTGTCGAGCGGTAAGATATGAAGGATCATGCCTCCGGGGCCCATCATCTTGATCGCCTCACGCGCGCAGGTGAAGGCGCCGGCAAGAGTCACATCAAGAACGTGGTCGGTCTGTGCCGGCATTCGGTCGACCGCCGACGTATCGGCGACAGCAGCACTGTTGACCAGGACCTCCAAGCGGCGGAAGCGCCCCCTCAATTCGTCGAACAGCGCCACCACGTCGCTCTCGACGGTCTTCACCGTTTTCGCGACATGCTCGCCGCCGAGCGATCGAGCGAGTTCTGTCGCGGCAGTGCCATCTCTGTCGGCAATCACGACGGTGTCCCCGTTCGCGGCAAAGCGGCGAACGACGGCCGCGCCCATGCCCTTTGCCCCGCCCGTGACAAGCACGACCCGCGCGCCGGTGGGCTCGGCTGGACGGGAGAGTTCGGCTCCTGGCGTCCCATCGACCGGCGGATGTGCATCGCCGGCTGATTGAAGGACATCCAACTACCATCAACCGTGATCACTGAACCGGTGATGTAACTCGCTTGCGGGCTGGCCAGAAATCGTACGGCCCGGGCGACCTCATCGGGGCGCCCTATGCGCCCCATCGGCACGCGGCGGCGCACCGCCGCCAGGTCCGCATTGCCGTCAGTTTCAAGTGCCGCCGTCATCGAAGTACGCACATAGCCCGGTGCCACTGCTGTCACGCGAATGCCGCGCGCAGCCCACTCGCATGCCAAAGATTTCGTGAAGGAGATAAGGCCTCGCTTTCGACGCACCGTAGGCATTGCGCTTGGGATTGCTGGCTATGCCCGATATCGACGCGACGTTGACGATGACAGCGCCGGGTTGCATCCGCCTCGCTGCTTCGCGGGCCATGACAAAGGGCCCGATCAAGTTTACTGCCAGGGTGCGTCGGAAGGACTCGATACTGGTCTCGACAGTCGCATCCATGGTGGGCCCAATAGCTGCGTTGTTGACGAGTACGCTGATCTGCGCGAACTGTGCTTCGACCCGGCGGTAAAGGGCAAGGATGTCCTCCTCTTTCGAGACATCGTACTCGAGGCCGATATGCGGACGGCCGAGACCGCGAGCCAGTTCAAGCACCCCACTGCCGGGAAGGTCCACCGCAACGACGACATCTCCCCCTGCGGCAAGCGTATTGGCCAGGACATGGCCGCTCGCGCCTGCAGCGCCTGTAATGATCACGATGCGTCCTGCCAGCCGGTTCATGAGACCAGCGCCGCCATCGGCGCCACCGATCTCGGCCCCTGCGACGCCAGGCGTCGGAAGGATTTCCGCCCAAGTGGGCCAGATCCGCTCTGGGTCACAAATTTTCTCCGCAGCATGGCGAGCGGACGGGCTTTCGCCGGAAAGGGGCTGGGACATCGCACCACAGTCACAGTCTTTCGCCTCCGCCGCGGCGCGTGGCGAGCGCGTAGACCGGGTCGACTGGATGCGGTGCTCCGATCGGCTGCCGGGGCCCGAACCGCTCGGGCTCGAAGCCCGCTGGCGGGATTTGCTCCTCCAGCCAGTCGTAGACCACCGTCCGTTCGGCAATCCGCCACGCCCCTTCCCGCTTCTGAAATAGATCGCAATAGCGGCCGCAGAGGAGCTCCTGGCGCATCTCGCCGGTCCTACCGGGTCCGCGTTGTAGCGCGGTGAAATAACTCTCGACTGCGGCGTTAGCGGGGCTGATGAAATCAATCAGGATGTTAGTGACCTGATGGACGTAGCGCGGTCGGGTCTTGAAGATATCGAGCACAAACTGGATGAAGCCCTCGGCCGGGCCGCAATAGGCACCATGATCATCATGCGCATCGGGCCAGTACGCGCTGCGCAGTGCCGCCTCGTCGGCGCGGTCTATTCCGCGGCAGTAGCGATAAAGGCAGTCGCGGATTGCCTCGCGGTCGAGCAGTTCGATAACTCTTGCGTGGTCCATTGCTGTGTCCCAGGTTCTGAGATTGGGAGAGGCGTTTTCGCGCATTGAGTTGCGCAACAACGGTTGTTCGGCGCTTGACGGGGACGGTGGATGCACCTCGCCTGGCTGTTTGCGCGTTTTTGGTGCGGCTCGATGCGAGCCAGGCCCCCGTGACAAAGATGGTCGCAATTCAAGCAACGGCCGTGCAATCGATTTGCAGGGCACGCTCGGGGCATGATCGTGCGCCGCGTGCCGCCAGCAGTTCGTCTCCCACCGCCACCTTGATGTCACCGGGCAGAATGTGCCCTCGTCATCAAGCGTGAAGACATCCGGTGCTTGTGCCCAGCATCGCGCGTGACCCTGGCATTTGGCATTGCGGACGATGATGCGCATGGCTTTAGCTCCACATTTGTTCGGCGTTGGTCAGCACCAGTCCAGGATCAGATTTTTGATCCCGAACACATGGCCGCCGTGGGTGATGGGCGTCGTACCTTCCTTGATCCGGAACGCGGGGATGCGCGCCAGCCACTCCTCAAGGCCAATGACAATCTCGCGCCGCGCAAGGTGTGAGCCAAGGCAGCGGGGGGACCATGGGCAAAGGCGGTGTGGCAATTGTCCTCTCGTGCCAGATCGACCGTGTCGGGGAATGCGAATTCCGTCGGATCACGTTTGGCAGTCATCGTGGCACAGGAAATATAGTCCCCCTTGCGGATAGGTGCGCCTTCGAAGTCGATATCTTTGGTTGCCACGCGGATCATCTGCACGGTCGGAAAGGCGCGTAGCAATTCTTCGGCTGCCAGCACGATGCGTTCGGGTTTGGGCCGCAGCCATTCCTGGTCTTTTGGATTGCGCGCGAGATAGGCCAAATCAAAGCCTATTGCTGCTGCAACCGTGTCGAGACCCGCAACGAACACGAGCACGCCGATGCCCAGGACTTCCTTGTCGGTCAGCGGGCGGCCCTCGACCTTAGCCTCGACGACGAAGGTCATGAAATCACCGACGGGTACCTTGCGGCGCAGGGCTGCGAGGTCGTCGATAAAAGAGACAATCCGCTGGGCTGCTGCCGGCCTTTTGACACCCTCGCCGTGCAGAAGATCCTTCCCCCAGCCGACAAATAAGTCGAGGCGGTCGTCGGACAGCCCGAGAAAGCGAAGAAAGATGCTGACCGCGAAAGGGAAGGCGAAATCCTTCATAACATCGCAGCTTGTGCCCGAGGCGGCGATCCTGTCGATGAGTGCGATCGCCCGCACCCGGATAGCTGGTTCCAGCGCTCTTACCCGCTCGGGCGAAAACAGTGGGTTGAGGAGTGAACGAAAAATGCCATGAGCTGGTGGGTCGAGTTCAAGTGGGATCATCGGCCAGTTTTCGCCGAGCGCGGAGGCGAAGATGCTGCGGTGGCTGGAAAAGGTGTCGGTGTCCTGCAGCACGCTACGCTGGTCTCTGGCGGGCGTGATGACCCAGATACCCCGGCCATCGCGGGTGTTGTGGGGGTGTAAAAGATGGCGGCCCAGCATGGATGCAGCTCACAGCTGCGTGCGGATCCCCGTTGGCCGTGGGGGGCATCCCAGGCGACGTGAACAGGCTGAAGTCCCTTACCAGTTCGGGCGGGACATGACCTGGAACAGGGTTGCTCGCAGCTTCGTTTTTCCTCATCTGAAGCCTCCTTGGGACCGTATGGGGTTGGGCCTCCGGCTCGAGAGCGCTGTCACAAGTGCGAAGCGAATGAACTTCCCTCCTCCCAGTAACACGGGCGGATGAAGCGTTAGCGGCCGCGTGCCTGTGAAGGAAGCGACTTTTCGTTCAGGCCTATGTCGTTCCTGATCCGCGCAAGCCTGCTTTCGTCTTCCTCGGAGCCAAAGCAGCTTTCGAAATCACTGCATTGGCGGCAACTGGGCGCGGTGCATATTGAAAAGCCTTCAGCTTCGCAGAGCATGCGGTAAAGGTACTTCTTCCATTTCATGTTCTTGGTGTTGCCGGCTGCCAGTGTCGGGAACTGCGTGGCGAGCAAGCGGCTGAGTTCGGCCCGGTTGAAAAGGCCAAGATCCTGCCAGAGATGGTCATCGCGCATGGCGCGCCGCGCGATGATTTTGGCAAACCGGGCGCTCGCCGGGTCTTCCGGCCGGGACTGCGCCAGCAGGAGGTCGCGCAGCAGTTGTTCCTCCATATCCGGCTCGACGTCGGTCGCCTCTTCCAGGGCGAAGGCACTGATAGGAACATGCGGGAAATGGTCGATCAGGATACCACGCAGTTCGGCGCGCGAAAGGCCGGTTGCCTCCGTCGCAGTCGCCTCGCTGGCATCGATCTCCTTGAGCGCTTTTGAGAGGACACAGGCAAGCACATACTCATCGAACCTTAGCGCCGGATCGATCGAAGGCCATTGAACGGCGCCGGGCGCGCATGCATGTGGAAGCCGACGGGGCCAATAGGGCGTTCGAACTCCGCCAGTGATGCCCGGTTTCCTAACGATGCCATGAGACTGACCTGACATTTCGCTCCTGCTTCGTTGGCCTCGATCACGACGTCATCCGCGACTTGAAAGCCTGCGTCCTACCGCTAGTGGCGAGGGATTCAAACGGCGTGCCAACTGCGCCGCCACCGACACAACGAGAACCTAGAAGGCATTTCTCGTGAGTTTAGTGGGAGCGCGGCGAGAACGCGGACGACACAAGCGTCACCGATTCCGACAAACCCGACATTGGGGTGTCGGTTTCAGCATCCCGAATGGTGGACAGGATTCTGCGCAGCGGACGCGGATTTCCGAGCCTTCCGACTGCCCTTGTCCGATGTCCGACATGCGACAAGCATACTGGAACCGCCTCCTTGTTCCGAAACGATTTCTCCCTTGGCACGGTAAATGCGTCGATATCGGCGAACGCTTGACGGACTAAGGAGATGAGCCTTGTTGCAACCGGAATGGCAATGCGGATGCGGCTTGCATACCGCGCATTTGGCAATGCCGCGCGCGGCGCACGCTTTGCGCGCCACCGCCGTTATTGACCGTGAAGCAACACATTTCCGGTGCGCCCAGAGATCGGCGGACGTTTGCGCCGGTTTGAGGGTCGGCCGGACAATTCATTTCGAGCGTGGTGACCATGCCGGTCGGGAGATTGTTGCTTTCGATGTATATCGCCGTCTTCGGCGCGACACACCGGCACCTTTTGCGCGAGGACAAACCGTTCCTCATCGGTTTCCCTTCCAGCGGCATGGCCGCCGAAGGCGTGCCAGAGGATCCAGGTCACCCAAATCACTGTTGTCGGATGCCGAAGAGCAGGAACTAGGGCTCCCCGGGGATTGGGAACGCCCAAGGCCTTCATCTCATCGCCGGTTGGCGGTCGGCGTTGCGTCGTCCCAACAGCGAAGTACCGCACCAGTTTCCCTTCTTGAGGAGCAACCTTGATGACCGTGAAAAATAAAATTCCGTTGGTTACCTTTCGCACACGTATTCGCGATGACTCTATTGGCGGGCCGAATCCATACCGTTGGGATGACAACACATCCGACGACTATTTCAGAGGCAAGCGCGTCATCCTGTTCTCGCTGCCTGGGGCCTTCACGCCGACTTGCTCGACTTACCAAGTGCCGGATTTTGAAGAGCTCTATGATGAGTTCGAGAAAGAGGGAGTTGAGGCGATCTACTGCGTCTCGGTCAATGACGCCTACGTCATGAATGCGTGGGGCAAGGCCTTGGGGGTGAGAAAGGTTCAGCTCATTCCGGACGGCTCGGGCGAGTTTACGCGCAAGATGGGTATGCTGGTGGCCAAGGACAATGTCGGCTTCGGTATGCGCTCCTGGCGTTACGCCGCACTCATCAACGATGGTGTAGTGGAGCAATGGTTCGAGGAGGAAGGTTTCTCCGATAACTGCGAGACCGACCCCTATGGCGTCTCGTCACCGCAGAACATTCTTGGCACCCTGAGGGGCGTTAAAACCACGGCCGCGGTACGGCCTGGTGGAGTCAACGTCTCAGGGCCAGTTGCGCACAGGCCAAGGGCATTGCGGTAATCATGAAGCCCTCAGCAAGCCTGCTTCTGAGCCAGAAGCAATCTCTGGTTCTAACACCTCAGCTCATTGAATCAATTCGCTTGCTGCAACTGGCGCACACGGAACTGCGCCAATTCGTAGAGCAGCAAGTCGAGAAGAACCCCTTTTTGGAGCTGGCTACAAACGACAGTGAGGCTGATGGTGACGGCTCGCCGATTTTGGGGGAGGATCCGCTCAGCGGCGAACGCGAAAACCCGGTTGATAGGCCTCTCAAAGCGGACTCTTCTGAGCGGCTAAGGCAACAGAAGTCAACGCACGACACATCCGCTGTCGGGCCCGGGGAAAACCTTACCGCGGAAACGTTTGTCGCCAATCCCGAAACACTGCACGAACATGTCGCCCGTCAGATCGCCCTCACTGCGTTGAACCCACAGGAGCGGATGATTGCCGGCGCGCTTGCCAGTCATCTGGACGACGCCGGTTATCTTCAGGTGGATCTTTTGGAGCTAGCCGGAATGCTGAACCTTTCCGTGGCTGTTGTGGAAAGGGTTCTAGCAACCTTGCAGCTTTTTGACCCACCGGGGATATTCGCGCGGGACCTCGGCGAGTGCCTGGAAATACAGTTGCGCCAAAAAAACCGGTTCGATCCGGCCATGACAACTCTGGTCGAAAATCTGCAGATGGTCGCTGACCGTGACTTCAAGGCATTGAAGCGGCTCTGCGGGGTCGATGATGAGGACCTTCTAGACATGCGGCACGAACTGCTTGCGCTCGATCCCAAGCCAGGTAACCGATTCCAATCAGGGGGACTGGAATCGATTGTACCCGATGTGTGGGTCCAGGCATCCGCCGCAGGTGGATGGAATGTCGAACTTGATCCGGACACGTTGCCCAGGGTGCTGGTCGACCAAATCTATTTCACCGAGGTCTCCCGACTTACCGCCCAAAATCCGAAAGATCAGGCATTCCTGAACGAATGCTTGGAGAACGCGAATTGGCTCGTCCGCAGCCTCGATCAGCGCGCCAAGACGATCCTCAAGGTGGCCGCTGAAATTGTCCACCAGCAGGATGCCTTTTTGAGACATGGCGTGGACCATCTACGGCCCCTCAATCTTAGAACCGTCGCCGAAGCGATCAATATGCATGAGTCGACTGTCAGCCGGGTGACGTCTAACAAGTACATGCTCACGCCGCGTGGCGTGTTCGAACTGAAGTATTTCTTCACCGTCGCGATCGGCTCTTGCGAAGGCGGCGGCGCCCACTCCGCCGAAGCCGTTCGTCATCAGATCAAGGCGATGATCGCCGCGGAAGATGCCGTCCTTTCCGATGAGGACATTGCCGTGCGGCTGAGGCAAAACGGCATCGACCTTGCTCGCCGCACCGTCATGAAATACCGGGAGGCAATGAACATCCCCTCCTCCGTGCAACGGCGCCGGGAGAAGCGTGGCTGGCCTTGATCAAATCTACCCACTGGTCCCGCGGCGAAAACTTCACAATCAAAGACGATGGCGTTCTTGATTGATGAGAGGTGGTTGTGGCCTATGTCCGGCCAAGGCCGCCCCGCCCGACGTGTTCGCTGCGCTGGGTGCTGAACCAGGTCCTGCAATTGCGTGAACAGCTGCCACGACATCAAGTCTGGTCCCCCCTTTGGGCGGCGACATCGGGTTGCTCCTCGGGAATGTTGTCGAACGACGCATAATTGAGGTTGTACAGTTTGAAGTACAGTCCGCCCATGGCCATAAGCTGATCGTGGTTGCCGGTTTCGATCACTTCTCCGTTCTGCAGCACGATGACGTGGTCGACATTGCGGATCGTGGCAAGACGGTGGGCAATCACCAAGCCAGTGCGGCCTTCAAGAAGCCTTGTTAGAGCCTTCTGGATCAGCATTTCCGTGTAGCTGTCGATATTGGCGGTCGCCTCGTCGAGGATGAGGATCTTGGCATCGGCCAGGAGAGCGCGAGCGAAACTGATGAGCTGGCGCTGACCGAGCGAGAGATTGCCTCCCCGCTCGGCCAGAGGGGCGTCGTAGCCGCCGGCCAGGTTCACAATGAAGTTATGGGCGCCGACAGCTTTGGCGGCTTCGATGACCTCGTCGCGCGTCGCGTCCGTCCTATGGTAGCGGATGTTGTCGAAGATCGTCCCCGTGAAGAGGAACGGCTCCTGCAGGACCATGGCGACCTGCCGTCCGAGCGAATCCTGGGTCAGGTCGCGCACATCATGTCCGCCGACCAGCACCTGGCCGCGCTGGACATCATAGAAGCGGTGAACGAGCGCCATGGCGCTCGATTTGCCCGAACCGGTGGGGCCCACCAGGGCGACGGTCTCGCCCGGGCTGATCTTCAAGGAAATGTTTTTCAGCACCGGATGTTTGGGATCGTAGCCGAAAGTGACATTCCTGAATTCGACCGAACCGTCCATCTGCGGCGAAAGCGCCTTGGCGTCCGGCTTGTCATGAATCTCGATGTCCAGGTCGAGCACCTCTGTCAGTCGTTTGCCGGAGGCCATTGCGCGTTGCATGACAGAATACTGCAGCGTGAGCGAGCGGATCGGGTCGAAGAAGCGCTGGATATAAAACAAAAATGCTATCGTCACGCCCACATCAATGCGGTCGTTCACGACCTTTGAACCGCCCACGACGATGGCGGCCAAGGCAAGGCCTGTGAGGGTATCGACGATCGGCACCGTGACCTGGGCGTATTTGGCCGCTGTCAGTTGGGTCTTGAGATTGGCACGGGCCTTGTCGTCATAGAGGACAAAATTGACCTTCTGGCGATCCATAGATTGGACGACCCGCACGCCATGAATGGCCTCGGCCAGCGCGCCATTGGCGGCCGCATTGGTCTCAGTCGCGGCCATGAAGGCATTGCGGGCGCTCGGCAGCCAGAAGATGCGGACGATGAAGAGGACTGGCAAGACCGAAAGCGTAAGGAGCGCCAACGACAAGTCCAGCCACAACATGACGAAGACGATGCCGAAAAGAAGGGCGATATCGCCCACCGAAAGCACTGATGTCTCGAGAAATTCCTGGATTGAACTGACATCGCCCTGGAGTCGCGACATTAGACGTCCGACCTCGGTCTGGTCCATAAAGGAAAGCGAAACCTTCTGCAGATGGCGGAACATGGCGCCGCGAATGTCGAAGAGCACAACCTCGACCATTTTGCCGATCACGCTCTGTTGCATGTAGCTGGCAGCGTAATTGGCCAGAATCGCGACAAAAAAGGCGCCAGCGGCCGCAAGCAGCGCAGATCGATCGCGGCTTCCCGGAGTGATAGCGTGCTCGACCGCGTAGCTAATGATCAGCGGGATGAGAAGCTGCACTCCGGCGCAGATCAGGACTGCGAAAACGGCGATGACAACCTTGATCCGGTAAGGCTCAACGAATGCCCAGATCCGCCGGACAATGTTCTTGTCAAAAGCCCGTCCGAACACCTCATCTTCCATCCGATGCGAGCCGACGACAGCGCGCGGCGGACGCGTACCGTCGCCGACATCGTTGCGTTCGCTTTCAACTTCGACGATCTGCGGCATCAGTTCGCGCCGTCATCATCGCGTGGGCGCCTCTGAAGATTGTGAAGGGCCTCGTAGCGCCCTCCCTTGACCAGAAGCTCTTCATGAGTGCCACGTTCGACGATCTCGCCATTTTCAACGAAAAGAATTTGATTTGCATGCATGACGGAACTCAGCCGGTGGGCAATGATGATGGTCACGCGGTCTTTGGCGAAACGGCGCATGGCGGAGCGAATGCGCTGTTCGGTAGCGGCGTCGATCGCTGCGGTCGAGTCGTCAAAAACAATTACTGATGGACACAACATCATCGCGCGGGCAATTGTGAGACGCTGGCGTTGGCCGCCCGAGAGGGAAACGCCACGTTCGCCCACGACTGTCTTGTAGCCAGCGGGCAGGCCCAGGATGTAGTTGTGCAGCTGGGCGAATTCGCTTGCGCCCTCGATCCGCGGTTCGCTGGCCCAGGGGTCTCCGTAAGCGATGTTGTTCTCTACCGTTGTGGTGAACAAGTACGGTTCTTGCTGCACGACCGCGACCGCCCTGCGAAGCGAGGAAAGGGTGATGTTGCGGATATCTTGCCCATCAAGCGTGATGCTGCCGCCGGTGACATCGTAAAAACGCGGGATCAAGTGAGCAATTGTCGACTTGCCCGAGCCGGGTGGACCGACGATAGCGACAGTCTCGCCTCGGCGGGCCTGGAAACTGATATTCCGCAGGGTTTGGCGGTTTTCAGCGCCAGGGTAAGCGAACGAGACATTCTCAAAACGCAAAGTGCCCTCGCTGATCTGGAGGGGGTTAGCGACGGGTGCATCCTTGATCGTGATGTCCAGGTCGAGGAAGCCGAACAGACGCGAACCGCATGTCGAAGCGCGAGCGAAGGCGTTGACCATCAACCCGATTTGGCGGACCGGCATTTGCAGGACGGTCATCAATGACAGGAACGTCGTGAGGTCTCCGACGCTGATCTCACCGTCGATGACCTTGTTGCCGCCAATCCAGAGGACCAGCCCCATGGCAAAAAAGAAGGAGAAGGTCATCGCCGAAGTGTTGCGCGCGTGAATGTCCACGCGTTCTTGGGAAAGTGCGAGCGCACTCTTGGACGCTCGATCGAACTTCAGCATCTCGTAGGCCTGCGCCGAAAAAGCGCGGACGACGCGAATGCCGCAGAGATTTTCCTCCATGACGCGGCTTAGAACCGCAAGCCGCCCTTGCAGTTCGAACCAAGTGGCGCGCAGCGTGAGCTGGCTGCGCGATGAGCGCCATGCGACGAACGGAACAAAGCTCAGCGCCAGACTACCGAGCACCAGATTGGTGGAGAGCAGAATGTAGGCGCCAATGCCGATTAGCATGGCCAGTAGCACGGCGCGGACCAGCGCTGTGGAGAAATACCAGCACACGCCTTCGACATCGAGCATGCAGATGGTGATCAGATCGGCTGAATGCCCCTGGTCATGAAAGGAGAAGCTGAGGCGCTGGATCTTCTCATAGCAGGCGAGCCGCAGCTCATAGGCGAAGTGGTGCCCGACCGATTCGGCAAAGTAGTTGTGCGCCAATGTGAAAAGGCCACGCAGCACAGTGATGGCGAGCAACAGGAGACCCCATACCCAAAGCGCTGGTTCGACCGTACCGCCGATCGGGACCTGGTCAAAAAGCACACCGAGCACTACAGGAATGAGCAACTGGAGGATTGCAGCGATGAAACTCGATCCAATCGCGAAGGCAACCTGCCGCCGGTGCCGCAAATTCATGCATGTTATACGCGTGAGCGTGCTCAGGCCCCGGCCCCAAACCGCCGCCTCCACATGCGCGAGCGAATTCCTCGGACCGGTTGCCCCGCCATCAGCATGACTGCTCACGGGCACAACTTCCAGATCTGGTTGCTTCAGCTTTGGTGAGCTAGTTGGGCGGCTGACCAGAACAAGCACCTGCTGGAGGACGATTACCCAAGGTTGGCGTTCCATTTTGTGTGTCCCCGGCCGTTGGATGTGGTGTGGTGAGCAAGCGAACGGCTGAGCTCGGCCTGGTTAGGACGCGAGTGCTTCGGCAGGTTGTTGTGCCCCCTCTTCGTGGAATGATCTTGCAAGCGACGGGTCGCCGGCCGGGCATGCGTCAGCATCCAAATCGGAATCGACACCTTCCATGGCGAAGACTGAAAGGAACAATGGAGGGAAACTGCGGAGCAGGATGTCCGCCTCCGCATGAAGACCAGGTGGCTCGATCGTGGTCGCCTCGGCCGGCTATTTCATCGTCAACCAGTTCGCTACCGGTCTCGAGGCGTTTCCGAAATGTCGACGCAGAAGCTGCGGTGTGCCGATGGAGTGGCCGGTGGCTCGCAGCTGACGATCAAGATATTTTGCTGAAGATCGAGGGGAGCGGCGAACCTGTTTTGGGAGGTGGCCAATGTAAATGCCACGTGGCCCATTGAATGGGAATCTGAGGCAGACCTGACATGATGCTGTCCTTCTTTCGTTGCGATGTCACGGCTGACATGAATGGCGGTCGCTTTCCTGCCGCCTCGCGACGAGGGAGCTTCAAAAGCCATGCCAATTGCGTCGAAAGACCTGACAGAACAGATCCTCATGTTATTCAATGACTTGAAGGGGCTGACTGGACACCGCGATGTTGTGGGCTCGACAAAGCCGACAGTGGGTGTTTGGTGCGCAGCTTTCTAGAGGAAGAGCCCTGCCCACGCCTTCCACCGGCTGCGTGGTGTGCGATATCCGATTTGCGTCATGCGATGTGCCGGCGCTAAAAACATTGCGGTGTTTTAGAAAACAACTTTCTCCTTGGCACGGTACATGCGTCGACATCGGCGAAGGCATCGCGCACTCGAAGAGAAAGGCATCCCATGATCACGCTCACCGAAAATGCTGTCGCCGCGGTGAGGACCGCGCTTTCCCAAGCCAGCGAGCCTGCGGAAGGTTTGCGCATCAAGGTGGAAGGGGGCGGCTGCGCGGGACTGAAATATCTCATGGGCTTGGAAAGCCTTGCGCGTGAGGGCGATGCGGTCATCGAGACAGACGGCGTCAGGGTGTTCGTGGACGTAGGCTCGCAACCCCATGTCGCTGGTATGACGGTCGATTTCGTCACGAGCTTCGAATCCTCTGGCTTTGTCTTCGATAACCCGAAAGCGCGGGAGAAATGCGCTTGTGGGAAGTCCTTCGGCTGATTGCCTGAGAGAAGAGACCCGTCAATGGTCGGGTCTCGCCCAAAGGGCGTGTTTTCGGTCAGCGAAGGAGAGCCTCATGAGGCCGGTCTATCTCGACAACAACGCAACCACACGAGTGGATCCTGAAGTCTTTGAAGCGATGCGGCCGCTGTTTATGGATCAGTTCGGCAATCCTTCGTCAAAGCACGGATTCGGCGCTGCCGTGAGCGTGGCCATGAAAAAGGCGCGCCAGCAGGTGCAAGCGCTGATCGGCGCGCAATTCGACGATGAAATCGCATTCACATCGGGCGGAACCGAAAGCAACAATGCGGCGATCCTTTCGGCGCTGGGGGTGATGCCGCGCCGGACAGAAATTGTGACCTCCGCGGTCGAGCATCCGGCCGTGCTGGCGCTCTGCGAGCATCTTGAGAAGACGTGCGACATCAAGGTCCACAAGATCCCGGTGGATGGCCGTGGCCGGCTCGACCTTGACGCCTATAAGGACGCCCTCACCGCGCACGTGGCAATCGTTTCGATCATGTGGGCAAATAACGAGACCGGCACGATTTTCCCGACGGCAGAGCTTGCTGAATTGGCCAAGGAAGTCGGTGCCCTGTTCCATACGGACGCGGTGCAGGCGGTCGGTAAGCTCCCGATGGACCTGAAATCAACAGCCATCGACATGCTGTCGCTCTCCGGGCACAAGCTGCACGGCCCCAAAGGGATCGGTGGGCTTTATGTCAAGCGCGGCGTGCGCTTCCGTTCTCTGATCAAGGGAGGGCACCAGGAGCGCAACCGGCGCGCCGGCACCGAGAATACCCCTGGGATAGTCGGGTTTGGCAAGGCAGCCGAACTTGCCATGAAATTCATGGATGAGGACAGCAAGCTGATAAGATCTCTCCGCGACGGCTTGGAGAGCGGGCTTCTCCAGCGCATTCCACACGCTTTCGTGACCGGCGATCCGCTGGATCGGCTCCCGAATACGACCAACATCGCCTTCGAGAATACCGAGGCCGATGGCCTGCTGCTTCTTCTCGATCGCGAGGGCATCGCCTGTTCCTCTGGCTCGGCCTGCAGTTGCGGCTCGCAGGAGCTCAGCCATGTCCTGAAAGCAATGAACGTTGCCGGCAGCGCCGCACAAGGGGCAATCCGCTTCTCCTTGTCGCGCTACAACAGCGGGAAGGATATCGACCGGGTGCTCGAGGTCATGCCCGCACTGGTGGCGAAGCTGCGCGACCCCTACCCGGCCTGCAACGGATACGGCGATGGGATTTGAATGCGGATCTTGGTGGAGGAGGAAGCCGAGCCCGAGGGACCATCATCACCAAGGAGTTTACAAATGAGCCACTGTTCCACCGAACGGCCAATCGTCGACGTCACCGACATTCTCACGCGGCTGAAAGGCTTGTCTGCTGCGGAGGAGTTCTTCGTGGCCCTTGGCGCCTTCTATGATCCGAAGGTGCTCAATGTCTCGCGGCTCCACATCATGAAGCGCATGGGCCAATATCTTGCCGAAGAGGATTTCTCCGGTCTCACCGACCAGGTGATCGCCGCACGCGCGCGCGCCACACTGGAACGCGCCTATGAGGACTTCGCGACTTCCTCGCCACTCAAACAACGAGTCTTCAAGGTACTGAAAGACCGCGACCCAAATCGGCCCGCCACGCCGGGCCTTGCCTTCGTCCCGTTCGATTCCGTCCTGAAGCCGTTTGGAAAGGAGTGAACGCGACACGTTTGCCATAAGACATGTCGTGAAGCCGACGAACCCGCCTCTCACGGACACGCCTCAAAAGCAGAGTGCCGCGTCTCCAACGTATAGCGACATGCCAAACGGTTGGCACGAATGGTGCTTGCAAGCAGATCAAGCACCAAGCCGTATCCCATAGAAGCCAGAGAGACCGCATGCATATCGTCGTCTGTATCAAACAGGTCCCGGACTCCGCTCAGATACGCGTCCACCCGGTTACCAACACGATCATGCGCCAGGGTGTGCCGACCATCATCAACCCATACGATCTGTTTGCCCTTGAAGCGGCACTGAGACTACGCGACGCAGACGGCGGCGAGGTCACCGTGCTCACTATGGGGCCGCCCATGGCAGAGGACGCGCTGCGCAAGGCGCTCACCTATGGCGCCGACCGCGCCGTGCTCCTGACCGACCGTTTTTTTGCAGGCTCCGACACCCTGGCGACCTCCTTCGCTCTGTCTCAGGCTATCGGCAAGATCGGGGAGACGTTCGGCCCGCCAGATATCGTCTTCACTGGCAAGCAAACGATCGACGGCGACACGGCCCAGGTCGGGCCAGGCATCGCCAAGCGCCTCGATCTCCTGCAACTCACCTATGTCGCGAGGATCGCCTCCCTTGATCTCGATGCGCGAGAGATCACGGTCGAGCGCCGCGGGGAAGGCGGCATGCAGATGCTGAAGAGCAAGCTTCCTTGCCTCATTACGGTGCTGGAAGGTGTCAACGAGATCCGTCGCGGCTCGCTGCACGATGCCCTGCGCGCCGCCCGCAGCCAGATCGTAAAGTGGAGTGCGGCCGAGGCTGGTATCGGGGACCTCGGCAAATGCGGCCTTCGCGGATCGCCAACTGTCGTGAAGCGTGTGTTCGCCCCGCCCAGCCGGGCAGAAAAGGCGGTGCAAATCGACACTGCAGACAAGGCGCTGCGTGATCTCGCCGACGAGCTGATTGCCGCAATTTTCGCGCGCCAGCCGGCGCTGGAACACGAATTGGCCTTCGAAGGTGGCTCGGGGCAAGGAGCTTAGGATGTCGCTTGTGAACCAAGAAACCCCGCCTGCCGCCAGTGGTCGTCCCGGCATGAAGAAGGATTTGCCCGAGCGTTTCAAGGATTACCGGCACGTCTGGGTTTTCATCGAGTTGGAGCGGGGCGAAGTCCATCCGGTTTCTTTCGAACTGCTGGGGGAAGGCCGTAAGCTGGCCGACAAGCTCGGCGTGCAGCTTGCGGGAGTCGTGCTCGGACCGCCGGGAGAGGCCTCACGGTATGCCGTCGCCCAGGCCTTCGCCTATGGTGCCGACCTTGTCTATATCGTGGAGGCGCCGCTGCTCGCCGACTACCGCAACGAGCCCTTTACCAAGGCAATGACTGACTTGGTCAATCAATACAAACCCGAGATCCTGCTTCTGGGTGCCACCATGCGTGGCCGGGATCTTGCCGGCTCCGTGGCGACCACCCTGCTGACGGGGCTCACGGCCGACTGCACCCAACTTGATGTGGATCCTGACGGTTCGCTTGCTGCGACCCGGCCGACTTTCGGGGGTTCGTTGCTATGCACCATTTATACGCTCAACTGCCGGCCACAGATGGCAACAGTGAGACCGAGAGTCATGGCGTTGCCGCAGCGTATGAAAAAGCCAGTCGGGCAGGTCGTCGAACACAAGATGTCGATGCTCGAAGAAGAGATCGTCACCAAGGTCCTTGGCTTCCTGCCCGATGCGCAGTCGGTAAAGGTGAATCTGGCCTATGCCGATGTCGTGGTTGCGGGAGGCCTCGGCCTGGGCGGGGCGGAGAACCTGCAGGTTGTGACGAAGCTCGCGAGGGCGCTCGGCGCCGAATATGGCTGTTCGCGCCCGCTGGTCCAGAAGGGCTGGATGTCGGCTGAACGGCAGATCGGCCAGACTGGCAAGACCATCAGGCCAAAGCTCTACATCGCGGCCGGAATTTCCGGCGCCATCCAGCACCGGGTGGGCATTGAAAGCGCCGATCTGATCGTGGCCATCAATACCGATCCGAACGCGCCGATTTTCGATTTCGCCCATATCGGTATCGCCGCCGATGCGATCCGCTTCCTGCCGGCGTTGACGGAAGCCTTCACCCGGCGGTTATCGCCGCACAGTCGCGACAAGCTTGCGAGCTAAGGGAGACGGCCATGGTCGAGGAAAAGTTCGATGCTATCGTCATTGGCGCCGGCATGGCCGGGAACGCAGCTGCTTTCACGATGGCAAGCTGCGGCCTGAAGGTGCTGCAACTGGAGCGCGGCGAGTATGCGGGCTCCAAGAATGTCCAGGGCGCCATCATGTATGCGAACATGCTGGAGAATATCATCCCGGACTTTCGCGATGACGCGCCTCTTGAGCGGCATTTGATCGAGCAGCGCTTCTGGATGATGGACAATACATCCCATGCTGGGTTCCACTATCGGTCCGACGACTTCAATGAGGCAAAGCCAAACCGTTACACAATCATCCGCGCCCAGTTCGACAAGTGGTTTTCGCGCAAGGTGCGCGAGGCCGGCGCGACCCTCTTGTGCGAGACGACGGCGACGGAGCTCGCATACGATATCACGGGCAAGGTCATAGGTGTTCGCACCGACAGAGCCGGCGAAAGGATTTTGGCGGACGTGGTCGTCCTCGCAGAAGGCGTTAACGGACTGCTTGGCACGCGGTCGGGCCTGCGCAAAACGCCGAGGCCAGAAAGCGTGGCTCTCGCCGTCAAGGAAATGCATTTCCTGCCCGAGGAGGTGATCGAGCAGCGCTTCGGGCTCAAGGGCAATGAAGGCTGCGTGATTGAGGCGGCGGGCACCATCTCCCGCAGCATGACCGGATTAGCGTTTCTCTACACCAACAGGGAATCGATCTCACTTGGCATTGGTTGTCTCGTTTCCGATTTTGCCGCCACGATGGAGAGCCCCTACGTCCTGCTCGACGCATTCAAGAACCACCCCTCGGTCCGGGCGCTGATCGCGGGCTCGGAGGTGAGGGAATATGCCGCCCATCTCATTCCCGAAGGTGGTTATAAGGCGATCCCACAGCTCTTCGGCGACGGTTGGGTGGCAGTCGGTGATGCAGCGCAATTGAACAACGCGGTTCACCGTGAGGGTTCGAACCTCGCTATGACGTCCGGCCGCATCGCAGGCGAGGCAATCGTCCAGGTCAAGAGCCGCAACGTCCCGATGACCAAGCGGAATCTCGTTCTTTACAAAACCATGTTGGACAAGTCGTTTGTCCTCAGGGACTTGCGAAAGCACAAGGACATGCCGGCCCTGATGCACACCAACTCGCATAATTTTTTCGTGACATACCCGCAGCTGATTTCTCTGGCCGCGCAGAACCTCGTGCGGGTCGACGGCACTCCGAAGATCGATAAAGAAAAAGCGACCACTGCTGCGTTCATAAAGGCGCGTTCGCGCTTGGGGCTGGTCAGGGACGCGATTCGCCTGGCGTTGGCCTGGCGCTGAGGGAGGGCAAAATGACGATCACAGTGCCGGCCGTCCGCGTCGAGGAAAAGTTATATCAGAACCGTTATCTCATCGATGCAGGGCGCCCCCACATCAAGGTGCGACCTCACGAAAGCCCAAGCGCGAACCTGCTCGCGTTGACACGCATCTGCCCTGCCAAATGCTATGAGCTGAACGCCACGGGCCAAGTTGAGATCGCGGCCGACGGGTGCATGGAGTGTGGCACATGCCGAGTGCTGTGCGAGGAGAGTGGCGAGATCACCTGGAATTATCCGCGCGGCGGCTTCGGTGTCCTCTTCAAGTTCGGATGACTCCGGCACTGACCCCTCAATGGTGCGCCCGGGCGCAGCTCGCGGTTGCGGCAACACGTCGCATCCGGCAGTTGTCAGGAACTCGTCAGTTTAAGGCGGCAGAGTCGATACTCTTCTTCGGCATCCGAAAATCCAGAATCTGCCGGTGGGGGAACACACGGAGCTGCTTCTATGGACGACACGATGCGCGGCAGGGTCGACGAAGTGGGACTTCCAATCACCCTGCCTGAACCAGACATAGGAAAGATGGATAAAGCAGATATTTCGCTCAGGGGACTGTACGAGATATCGAAGATCCTAACCGCCCCTGCCCGGCTTGAGACGACACTGGGCAATGTCGTCACGATCCTATCTTCATTTGTACGAATGCGTCATGGAGCAATCATTGTGCTCGGCGCTGATGGAGAGCCGGAGATCGCGGCAACGCCCGGCAAGGTCTCTCCAGCGCACTCCGCGACTCGCCGCGCCATACCACAGGCTGTAATCGACCAAATCGTCGCCACGGCGAGACCGGTCGTCATAGAGGACGTCAGCAAGTCGGAACTGTTTCAGTTTGATGTTGAAAGGGTGTCGAACGACGAGGCTGTTGACCTAGGCTTTGTCGGTATCCCTATAAGGGCGCAGCATGAAATCCTTGGAACATTGTCGATCGAGCGCCTCAAAGAAGAGCCGAGCTACGCTCACCATAACGAGGACCTTTGCTTCCTGAACATGGTGGCCGACCTTGTGGGCCAAGTTGTCCATCTTCACCGTGTACGAAACACTGATGGTCAGCAGGTGATCGAACAGCAAGCTGGACCGGGCAAACGGCGCGACGACGAAAAGGCCGAAACCGGTCGGTATGCGTCGGTCAAAATCGACGGAATTGTCGGGGAAAGCCTGGCAGTCAAGCAGGTTCTAGAAACGATTCCAATCGTCGCAAAGACCAATTCGACTGTTCTTCTGCGGGGTGAAACCGGAACCGGCAAGGAATTCTTCGCGCAAGCGATCCATAAGCTTTCGACCCGGAGGACGAAGGCCTTTGTCAAGTTGAACTGCGCCGCGCTCTCTGAAACAGTCTTGGAATCGGAACTGTTTGGGCACGAGAAGGGCGCCTTCACTGGGGCTATCTCGCAGCGCGCCGGCCGTTTCGAACTGGCGCATGGCGGAACCCTGTTGCTTGATGAAATCGGCGAGATTTCGCCTTCTTTTCAAGCCAAGCTGCTGCGCGTATTGCAGGAAGGCGAACTGGAGCGGGTCGGCGGCACCAGAACGCTAAAATTTGATGTCCGGCTTATATGCGCCACCAACAAGGACCTTGAAACGGCTGTGCTGAATGGGGAGTTCAGGGCCGACCTTTATTACCGCATCAATGTGATACCAATTACGTTGCCTCCGCTCAGGGAGCGCCCCGGAGACATTCGACTCCTTGCCGAAGTCTTTCTCGATCGCTTCAACAGGGAGAACAATCGCGATCTCACCTTCGCATCATCGGCGATTGATTTGATCTCGCAATGCCACTTCCCTGGCAACATCCGAGAGCTGGAAAACTGCGTGCGAAGGACGGCGACACTTGCCCGGTCGAAGACGATAGTTCCGTCGGATTTCGCCTGCAGGAATGGCCAGTGTCTTTCTTCGCTCATTTGGAAAGGAGCCGGCTCTTCGCAGGGTACAAATGCCGCCTCCGGGTTCGCCCGCAGCACCATGAACAGAGATGGATCGCCGCTGCCGGCCGGGCGCATTCTCGGCTCGGCTGCCGAGGTATGGTCGGCCGATCGGAGTGATCCCAATTGTCCCACGACGGGGCCACGCCTGACGGAACGCGACCGGCTGATCGACGCGATGGAAAAGGCCGGCTCGGTCCAGGCCAAAGCGGCTCGTCTCCTCGGCCTCACGCCGCGGCAAGTCGGCTATGCTCTACGCCGCCACGGTATCGAGGTGAAGAAATTTTAGACGAGCTTAACGTCTGAATGATGTGTTTCGGAGTGCCCGCCCCTGTGCGGACCAGAGACCAATCGCTCTGGCGATCCCATCCGCTTCTCCAATGTCGGAAGCCCGACAAATCCAGGCCGTAGGCAAGCCGACAAATCAGACGCGAAAAGCAGAGGTTTCGGGTGAATGTCGCTTTGGTGGTTGGCATAGCTCTTGCGGCTGGATGTGTAGGTCAGCCAGGAACAGAGCTATTCGATGTCGACACCGAAGATTTCGCGTGAAAGCGAGACCACCGCGAAATCGGCTGGATGCACCTCCTCAACGTGCGGCTCCTCGGCAAGGCCTAGCGACATGGAGCCGGCCATTTGGGAGAAGGTGAAGGACCATCCGTGCTATGCAGAAGAGGCGCACCACTATTTCGCGCGCATGCACGTGGCGGTCGCCCCGGCCTGCAACATTCAGTGCAACTACTGCAATCGCAAGTTTGACTGTGCCAACGAGAGCCGACCTGGGGTCGTCTCGGAAAAGCTGACGCCAGATCAGGCGGTGCGCAAGGTGATCGCGGTCGCCAATGAAGTACCGCAGCTTTCCGTGGTCGGCATCGCTGGACCGGGCGACGCCTGCTTCGACTGGAAAAAGACAAAGGCCACATTCAAACGCATCGTCAACGAAATCCCCGACCTCAAGCTTTGTATTTCGACCAACGGGCTGGCGTTGCCGGACCATGTCGCCGAGCTTTGCGACATGAATGTCGACCACGTGACAATCACCATCAACATGGTCGACCCGGAAGTTGGCGCGAGGATCTATCCGTGGATCTTTTACAAGCACCGCCGCTACACCGGGGTCGAAGCCGCCCAAATCCTGAACGAGCGGCAGATGTTGGGCCTGGAGATGCTGACGGCGCGCGGCATCCTGACCAAGATCAATTCAGTGATGATCCCTGGCGTCAACGACGAGCACCTGATCGAGGTGAATAAACGGGTTAAGGAGCGAGGCGCCTTCCTGCACAACATCATGCCACTGATTTCGAACCGGGAGCATGGTACCCATTACGGCCTGATCGGGCAGCGAGGCCCGAATGCGATGGAGCTGAAGGCTCTTCAAGATCGTCTAGAGGGCGGTGCTAAATTGATGCGCCATTGCCGGCAGTGCAGGGCCGATGCCGTTGGCTTGCTGGGCGACGATCGTGGCCAGGAGTTCAGCCTCGACCAGATCTGCGACGAACTCACCTATGACGCAAGCAGACGCGACGCCTATCGCGAGGTGGTCGCGCGCGAGCGCGGCGATCGAGCGGCGGCTAAAAGCGAGGCGACCAAACTGGTCAAAGGAACGGGTTCGGGCAAGTCACTTCTTATCGCCGTAGCCAGCAAGGGCGGCGGCCGCGTCAACGCACACTTCGGTCACGCGAGAGAATTCCAGCTCTATGAGGCCTCGCCGCAAGGGATCCGCTTGGTCGGGCATCGGCCGGTCGAGCAGTATTGCCTGGGTGGCTGGGGCGAAGATGCCACCCTAAAGCGCGTGATGGCGGCCCTCGAAGGAATAGACATCGTGCTGTGCGCCAAGATCGGGGATTGCCCGAAGGCTCAGCTCAGGGGAGCCGGTATCCGGGCCATGGATGACTATGGCTATGAGCATATCGAGACCGCGATCAGCACGGTCTACGCCGCCGAGTTTGGGGCCAAACCATTGGCCGCGACGGCCTGAGATCTCTCAATCAACTGACCAGGAGTTGAAGACAAATGACGTTCAAGATCATCGCATCCCAATGCACCCAATGCGGTGCCTGCGAGTTCGAATGTCCTTCCGGTGCGATCAAATTCAAAGGCGAGGCCTACGTTATCGACCCGGAGAAGTGCACCGAATGCAAGGACACCTTCGATGCACAGCAATGCGCCTCGGTCTGTCCCGTGGAGATGACCTGCGTTCCCGCCTAACGTCCGATCGGCTCGCGAGGCGCCTTGAGTTCTTCGTTCCAACCTCCAACTGCGAAAAGGAAGAACAGCTATGCCCCTCCGGCGAGAACAGGAGCTCGAAATCGGCAAACCTCCACGATTTGTGCCGGGTGAACGGGTCCGCGCCACCCGCCACATCAAGAATGATGGCACCTACCCTGGCAGGGAGGTCGGGGAAAACCTCGTGTTGAAGGGTGACGAAGGGTACGTGCGTGACATCGGCACCTTTCTCCAGCAGTTCTACATCTATGCGGTTGAATGGATCGGCCGTGGCACAGTCGTGGGAATGCGGGCGCGCGAAATGGTAAGCCTCGAAAATGCCGGGGCTTCTCGTAGCGCCGAAATTAGGTCTGCTCCTAGCAAGGGAGCAGCCGCATGAAGTTGATGATCCGTAGGACGGGCGCCGGCCTGTCGGCCTATGTTCCCAAGAAGGATCTCGAAGAGCCGATCATTCAGGTTGAGAATGAAGGCTTGTGGGGCGGGGTCGTCATGCTCAGGAACGGCTGGCGCTTCGTCTTGCCCGACCTTCCGCGAGATACACGCCTCCCCATCACCGTTGAGGCCAGGAAAATATCCGACGGGACTAGAACGGCGGGTTGACGGCATGAAGCCAAGAGGACTGAGCATGAAAACCTTCCCGCGCCATCTTTTAATCACTCGGGACAGCCATGCAGACACGCGGCTCGACCTGCTCAAGGGAGCGCTCACCGCCGACGCGATCATTCCTTACCTTGGCCCGGGTCTCCTCCAGCTCGGGTGCGCAAAGCCCGTTGTACCGCATACTCCGGAGGCAGTCGCCGCGGCCCTTAACAAGCGCGCCCCAACTCCATCCAAGATCCGCACCAATATGTGGTCTGTCGCACAGTTCATCGAGCAGAGCCGGCATCGACGGACGCTCCAGGGCTGGATGGCCGATATCTTCGCCGCGCCGGCAGCGCCGACGGTCCTCCACACCTGGCTCGCCACGCTGCCGCTCTCGCTCATCGTCGACAGTTGGTATGATGGCGCCATGCGCGCGGCCCTCGTCGCGACCGGCCGAACGGATGTCGTCGAGATACAAGGCGCCACGCGGGCGAACGAAATCGGGGACATTTGGACCAGAGCCTACGATTTGTCCGGACACGAACTTGAGGTGGTACCACCGGTTGAGACGGTCCTCTATGTTCCTCATGGCAGTGTCAGGCCGGCGGCAAACTTCCTGATCTCAGATTCCGACTATGTTGAAGCGCTGACAGACATCGATATCCAAACGCCGATCCCTGATCAGGTGAAGCAGCGGCGCAGCAATCGGGGTTTTTTTTTCGTCGGCTGCCGCTTCGACGATCAAATGCTGCGCACCTACGCCCGGCAGATCATGAAGCGCTCCGACGGCCCGCATTTCGCGCTGATCGATGGGTCGGTGCTGACAAGAAACGAACGCCGTTTCCTGGCAGCGTGCGCCGTCACAGTCATTGACATGCCGATAGGCGAAGCTGCGGCTCGGCTTGCCGGCTCGAGCCTGTCACCACCGGCATGATTGAGAGCCTGCAGCAGAACTGATCTCCTGCCATTTGCGGCGCTTCTGCGCCTTGGCGACGACTTGGTGCCGCAAAACCCAGATTTCGCCCAAGGTGCGATCGGGCAAACTTGGCGAAAGCGACGGTACATTGCGCGCGATCAGGTCGTGGCGTGACGATACCAGTCGAACCGGGCCGCCGCACGCTATTCTAAAGTCTCGGCAATTCCCACACCTTTCAGACAGGCCGCGTTCAGGACAAGTAGATCCGGCGCAGAGGCGCTCCTGGGTTCCAACTGCCGCAAAACGCCGATTGAGGAACGTTCAGACCTTGGCGATCTTGTGCGGCGGAGCCATGCGGGACGCCTCCTGAAGTAATATGTCCCGCATCCAGATGCTTGCCGAGTCGCTGTTGTGAATGGCAGGCCATTGCACGGTCTCCGCGAGTGGGGGAAGCGGCAATGGAAGATCAACGATCTTCAGCGGTATCAGTGGTGCGAAATATTCGACCAACCGTAAGGGTATGGTCGCTATCCGCTCCGTGCCTGATAGCATAGCGGGTACCATGCCAAAGCCCTGCACCACCACCTCGATACGCCTCTTGCGGCCGTGCTCGAGCAAAAACCATTCTTCGATGGAGGGCTGCCGCGTACGCCCGAATTTGACCGTGACGTGCCCCATGGACATGTATCGCTCAAACGTAAGCGGCCGCGATAACTGCTTGTTCGTGGCACAGCCGACGCACACGAGCGTGTCGTCAAACAGTGCTGCTCTGGGATGCTCGCTCGACATGAACACGTCCGGAAGAATTAGAAAATCGATCTCACCCCGTCGGAGAAGCTCGTCAGGGTGATCCATGAGAGGTACGAACTCGAAGCTGACGGCGGGAGCTTCCCGCGCGACACGCTCTACGACCTTTTGAAAATATATAAGGGTCATGAAATCGGACAGGCTGACTTTGAACCGGCGCTCCGACTGAACTGGGTTGAACCTGTCCCAGGAAATAATTGAGAGCTGGATGTGAAGCAGTGCCTCGCGGACCGCGGGGGCGAGATCTTCCGCGCGCGGAGTGGGGATAAGTTCGCGGCCCCTCATCGTAAATAGCTCATCACGGAAAAAGTCGCGCAACCGGGCGACAGCCGCGCTCATGGCAGGCTGGCTCAGATTGATGCTGCGTGCGGCAGCGGTGAGGTTGCGCTCGTTCATCAAAGCGTCAAGCGCGACGAGGAGGTTTAGATCTAGGCCCTTGAAGCGCATGCGCCGTTATCCATAGCGTGGATGGGATGCATAAAAACAATTGATTTTACGCGTGGTATGAGGACCTGCATAGAAAAATGTCAATCGCGAAAGTTACTGTCACACATATAACATGCCTGTTCGCTTGCCCTGGTTCCCGAAGTGTGTCCGAGCATCAACCGATGCGCACAACGCGCCCACAACAAGAGCTCCCGGGAGCGGTTTGGGGGACTGGCAAAGCTGCCCACGCAAATCGCGTGATGCGGCCTCGGCAGCAGCAGGAGGGAAGTGTCTGGATCCGCTTTCCTATTTCGCTGGGAATGTTCTTGGAAAAGACTGAGCTTGCCGACCACGTCGAACTCGCCACGATTCTTTCGAAACCCCTGCGGACTTCTGACGCAACGGCACCGAAACTGTGACCGCTTACACTGGCCTGCTGCACCGTTTCATCAAGACTGGTCCTGTCTATCTAGGTCCACACAACTTTCATGAGCAATATTGATCGGAGACACACAATGACACGACCCGTGCCGTCGCCTGGCCCATTTGTGATCCTTGCAATGCCAAGGACGGGCACGCACTACCTGGAAGAATTGCTGAACGAGCATCCGAACGTACTGAGCAACGGTGAGTTGCTCAACATCTACGATATGAATTGGTCCGATAAGAATCGCTTGGCAGGCAGCGATGACGCGCTTCTTGAGCTTGCCTACTTGCGCTACCCCAACGGAACCAACAAGGCGGTGACGCGCGTTGGTTGCAAGATCAACGAACCTCAGTTCAACGAGCGTCCGGACTTTTTTGCTGAGCTTGCCCGTTGGCCAGGCCTCAAGGTCATCCTCCTGATTCGCAAAAACACGTTGGAATCGCTGCGATCGCTGACACAGGCGAGGCAAACCCGGCAGTGGCTGAAGTTCAGTTCGGACAACGACGCCGCTCCATCCGTGAAACTGGGAATCGCCTGCTGCGAGGCTTATTTCAAGACCGCCGACGAATTCCACAATCGCGTCACGTGCTCCTTCGCGTCCACCCACTTGCATGTGGTCGAGTACGAAAGCCTTCTTGGCGAGCCCTTCACGTGCTTGGCACCGATCTGGGATTTTCTGGAAGTTCCACCGCTTGTTGGGCTCTCTGGTGAGGCTATTCTTAAGCGCCAGGAAGCTCGCCCCCTGAACCAAACGATAGAGAATTTCGAAGAGTTGCGACGCCACTTCGCAGGCGGACCTTACGCGAGATTTTTTGAACTCGGCGACCTGTCATCGTAGCGGCAAGCGGCGACCTCGTTAGGTTCCGCGGTTCCGGCACCCGAGCTTACCTGCCCTTTGCGACAATTGCTCAACTGTGCACTTGGGCAAAAACAGCGGCTCGACGGCAAAGGCGAGCCTGGGGTCAAAATCTGGACACCGTCATGGATATCGGCGATATCGGCCCGTCCTGTCCGTTTGAAAGAGCGCGATCGTGATACTGGGCATTCCCAATGTGGTGCCGACAAGAGAACCATCGAGATGTCCAACTTGACAAGCTTACCGCCCCCCCTCGCCAAGATCAAGCGGTCCGTCACTGCCTTGATCAGTCACGAAAAGCGCAATTCTCACAACGTTCAGGCGGTGGGCGAAACGAACGCCAAATTTGCCATCCACGCACTAAAGTCGAACAGCCCATCATCATGAACGCAAAGGTGGAAGCCAGAGACCTGCGCATCACCTGGGTCATGCACGACCTGGGCGACTGGGCATGCCGCCTTCGCCAGGCAGATGTAGGGGAAAATACTCGGCCAATTCGGATGGAAGTTGCAGGCAATTAGGAGCCAGGCACCCGCTGAACCGCCCGGCATTCCTATTCGACCCAATACAAGCCATAGCGAGGCACAAGGCGCGGCCTGCGCGGTGCTGACCGTTATGCTTCTGTGGCACCTGGAGCAGCGAGAGCTGAAGTCACGATGCGGCACCCCCCAGCAGATCACGACCAAGTCATTTTCCGGCAGCCTGCGGCCGCTCAACCCCGCCTTAGCTGATCTGGTACTCGCGCAAGAAGCGGCTGTGTGGGTCAGGTTCTGCAAAAATGGGCGGCCGTGGATTGCGACTTCGTCAGGATGTCGTCAGCAATGGTTTCTATGTTCGCCTTAATGATCGCTCGCCACCTTGCGACCCAAAGCTGGGAGATGGCCTTGTTCGACTCCGTGTCTCCAGCGACGGCGGGGAGCCTTGGTCGGCTGCGTGCATAGGCGCGATCGGCGGTCCAGAGTACAACAGGCCGTGTGTGTCGGAACGGGCGTAAGGCTGCTCGTGTCTCCTGAGGCTGCTCAGTGCTCAGCTGCCATCCATGTCTTGGATGATTTCCATCAAAACAATCGATTTTACCTATTTTAGCAAATGCTGCATTAAGTAGCTCGAAGATTACAATTGAAACCCAAATAAGCATTGCTGTCTAAAGCCTGAGTTCCAGAGGAACTCTGGCTGTGAGCGAGCATAAACTGAATGCCTATGTCTGTGTGGTGATGTTCTTCGCCAGTAGGCGCATGCCATATCGCGTTGATTGAACCTGCCAAGGTCCCGTTAAGCTCATCAGGCCAAAACCCATGTCTTTCGAATTTACTAAATTTGTGACGCGTGAGTCAAGGTATCAAGAAAGAACGAGTTGCTCCGTTCGCTCTCCGTTGAGCTGGAGGCTGTGTTGGGAGAATGAAATTGATCTTGACGAGCATGTGGGACTTTCTGCGTTCCTCCGCCAGGTCTACGGGCAGACCGGCAGTTTCAACGCAAAGCCATTCGAAGGCAGCCAAAGTTGGAGCGGCGCGAGGCCTGAGCTGCGTGCAATCGGCTACGACTCCAAGGGTGTAGCGGCTCACATCGGTCTGCTGCGCCGCTTCATCAGGATTGGCGCCGTCGATCTACTGGTGGCAGAACTTGGCCTGTACGGGGTGCGTCCGGATCTCGAGGGGCTCTGGATTGCTCATTCAGTCCGGGTCATGCATCCAGTACTGCGGGAGCTTAACGTCCCATTCGCCTTTGGCTCGGTTCGACCCGCACTGCAGAACCACGTTGCAAGGTTTAGCCGAAATGGCCTGGCGACGATCATGCCGGGGATCCGTGTGCGATCGACCCTTCCATGCGCGCGTCTGGACAAACCGCCAACCCGCACGGAGGACGTAGTCCTCATTGTTCTCCCGATTGCACAGCCGATGTCCGAATGGCCGGCCGGTACGATAATCGATCGGAACGGACCAGAGCTGTGAGACCCCTCAACTGCATATCCGAAGTCCATGATGAATGTGCTGACGGCATTGGCGGGCGCGCAGTTTATTTGACGTTTGACGACGGTCCTGATCCGGTTTGCACACCGGGCGTCCTCGATCTGCTGGCCGATAACCAGGTGTCGGCAACTTTCTTCGTCATCGGGGCGTATGCGGCAGACCGGCCCGAACTCATCCAACGGATGATTGCAGAAGGGCACCGGGTCGGCAACCACACGATGACGCATCCGAACCTGTCCGGATGTCGGCCTGCCCAGATACACTACGAGATACTCGAGGCAAACAGGGTCATTCGGATCGCCTGTCCCCAAGCCTCGGTGGCGCATATGCGTGCCCCGTATGGCAACTGGACCGATCAAGTCCTAACGCATTGTGGGCGCGCTGGTCTCATCCCGGTCCACTGGTCGATCGACCCCCACGACTGGTCTCGGCCCGGGGTCGACGCGATTATCGACACAGTCGTTGCCTCTGTGCGCCCAGGCGCAATAGTGCTTTTGCACGATGGCTGCCCTCCCAACGAGTTCAGGCCGGACACTCAGGCCGGTCTGCGGGACCAGACGCTGACGGCTCTGTCTCGTCTCATTCCAGAGCTGCATGAGCGGGGATTTGCCATCCGCTCCCTCCCCGACACCACTCAACGAAGTGAATTCCCATGACCCTGCTGGACGCAATCAGCACTGGTGCTGTCTCGACCTATGCGCTGCTCTCGGCCGCTTACAAAAGCATGCAGACGGTTTATGCTTCGCCGGCCGACCTGTCGTCGACCTCGGATGGCCAGGCCGGCTCCCATCGTCTGCCGAGCGTGGACGTCATCATCCCCTGCTACAATGAGAATCCGGGCACGCTCTCGGCCTGCCTAGCGTCAATTGCGGACCAAGACTATGGCGGAGAACTGCGAGTCTATGTGGTCGATGACGGCTCTGCAAATCGCCTTGCCGTGGGACCTGTTCACGACCTCTACGCGCTCGACGGGAGGTTCAACTTCATTCTGCTGCCGCAGAATGTTGGAAAGCGCAAGGCACAGATCGCCGCCATACGCCGCTCATCCGGAGACTTGGTGCTCAACGTCGACTCCGACACGGCACTGGCTTCCGACGTCGTGACGAAGCTTGCGCTGAAAATGAGAAATACACAGATCGGCGCGGCCATGGGTCAGTTGATAGCCAGCAACAGGAACGAGAATTGGCTGACCTGGTTGATTGACATGGAGTACTGGCTTGCTTGCAACGAGGAGCGCGCGGCGCAGGCTCGTTTCGGTGCGGTCATGTGCTGCTGTGGCCCATGTGCCATGTACCGCCGGTCGGCGCTTCTCATGGTTCTTGATCAGTACGAAACGCAGCTGTTTCGTGGGAAGCTAAGCGACTTCGGTGAAGATCGCCATCTCACGATCCTCATGCTGAAAGCAGGCCTGCGGACCGAGTACATTCCGGACGCGATTGCAGCAACGGTCGTGCCGGATCGGCTGCGGCCATATCTGCGCCAACAACTGCGATGGGCGCGGAGCACCTTCCGAGACACGCTGCTTTCGCTGCGCCTGCTACCCAGCCTCGATCGCTATCTCACGTTGGACGTGGTCGGACAAAATGTCGGGCCGCTGCTCCTCGCCGTCTCGGTAGTAACGGGGATCGCGCAGCTGGCGCTGACTGAAACAGTGCCTTGGTGGACAGGCGTCATGATTGCGGCCATGACAATGATCCGCTGCAGCGTGGCCGCGTTTCGTGCTCGCGAACTGCGATTTCTGGGGTTTTGTCTACACACGCCCATCAATCTGTTCCTTTTACTTCCGTTGAAAGCGTATGCGCTATGCACCTTGAGCAACAGCGATTGGTTGTCGCGTGACTCTGCTGCCACGGTTCCAATCGGCGGTGGCAAAGGCGTCCCGATCAGAAACCCCGATGTTGGTTCGAGGGCCACGGACTTGCCGGATAGTGCGGCGCCATCGGGCTGGCCTACTCTTTTGGGGGAGTTCTCGACGGTGGCATCATCTGGCATCGGCGCCCAAGAGTGATTGCCTGTCTGATCTTGGAGAAAAGTCTGGCAGAGGATGATGGTTGCCGCTGGACGCATTTAGAATTGGCCACCGACGATTCATGGCGGCTCGACGGCAAGCCGTTCGAGCGCGGGAATCACCCGCAAGCGCTCGACACGTCGTTTTCCCAGGGTCGGTCAGCAACGCGCTCCACAATCGGATGCACGACCGGTGCGTTTGACGAAAACTTTCGCACCACTGCCACAGGCTCGCGGTCATCGCTGTCGTGCCGCGAGCACAAGCTCGAAGGCGCGAACCGATGAACGAGCCGCAACACATCTGCCTGAGGGTCGGAGAGGTTAAAAATGTTCTCGAGCCAGGAGCCGTTCGATCCGATTGTCACTGCGGAAGTTCTATACGGCCGCCGCGGTCGAGGCCGATATGCTCCGCTACGGGAAAGCTGAGGAGCGAGCTTGCGTCGGGCGGGCATCTGGTTTTCGGATCGCGCGACGCCTCTCGTCCTTCTGAGGCACGCCGCTAGCGCCGATACCGCAAGGATCACGTCACACAAGACCAGGTCGCTCGTCACCAGTGCCGAGGCGAACCATCAACAGACTGCTTGGTCGCTCGCATCCCAAGTCGGCTTTGGGTGGGTAGAATTCGGAATACGAAAACGGGAGACTAGGAGAGCCGAATGGACGCATCACATTTCTTGATACACGTGATCGGCGTATCGGCGGCTATCGCCGCGGCGACCTATTGCTTGACCGGTTCGCTCGTTCAGACGGTTCTCTGCGCCGTGCTCACTCAGGTCGGGTACTTCTTAGCGATGCTTTGTCTGGTGTGGAGCAAGGAACAGGGCTCCACGAGCTGTTCACGACCGCACACCCAGGAGCCGAAGCGGCGTCTGAGTGAAAGCAGTGACGACCTCTCTGTGAAGGCTGAATAGTCTGCAGACGATAAAATGGAGCCACAATAGCCATGCATGGCATGAAGACGCGTGACGGGGCGATTGCCCAAGTGGAGGGCCTCTTCCGTGACTTTGAACAGGAGAAGCAAGGCGACGGTCAGTCTTCTATGACTGTCGAGTATGTTGGCACAAGCGGGACCGCCGTCGCGTCGCGCGGTCTGGATGCGAGGCCCGGCGATAAGCGCGTGACCGACGGCTGGGACGGCGCGGCCAATTCGTTGGCCTCAGTCGTCAGCGGGGTGCCTTCCCTCGCTCCCCGCGAGTCATCCCAATTTCTTGCAAGAGATCTGGCGCTAGTTGACGGCGTTCTGCGGGGGGAGAGAAGCGCATGCCCAAGCTAGCCATCGACCTTGACGGCGTGTCCAAGTCATATGGCAACAAGTTGGTGGTGGACGGGCTCTCGTTCACTGTTGCCCCGGGAGAATGCTTCGGCCTGCTTGGCCCTAACGGCGCGGGCAAAAGCACGATCACGCGGATGGTCCTCGGCATGACACCGCCCGATTCAGGCAAGATCACAGTGTTCGGCATGCCCATGCCAGCACGCGCTCGCCTGGCACGCGGGCGCATCGGGGTGGTCCCTCAATTCGATAACCTTGACCTCGAGTTCACTGTACGTGAGAACCTATTGGTGTTCGGGCGCTACTTCGGCATGAGCACGCGCGCGGTGAAGGCGGTCATACCGTCGCTGCTGGAGTTCGCCCGCCTGGAGAGCAAGGCCGATGCCCGTGTCAGCGCACTGTCCGGTGGGATGAAGCGGCGCCTGACGCTCGCACGTGCGCTGATCAACGACCCACAGTTGCTTGTCATGGACGAGCCGACCACAGGCCTTGATCCGCATGCGCGCCACCTGATCTGGGAGAGGCTGCGCAAGCTCCTGGCGCTGGGCAAGACGATCATTTTGACCACCCACTTCATGGAGGAGGCCGAGCGACTGTGCAACCGACTGTGCGTCCTAGAGGCAGGGCGCATTATCGCCGAGGGGCGCCCACACGCGCTGATCGAAGAGCAGATCGGGTGCCAGGTGCTTGAGATATACGGTGGTGACCCGAATGAGCTGAGTGCGATGATCAAGCCCTACGTAGAGCGCATCGAGGTGAGCGGTGAGACGCTCTTTTGCTATGCGCCCGATCCGGAGCAGGTGCGCAGTCAACTGCACGGGCGCGCGGATCTGCGTCTTCTGCAGCGGCCGCCTAATCTGGAGGACGTTTTTTTGCGGCTGACCGGACGCGAGATGGAGAAATGATGATGGGCGACCGTTATGCGGCCGCTCTACCAGCGAATGCGTGGAATTGGATCGCTGTATGGCGCCGCAACTACTTGGCATGGAAGAAAGTGGCCCTGGCGTCGCTGATCGGCAACCTGGCCGACCCCATGATCTCGCTGTTTGGGCTGGGCTTTGGCCTCGGAATGATGGTGGGGCGCATTGAGGGCACGTCCTACATCGCATTTCTCACAGCGGGCATGGTCGCCGCCAGCGCGATGACCTCCTCCACTTTCGAAACGATCTATGCAACTTTCGGCCGAATGCAGCGGACCTGGGAAGGAATCCTGTACACACAGCTCACACTCGGCGACATCGTGCTGGGTGAATTGGCGTGGGCAGCCACGAAGGCCTTTATGGCCGGCACCGGAATCATGATTGTAGCCACCATGCTGGGTTATGTGACATGGCCCTCCGCGCTCTATGCGCTGCCTGTCATTGCTCTCACTGGCCTTGCCTTCGCGAGTCTGGCGATGGTCGTGACGTCGCTCGCCCCCAGTTACGACTACGTCATTTTTTACCAAACGCTCGTCATCACACCCATGCTTTTCCTATCCGGGGCTGTATTCCCGGTGAGCCGAATGCCTGGAGTTTTTCAGCAGGTGGGCGGCTTTCTGCCGCTTGCACATTCGATCGAGCTTATTCGCCCGGCGATGCTTGGTCGCCCGGCCGTCAGCGTTGGCTTTCATATCGGCGCACTGTGCATTTACACAGTGCTGCCGGTCTTCCTTTCGGCGGCACTGTTGCGTCGACGCCTGATGCCTTGACGAGCTGACGATCGATAAGAGAGAAGGAACCAACTACTTTCAAGCTGCTGAGGCTGGCAAGATTGCTTGCTTTAGATTGTCGAGCTTACATCTTGCGCAGCTTTCACTCACTTCCTATCTCGCCCTCACCAAAAATCACAACCCACCCCGTCCAATGGGCATTAACAAGCTGAAGTTGGCCGGCTTCGGCTGCCATTCCTAGGCGGGTGCATACCGTAACCTAGTAAGAGACCGTTTTGAAAATCGGCAGGCTGGGGGTTCCGTCTAAGGCTGGGTTATGATTCATGTGTGGACGTATATGGACCCCGCCCGATTGCAACAGGTCGGCTGGATCAGGATCGTTGGTCACAACTGCTGACGTATATCCGGCTTCCTGATGCGGCTGGACAACGTCTTCGCCGCGAGCCCCGATGGATTTTCGCGCGCTTCCACCTCATCGGCCCCTAGACATTGGCCGAAGCCAAGCCGGTCCACACATCAGGTTCGGGAAGCGACGGAATGACCGTTTCACCATCTCCTACCATTTTGCTGCAATTGCCGGGGTGAGACCTCCTTCTGTTATTCCTTCGTTTGCCGCTTCGCCTCAAGCTGCTTTCACCGACGGTGCGGGCTCGTAGAATGTGCTGCCCGAGAGCATGGCCCACACGATCCTCGCATTCTTGTTGGCGAGCGCGACAGCCGCGACATTGGGATGCCGCCTTTGCCGCAGCTTACGGAGCCAGAGGCTTCGGGGATCCTGCTTGCCGCCTGCTTTACCGAGCGCAGCGCGAGCGCCATGGATCATCAATGTGCGCAGATAGCGATCGCCGCGTTTGCTGATACCGAATAGGCGGGCTCTCCCTCCACTGGATCGTTGTTTCGGCACCAGGCCGAGCCCCCTTGTGGAAGACGCGCGCCAGCCTTTGTGACGCTCGTGTGAGGTTGCGTATTGGGTCTCAAAACGCCCCACACCCAGCGCTTGGTTGTCCGGTTTGCAACACAGGCTTGCCTACCTAACTTGCGGTTCGCCTCGGCCAAACAGTAGAAAATTAGGGAAAATCCTTCTTTGCAACCCCCTTTGGCCAACTGGCACGAGCTTTGCTTCTCCCATCGCGAGAGTTGCAGGAGCCGGCTCATGCCCCACCAAATTCCACCTGCCGCTATACGGAGGAATACCATGCAAACCCTGGATCAACGCACCGCGCTCGAGCAAGCCGCACGAAGGCGCATCAAGGACTTCCATGCTCTCGATGGAGACGCCGGCCGCTTGGCGGAGTTCTATCGCGGATGGGCCAGTGCCTGCGAGCTGGAGGTTGGCCGCGACGAATACTGCGGAACCCGTGATCGTGGCGGAATTGGCGGGTGCCGTGCAGACGGCCTATTTGGCCAAGGAGCAACCAGCCGTCCCAATCCTGGACGCTGGGAGCGGAACAGGCCTCGTCGGCGTGCAACTGGACCGCCTCGGCTTCCGGACGACCGACGGGTTGGATCTCTCCGAGGAGATGGCCGAAAAGGCCCGGCAAACCCAAGTCTACCGCCATATCCGAGCCGGTGTCGATCTTAACGGGGCGCTCTCTGGTTACCCTAGCGCGAGCTATTATATTACGGTCTGCTGCGGCGTCTTCACGCTCGGGCATGTCCGACCGGATGCGCTCCGGGAGCTGGCTCGCGTCGCGCGCACGAACGGATTTGTTATCATAAGCACCCGCAAGAGCTATGCGGACGCTGCATGCTTTGAAGACGAGGTGCGGCGTCTGCAGGATGAGGGGTCCTTGTGCCGGCGCAGTGCTTAAGAGACGGCAGGTACATCGCGGAGGAGGGCGCGCACTACTGGGTCTTCCGGGTACCCGTGAAGGGCAGCGCACCAGCGAAACAGGGGCTATGATAACGCTTGCAAAAATCGCGCTGGCTACATGGCAGCCGACGCCACGCGTCTTTGCACCGGGGTGAATTGCACGCGCCATGCTGCAGAACGTTCGATGAACACGATCCCGACGAGATGCTGTTCCTGGCTGGGAGCTAAACCCAGGGTGGTTTCCGTCGATCTCTGGAACGGCGCCAGCTTCACCCGCGGGCGCTCATGGTCGGGGCATAGAATTCAACTCGGCCGCGAGAGCGCATTGGCCGAGCCTAGCTGACGCGACTCAACAGGGGTGACGTAATGACGAAACCGAATCTAGACCAACTTGACGATATTCTAGACCAACTTGACGATAGGCTTCGCGCCCAGCGGCAGTCCTTCGACAAAGTCCCAATTGTCGACATGGCTCCGCTGGTTGACGGAAGCGACGCGCGAAGCGTGGCGGGGAAGATCCGCTGGGCGCTGACCAATGTTGGCTTCATGTATGTCAAGAACCACGGTGTGTCTGAGGAGCTGGTGGGGGAGACCTCTGCCCAGGCTCGGGCGTTCTTTGATCTGCGCCTTGACGAAAAGATGAAACTGCACATCAGCAATTCCGGCGTCGCGCTACACGGCTATATCGAAGTGTTGGGCGAAAACACGGATTCTTCAAAGACCAAGGATCTCAAAGAGTGCTTCGACATCGGTCCTGAGCGGTCGATCATCGAGGGCCCCTTCTGCGGGCCCAACCAGTGGCCGGCCGCCCTGCCCGGTTTCCGGCAGAGCGTGGTCGCCTATCACGAGGCGATGAAAGAGCTTTCAATGAAGATTCTGAGCGGAATCGCGCTCAGCCTTGATCTCCCTTCAAGTTCTTCGAATCTCGAATGAAGAACCCAATCACGATCCAGCGGTTGCTGCATTATCCGCCGCAAACTGGAGTCGTGGACGAGAAGATCATCGGTATTGGCGCTCACACCGACTACGGCACCCTCACGATTCTCGCGCAGGACAGTGTCGGCGGGCTTCAGGTTATGAACCGAGATGACGCTTGGGTCGAGGGCACGCCCATTCCTGGGACCTTTGTCATCAATATCGGCGATCTGGTGCAGAAGCTGACCAACGACCTCTACCTAGCCAACCTGCATGGGGTGGTGAACACCTCCGGACGGGAACGCTATTCGATTCCATTCTTCGTTGATGCCGACTACGACGCTGTTTCGCGCCCCTGGAGAGCTGTGTCTCTGAAGCGAGGCCGGCGCGTCACCCACCGATCACCTGCGGCACGTATAAATTTGAACGCTTCGTCAAGACCTTCCCGCATTTGGAGCGACGAAAAAACGCACTCAGCCCGCCGTGAGCCCCAAGGGCCACAGATGATCTGAATAGATCGACCAAGTAGAGCGCGAAACGATCATGAACAACTTCGCAGCCGGCGGCATCGCACAGTCCAGAGCCTGCCAGGGTCTTCATTGGTGAGGTTAGATGGCCGCATTTACGAACTGATTCTAAGACAGGAGCGGACGACGCGCAAATGAGCGCATCCCGGAATTTTGCCTCCTCGGTCATCATGAAAGCGACTGGCTCGATCTTGACCCACAAATACGCCGAATGGGACCCGCTGCGCGTTCCGGTGCATTCGCGGTTCCCGGCATCACCGACCGTTAAGGTCGCCCAACTCAAATTCCAGACAACTCAAATATCTGAAGCGAGGCTACTCCATGGCTAGACAATTCGTGTTCTCCTCCGAATCCGTCGGCGCCGGACACCCGGACAAGATGGCCGACAACATATCGGATGCCATTCTCGACGCGATTCTCCATAAGGATCCCAAGGCGCGCGTCGCCTGTGAGGCCTTGGTGAAAAACTGTGAGACTTTGGTGAAGACTGGGATGGTCGTGCTGGCTGGCGAGATCACCAGTGACGCCCAGATCGACTACAGCCAAGTTGCACGCGATACCATTCTTGACATTGGATATGACGACGACGCCATCGGGTTTGATGGTCGCCGTTGCGCTGTCGTTCTGGCTATCAACGAGCAGTCGTCGGACATCAGCCAGGGCGTCGATCAAGGACGAGGGATTGATCTCGATCAGGGCGCGGGGGATCAGGGCCTCATGTTCGGATACGCTTGCAGCGAGACCGATACACTAATGCCCTTGCCGATCCAACTCGCTCACCACTTGACAAAAAGGCAGGCAGAGGTCCGCGAGGCAGGACACCTGAGCTGGCTGCGCCCTGACGTAAAATCGCAAGTCTCTGTACGCTATGAAGGTTTGCGCCCTGTGGCGCTCGATACCATCGTCCTGTCGACCCAACATGATGAGGAGGTCTCACAGGAAGCCCTGCGGGAAGGCGTCATTGAGGAGATCATCAAGCCGGTCTTGCCCACCGACCTGGACACGACAGGGATCAGAATCCTGGTCAACCCGACGGGACGGTTCGTGGTCGGTGGACCGCGTGGCGACTGCGGACTCACCGGACGAAAGATCATCGTCGACTCCTACGGTGGGATGGGACGCCACGGCGGTGGCGCCTTTTCGGGCAAGGACCCCTCCAAGGTTGACCGTTCTGCTGCCTATGCGGCCCGGTACGTCGCCAAGAATGTCGTTGCTGCCGGACTTGCCGAAGTTTGCGAGGTGCAGATTGCCTACGCAATCGGCGTGGCCAATCCGATTTCGGTTTTCGTCAACACGTTTGGGACGGCCACGATCGAGGAAGAAAGGATCGAGCGCCTCATTCTTGAGGTGTTCGATCTCAGACCCAAAGGCATTATCAAGATGCTTGATTTGTTGCGCCCCATCTACCGCAAGACCGCGACCTACGGGCACTTCGGCCGTGAAGAGCCTGAGTTCACCTGGGAGAGGACGGACAGAGCCGACCTCTTGCGGCGCGAGGTAGGTCTCGCTGGTGCGTGAGGCCACCGACTCGATCTGCAGGCGGCAGACCATCACAAAGAGGGCACCCGGGTGGCGTGGCAAGAAGCCGGCTCGGGTTTTTGGCGGAGACATTGATGCCGGATTATGACGTGCTTTGTATCGGCAATGCCATTGTCGACATCATCGCCCAATGCGAAGAGGACTTCCTCGAGACCAACGGCATCATCAAGGGCGCGATGAACCTCATCGACACCCAGCGCGCCGAATTGCTCTACAGCCGCATGGGCCCGGCGATCGAGGCCTCCGGCGGCAGCGCCGGCAACACGGCGGCCGGCGTCGCCTCCTTCGGCGGACGCGCCGCCTTCTTCGGCAAGGTCTCCAACGATGCGCTGGGCGAAATCTACACGCACGACATCCACGCGCAGGGCGTCGCCTTCGATACCAAGCCGCTCCAGGGCGAGCCGCCGACCGCACGCTCGATGATCTTCGTCACCCCCGACGGCGAGCGCTCGATGAACACCTATCTCGGCGCCTGCGTCGAACTCGGGCCGGAAGATGTCGAGGCCGACAAGGCATCGGGTGCTGCGGTCACCTATTTCGAGGGCTATCTGTGGGACCCGCCGCGCGCCAAGGAGGCGATCCGGCAGACGGCCAGGCTCGCGCACGCTGCCGGCCGCGAAGTGTCCATGACCTTGTCGGATTCGTTCTGCGTCGATCGCTACCGTGATGAGTTCCTCGACCTGATGCGCTCGGGCACGGTCGATATCGTCTTTGCCAACAGCCACGAGATCAAGTCGCTTTACCAGACTTCGTCGTTCGACGAGGCGCTGGCGCAGATCCGCAAGGATTGCAAGATCGCCGCGGTGACCCGCTCCGAAAAGGGCTCGGTCATCGTGCGCGGCGACGAGACCGTGGTCATAAAGGCAACCGCCATCAAGGAGCTGGTCGACACGACGGGTGCCGGCGACCTCTACGCCGCCGGTTTCCTGCATGGCTATACGCAGGGACGCGACCTCCAGACCTGCGGCGATCTTGGCTCACTGGCAGCCGGACTGGTGATCCAGCAGATCGGCCCAAGGCCACGGCAGAACCTGCGCAAAGAAGCCGAACAGGCGGGGTTGTTGTAGGCACATCTTGAAGATTTGGCCCCTGTCGGCTCTATCGCCAGCGCGAGGGACCGAAAGCACGCCAGGCGGGCGACGGCATGTTGCCTTTTGTCCAGTCCGCGACACTGTGGGTTCGGCCTCACCTTCTGCTGCATTCTCATTAAACCCCTGAAATAAAAGTCGCAAAATCTTTTCAGCGGCTCCCTTCGCGTTGGCACGCATTTTGATTTTTCTGGTCTTGAGAAAGGGAACTGCCTGGAGGCATTGATGACGGGGAGCGACATTGCGATCCAGGGGACGAGGCTAGCAAGCAACCTTGTCAGGTCAGCATCAGATAGTGCGTGTATAAAGGAGGCGTCGAGTTTACCGGCGGATTTCTGCGCCGAACTGTTAGCTGCGATTAGGGTGGACTCCTTCACGCAGCAGCTCGGATCTACCGGCCGGGTTTGCCTGGCGGGCCCAATCCAACAGCTGATCCCCGGTCTCCATCGCGGGTGGCCGACAAGGAACCCCGCAAATGAGGTGTTTGGGTGCATCTTCGTTTCCAGGGGCAACACCAAATTCCAATCGGCCTCGGGCCATGAGGGGAGTGTCTGGTGGCAGCGGTAGAAAGGACAGCTCGCGCACCGAACCGGCGCTCGAGAGCGAGTTGGCTCGCGACTGGCGCGGAATGCTGATTTATGAAGGGCCTGCAGATGAATCCACTCATCCTGATCTGTTCTGAGGATGCCGAATTCTACCTGTTGTTCAGTCATGTCCTGGAGGTGGACGGCTTCGCAACTGAGCTGGCCGGTGGCGTCGAGGACGCGATCCGGCACGCGACAGAGCGTGAGCCGCAGGCTGTCGTCCTGGATTGCCAACCGGCGAGCGCTGCCGGCCCCAGGCTCTGCGCCCGGCTGAAAGGTGATCTGGATACCGAGGCCCTGCCCGTCATCGCCCTGATCGCATCCGGCGCCGAGCACCAACAGCTCGATCTGCTTAAGGCCGGCATTGATGAAAGTTTCCTACGGCCCTTCGCTCCGGCTAAATTGCTCGCCTATTTAAACGGGAAGTTGCGCACGCCGCTGCTCCCCAACGGCGGGGGCGAAGGAGGGTCGCTGATGTGCGGCGAGCTTAAGATGCAGCTCGGCAGCCGTCGGGTACATTGCAATGGCCAGCAACTCCATCTTGGCCCACTCGAGTTCAACCTGCTACGTCACCTGATAGAAAATCCTGGCAAGGTTTGCAGCCGCGACGAACTTGTTGGCGCCGCCTGGCCCGCCAACATCCATGTCGGTGCGCGCACCGTTGACGTCCATGTCAGCCGGCTGAGAAAGGCACTCTCGCCCCACAACGTCATCCGAACCATACGCTCGGCCGGCTATGCGCTCGAAGAGCAGGAAATCTGATTCGACGATGGTGGCGCCGTGTGCGATGCGCTCGGGGAAGCAAAGCTGCTCGCGCAGCGCGCCCTCAATAGCGCTGTAGCGAGCGAGCGGCTTTGCGGTGATCATCGGCGCGCTTCCGGGTCTGATTGCGACCCCCCTCATATGAGGCGTGTCGTGTCAATGGTAGCGGCGGCGGCCTAATCACTTTCGGACGCTGTCGGGATCGGCCTCGCGGCGAACTGCGGAACAAGTCCACATCACCTCATATCCGGTCGGCTCGCGTGGAGCCTGCACCCATATCCCGCATGCACGGGCAAGTTTGGCGAGGCCGGGAGGATGGGACCCATCTTTTGACGGCATTGAAAGCCCTGGGGGGCAGCGGTCCACACCCATCCCGTTTCGCCGCAAGTGACGTTGGCCGTCCCTCGCGTCGAACTCTTGTCAGGCCTTGGTCATGGCGCCGTCCGGCAGCAGGCCCTGCGTCAGGTACCGCCACAAGGCGACTACCAGTTTGCGCGCCAA
>NZ_JBSKBQ010000021.1:0-80240 GCF_053714375.1 Mesorhizobium sp. ArgA1
CGCTCGGCTTTGTCGTCATCGCAAAATCCCCGTTTCAAAAACAGGGAATCATATCCACCCAATTTTGCAACAGTCCCTCAAGGGGGGAGATCGGCAGTTCCGCCCCTCCGCCAATCCCCCCAAATTCAGTCAGGCGTTACCCTTCAATGTCACCCCGCATCATGCCATGCTCGCCTCTCGGCCGAGGGGGCCGATTCTCAATCCGGGGAACGTCATGTCTTTCACGATCACGCGCCGCATCGTCGTTGCATTCTCGCTTGCCGGGCTGTTTGCGCCATCGGCCTATGCCGCCGACATCACCTTTGCCGTCAAGAACAGCCATCCCAACGCCATGCGCCTCGAACTTTACAGCCAGGACCGAGACTATGTCTGGCCCGGCAACGACAAGGACTTTTATCTCGACGATGGCGAGACCAAGCAGATCCCGATCTCGTGCAATGAAGGCGAGTCGATCTGCTATGGCGCCTGGGTCGACGGGGACGAGGAAACCTATTGGGGCGTCGGCCCCAACAACCAGGAAAAATGCGAGGATTGCTGCTACACCTGCAATGGCGGCGAGACCGAAGAGATTGAACTGGTGCCGTGAGCTTCCTTCTCCCAGATCACGGGGAGAAGGTCCCGGCACGAGGATGAGGGGCGGCGGCGCCATTTCCAGCTAGGGTTCCTCGCCCCCACGACAGTGGGGGAGAGGTGGATCGGCGAAGCCGAGACGGAGAGGGGGCTGCGCCCTACGAAAAGGCCCCCTCTCCGTCCGCTTCGCGGCCACCTCTCCCCCGCTTTGCGGGGGCGAGGAACCCAAGTTCTGTTGCATCTCGGCCTCTCACCCAAGCAACGCCCTTTGCCGCTTCGATCCGCCCGCCTTGCGCCAGGCGTTGAACCTGTGCGTTGCGGCGGCAAACGAGATCTTCATCTGCTGGGCGACCGAATAGCGCGACTTGCCTTCGTCGAACAGGCGGTAGCAGCACTCGACGCCCTCCTCGGTCAGCTTGCCGTCGGGCGCCTTGTTGTGCGGATTGGCGGGGTCGAATTTCTCGACCTGCTGTTCGACCAGGCCTTTCAGCCGCTGCATGTCGGCCTCGATGCTGGCGATGAGATCGAGGACGGGTTTCGGGTCGAAGTGGTCGTGCGGCTTTGCCGTCATCTCATGAATACCTCTCGCTTTGCGTGTTGCCACCTATATAGGCGAACATTAGCTGATAATGAAGAGCGCGTACGGGCGCCCGCGCTTCAACATTTCTTGACCGGCGATTGACCGGCGAGGCGTCAGCGCCTAGTTTAGAATAATTCTAAACTAGGGTGAATTTATCATGCTTTCCCGTGTCTTCGGTTTCGGCCGCCGTCCCTTCGAATCGCTGTCGGAACAGGAGATCCTGGCGCTGGCGATTTCGTCGGAGGAAGATGACGGGCGCATCTACCGCGCCTATGCCGAGGGACTGGCCGAAAGCTTTCCGCAATCGGCAAAAGTGTTCGAGGCGATGGCGCTCGAGGAAGACGGCCATCGCGATTCCCTCATCGAGCTTTACCGCAAGCGTTTCGGCGAGCGCATTCCGCTGCTGCGACGCGAGCATGTAAAAGGCTATTACGAGCGCAAACCCGATTGGCTGGTGCGGCCGCTGGGCGTCGACCATGTTCGGCGGCAGGCCGAAGCCATGGAGCAGCAGGCCTATCGCTTCTATGTCGAGGCGGCCAAGCGCACCAGCGACGCTTCGACCCGAAAGCTGCTCGGCGAGCTGGCCGCTGCCGAACAGCGCCATGAGAATTCAGCGCATCGGCTGGAGCAGAAACTTGTGCCGGGCGCGGTGAAAGACGAGGAAGCCAGCGCCGAGCAGCGTCAGTTCATCCTGACCTATGTGCAGCCGGGGCTGGCCGGGCTGATGGACGGCTCGGTGTCGACGCTGGCGCCGATCTTTGCCGCCGCGTTCGCAACGCATGACACCTGGCAGACGCTGCTGGTCGGCCTAGCCGCCTCGATCGGCGCCGGCATCTCGATGGGCTTCACCGAAGTCGCCTCCGACGACGGCAAATTGTCGGGCCGCGGCTCGCCGATCAAACGGGGGCTCACCGTCGGCATCATGACCACGCTGGGCGGTCTCGGCCACGCGCTGCCCTATCTCATCCCGCATTTCTGGACGGCGACGGCGGTGGCGGCCGTGGTGGTGTTCTTCGAGCTGTGGACGATCGCCTTTGTCCAGAATCGCTACATGCAGACACCTTTCCTGCGCGCGGCGTTTCAGGTGGTGCTGGGTGGTGCGCTGGTGTTTGCGGCCGGGGTGCTGATCGGGAATGCGTGAGCGCCAACCTCGCCTTCCCCCACAAGGGGGGAAGGTAAGGCGCTACCCATTCACCGCCCGGCTATCCGCCGGCGCCTCATCCCGCTCCGTCAGCCCATAATCCCGCACCACATGCGCGATGCGCAACCGATAGCCGGCAAAGATTCCGCCGCGGCCGGCCTGCTGCGCCTGCCGGTGCTCTTCCGTGTTGCGCCATGCCTTGACCGCTTCCTCGTCGCGCCAGAAGGACAGCGACAGGACGCGGTTCGGGTCGACCAGGCTCTGGAAGCGCTCGATCGAGATGAAGCCGTCAATGCCGTCGAGCAGCGGCCGCAGGTCTGCGGCGATGCCCAGATAGGCATCGCGTTTTCCCTCAGCTGGCTCGACCTCGAAGATGACAGCGATCATGCTTCCTCCTTGACCGCGACATTGGTCTGGAACAGACGGTGCGGCCCATGCGGTCCGGACACCAGCTTCAGGAAGATGCGGTCTTCTTTCAAGATGAACTTTTCCCGGCGCGCAAATTCGTAATTGGCCTTGCCCGCCGGATCGGCGGCGAGCCGGGCGCGGTAGGCCTCGTAGGCGGCGAGGCTGTCGATGTTGTAGGCAGCGTAGGCGGTGGTGGCCGAGCCCTCGTGCGGTGCGTAGTAGCCGATCAGATCGGCGCCGCAGCGCGGGATCGCCTGGCCCCAGGCCTTGGCATATTGCTCGAAGGCCGCCTTGCCGAACGGGTCGATCTCATAGCGGATGAAGCAGGTGATGGTCATGTGGATCTCCTTGGGTTGTCTGCGTCAATAGTTCGAGCGGCGTCGAAACGTTGTGCCGCGGGGTCTGCTAGGCAAAAGCGCTGGCGCTCAGGCCTGCCAGAAGGATTTTGCGCATTCGCGGCGCACATCCTCGCGGGTCAGGCCGAGGTCGCGCAGCAGATGGTCGTCGACCTCCGCGAGGTCGAGCCGCTGCAGATGGCGGTCATACCAGCGGGCGAGCAGCCGCCGGTGCAGCCAGGTCACGAACGGAAACGGCCGGCGGCCGGCGGATGGGGCGGAAGCGGTTGGCATCGGCGTTCTCCTTGATCTCGCCCGACAATAGTGATTATCTGACAAGAATGCTTCGATGGAGACCTAACTATGCGTGAAGGACCGGACATTGCCCGCATCGCCAGCCTGGTCGGCGATCCGGCGCGGGCAAATATGCTGAATGCGCTGATGGGCGGCACGGCCTTGACGGCGAGCGAACTGGCGCTGGAGGCCGGCGTGTCGCTGCCGACCGCGTCCTCGCATCTGTCGAAGCTGATGGAGGGCGGGCTGCTGACCTTGGCCAGCCAGGGAAGGCATCGGTATTACGGCCTCGCCGGCCCGCAGGTGGCCGGTATGATCGAGGCGATCACCGGCGTGGCGGAAGCCGTTGGCCCCAAGCGCGTGCGGCCAGGTCCGCGTGACGGCGCGATGCGCGTGGCCCGTGTCTGCTACGACCACCTCGCCGGCGAACAGGCCGTTGCGATGCTCGACCGGCTGGTCTCGCGCGACATTCTTTTGCGCGACGACAAGGAGATCAGGCTCGGGCCGTCGGCAGCGTCGCATTTTTCGGCCATCGGCATCGATGTCGACGCCAAGCCGCGCCGGCCGGTGTGCCGCGCCTGCCTCGACTGGAGCGTGCGTCGCTCGCACTTGGCCGGGACTTTGGGTGCGGCGATTCTGGACAAGATACTCGCTGAGAAATGGGCGAGGCGGGAGAAGGACAGCCGGGCGGTGGTGTTCTCACCACCGGGGAAACAGGCGTTTGAGCGGGTGTTTTTGGGGTGAGGTAGACGGCGCTGTCCCTACAGGACGTCGGCGGGACAGCACCCCCCTCTGGCCTGCCGGCCATCTCCCCCGCAAGGAGGGAGATCAAGCGCGCCTTGGATTTCGCCAATCTCCAACCTCTCAAGAAGAGCGACGCTTTGAAGCTGCCAGTCTCTCCCCTTGCGGGGGAGATGTCCGGCAGGGCAGAGGGGGGTGTGACGGATCGCTACGTCGGCCCTTTCACCCCCGCTTCAATACCTTCGCCTGCTTGAAGAACTCCTTCCACGGATCGGCCTTCTCCAATTGCTTCAGCGTCGTCTTGTCGCCGATCGGAAATGCATTCGGCGCCAGCCCCGCTTCCACCTCAGCCCAGGTCACCGGGATCGACACCGTCGCCCCCTTCTTGGCGCGCGAGGAGTAGGGCGCGACGGTGGTCGAGCCGCGGCCGTTGCGCAGATAGTCGACGAAGATTTTTCCGGTGCGCGCCTTCTTCGACAGCGTCGCCGTGTAGCGATCGGGCGCGGCCTGCTCCAGCGCCTTGGCGAAATCATGCGAGAAGGTTTTGACCGCCTCCCAATCCGCCGCGGGCTTCAGCGGCACCAGCACGTGATAGCCCTTGCCGCCCGATGGTTTGACGAAATTCGGCAGCGACAGATCGTCGAGCTTGCCCCTGATGTCGAGCGCCGCCTCGCGCACCGCCTTGACGTCGACGCCCTCGTCGGGATCGAGATCGAAGATGATCTGGTCGGGCTTTTCCAGTTCATCGATCATGCAGCCCCAGATGTGGACCTCGACCACGCCATATTGGACCAGGGCGGCGAGGCCGTCGAAATCGCGGATGAACAGGATTTCCTCGCCGTCGGTCGGATCCTTCATCCGGGCGATCTTGTCGCTCATGCCGGCCGAGGCGTGTTTCTGGAAAAAGCGCGGGCCGCCAATGCCGTCCGGCGCCCTGACCAGGCTGAGCGGCCGGTTGACGATGAACTGCTCCATTCGCGGCCAGACCAGCGCGTAGTGCTCGAGCAAGGCCTGCTTCGATATCTTCTCGTCGGGCCACAGCAGCTTTTCAGGATGGGAAAGTTTTACGGTGGTGGTCATTGCCCCAGCTTTGGTCCCGATAGCCTTGCCGGCGCTGCTTGCCGCGAGCTTTGCCTTGCTGTCGGCCTTCGATGGCATTTCCTGCACGACTTCCTCCGCCGGCTTGTCCTCGCGCAATCCCTGGAACGACGCGTGGCGTATTATACGGTCGGAGGTCCAGCTGCGGAACTCCACTTCGCCGACCAGTTCAGGCTTGACCCAGACCAGGCCCTTGCCCTTCGGCACAGCGGCGGCGAAGGGCGAGGATTTTGCCTGCAGCGCATCGAGTTTTTTCTTCAGATCGGTGGCGCCCTTGACCGAGAAGCCGGTGCCGACGCGGCCGGCATAATGCAGCTTGCCGCCCTCGTGGTAGCCGACCAGCAGGGAACGCAATCCGCGTCCGGTCTTCTCCGACGGCAGGTAGCCGCCGATGACGAATTCCTGGCGCTCCGTGCATTTCGACTTCACCCAGGAGGGACCACGGCCGCTGCGATAGGGTGCGTCGGCGCGCTTGGAGACGATGCCTTCCAGCCCCATGCGGCAGGCATGCTGCAGCATGATCTTGCCCGGCTCGGCGAAGTGATCGCTGAAGCGGACGGCGGCATTTTCAGCCGGCTCGCCAAGCAGTTCCTGCAGCGCCTGCTTGCGCTCGACCAGCGGCTCTCGGCGTAGATCCTTGCCGTCGATCCGCATCAGGTCGAACACATAGTAGGTGAAGCGATTGGTGCGATTGGCGGAGAGATCCTGCTGCAGCAGCGAGAAGGAAGACACGCCGCTGTCGGCCAGCACGACGATCTCGCCATCGATGATGGCGTCGCTGCATTTCAGCTGCGCCAGTTCGGCGACGATTTCAGGGCCGAATTTCTCCGTCCAGTCGAGGCCGGTGCGGGTCAACAGCCGTACCTCGGTGCCGGCGATCTGCGCCTGCATGCGGTAGCCGTCGAATTTGACTTCGTGCAGCCAGTCCTTGCCGGGCGGCGCGTCGCGCTCCAGCGTCGCCAGCTGCGGCTCGATGAAATCGAGGCGTTTTCCGCGCGCTGCTTTCTCTTTGCCGGCGGCCGGCTTGTTGGAATGCCAGACTTTCGGCTTCTTGCCGTCGGAGGTCTTGCCTTCCGCGACCTGCTCGATAGTCAGGCCCGACTTCACCGATTTCGGCGCGTCCTTCAGAATATCCTCGCCGGGGCGGGCGGCGGCATCGTCGGATTTGATCAGCAGCCAGTTGTCACGCTTTTCGCCGGCGCGGGGTTTCAACCTGACCAGATGCCACAGACCGTTCAGCTTCTTGCCTTTGAGTTCGAACGAGATGTGGCCCTTCTTCATTGCCTTGGCGGGGTCGATCTCGGGCGTCCATGTGCCTTCGTCCCAGACGATGACCGTGCCGCCGCCATACTCGCCCTTGGGGATGGTGCCCTCGAAGCCGGCATAGTCGATCGGGTGATCTTCGACATGCACGGCCAGCCGCTTTTCGTGCGGATCGAGGCTTGGGCCGCGCGTCACCGCCCAGCTCCACAAGACGCCGTCATGCTCGAGGCGGAAATCGTAGTGTAGCCTGGTGGCGTCGTGCTTCTGGATGACGAAGATGCCGCCGGATGTCTTGCCACGCGTGACCTTGCCGGCAGGCTCCGCCGTCTTCTTGAAATCGCGCTTGGATTGATATTGTTCGAGGCCGGCCATGACGGTCACGCCGATTTGCGCTTCGTCGGAGCAGCTTTCGGCTTGGTGCTTTTGGCCGCCGGCTTGGCTTTCTTAGCCGGGGCCTTCGCCGCACCGCCATCAGACAGGCTCTTCTTCAGCGCGTCGAACAGGTTGACGACATTGGACGGCTTGGGCGCGGCCTGTGGCTTCGGCGCCTTCTTGCCGGCCTTCTTGGCGCGGATCAGTTCAAGCAGCGCGTCCTCATATTTGTCCTCGAATTTCGACGGATCGAACTTGGCTTTCTTCTTGTCGATGATGAGCTCGGCCAGGTCGGTCATCTCCTGGTCGGTCTTCACGGCCTTGATGTCGCCGAAGACGGTGTCGGGCTGCCGCACCGTGTTGTCGTAGCGCAAAGTGGTCAGCACCATGCCTTTGCCGAGCGGTTCGATGACGACGGGCCGTTCTCTGGCGTAGAGCACGATGCGCCAGCCCGGCCATCTTCTTGCCGGCCATGGCGTCGCGGATGACGGCAAAGGCCTCCTCCGACACCTTGTCGGCCGGCGCGACGTAATAGGGCGTGTCGAGATAGATTTGCTGGATCGAGGCTTTGTCGACAAAGCCGTCCAGCGCCATGGTGTGCGAGGACTCGATCTGCACCGCGGCAATCTCGTCTTCCTCGATATGGACGAAGTCGCCGTCGTCGAGTTCGTAGCCCTTGATCTCGTCGCCTTCGTCGAGCGGCTTGCCGGTTTCGGCATCGACATAGAGGCGCTTGACAGTGTTGCCGGTCTTGCGGTTCAGCACCCGGAACGAGACTTTTTCGGTGTGGGTGACGACGTTGGTCAGTTCGACGGCGCAGGTGACCAGCGACAGTTTCAAATAGCCCTTCCAGGCTGGGCGGGGTGCCATGGCGAAACTCCTGCGCGACGCGGTTTAAGCGAGAACGGGTAAGGCCCGTTCCGGTTCCGGACGCTGCCAAAGGCGCTTGTCGGCCGCGCGCACGGAAATTTCGCTGCGGCTTTCGCAATTGAAACAGAAGCGCGCCCAAGCGACATCCAGACGAAACATATGTGATGCAAAAGTCACATTGGCCGGAAAGGGCTCAAAAGGCTCTGAAAGACCCCGAAACAGCCGCATTCCGGCCACGAAGCGACGGGTTTTCGACCGAAGATTAACATCGTGTTCACCGACTATTCACGCCTCGACGCTATGATCCCCGCAATCGGACGGGACATCCGAAAATCGGGACAGGGACTTAAGAAAATGAAATTCTGGGGCCACATCGCCGGCTACGCCGCCGCCATCCGCGAATTCATCGCGCCGACCTATCGGCCGGAGCGCTATTACATGCGCGGCCCAGGCCCGGCCTGCGCCCGTCGCGGCAGTTCGCTCGGCGCGCACTGATCATGACGTTCGAAATGCGTCACGACAGCCGGATCTGCAGGCCGGCCGCCGACCACCGCGCAACCACCTACCGCGCCGAGCGCCCCGCGCTGGCCGCGAGAGGCCGTGCGACAACGCCGCGACTTTGATCCCGCTGCCGGCAGGCTTAGTGTCGTCTGACATGAGCCGCCGGATGTCCCGTGACTTCTTCTCCTGAACCCTTGGATGCCAGCCAGCCTTTGATCGTTTTCGACGGCGTCTGCGTCCTGTGCTCTAGCTTTGTGCGCACCGTGGTCAGGCTCGACCGCAAAAACCGTTTCCGCTTCGCCACCGCGCAGTCGCCCTTCGGCGAGGCGCTGTTCCACAAATACGGACTGCGCACCGACAGCTACGAGACCAATCTGGTCCTCATCGGCGGCGCTCCTTTCGTGCGGCTGGACAGTTTCATTGCCGTGATGGCCGAACTCGGCTGGCCGTGGCGCGCGGCGAAAGCCCTGCTGCTGTTACCGCGCCCTTTGCGCGACTGGCTCTACGAACGCATCGCCAAAAACCGCTACGCCATCTTCGGCCGCAAGGACAGTTGCGGGATCCCGCCCGCCGCGATGCGCGCGCGCATGATCGGTTGATGCATGCCGCCCAAAAGTGACCTCGCTTTGGGGAAACGACATGCCCCCCTGCCAACGCCAGAGGATAGTGCTGCGCAAAACGGCTGCCAGTCTGCTGCTGGTCATTGCCCCGGCAGACGGCCCTTGCGAAACCTCGTGGCGAAGACGAAAGTTTTTTCAGGAGCCTGTCGAAATCGGGCATGGCCGTACGACATACGTTCGGCCGCAACGGAGCGGCCCTCGAGAAAACGGGAGAAGACGATGCGATACATGCTTTTGATTTACGCGAACGAAGCCGCGATGGCGGCCGCGCCGAGCGACAAGACCTACGAGATCAGCGCCGCCTATGGCGCCTACACCGAAGCATTGAAGAAATCCGGAGCGTGGCTCGCCGGTGACCGGCTGAAGCCGACCCAGACTGCCACCGCGGTGCGGACGGCCAACGGCAAGACCAATGTGCTCGACGGCCCCTATGCCGACACCAAGGAGCAGCTTGCCGGGTTCTACATGATCGAGGCTGACGACGCCGATGCGGCAATCGCATGGGCGGCACGCTGTCCCGGCGCCAGCGCCGGCACGATCGAGGTGCGGCCGATCTGGGAAATGACCGAGTACATATCCGAGAAGTGACCCTGTGATGGACAGTCGCCCGGAGATCGTGCGGGCGGCGGCCGAGGCGGCCGCCCGGCAAAGCTATGGCAAACTGATCGCCTGGCTCGCGGCGCGCACGCGCGACGTGGCGGGGGCGGAGGATGCGTTGGCCGATGCCTTCGCGGCGGCGCTGGAGCGCTGGCCGCAGACCGGCGTGCCCGAGAAGCCTGAGGCATGGCTGCTGGCCGTCGCGCGCCGCCGTGGTGTCGATGCGGTGCGCCGTCGGCTGACCAGCGAGGCGAGCCGCGACCATCTCAAGCTGATGGCCGAGGAGATGGAGGCGAGCGTGAAAGACGAAGACCTTCCCGACGAGCGTCTCAGGCTGATGTTTGCCTGCGCGCATCCGGCGATCGAAGCCAGCGTGCGGGCGCCGCTGATCCTGCAGACGGTTCTGGGTTTCGACGCGGCGACCATCGCCTCGGCCTTCCTGGTTTCGCCGGCAACGATGGGCCAGCGCCTGGTGCGCGCCAAGAGCCGCATCCGCGAGATCGGCATTCCGTTTCGCGTACCGGAGCGGGCCGAACTCGGCGAGCGGCTGGATACGGTGCTGGAGGCGATCTATGCCGCTTTCGCCGAAGGCTGGACCGACCCCGCCGGCACGGAGACCCGGACACGCAACCTGGCGACGGAAGGCATCTGGCTCGGACGGCTGGTGGCGTCGCTGATGCCGGACGAGCCGGAAGCGCTCGGCCTGCTGGCGCTGATGCTGTTTGCGGAGGCGCGGCGCGCGGCGCGGCGCAATGACGACGGCGACTATGTGCCGCTGGCCGATCAGGATTGCCTTCTTTGGGATCACGCCCTGATCGATGAAGCCGAAGCGCTGCTCGGCCATGCCGCGACCAAGGGAATCATCGGCCGCTACCAGCTCGAGGCCGCCGTGCAGTCGGTGCACGCGACGCGGCGGCGGACGGGGCGGACCGACTGGGCGGCGATCCGCAATTTCTACGATGCGCTGTCGGTGATATCAGGCTCGCCGGTGGTGGCGATCAACCGCGCCGTGGCGATCGCCGAGGCCGATGGGGCGACCGCCGGGCTGGCTGCGCTCTACGTGCTTGGCGACGACAAGCGGCTCGCCGACTATCAGCCCTACTGGGCGGCCCGCGCCGGACTGCTGGCCAGGCTCGGCAATGCGGCACCGGCGGTCGAAGCCTACGACCGGGCGATCGGCCTCGAACGCGACCCGGCCGTGCGCCGCTTCCTGCAGGCGAAACGGGCGATCCTGCGAAATTGAGCTTCGCCGCGCCGGCTCAGGCCGGCCACATCTCATGCGCCGTGTTGAGCCGCGTCATCAGCGGATGCGCCCGCAACACCGACCACAGGCGTTCGATGTTCGGCCAGCCCGTGCGGGCTTTGTCGATATCGGGGTGCCAGGCCACCAGCATGACGAGATAGATGTCGGCCAGCGACATCCCGCCGCCGACCAGCCAGTCTCGTCCCTCCAGGGCGGTATCGACAATGGCGAAGCCGCGGTCCATCTCGGCAATGGCCGCCTGCTTGACGGCTTTCTTGCCATCGGCATCGGTGGTGTAGCGATGGGCATAATATAGGCGCAGGATGGCCGGATAGAGCGCCGACGACATGAACGCCATCCAGCGCAGGAAGTCGGCGCGGTCCGGCGAACCTATAGCCGGTGCCAGACCCGCTTCCGGGTGACGCTCGGCAAGCAGGATGCAGATCGCCGCGGATTCGGTTATCGACTGACCGTTGGGCAAGGTCAGCACCGGAACCTGGTTCATCGGGCTGATGTCGAGAAACGCTGGATCGGGCCGGTCAGTCTTGGGGACGTCGATCTGCTCGAATGGCGCGTTTGCCAGCGCCAGAGCCGCCTCGACAACGAAGCCGCCGCTGCCCGGGCGCGTATAAAGTCTGTACATCAAAATCCTCCCCTGGCCTGCACGAAGCAGGCCGGGCGATTTGACCCGGAAGCCGTCCTCCGCTCAAGCCGGCGGCTGAAGCCACCAGCGGTTTTTCGGCTGTCCAGCGGGGACGGTCGTTCGCAGACGCGAGGCCTAAGCCCCCAACCCGTCGAACAGGATGGTCGAGAGATAGCGCTCGGCGAAGGACGGGATGATCACCACCAGGTTCTTGCCCTTGTTCTCCGGCCGCGAGCCGACGACGATGGCCGCCTGCAGCGCGGCGCCCGACGAGATGCCGACGGGGACGCCTTCGAGGCGGGCGACGAGGCGGGCATTGGCGACCGAATCCTCATTGGAGACCTTGACGATCTCGTCATAGATCGAGGTGTCGAGGATTTTTGGCGCGAAGCCGGCGCCGATGCCCTGGATCTTGTGCGGGCCGGGCTGGCCGCCCGACAGCACGGGCGAGGCCTCCGGCTCGACGGCGACGACATGCACCGAAGGCTTGCGCTGCTTCAGCACCTGGCCGACGCCGGTGATGGTGCCGCCGGTGCCGATCCCGGCGACGAAGATGTCGACGCCGCCATCGGTGTCGTTCCAGATCTCTTCGGCCGTGGTGCGGCGGTGGATCTCCGGATTGGCCGGGTTTTCGAACTGCTGCGGAATGACGGCGTCGGGCAGAGTGGCGGCCAGTTCGTCGGCCTTGGCGATGGCGCCCTTCATGCCCTTGGGACCTTCGGTCAGCACCAGTTCGGCGCCGAGCAGCGCCAGCATCTTGCGGCGCTCCACCGACATGGTTTCGGGCATGGTCAGGATCAGCTTGTAGCCCTTGGCGGCGGCGGCGAAGGCGAGCGCGATGCCGGTGTTGCCGGAGGTCGGCTCGATCAGCGTCGTCTTGCCGGGCTTGATGCGGCCCGACGCCTCCAGCGCCTCGATCATCGAAACGCCGATACGGTCCTTGACCGAGGCGATCGGGTTGAAGAATTCGAGTTTGGCCAGAAGGTTGGCGACGACGCCTTTCTCCCTGGCGAATTTGTCGAGCCGCACCAACGGCGTGTCGCCGATCGTCTCGGTGATCGAATTGTAGACGCGGCCGCGGCCGGGCACGCGCGGCGAAGAGACGGGCTTGTTCATTGGTTTCGCTCCCAGATCAGGCAATTGGCATCGGCGGACAGAATAGGGCTTTCGACCGCGCAAGATAGGCTGCCGGCCGAAAATATCGAGTGGGGCGCTTGCTGAAAACGCTTGCCCTCCGGAAACGCATTTTCCGGATGGCCTGATCGGCGGAATGGATTGGCTGAAATCGATCTACTGACGCGCCGCAATGGCTGCGGCAGCGCCCACCATGAAGCCGGCGGCGGTGCGGTTCAGCGCTTTCAGCGCGCGCGGCGATTTCAGGAACCAGCGCGCCTTGGCCGCCAGCGCCAGATAGGGCACCAGCACCACGAAGAGCACGATCACGGTGAGCATGACCAGGATGCCGTAGTCGGCAAGCGTGATGGTCTTCAGGTCGACGATGGTCGGCGTGATGGCGAGGTAGAAGATCATCGTCTTGGGATTGCCCAGCGTGACGGTGAGCCCGGCAAGGAAGCTCGACACCAGGCCGCCCTTGCCTTTCCTGGCTTCGACGGTCTCGGGCGTGATCCCCGCGGTCCAGAAACGCCAGCCGAGGAAGGCGAGATAGGCGACGCCCAGCCATTTGATGGCGAGGAAGACCATGCCGAAGGTCTGCGCGACGAAGGCAAGGCCGAGCACCACGGCGGTGAGGTAGGTGAGGTCGCCGAGCATCAGGCCGAAGGACATGGCCAGCGACGAGCGAAAGCCGGAGCCCAGCGCCCGCGCCACAAGCGCGGTGACGCCAGGGCCGGGAATGGCGGCGGCGATGCCAAGTGCGGCGCTATAGGCGAGAAAGCCGGTGAGGGTCATGACGGTTGCACCCCGTGAACGGACCCCTGATGCCATGAAAGCCGCCGGGGGCAAAACGGATTCGATTGCGCCAGCAGGGTCGGACGGGCGTCCGGGCACGGCCGACAACGAGAGATGGTTCACTTACGCGCCCGGGAAGAGCGGCTATCCCCCATCCGCCCCACCGCACGTTGCAATCCTTTAGCTGCGCTCTTGCGCGGCTACACCGGCAGGAGCCACCATGCTAGCGAAACGACTTCACATCGAGCTCATGCAATGGATGCCCAACAACTATTCCGAAGCGCGCGGTCACGTCCACGAGCTGGAATGGTACCTGTGGTTCGAGGGGCGGCAGGCTTTCAGCCTGTTCGACAAGGGCGCCAGCGATATCGTGCCTGCGCCCGGCTACTTCACCGACAGCCGGAACCCCGGCGCCCATCCCGTTCGTCCGATGATCTATCCGCTGGTCGTCAACAACCGCTTCAAGGTTCGGCTGGTGGCGTTGGGGCGCGACGCCCCGGACCCTGACGACCCCGCCAAGGGCGAGTTCACCATCGACCTCGACGCGAAATATCCGCCGGTTTCCGATTGGCGCATCATTGCTTCCGACCCGCGCAACACCGACCTCAACGTGGAAGCGTCGTTTCATCTGCAATGGCTGGACTATGTCGACACGTCAGAGATTGCCGACGACGGCCCGCCACGCATCATCGACAAGTCAAATTATCCCTATCCCTGGGGCGCCAATGTGATGGTGTTCGAGCACTGGCTCGGGCTTGGCCGCAAGGCGCCGCTCAAACTCATCGACCCGAACCGCGCATCGCGCCGCGAATACTGGATGATCAACGGCAATGCGGCCCGGCGCATGGTGCAGGACGTCTATCGCTTCAACGTCAACCAGTTGGGCGTCGCCAACGACACGATCAGCAGTGTTTACGTGCCGAAGCTCAAGGATGGCCACGCCACGGTGACGCTCTACGAACACGACTTCAGCGACAGCCGCTTCGCGCAAGGGGCGAAGAAGTCCTTCGGCTCGGTCGGCCTCTTCAATCTCAGGGATACCGGTTTCGATGACCGCGTCTCATCGGCGGAGGTGATCCATACCTATCCCAAGGCGATCCATCGGGACGTGCACTGGGGCAGCGCTTTGCCAAATCAATCGGCTCAGGACGGCCCGTCGACATGAGTGATGCGCCAGATGGTGCCGTTTGCGTCCTCGGTGAGGATGAGCGCGCCGTCCCTGGCTACCGCCACGCCGACCGGTCGGCCCCAGACCGCACCATCGGAGAGGACGAAGCCGGTGATGAAATCCTGGTACTCGCCGGTCGGCTTGCCGTCGCTGAATCTCAGCCGCACCACCTTGTAGCCGGTGCGCACACCGCGATTCCAGGAGCCGTGCAGGGCGACGAAGGCATCGCCCCGATACTCCGCCGGAAAGTTGCCGCCAGTATAGAAGGCGATGTTGAGCGGCGCCGAATGCGCCTGCATCAGAACGTCCGGCACGGTGACCGAACCGGCGAGGTCAGGCCGCGCGCCCTTGTGGCGCGGGTCTTCGTTGGCGCCGATATAGTACCAGGGCCAGCCATAGAAGGCTCCGTCCTTGACAGAGGTGGCGTATTCGAACGGCACATTGTCGCCCAGCCCGTCACGCTCGTTGACGACGCACCAGAGCGCGCCGGTCGCCGGCTGAACGGTCATGCCCGAACAGTTGCGCAGGCCGGTGGCGACGATGCGGCCATTCTTGCCGTCTGGATCGAAGGCCAGCACATCGGCGCGGCCGTCCTCCTGGCCCCAGGCAGCACCGAGCGGCATGGATTTCATCCATGCGTCGAGGCCGCCACGTGGTTCCTTCTGCATGCCCTCGGCGACATTCGATTTAGAACCGACCGAGAGATACAGCGTCTTGCTGTCGGGCGAGAAGGCGATGTCGCGAGTCCAGTGGCCGCCCGAGGGGATGCCGGAGACGATTGTCTCCGCTTCGCCTGAGGCTTTCAGCTCGCCGTCGCGATAGGCAAAGCGCACGACACTGTCATTGTTGGCGACATAGACCCATTGCGGCTTGTCACCCGGCGGGTAGAAGGCGATGCCGTAGGGCTGGTTGAGATCGCCGGCGAAAATGCTGTCCTCGGCCGGCTTCGCACTGCCCTTGGCCAGCCGATAGACGCGGATCTGGTTGGCATCGCTGTCGGCGACGAACAAATCACCATTCGGCGCCACCCGCACGACGCGCGGATTGGCGATGCCGGAGGCGATCAATTCGGCCGAAAAGCCGGGCGGCAGGACGGGCTTGGCGCCTTCCGGCTGATCGCCGAGGCCGGCGCCGTTGGAGGCGGATTCGGTGAGATAGGGCTTTTGCAGATCATCCGGCTTGATCAGGCGGCGCACGCCCGGTCTGTCGGCCTTCCAATCGCCGAACGCGTCTTTGCCGGTCAGCAACGGCTGGTCCTGGGCGAAGGCGCTGGTGGCCAGAAACAGGGCAACGCCCGCCAGGCCGGCAATCCGGATCATGCTGTCCTCCTCGAATTCACGCCGGTCGGCGCGTCATTGACCGAGGAGATATCGTGCGTGTGCCGCAAATGAGAAGCGTGCGCGCACAGATTCAAGGTAGAACCACTCAACTTTCCTCTTCGACGTCCAAGTCGTCATCGAGACGCTTTTCCAGCTTCACGAGATCGTCGGGCAGCGGCAGGCCCATGGCGCGCATTTCGCGCAGCTTCTCGCGCAGCTGCTCCTGGATTTCGTGCTCGTCCTCAGGCTGGTTGACCATTTCCTCGAGCAGCATACTGATCTGGGCCTTGAACGATTCAAGCGCCATTCTGCGCCCTCCTTTGCGGTGATCCCGGCTTTGGAACTATCTCAACATCCGGGTAATCAATTGGGCAGTGTAGTCGACCATCGGCACGATGCGGGCATAATTCAGCCTGGTCGGCCCGATAACGCCGAGCGCGCCGACGACGCGGGCGTCCTTGTCGCGGTAGGGCGCCACCACCAGCGACGAGCCCGATAGCGAAAACAGCTTGTTTTCCGAACCGATGAAGATGCGCACGCCCGGCCCCTCTTCGGCGAGGTCGAGCAGCTGGATCAGCCCGTCCTGCGTCTCCAGATCCTCGAACAGGTGCCTGAGCAATTCGATGTCAGCCTGGGCGGTGACGTTTTCGAGCAGATTCGCGCGGCCGCGCACGATGAGGCGCGCCGGCAGGCCGCTGTCGGCGCCGGCCCACACCGCCAGCCCTTTCTCGACCAGATCCTGCGACAGCGTGTCGAGGGCTGCCCTGGTCTCGTCCTTGATGCGGGCGATCTCGACGCGCGCCTCGGCCAGCGTGCGGCCCCTGATATGGGCGTTGAGGAAATTCGAGGCTTCGTGCAGCTGCGAGACAGTGATGCCGGCCGGCAGATCGACGACGCGGTTCTCGACGTCGCCGTTCTGCGACACCATCACGGCCAGCGCCTTGGTCGGCTCGAGCTGTATGAACTCGATGTGCTTCAGCGCCACCTCGTTTTTGGTGGCGAGCACCAGGCCGGCGCCGCGCGACATGCCCGACAGCATCTGGCTGGCCTCGGTCAGCATGTGCTCCAGCGTCGCGCCCGAGCCGGAGGCGCGCACCTGCGCCTCGATGACACGGCGTTCCTCGTCGGAGAGATCGCCGAGTTCCATGAAGGCATCGACGAAGAAGCGCAGGCCGGTCTGTGTCGGCAGGCGTCCGGCCGAGATGTGTGGGGCATAGATCAGGCCGAGATGTTCGAGGTCGCTCATCACGTTGCGGATGGTGGCCGGCGACAAAGACGACGGCAGGATGCGCGACAGGCTGCGCGATCCCACAGGTTCACCGTCCTTCAGATAGGACTCGACGATGCGCCGGAAGATGTCGCGCGAGCGCATGTCGAGCGACTGCAGCGCGGGCGCCAGCAGACTGGATTCGGTGACTGCCTTGGTCATTCGGGCCAAAAACCTCCGCCCCAAGGATATAGACTTCCATCACCCCCGCGCAACCCGGTGCCGCACTTGCGGTCGCCGGTGTCGCTCTTGCGATCGCCCGGTGCCGCACTTGCGGTCACGGCGCCGCGTTTGCGGCCATTTTCCTTTGCGCCATGGCCTGCATGCGTCTACAAGCCGCCGACGCAACCGCAAAAAGAACAGAAAGAGGCCTCGATGCGCCCCTCCAAACGCCAATCCGACGAAATGCGCGCCATCTCCTTCGAGCGCGGCGTGTCCAAACACGCTGAGGGGTCGTGCCTGGTGAAATTCGGCGACACGCACGTCCTGTGCACGGCGAGCCTGGAGGAAAAAGTACCGGGCTGGATGCGCAATTCCGGCAAGGGCTGGGTGACCGCCGAATACGGCATGTTGCCGCGCTCGACCGGCGAACGCATGCGCCGCGAGGCTTCGGCCGGCAAGCAAGGCGGCCGCACGCTGGAAATCCAGCGGCTGATCGGCCGCAGCTTGCGCGCCGTCGTCGATTTGCAGGCGCTGGGCGAACAGCAGATCACCCTCGATTGCGATGTCATCCAGGCCGATGGCGGCACCCGCACGGCCTCGATTACCGGCGGCTGGGTGGCGCTTTACGATTGCCTGCGCTGGATGGAAGCGCGGCAGATGGCCAGCGTTGCCAAGGTGCTGAAGGACCATGTCGCGGCGATTTCCTGCGGTATCCATGACGGCCAGCCGGTCATCGACCTCGACTATATCGAGGATTCGTCCGCCGGCACCGACGCCAATTTCGTCATGACCGGCAAGGGCGGCATCGTCGAGATCCAGGGCACCGCCGAGGGCGAGCCTTTCTCCGAGGGGCAGTTCGCGGAGCTGATGGGGCTCGCGAAGAAGGGCATTCAGCGACTGGTCAGCTTGCAGCAGATGGCTGTTGCCTGACATTGAATTGAGATGACGTTGGCGATCCTGCACACCCCCCTCTGCCCTACCGGGCATCTCCCCCGCAAGGGGGGAGATCGGATGTCGCCTTGGGTTTCGCCAACCATTGACGTTGAAGCGCTGTCAGCGGGACTGCCAATCTCCCCCCTTGCGGGGGAGATGGCCGGCAGGCCAGAGGGGGGTGCCTGATGCAGCCCTCCGCTATTCTTGAATCGGCCCTCTACGTCACCGACTTGCATGCCGCCGAAACCTTCTACCGCGATGTGATAGGCCTCGAACCCCTGCGCAAGGTCGAGAACCGTCACGTCTTCTTCCGTTGCGGCGCCGGCGTTCTCCTCCTCTTCAACGCCGAGGCCACCAAAGTGCCGCCGGCGCCGGATGCGCGGCTGAAGGTGCCGCCGCACGGTACGGTCGGTGAAGGCCATCTCTGCTTTGCCGCGAGCGCCGACGAGCTTGCGGGCTGGAGGGAACACCTCCAGGCGAAAAACATCGCCATCGAAAGCGAATTCGAATGGCCGCAAGGCGGGCGCTCGATCTACATACGCGACCCCTCGGGCAATTCGATCGAATTCGCCGAGCCACGGATCTGGGGCCTTTGATGCATTCTCTCGATGGAAAAAAGATTGTCGTCGCCAGCCACAATGCAGGCAAGCTGCGTGAATTCGCCGATTTGATGGGTCCGTTCGGCTTCGAGGCGAAGTCGGCCAAGGACTTCGCCCTGCCGGAGCCGGACGAGACCGGCACAACTTTCGAGGAAAACGCCTACATCAAAGCTTTTGCGGCGGCTAAAGCCACCGGCCTGCCGGCGCTGTCGGACGATTCGGGCCTGTGCGTCGATGCGCTCGACGGCGCGCCCGGTGTCTACACCGCCAACTGGGCCGAAACTCCGGAAGGCACGCGCGATTTCGGCATGGCCATGCAGCGCACGGAAGTTGCCTTGCAGGAGGTTGGCGCCGCCCAGCCGGCGCAACGCAAGGGCCGCTTCGTCGCCGTCATCTGCCTCGCCTTTCCCGATGGCGAGGCCGAATATTATCGCGGCGAGGCGGAAGGCACGCTGGTGTGGCCGCCGCGCGGCGAACTCGGCTTCGGCTACGACCCGGTGTTCCTGCCCGACGGTTTCGACAAGACGTTTGGCGAGATGAGCGCCGAGGAAAAGCACGGCTGGAAGCCCGGCCAGCCGACCGCGCTGTCGCACCGCGCCCGCGCCTTCCAGAAGTTCGCCCGCGCGCGACTTGGCTCGGTCTGAGATGCCGCTGGATCGCAGCCCGGGCTTCGGCGTCTATATCCATTGGCCGTTTTGCGCGGCCAAATGCCCGTATTGCGACTTCAACAGCCATGTCCGCCACCAGCCGGTCGACCAGGAACGCTTTGCCCGCGCCTTCGAAACGGAGCTTGCGACCATGCGGGCGCGCACCGGGCCACGTGACGTCACCAGCATCTTTCTCGGCGGCGGCACGCCGTCGCTGATGCAGCCGCGGACGGTGGCGGCGGTGCTGGACGCCGTGGCGAAGAACTGGACGGTCCCTGATGGCATCGAGGTGACGCTTGAAGCCAACCCGTCCTCGGTCGAGGCCGAGCGTTTTCGTGGCTATCGCGCCGCCGGCGTCAACCGTGTGTCGCTCGGCGTGCAGGCGCTGAACGACAAGGATTTGCGCTTCCTCGGCCGGATGCACAATGTCGACGAAGCGTTGCATGCCATTGGACTGGCGCGCGAGATTTTTCCGCGCCTTTCCTTCGATCTGATCTACGCGCGCCCCGGCCAGACGCTCGACGCATGGCAGGCGGAGCTCGAGCAGGCAATCGGCCACGCCGCCGACCATCTGTCGCTCTACCAGCTGACCATCGAGGAAGGCACGCCGTTCCATGCGCTGCATGCGGCGCACAAATTCACCATCCCCGACAACGACCGGGCGGCCGATCTCTATGCGTTGACGCAAGAGGTCACCGCGGCACATGGTTTGCCGGCATATGAAATTTCCAATCACGCCAGGCCGGGCGCCGAGAGCCGACACAATCTGACCTACTGGCGCTACGGCGAATATGTCGGCGTCGGCCCGGGCGCGCATGGCCGTTTCATCGAGAACGGCCACCGCACCGTGACCATCGCCGAGCGGATGCCGGAGACCTGGGCCAATCTGGTCGAGGCCAAGGGCCATGGCGTCACCGGTGGTGAGGTTTTGACGCGTTCCGAAGAGGCCGACGAGTTCCTGCTGATGGGGCTGCGGCTGGCCGAGGGCATCGACCTCACCCGTTACGAGGCGTTTTCCGGGCGCGGCCTGTCCACCTCGCGGCTGACCGTGCTGCAGGATGAAGGGCTGGTGGCGCCGATCGGCAATGCAAGGCTGCGCGCCACGCCGGCCGGCATGATCGTGCTCGACGCTGTGGTGGCGGATCTGGCAAGGTAATCCCTTGAAGAACGTGCTCTTTGTCTGTAGCCAGAACCGCCTCCGCAGCCCGACCGCCGAACAGGTGTTTTCCAGGCGCCCGGATATCGAAGTGGCCTCGGTCGGCACCAATCACGACGCCGACACGCCGCTGACGCATGAACTGGTTACCTGGGCCGACATCATCTTCGTCATGGAAAAGGCGCACCGCAGCAAATTGCAGAAGAAGTTCAAGGCGAGCCTGAAGAAGGCCCGGGTGATCTGCCTCGATATTCCCGACGATTACGAATTCATGGATCCGGAGCTGGTGCGATTGCTCGAAGTGAGGGTAACGCGATTCCTGGGTTAGTGGGTTTCTTCCAGGCGTCGTATCAACCACGCGGTCGTCATCCTAGGGCGGAGCAGGAGCGAAGCTCCGTCGCGCAGACCCTAGTATCCATTCCGTCACATCAGCCGAAGAGTGCGGCGGTGCAGAATTCTGGATCGCCGCAACACGTCAACGTCACGGAATGGATCCTCGGGTCTGCGCCGCGTCGCTACGCTCCTTGCTCCGCCCGTAGATGACGAAGGCGCGGATGGCGAAGCCAATCGCCCAGCGTTGCGGATTGCGCTTCTGATGGTGCGCGTTTCTGTGCGATCAAGCGTCGTGCTTGAAGCGGCGCTTGCCGCGGTCCTTTTCGGCATGAGCGTCGCCGGGTCGGGCCGGCTTGGCGTCGGCCTTGTCGCGGCGGACGCTGTGCTGGTCATTCATAGGATGCGGCGGCACGCCTTCTCTGGCGCTCTTGGTTTCAAGACGGGTGATGAAGATATCGAAGCGATTGGGCATCGTCCGGTCAGTGCTCCGTCGTGCTTTCGGTGTCGGTCTCGATTTCGTTGCGGGCCTCGGCGAGCACGCGGCGCAGGAGCCGCTTGCCGGCTTCCCTGCGGATAGCTTCGTCCCGGGCTTCGGCGGATTGGCTTTTGGCGCGAGGCGCGGCGAAGCGCTTGCGCCCGGCATAGTAGGGCTCGAAAACGTCCTGCAATTTCAGGCTGTCCATCCTGTCCTCCTCCTCAAGAGACTCAGGTATTCAATCCGCCGGCCACGGTTTCGTTCCCTACTATGGCAAAGACATGGCGGCCGGATTACATCGACGTGAGATTCGGGCCCGGACGCTGGGCGTTTTGCAACCGCGCTGGCGCCATGCCAAACAGGGCTGAACGGAGATGTGAGCGGTGACCGGCGAAAAACGCAGCTATGTGATCGGCCAGACCGAGATGCCGGTCCGGCCGCTCGAGCCAGCGCTCTATCTGGTGGCGACGCCGATCGGCAATCTCGCCGACATCACGCTGCGCGCGCTGGAAACGCTGGCCGCCGCCGACATTGTCGCTTGCGAGGACACCCGCGTCTCGCGCGTGCTGCTCGACCGCTACGGCATCCGCCGCCGTACCACTGCCTATCACGAACACAATGCCGGCGAGGCCGGGCCGAAGCTGATCGCAGCGCTCGAGGCCGGACAGAGTGTGGCGCTGATTTCGGATGCCGGTACGCCGCTGATCTCCGATCCCGGCTACAGGCTGGTCGGCGAGGCGCAGGAGCGCGGCCTGCGCGTTGTGCCGATTCCCGGGCCATCGGCGCCGCTGGCGGCGCTGACGGCGTCTGGCCTGCCGTCGGACGCCTTCCTGTTCGCCGGCTTTCTGCCGGTGAAATCAGGGCAGCGGCTGACCAGGCTGGAAACGTTCAAGGCGGTGCCGGCGACGCTGATCTTCTTCGAATCACCGCGCCGGCTGGCAGAGACGCTGGTCGCCATGGTTGAGGCGCTGGGCGGTGAGCGGAAAGCCGCGATCGGCCGCGAGCTGACCAAGACCTTCGAGGAAATGCGCACCGGAACGCTTGCCGCGCTGGCCGACCATTACGCGGCGGCCGACACGCCGAAGGGCGAGATCGTCATTTGCGTCGGCCCGGCCGAGGCCAAGGCCGACCAACCCGCCGACATCGACCGGCTGCTTCTGTCGCTGGCCGCCGAAATGCCGGCCTCGAAGGCGGCGGCGGAAGCCGCGAAAATGACCGGCGGGCAGAAACAGGCGCTTTACCGGCGCTTGCTCGAACTCAAGGATGCCGGCGATGGCTAAGCGCCCGAGCGCCAGCCGCCAGAAAGCCTATCGGCGCGGCCATCGGGGCGAGTGGCTGGCAGCAGTGGCGCTGATGCTGAAGGGCTACCGGATTCTCGCGCGCCGCCATCGCACCCGCTTCGGCGAAATCGACCTGATCGCAAAGCGCGGCGATCTCGTGCTGTTCGTCGAGGTCAAGGCGCGGCGCACGCTGATGGAAGCGATGGAGGCGATCGGCCACGAATCCGAACGCCGCATTGAGGGCGCCGCCGACATCTGGCTGTCGCGGCAGCCTGACTATGGCAGATTGTCGATGCGTTTCGACATGGTGGCGGTGCTGCCCTGGCGCTGGCCGGTGCATGTCGAGAATGCGTTTTATGGAAGGGGTTGAGGGCGGCTTACTGACAAGCCGTTGGCTTTCCGTCCGCTACGCGGACCGCTCCTCACCCCCAAATCAGCAACGCCACCAGCCCGACGCCACCCACCACCAGGCGCCACCAGCCGAACAGCGCGTAGCCGTTGCGCGAGACGTAATCGAGCAGGAAGCGAACGACGAAGAGCGCGGTGACGAAGGCGGCGACGAAGCCGATGGCGATGATCGGCAGGTCGGCCGTTGTCAAGACGTTGCGGTTCTTGAATAGGTCGAAGGCGAAGGCGCCGACCATGGTCGGGATGGCGAGGAAGAAGGAGAATTCCGCCGCCGCCCGCTTGTCGACGCCCAGAAGCAGCGCGCCGACAATGGTCGAGCCGGAACGCGACGTCCCGGGGATCAGCGACAGACACTGGAACAGGCCGATCTGTAGATAAAGCCTTGTCGGGAAGCGCTCGACGTCGCGGTAGACCGGCTGCAGCTTCATGCGGTCGACGACCAGCAGCACGACGCCGCCGATGATCAGCATGATGCAGATCAGCCTTGGCGATTCGAACAGCACGGTCTTGATGAAATCATGCCCCAGCGCGCCGATGATGGCCGCCGGCAGGAAGGCGATCAGGATGCCGAGGACGAAATGCCGCGTCAGCCGGTCATGCGGCAGGTCGAGCAGCATCTGCCACAGGCGGCGGAAATAGACACTGAGGATCGCCAGGATGGCGCCGAGCTGGATCAGGATCTCGAAGGCCTTGCCGGTGGAATGGAAGCCGAGGAAATGGCCGGCGAGCAGGATATGGCCTGTCGAGGAGACCGGTATGAACTCTGTCAGCCCCTCCAGCAGGCCGAGCAGCAGGGCTTCGACAATGGTGTGGCTATCCATGGCAACCTCGGCATTCAAGTGACGGAAGGAAACGACTAGCAAAGGGCTTGCTTGTCACGGCGCGGAAGTCCCCCTATAGGTCGCAACACCGTGACGGTCGCATGACGGGCCGCCAAGACTTACCGGTGCGCCCTGCGATTCGCCAGTGCGCTTAATTATCGCGGAACCATGCTGACGCTTTTCCATCATCCGATGTTCGCCACCTGCCGCTTCGTTCGCCTCGCCTTTGGCGAGTATGGCGAGGAGCTGGCGCTGATCGAGGAAAAGCCGTGGACGCGGCGCAAGGAGTTTCTGGCGCTGAACCCGGCCGGCACCTTGCCGATCCTGCTTGCCGAAGGCGACGTGCCGATCGTCGGCGCCGTGGTGATAGCGGAATATCTCGACGAGACGCGCGGCGTCTTGAAGCGAGACAAGAGGTTGTTTGCCGAGGACCCGATGCAGCGCGCCGAAATCCGCCGGCTGACCGACTGGTATCTCAACAAGGCCGAGAGCGAAGTGACCCGGCATCTGGTGCGCGAGCGCGTGCTGAAGCCAGTCATGCCGGAAACGGCGGGCGGCGGCTCGCCCGACTCAGCGGCGATCCGTGCTGCCCGCGCCAACATCCGCCAGCATATGAAATACACCAACTGGCTGGCCGGCACCCGCCACTGGCTCGCCGGCAGCAAGGTTACCTATGCCGATCTCGCGGCAGCGGCGACGCTGTCGGTGCTCGACTATCTCGGCGAGATCGACTGGCGCGAGCATGCCGCCGCGCGCGAATGGTACACGCGGGTGAAATCGCGGCCGTCGTTTCGGCCGCTGCTTTCGGACCGGGTGCGCGGCCTGTCGCCTGTGTCGCACTATGCGGACCTCGACTTCTAGAAGCCAAACCTTGCGCGCGCTGATCGACGCCGAGGCGCGGCGCGCCGGCTTCGATGCGGTCGCCGTCACCACCCCCGATGCAATCCCGCTGGCGCCCGCACGGCTGGCCGAATTCGTCGCCGACGGCTTTCATGGCTCGATGGCGTGGATTGCCGAGACGCTCGAGCGCCGCAGCGAACCCTCGGCGCTGTGGCCCGACGTGCGCTCGATCGTCGTGCTGGCGATGAATTACGGCCCCGACCACGATCCGCGCGCGCTGCAGGCAAGACGCGATCGCGGCGCGATCTCGGTCTATGCGCAAAACCGCGACTATCACGAGGTGATGAAGGGCCGGCTGAAGGAGATCGCCGGCAAGATCGTGGCGCGGGCCGGCGGCGACGTGAAGGTTTTCGTCGATACCGCACCGGTGATGGAAAAGCCGCTGGCCGAGGCCGCCGGGCTCGGCTGGCAAGGCAAGCATACCAATCTGGTCAGCCGCGAGCACGGCTCGTGGCTGTTCCTCGGCACCATCTTCACCACGGCGGAATTGGCGCCCGATGCAGCCGCGATAGACCATTGCGGCTCCTGCCGCGCCTGCCTCGATGCCTGCCCGACCGATGCCTTTCCGGCACCCTACCGGCTCGATGCCAGGCGCTGCATTTCCTACCTCACCATCGAGAACAAAGGCCCGATCCCGCACGAATTCCGCGAAAAGATCGGCAACCGCATCTATGGCTGCGACGATTGCCTGGCCGCCTGTCCATGGAACAAGTTCGCCCGCGCCGCCTCCGAAGCAAAACTTGCCGCGCGCGACGAATTGCGCGAGCCGCCGCTGGCCGAGCTGCTGAACCTAGACGACGCGGCGTTCAGAGCTTTCTTCTCGGGGTCGCCGATCAAGCGCATCGGTCGCGACCGCTTTGTCCGCAATGTGCTGACCGCCGCCGGCAATTCCGCCGATGTTTCGCTGGCCGATCTGGTCCGCGCCTTGCTGGACGATCCGTCGCCGCTGGTGCGCGGCGCTGCGATCTGGGCGCTGGCCCGGCTGGCGCCGGCTGCCGAATTCAGGGAGCTGGCCGCCATCAGCTTGGAAAGCGAAACCGAGGCTACAGTGCGGGACGAATGGCTGTCCGCGCTGCCAATTGAGGCGCATGCATGAGCGAAAAGCAGATCTTCATCTTCGGCGCCGGCTATTCGGGCAAGGCGTTTGCCCGGGCGAACGGGGAGGCGGCGACGATTTTCGGCACTACGCGCTCGGCTGAAAAATTCGAATCGCTCAAACAGGCCAGCATTGCGCCGTTGCTGTTCGACGGCGCGCTGACGGGCGAAATCGGCAATGCGCTGGAGAAAACGACCCATCTCGTCATCTCGGTCGCCCCGGAAGAGGCCGGCGACCCCGTGCTCAATGCGGCGCGCCAGGCGATTGCGGCGATGCCGGCGCTTGAATGGATCGGCTATCTCTCGACCGTCGGCGTCTACGGCAATTATGACGGCGCCTGGGCCGACGAGACGGCCGCATGCCGGCCGGTGTCGAAGCGTTCGGCCATGCGGGTGGCGGCCGAGCAGGACTGGCTGGAGCTTGGCCGGCAGATCGGCAAACCGGAGGCAATCCTGCGGCTGTCCGGCATTTACGGGCCGGGCCGCAACGCGCTGGTCAATCTGGAGAATGGCACCGCACGGCGGCTGGTCAAGCCGGACCAGGTCTTCAACCGCATCCATTGCGACGATATTGCCGGCGCGCTGTGGCATCTCGCCGAGGGCAACATATCAGGCATTTTCAACGTCACCGATGACGAGCCGGCGCCACCGCAGGATGTCGTCACCTATGCCGCATCGCTGATGGGCGTTGAGCCGCCACCGGAAATTCCTTTCGAGACCGCCCAACTTTCGCCTATGGCGCGGTCCTTCTATGGCGAGAACAAGCGCGTCGCCAACACCGCGATCAAGGCGGCGGGCTATCGGTTCCGCTTTCCGGACTACCGCCAGGCATTCGACCGGATGTGGGCCGATGGAACCTGGCGCGACGGCGAGCCGCGCAGCCCTATGAAGCGACCGTGATCGAAACCAAGCGGCGAGCGTGGTATGATTCGCCGAGCAGCGCGGCTTTGTTGCAGTGGGGGCTCATGACGATTTCGATGCGATCCTTGCCCGGCAGACGGCCGTTCCTGACGGCGGCGCTGACGATCGTTGCCTTGGCAGGGCTGGTGGCGGGTGCAATCACGGCCGAGCCGCGGGCAAAAGACCTGTTCGGGGCCAAGAAGCTGCCCGCGGTGGCGGCTGCGCAATCCTTCGGCTTCTATTCCAAGGGCTGCTTCACCGGCGGCGTCGCCATTCCGATGGACGGCCAGAACTGGGAAGTGATGCGTCCCTCGCGCAACCGCCGCTGGGGCCACCCGACGATGATCGCGCTGATCGAGAAACTGTCGCGCGATGCCGCCGCCGACGGCTGGCCGGGGCTTCTGATCGGCGACATCTCGCAGCCGCGCGGCGGCCCGATGCTGACCGGGCATGCCTCACACCAGATCGGCCTCGACGCCGACATCTGGCTGACGCCGATGCCCGACCGCAAGCTCACGACCCAGGAGCGCGAAAACATCAGCGCCACGTTGATGGTCGACGACAAGACGCATCTGGTGAAGGACCGGCTGTGGAAGCCTATGCATACGCAGCTGTTGAGGCGGGCGGCGAGCTATCCGGAAGTCGAGCGCATCCTGGTCAATCCGGGCATCAAGAAGAAGCTGTGCGACAGCGTCACCGGCGACCGCTCATGGCTGCGCAAGATCCGGCCGTTCTGGGGCCATGACTACCATTTCCACATCCGCATCGGCTGCCAGCCGGGTTCGCCCAATTGCAAGGGACAGGAAGCGACGCCCGACGATGACGGCTGCGGCAAGCCGCTGGCCTGGTGGTTCACCGAGGAGCCGTGGCGTCCCAACAAGAACCCGGACGCGCCCAAGGCGCGCGACGTGATGACGATGGCGAACCTGCCGAAGCAGTGCCAGTTCGTGCTCGACCAGCCCGACGCGGATTCGGCGGAAGCCGTCACCTATCGCGGCGGCGGCGTGCCGATCGCTGTCGCCGTGCCCGAACCTGCCGCGCCTCCGCCGCCCGCCGTGAGCAACGCGGCCGGACTGCCAAGCGCCGTCAACGCCTTTGCCGAGACGCCGGAGATCGGCGTGCCTTTGCCGAGACCACGGCCGGGAGGCTGACCGCTGCTTCACGTCTGGCAACCGGCGCTTTACCGCCGGTCACTCAAGGTGCAATGATCCTGCCATAGCGCGGGCAGGAGGTACGGCATTGCAGACGGAGGATACCGGCCTTCTCCGCGTCGTCCGGCGGGTAGCTCTTCTCAATCTGGGATACTTCGTCGTCGAGTTCGCCGTGGCATCTGCGATCGGCTCCGTGTCGCTGTTCGCGGACAGTGTTGATTTCCTGGAAGATACCTCGGTCAATTTTCTTATTCTGGTTGCCCTGAGCTGGGCCGCACCTGGCCGTGCGAAGGTTGGCATGGCCCTGGCGGCCATTCTTCTGGTGCCTGGGTTGGCAACGCTCTGGACGGCCTGGGCCAAGTTCAACCTGCCGGTCGCGCCGGCGCCGTTGCCGCTGTCCCTGACAGGCGCCGGCGCCTTGGCCGTGAACCTGTCTTGCGCGTTCATGTTGGCACCCTTCCGCCAGTCCAGCGGCAGCCTGACAAAGGCGGCGTTCTTTTCCGCGCGCAACGACGCCTTCGCCAACATAGCCATTATCGGCGCCGGCCTTGTCACTGCTGTGATCTGGCATTCTGCGTGGCCCGACCTGATTGTCGGCCTGGGAATTGCCGCCATGAATGTCGATGCGGCTCGCGAAGTCTGGTCTGCGGCTCGCGAGGAGTACAAAGCGTCCGCCTAGCGGCGAGATCGTGGCCGTTTGGCCGCAGAGTCGACCTCAGTGCGCCGCCGGGCTCGAAAAGCGTTTCCCTTTTCAAACCCATGCGCTAGTCAATCGATTGAAACGGCGCAACAGCATCGCAAAGGGGACGACCAAGGCATGGCAGGCGACGACGACGCAGCGTTGCGGTTTCCAGTGTTGATCGGCGACATCGGTGGCACCAATGCGCGCTTTTCGATCGTGCTCGACGCGAATTCGGACGGCGGCGAGCCGCATATCGTGCAGACGGCCAATTTCACCACAATCGACGAGGCGATCCAGGCGGCGGTGCTCGACCGCTCGTCCATCCGGCCGAATTCGGCGGTGCTGGCGATCGCCGGGCCGGTCGATGGCGATGAGATCCCGCTCACCAACTGTCCCTGGGTGGTGAAGCCGAAGCAGATGTTTTCCAATCTGGGCCTGAGCGACATCGTCGTGCTCAACGATTTCGAGGCGCAGGCGCTGGCCGTCGTGGCGCTCGGCGAAGAGCATATGGAAAAGATCGGCGGCGGCACGCCGGAGCCCAATGCCGGACGCGTGGTGCTCGGCCCCGGCACCGGACTGGGCGTCGCCGGGCTGGTCCATGCCCTCAACCACTGGATACCGGTGCCCGGCGAGGGCGGCCATATGGACATTGGCCCGCGCACGCCGCGCGACTTCGAGGTGTTTCCGCATATCGAGAAGCTCGAAGGCCGCATCTCGGGCGAACAGATCCTGTGCGGGCGCGGCCTGGTCAATGTCTATCGCGCCGTCGCCAAGGCGGATGGCAAGCCGACGCCGTTCACCACGCCGGCCGAAATCACCGGCGCGGCGCTGGCCAGGACCGATCCGGTGGCCGAGGAGGCGCTGGCGCTGTTCGTCACCTGCCTCGGCCGCACCGCCGGGGATCTGGCCCTGGTGTTCATGAGCCGCGGCGGCGTGTTTTTGACCGGCGGCATCGCGCAAAAGATCGTGCCGGCGCTGAAGCAGGGCAATTTCCGCGCCGCCTTCGAGGACAAGGCCCCGCACAGCGCGCTGATGGCCTCGATGCCGGTCTATGTCATCACCCACCCGCTGGCGGCCCTTTCAGGCCTTGCCGCCTATGCCAGAAACCCCTCGCTGTTCGGCGTCCAGACGCAGGGACGGCGTTGGCGGGCGTGATCCGCACTGCAAAAAGTGGCGAGCAACGCCAAACCGTGAACTGAGCCGCGACGAAGTTTCGCCGCCTTGGCCATAGGCAAGTCACGGCCGGAGCGTTAAGAGGAGGCCGAATTCCAGCTCGCCCTACGACGCGGAAACCGACGAAGTGCTGCAGATTTGACATTTCAAAGCCCAAACAGAGCCAAGGTGAGGCCGGCCGAGGTCACGGCGGTGCTGCGCCGCATCCTGGCTGAAAACAGCCGCGACTATCGCTCGTCCTATGCCGTCGCCATCATCTGCTCGCTGCTGGTTTCGGGCACCACAGCCTTCAGCGCCTGGATCATGGCGCCGATGGTCAACCAGATATTCTACGAACGGCAGGGCGGCGCCGTCGTGTGGATCTGCGCCGGTTTCATGGGCGCCTTCATGATCCGCGGCTTCGCCGGTTACGGCCAGGCGGTGGCGCTGGCCAAGATCGGCAACAATCTGGTGGCGCGCTACCAGAGACGCATCTTCGATCATCTGATGAAGCTCGGCGTCGACTTCTTCAACGATACGCGTTCGGGCCGGCTGGCGGCACAGGTCAACGAGAATGTCGGCGGCATTCGCGACCTGCTGTCGCTGACGCTGGTCTCGATCACCCGCGACGCCGTCACGCTGGTCGGCCTTGTCGGCGTCATGATCTACCAGGATCCGGTGCTGTCGCTGAGTTCGCTGCTGATCGGACCGCCGCTGATCTGGGCCGTCGTCTACATCACGCGCCGGGTACGCAAGATCAACCGGGAATCGGTGCTGATCAATTCCCGGCTGATCGGCGCCGTGCAGGAGGCGACCCAAGGCATCGCCATCGTCAAGGCCTTCACCATGGAGGAGGAGCTGTCGCGCCGCATCGGCGACCTCGCCGCCAGCGCCGAACAGCGCAGCAACAAGATCGCCCGCGTCTCGGAACGGCTGTCGCCGATTTCCGACATGCTGGCTGGCCTCGCGGTCACCGCGGTCATCGGTTATTCCGGCTATCGGGCCCTGGTCCTCGGCCAGCCGCCGGGTGCGGTGTTTTCGTTCATCACCGCGCTGATCCTGGCCTATGACCCGGCGCGCCGTCTGGCGCGCATGCAGGTCTCGATGGAGCGGGCACTGGTCAATGCGCGCATGATCTACGAGCTGCTCGACCGCGAGCCGAAGCAGGGCGACGCGCCAGGCGCCGCAGAGGCCCATTTCACCACCGGCGCCGTGCGGTTCAACAACGTATCCTTCCGCTATGTCGAGGAAGTGCCGGTGCTCCAGGATCTGAGCTTCACCGCCGCCGCCGGCAAGATGACGGCCATCGTCGGCGCCTCGGGCGCCGGCAAGACGACGCTGGTGGCGCTGCTGCAGCGTTTCTACGATGTCGATGCAGGGACGATCGAAATCGACGGCCAAGACATTTCCAAAGTCACCAAACACTCGCTGCGCGGCTCGATCGCCTATGTCTCGCAGTCGCCCTATCTGTTCGAAGGCACCATCCGCGACAACATCAGGTATGGCCGGCTTTCGGCCACCGACGCCGAGATCGAACAGGCGGCGATCCTGGCCGCGGCCGACGACTTCATCCGCCAGCAGCCTGAAGGCTACGACACGCCGGTCGGCGAAGGCGGCTCGACGCTGTCGGGCGGCCAGCGCCAGCGCGTCTCGATCGCCCGCGCCATCGTGCGCAATGCGCCGATCCTGCTGCTCGACGAAGCGACCTCGGCGCTCGACAACGAGGCCGAAGCCCGCGTCCAGGAAGCGCTCACGCACGTCATGGCCGGCCGCACCACCATCGTCATTGCGCACCGCCTGTCGACCGTGGTCAATGCCGACCACATCATTGTCATGGAACAGGGCCGGCTGGTCGAGGAAGGCACGCACGCCTCGCTGATGGCCGATCCGCACAGCGTCTATGCCCGCTTCCACCGCGTGCAAGGCAAGAAGGGGCTGGGGCTTGTCGACGACGCCAAGCCCATTCAAACTCCGTTGCCGCGTGCGCGCGCAAAGAAGGTAGTGAGGAACGCATGAGCGAAACGGGCGATATGGGCCTGGTGGTGGTCGGAGCGGCCGGCCGCATGGGCCAGACGCTGATCCGTACCATCCATTCGATGCCGGGGGCGCGCGTGGTCGGCGCGGTCGAGCGGGCCGGATCGCCCTATCTTGGCAAGGATGCGGGCGAACTGGCCGGCATCGGCATCATCAACGTGCCGATATCGGACGATCCGCTGCCGGTCTTCGCCAAGGCCGACGGCGTGCTCGATTTCACCGCCCCGGCAGCCACCGTGGAATTCGCCGGCTATGCCGCGCAGGCGCGCATTGCCCATGTCATCGGCACCACCGGCTGCTCGGCGGACGACAATGCCAGGATAGAAGCGGCGGCGCGCCATGCGACGATCGTCAAATCCGGCAATATGAGCCTCGGCGTCAATCTGCTGGCGGTGCTGGTCGAACAGGCGGCGCGCGCGCTCGACGCCGACGATTACGACATCGAGATCCTCGAAATGCACCACAAGCACAAGGTCGACGCACCGTCGGGCACCGCATTGCTGCTCGGCGAAGCGGCGGCGGCGGGACGCGGCATTGCGCTTGCCGGCAACGATGTGCGGTCACGCGACGGCCATACCGGCGTGCGCAAGACTGGAACGATCGGTTTCGCCAGCTTGCGCGGCGGCTCGGTGGTCGGCGACCACAGCGTGATCCTGGCCGGCACCGGCGAGCGCATCACGCTGGCCCACCATGCCGAAGACCGCGCGATCTTTGCCCGGGGCGCGGTCAAGGCAGCCCTTTGGGCGCGCGGCAAAAAGCCCGGACTGTATTCCATGCGGGACGTGCTCGGCCTGAGCTGAGGCGTCTATTTTCTTACGCAATTCCGGAGGGAAAACCGCTATTTTCCTGGAATTGCTCAAATCCAACCCATCCCTGAAGGAGCAAACATGTCGGGAACTCTCGTGCTCGTGCGCCACGGCCAGAGCGAATGGAACCTGAAGAACCTGTTCACCGGCTGGCGTGATGTCGACCTGACCGAACAGGGCCACAAGGAGGCCAAGGAGGCCGGCCAGAAGCTCAAGGCGCGCGGCTTGAAATTCGACATCGCCTTTACCTCGGCGCTGATCCGGGCGCAAAAGACCTGCCAGCACATTCTCGATGCCGTCGGCCAGAGCGATCTGAAGACGATCCGCGACCAGGCGCTGAACGAGCGTGACTATGGCGACCTCTCCGGCCTCAACAAGGACGACGCGCGCAAGAAATGGGGCGAGGACCAGGTGCATATCTGGCGCCGCTCCTACGACGTGCCGCCGCCCGGCGGCGAAAGCCTGAAGGACACCGGCGCCCGCGTCTGGCCCTATTATCTGCACGACATGCAGTCGCATGTGCTGAGGGGCGGCACGGTGCTGGTCGCCGCGCACGGCAATTCGCTGCGCGCCCTGATCATGGCGCTGGACGGCAAGAGCGGCGAGGAGATCGTCAAGCTCGAACTCGGCACCGGCGTGCCGGTGATCTACAAGCTCAACGCCGATTCGACCGTGGCGTCGAAGGACGTGCTGGAAAACTGAGCCGGCGCGCCACAGGCGGGTGTTTCTTGATTGAGCATGATCTTTTCCGAAAACCGGTTCCCACTTTTCGGGATCATGCTCTAAAACCGCGTTGACACCCGTCGTTTGCCCGCTTACATGAGCCCGCACCAGCCCAGATGGCGGAATTGGTAGACGCGCACGGTTCAGGTCCGTGTTCCGCAAGGAGTGGAGGTTCGAGTCCTCTTCTGGGCACCACTCTTCCTCCGAAGCCTTGGCGAAGGAGGACAGTCAAAAAGCCCGGTTCGTCCGGGCTTTTTTGTTGCTCACATTCAGCTGCAGCAGGGTTTGCCGTCACTTGCCGGTTCGCAGCATGAGGCGCTGGCCTTCTGTTGCGCCTCGAGCCAGCGGTCGCGCGGCTTGCAACTCGCCGGGCGTGGCGACAGCTCGACATGCACGGCACCCGCAACGATCTCGGGCAGGGCTGCACGGTAGAGCTGCATCGGCCGCACGCCGTCACTAACCTCGAAGGTCAGCTTGGCCGAATGGTCGAGCCCGACATGCTCGGTGACCTTGCGGATGATGGCCGAGAATTTGGCGGCCGGCATATGCGTGCGGTCTTCGGTCACGTCCCATAGCTGCACAAAGATTTCCGACCAGGATTCCGGGTTGGCGCCGCAATCCAGCGCCGCGAACTGGCCGGCCTTCACCTCGGTGACGTGATAGCCGGGCTGCACGGCGCGGCCATCATAGAAAAACACCAACGGCTTTTCCTTGTGTGCCGCCAGGAACCCCAACAGGCCGTCAATGGTGATGTCGGCGGGATCTGGTATCGCGGCACGGTCAAATTCTGTGTTGTCAGCGGCGAGCATTTGCGATAATCCTTATTTCGATATTTTTAGGATTATTGAAATATGGATGAACGTCAAGCCCTTTCCGCCTTCGGGGCACTGTCCCAGGAAACGCGGCTGAAGCTGCTGCGGCTGCTGGTTGTTGCCGGCCCGGACGGCATCGCCGCCGGCGCGCTGGCCGAGCAGGTGGAGGTCTCGGCCTCCAACGTCAGCTTTCACCTGAAGGAGCTGGAGCGGGCGGGCCTGGTCTCCACCCGGCGCGACTCCAGGTCGATTGTCTACAGCGCCGAATATGACGCGCTGACCGGCCTGATCCGGTTCCTGATGGAGGATTGCTGCTCGGGCCGGCCGGAGATCTGCTCGCCAGCGCTCAACCCGACATGCTGCGCCCCGAACAAGGGAAGCCGTGCCGATGCCTGACTACAGTGTGCCGCGCCATGTCGCGGCCGAGGCGCTCGGCACTGCTTTCCTTGTCGCCACCGTGGTCGGCTCCGGCATCATGGCCGAGACGCTGACTGCGGACAAAGCTGTGGCGCTGCTCGGCAATACGCTGCCGACAGGCGCCATTCTCGTCGTGCTCATCACTATTCTTGGGCCAATTTCCGGGGCCTATTTCAACCCGGCGGTCTCGCTGGTCTTCACGGTTTTGCGGCAGCTGCCGATGCGCTTGGCCGGGCTATACATCGTGGCCCAGACCCTCGGCGGCATTGCCGGTACGATGACGGCGCACGCCATTTTCGGCCAGTCGCTCGTGCAGGCCTCGACGCACATACGCACCGGCGCGGCACAGTGGCTCTCCGAAGGGATTGCCAGCTTCGGCCTGGTCGCCGTCATCCTGGCCGGCTTGCGCTTCGAGCGGAGCGCCATTCCATGGCTGGTCGGCCTCTACATCACGGCCGCGTACTGGTTCACGGCTTCGACTTCCTTTGCCAATCCGGCCGTGGCTGTCGCCCGCTCGCTGACCAACAGCTTTTCCGGCATCCGGCCGGCCGACCTTCCCGGCTTCATCCTTGCCGAGATTGCCGGCGCACTCATCGCCGCCGCCGTAATGCGCTGGTTGCTCATTCCCGCCGACACCACACCACAGACCGAAAGGGCAGGGCCGTGACCGTCACCATCTATCACAACCTCGATTGCGGAACCTCGCGCAACACGCTCGCTCTCATCGTGGCGAGTGGCGAAACACCTGTCGTTGTCGAGTATCTGAAAAATCCCCCCTCGCGATCTCGCTTGGTCGGCCTGCTCAAGGCCATGGGGATGTCCGCGCGGGCACTGTTGCGCGAAAAGGGCACGCCCTATACCGAGCTTGGCCTGGCCGACGCGAAATGGAGCGAGGAGGATCTGATTGACCAGATGCTCGCCCACCCCATCCTCATCAATCGGCCGATTGTCGAAACCCCGCGCGGCACGCGGCTTTGCCGGCCATCCGAGCTGGTGCTGGATTTGCTCGACCACCCTGTTCGGGATTTCGTGAAGGAAGACGGCGAGAAGGTCGCCTATCGGCCTAAAGCGACAGATGCTTCATGAAATAGATAGAGACTTTCGGCTGGCCATGCGGGTCGACAAAGTGATGCGGGACAGAGCCGACTTCGTGCCAGTCGAGCCGCCTGTACAGTCGCTCGCTGGCCCCGCCCTCGACCGTATCGAGGAGGAGCAGAGACCGTTTTCTGCTGATGGCCTCACGCTCGACAGCCTGCATCAGAGCGAGGCCTATGCCTTGCCGCTGGAAGTCGCGATGAACGAGGAGTTTGTAAACTTCGGCCCGGTGCGGCGCGTTCGGCTCCGGCGAAAGATAAAGTTGAACTGTGCCGACGACGCGGCCGTCGATATCGGCGCAGATGAGGAGCCGTTCGCCTTCACTCACCGAACGGAAAACATCCTCCCAATGTGCCAGCGCCTGGGGCTCATCGAAAGGCAGCACGAAGCCAACGAGCGCGCCGTCTTCGACGCTCTGGGCCAGCATCTCGGCAAGGGCTCGTACATGAAGCCTCGCCTCATTCTCATCAAACACGGCGATGCGCATCGGATCTTTCCTTTTGAGGGGTCAGAAATAGCGGGCTTTGAAGGGCGCGTGAAGGCATCGATGACAGCCGCTCCACCCGCTTCCCGGGGGCATGCCTGAGTGGCTTCAATCCCAAGTCGACCTGTCATCGTCACAACGCTCGGCCTGACGCAAATCATGGCGTGGGGTTCCTCCTACTATCTGCCGGCCGTCATTGGCCCTGCCGTGTCGGCTCAGACCGGCTGGCCGTTTCCCTGGGTGATCGGCAGCCTGTCGCTCGGGCTTTTGGTCGCGGGCCTGATATCGCCGCATGTCGGGGCCGCGATCGAACGCCATGGCGGCCGCATGACGCTGGCCTTCAGCGCCATTTGCCTCGGCATCGGCCAGGCGGTGGTAGCGACGTCGCCGACCCTTTCCATCTTCATCGCCGGCTGGCTGATCATGGGTTTCGGCATGGGCGCCGGCCTTTATGACGCCGCCTTCGGCACGCTCGGAAGGCTGTATGGGCGCAGCGCCCGTTCGACCATCACCAGCCTGACGCTGTTTGGCGGTTTCGCCAGCACCATCTGCTGGCCGATTTCGGCCTTTCTGCTCGACGCGTTCGGCTGGCGCGGCGTGTGCCTGGTCTACGCGGCAATCCAGCTTCTGGTGGCATTGCCCGCCTATCTGCTTGTCCTGCCGCGCGGCGCTCCCGCCGAAGCGTCTGCCCAGACGGCTGCTGCGCCGGAAACGGGCCTGGCGCCGCGCAGCCTGCCCCTGATGGCCACGCTGGCCGCAAGCATCACGCTGTCGGCGGTCATATCCTCGACCTTGTCTGTGCATCTGCTGAGCGTGCTGCAATCCACCGGCCTGGCGCTGGGCGCGGCCGTCGGCCTCGGCGCCCTGGTCGGTCCTTTCCAGGTCGGCGCCAGCGCCGTCGAGATGGTCATCGCCCGCTACCACCATCCGATCTGGACCAAACTCGCCTCGGTGATTTTTGTGGTCATAGGTGTGGCGACGCTCTGGACCGGCCTGCCGGTTCTGCCGGTGGCTCTGATGTTTTACGGCGCCGGCATCGGCCTGGAATCGATCGCGCGCGGCACGCTGCCGCTCGCCCTGTTTGGCGCCCCCGGCTATGCGAAGCTGATGGGCCGGCTCGCCATGCCGAGCCTGATCGCCCAAGCCGCGGCGCCGTCCGTCGGTGCGCTGCTCCTGCAACATACGGGTGAGCGCGGATTGCTGGCCGCTCGCACTCGCCCTGACAAACGTCGCGCTGGTCGGCGCTCTGTTTGCCTTGCAGCGCGGGGCGATGCGGCGCATCCGCATCAGCTAGCGGCCGCCATGGGTTCGCCCGCGGGGGCGGCTCTTGTCAGACCAAAGTCCGAAGAGACGCCGATCAAAAGTCCAACCCTGCGCTTCTAAGGCCCGATGAGAGGAACACCGGTGTCGAGCGGGCGTTCATCGAATGGACTGAAAGAGCACTGACTGGAGGGATGGCAAATGCACAAGCATTTCATCGTCAAGACGGGCTATGGGCCCGGAACTGCGATTGCCGTCCTGATGGTTGGCTTGGCGGCTATCGGGATCCTTTTCGGCGTTCTGGGCGGCGCCCTTTACCTCACTGAAAAGCCGGCGACGAGACAATCCCTCATGTCGGTTCCAGCACGAGCCTTCGTGCCGGACGAAAATGTCCGGACACGGTGAGGCGCGAAACCATCGCGCACCATAAATGCGATCGACGATGAGACGTATCCTTCCAGTCGCGGTCCACATCCGCGAATTTCGGGGCTGACACGTGCCAGGGTCCCCTCGACTGCAGCGAAAGTTCCGGCCAACCGCCAGGACGTTTGCCAAGGCTGCAGTGTGGGTGGCAGCGATCGTTGTGCTTTATCTCATGACTGTCGGCAGCATCGGCACTTAATGAGCCGCTGCAACCAAGCGTCTGCCGGTATGTGCAGCAAAAAGCATAACAATTTTTGGATTTGGCAAGGCGCAGACTGTTTTGAGTTGGCCGTGGAGGCGGCGCTTGGCATCCGAACAGACAGGGCGCGCCAATCTGCTTTGAAATTGTTTCAGGTCAGTATCAGGCCGGCCAACAAGACCGCGAACATCACGGAAACCGGCACGGCAAGAAGCCACCGGGCTTCCAATACGCTGTTGTGTGGGTCATCCATTGTCTTGTTCCCTTGGTGAAAGCTGGCTCCAGCGCTCCTCCCGCGCTGGAGCCGCAGCCGATCGGCTCAACCGCCGTTGGCGGGAGCCGGGGCTGGAGCTGGAGCTGCCGGCTTTGGCGTTGAGGCCGGAGCCTCGACCTTGGGCACATCAACTTTCACGTTGATGTCTTTTCCACCACCGCCACTGAGATCGATGACGCCGGTCACGAAAAGCAGGGCAAGGATTGCGACAACTGCAACAACAATCGCTATCGCCGTTCCCGCGCCCCCTCCAGCATTCACGACAGTTGGTCCGTCAGCCATTTCGTCCTCCTTGAAGTTTCCTGAGAAGGCAACGGCAGCCGTAAGCCTTTGTTCCTGCTCAGGGTCTTCAGTCGTATTGGCGTAGGACTTCGGTCTGACGATCTATGATCAGCGATTGCAGCGGCTTCTGCTCCCTTGTCCTTCGTCGCGGCAGGAGAAATGACGAATGCCAATCCGTGGGCGGACAACCTCCCCTCCTGGTCAGGCACTCAACAAACCCCTTCAAACCCGGCGCCCATGACGCTACGCTCCAATCATGGCCCCTTCCGCCCAGCCCATCACCGTCACCCGCCGCGACCAGATGTTTCCCATCCTGGCCGACGCCGATATCGAGCGCATGCGCCGCTTCGGCGAGGCGAGTTCCTATGCCGCCGGCGAGCACATCGTCACCGCCGGCGCCGTGGCGCCGGGGCTGGTCGTCATCCTGTCGGGTTCGGTCGACATCACCCAGGATGTCGGGCTTGGCCGGCGCGAGACCATCGTCACCCATGGTCCCGGCAATTTTATCGGCGAGCTGGCGCAGCTTTCGAGCCGGCCGTCGCTGGTCAATGCCGAGGCCAAGGAGCCGGTCGAGGCCTTCGTCATCCCCTCGCAGCGTCTGCGCGACCTGATGGTGCAGGAGGCAAGTCTCGGCGAGCGGATCATGCGGGCGCTTATCCTGCGCCGCGTCGGGTTGCTCGAAAGCGGCAGCAGCGGGCCGATCATCATCGGCCCGGCAGCCAATGGCGATACGCTGCGGCTACAGGGGTTTCTGCGCCGCAGCGGCCAGCCGCACCGGGCGCTCGATTCCGACAGCGATCCGTGCGCGAAAACACTGATCGAGCATTTCCGTGTCGACCAGCACCATCTGCCGATCGTGCTCTGTCCCAATGGCAAGCTGATGCACAATCCCGGCGAAACAGAGCTCGCCCGCTGCATCGGCCTGCTGCGGCCCATCGACAGCGACATGGTTTATGACGTCGCAATTGTCGGCGCCGGGCCGGCGGGGCTGGCGGCGGCGGTCTATGCGGCGTCGGAAGGGCTTTCGACCATCGTACTCGATTGCCGCGCCTTCGGCGGCCAGGCGGGCGCCTCCTCGCGCATCGAAAACTATCTGGGTTTCCCCACCGGGATCTCCGGCATGGCGCTGATGGCGCGCGCCTACAACCAGGCGCAGAAATTCGGCGTCGAAATGGTCATCCCCGACGAAGCGAAGCTGCTCGGCGCAGCGAGCGTGGGCTACTCGCTGGCGGTCGGCGACGGCGAGAGCGTCAAGGCGCGCACGGTGGTGATCGCCAGCGGTGCGCGCTACCGCCGCCTCGACATCGCCAATCTGGCCGAATTCGAAGGCACGTCGGTGCATTACTGGGCCTCGCCGATCGAGGCGCGGCTGTGCGCCGGCCAGGAGGTGGCGCTGGTCGGCGCCGGCAATTCGGCGGGGCAGGCTGCGGTCTATCTCGCCAGCCAGGTGCGGAAAGTGACGATGCTGGTGCGCCGCGGCCTCAGGGAAACCATGTCGCGCTATCTGGTCGAGCGCATCGAGGCGCAGCCCAACATCGAGGTGCTGGCCGAGACCGAGATCGAGGCGCTGGAAGGCGAAGGCGGCAATCTCACCCGGTTGCGCTGGCGCAACGGGGCCGGCGACGTCGAGACGCGGTCGATCCAGCATCTCTTCCTGTTCATCGGCGCCGACCCCAACACCGACTGGCTGGCTGAGTGCAATGTGGCGCTGGACGCCAGGGGTTTCGTGCGCACCGGCGCCGACGTGGCGGCTGGGTTGATGGAGACGAGCCGCAGCGGCGTGTTCGCCATCGGCGATGTGCGCTCCGGCTCGGTCAAGCGGGTCGCCGCCGCCGTCGGCGAAGGCGCCCAGGTGGTGGCGGCTTTGCACGCCTATCTCGCGCGACCCAACGCCGCGACATCAGAACTGGCCAGGAGAGCATGATGGACGAATGTAAACACACGACAGGCATCAAAAAAGTGACGCCGAGCGCGCTCGGCTGCGAGGAATGCCTGACGAGCGGCTCGATGTGGGTGCATCTCAGGCTCTGCCGCACCTGCGGCCATGTCGGCTGCTGCGACGACTCGCCCAACCGCCACGCCACCAAGCATTTCCACGCCACCAAGCACCCGGTCATCGAAGGCTACGACCCGCCGGAAGGCTGGGCCTGGTGCTTTGTCGACGAGGTGTTCATCGACCTCGAGGGCGACGTGACGCCGCAGAACGGACCGATCCCGAAGTTTTTCTGAGGGGACCAGGTCTGGGACGGGCAACCGCTCCGAGCCGATGCCGGCCGTTATTTTATCGAGCTGGTGACGGTGCGGTCGATGGCGGCGGGATCGCGGTCATTGCCGGCGAGCGCGCCGATGATGAGCAGACTGACGATGATTGGGACAAACAGGATGGCCACGCGGGCCTGCACATAAAAAATGGCGCGCCATTCGCTGCGCTTTTCCGGGCTGTTGTCCATCACACTCACTCTGTCACGCCTCCCTTGGCAGGACATAGCGGCGAACGGTTAAGCAAAGGCTTCCGATTGTGTTAACGGGCGTGTTCTGAGTGTACGGCGTCGCGTTGCGCATCGTTGCGCGCCCTGTCCAGCTACCCCCTAAGCGCCTGCTCCAGATCGGCGATCAGATCGTCACCATCCTCGATCCCCGCCGACAACCGCACCAGCGAATCCGAGATGCCGATCGCTGCCCGCTTTTCCGCCGGGATGGAGCCGTGCGTCATCAGCGCGGGGTGCTCGATCAGGCTTTCGACGCCACCGAGGCTTTCGGCCAGCGTGAACAATTGCGTGCGTTCGAGGAAGCGCTTGGTGCCGGCGAGGTCGCGGTCGAGGTCGACCGAGATCATGCCGCCGAAGGCATGCATCTGCTTTTTGGCGATAGCGTGCTGCGGATGGCTGGGCAGGCCGGGATAGAGGACGCGGCGCACATCTTTGCGCGCTTCCAGCCATTGCGCGATCTTGAGGCCGTTGATCGAGTGCCGCTCCATCCTGAGCGCCAGTGTCTTGATACCGCGCAGTGCCAGAAAACTGTCGAACGGGCCCGAGATGGCGCCGATGGCGTTCTGCAGGAATTTCAGCTGGGCCGCGAGATCCTTGTTGTCGCCGACGATGGCGACGCCGCCGACCATGTCGGAATGGCCGTTGAGATATTTGGTCGTCGAATGGACGACGATGTCGACGCCGAGCTCCAGCGGGCGCTGGATGTAAGGGCTGCAGAACGTGTTGTCGGCGACCGTAAGGACGCCCTTGCGCTTGGCCAGCGCGGCAACCCCTTCGAGGTCGACGATGCGCAGAAGCGGGTTGGTGGGCGTCTCAACCCAGAGCAGTTTTGTGTCCGGCCGGATCGCAGCTTCGACGGCGGCCAGATCGGTGAAATCAACGAAGCTCACCTGCAGGTTGGCCGAGCGCTTGCGCACCCGCTCCATCAGACGGAACGAGCCGCCATAGATGTCGTCGGTGGCAACGATATGGGCGCCGCTGTCGAGCAGTTCCAGCACGGTCGAGATCGCCGCCAAGCCGGAGGCGAAGGCGAAGGCGGCCGAGCCGCTTTCGAGATCGGCTACCCCGCGCTCGAAGGCAAAGCGCGTCGGGTTCTGGCTGCGGGCGTATTCAAAGCCCTTGTGCACGCCGGGCGATTGCTGGCCATAGGTCGACGTCGCGTAGATCGGCACCATGACCGCGCCGGTCAGCGGGTCGTGGCTCTGGCCGCCATGGATGGTGCGGGTGGAAAAGGCCAGGCGGTTCTTGCCTGAGTTGCTGGTCATTTTGTGCGGCGCCTCAAATGATTGATCAGATCGATACGGGTTATCAGGCCGACGAACTCGTCGCCATCGAAGATGATGGCGACCTCGTTGCGGTCGAACACCGGCAGCAAGGCGTCCAGCGTCTGGCTGGCCTGCAGCGTGTGCAGGTTGGAGGTCATCGCCGTGCGCACCGGACCGTTGAAACGGTCCCAGCGGCCGTCATAGGGGCCGTCGACCTTGGCGAGAATATCGCTTTCGTCGACGATGCCGACCAGTCTGCCCTCGTCCAGAACCGGCAGCTGCGAGACATCGGAGCGGCGCATGCGGCCGTAGGCGTTGAGCAGGCTTTCGTCCGGGCCGACATAGACAATGTCGCCGGTGCGCGGCGACCGGGTGACGAGGTCGCGCAAATCGCCATGCTGTTCATGGTCGTCGAGCCCTTGTTCGGCCAGCCAGATATCGTCGAAGACCTTCGACAGATATTTGTTGCCGCTGTCGCAGACGAAGGTGACGACGCGCTTTGCAACAGTCTGCTCGCGGCAATAGCGCAGCGCCGCCGACAGCAGCGTGCCGGAAGAAGAACCGGCCAGGATGCCTTCCTTCGAAAGCAGGTCGCGCACGGCCAGCATGCTCTGCTTGTCGGGGATGGAATAGGCTTTCCTGACCAGCGACAGATCGGCATTGGGCGGCACGAAATCCTCGCCTATGCCCTCGACGGTCCAGCTGCCGGCCTCTTCCATCTTGCCGGTCTTGATCAGCGGCGCCAGCACCGATTCCACAGGGTCGGCCAGCACCATCTCGGTCTTGGGCGACACTTTGGCGAAGTAGCGCCCAAGCCCGGTCAGCGTGCCGCCGGAGCCGACGCCGACGACCACGGCGTCGACATTGCCGTCGAGCTGCGAAAAGATTTCCGGACCGGTGGTGGTCTCATGCGCCAGCGGGTTTGCCGGGTTGGCGAACTGGTTGGCATAAAAGGCGCCGGGCGTTTCCGCCGAGATCTTCTCGGCCATGTCCTGGTAGTATTCGGGATGGCCCTTGCCGACATCGGAGCGGGTCATGCGTACTTCCGCACCCAGCGCGCGCAGATGCTGGATCTTTTCGCGCGACATCTTGTCGGGCACGACGAGGATGATGCGGTAGCCCTTGGGGATACCGACCTGGGCAAGGCCAAGGCCGGTGTTGCCGGCGGTCGCCTCGACAATGGTGCCGCCGCGTTTCAGCCTGCCCTGTTTCTCGGCCGCGGCGATCATCGACAGCGCGATGCGGTCCTTGATCGAGCCGCCGGGATTCTGGCTCTCCAGCTTGATGAACAGCCGGCATTTTCCGGTGTCGAATTTGGTCAGCTCGACCACAGGCGTCTGGCCGATGAGGTCGAGCACAGAGGCGTAGGGTGGACGCAGCCGCGATTGGCCGTCCGATGTTGTGCCGCCTGACGCAGCGTTTCTGTGCTCGCTCATACAGAGGCTCCCTGATCTACAAGCGACCGCGTCGGGGGCGGGGCGGTAGCGTAACCTCTTTTCCAGCCGTTTACAGACGGAAAGAAGATAGATCGTGCCAATCGACCGGCCAGATGCGGAATGAAATTCCACGAGCGCCAATCTCCCCCTCGAGGTGGAGATGTCGCCGAAGGCGACAGAGGGGGTCGCCTCGCGTGAAGTGCTAACCTCCGTCTGTCGCACAAAGGTCCCGTCCGGTCGAAACAGACGTGGGAGCTTTTCAACGCACCATCTTGTTCGTTGCCGCCGCCGATTTCGGCATGCTAGCCGATTGGCCTGCGGGGCAAACGCAAGGGAAAGCTCGATGAAGATCATCGCCTATGACAATTTCAAGCCCGGCGTCACGCTTGACGATCTGAAACCCTATCTGCGCGACGAGGTGTCGAATGTCTGGCGGCTGTGGAAGGCCGGCATCGTGCGGGAGAACTATGCGCGCGCAGATGTCGGCGGCGCCATCATCGTCTTCGAACTCGACAGCGTCGAGGAAGCCAGACGCTACACCGACGACTTTCCGCTGTCCAAGGCCGGGCTGCTGGAATGGGTTTTCCTGGCCTTCGATTCCGCACCCCTGCCGCTCGAATATCTGTTCGATCCGACCGTCGACATCGCCACACCGTGGGACCGGACCGCGGCATGATCCGGTCGCGCGAAGGCATCGAAATCCCCACCAGCCTGGCGGAATGGTGCGACCCCAGCCGCATGGCGCTGGTGGTCTACGACATGCAGGTCGGCATCTGCCGCCAGGTGGCCGGCGCGGCTGATATCGTCGAGCGCACCGGCATCGTGCTCGAGGCCGCCCGCTCGGCCGGTATGCGGGTGGCATTCACTCGCCACTTGTCACTGCCGCTGAAATGGATGGGTGCCACCCAGCTGCGCACCGCCATGGCCTGGCAGCGACGTGATAATCCCGACGCCGTCGAGCCGTGGTTTCTGCGCGACGCCGAGGCGACGCAGATTGTTCCTGAACTTGCGCCCCGCGCCGACGAGGCGGTGTTCGACAAGCTGGCCATGTCGGCCTTCGATTCCACCGCGCTCGGCTTGGCGCTCGGGGACTGCGGCGTGCGTGCCTTCGCCATTGCCGGCATCGCCATGGAGATCGGCATCGAGCCGACCGTGCGCCAGGCGACCGACAACGGTTTTGTCGCGGTGGTGATCGAGGACGCCTGCGGTTTCGGCAACAGCGAAGCCCGCGATCGCTCAATGGCGACGCTTCGCTTCCTCGGCGAGGCCGTCATCACCGACGTCGCCGGCTTTTGCGGTGCGCTCAAAGCCGGCGGGAGATAGGTCGATGTCAGGCGGCCGCGTCGATGTTGGTGCGGAAGCGTACGCCTTCGGCGCGGCCATGCACGCTGCCCCAGTCATAGAGGGCCTGGAGGGCGCCGGCGAGATCGTGGCCGCGCTTGGTCAAGGCATAGCGCGCCTTGCCGTCGGGCGACGTTTCCAGCACGACGAAGCCGATCTCGACAAGATCGGCCAGGCGCTGCGTCAGCATCTTTTCGGACAGCGAGGGGATCAGGCGACGCAGTTCGGAATAGCGCAGCGGCCCTTGCTTGATGCGCGCGATGATCACCGTCTTCCACTTGCCGCCAAGCGCGTCGAGCGCGAACTCGACCGGGCAGCCATAAAGTCTTCCGCGTTGGGTCATGCGCCGATTTTAGGCAAGGCGCCGCCGAGACGGAAGCGGAATTTGCCCGGCCATCTGGCTGGGTTGTGGCCTCGGGCTTTATCGGCAAAGGATTATGAGGAGGAGCAGTAATGAGCGTTCGGGACCCCAATCCGGTCAATGCCAAGAGCCCGAAACGCGTGGCGATCGTCATCGCCAATCCGGCTGTGTCGACCACAACCGGCTGGCCGGTGGGCTTCTGGTGGAGCGAGCTCACCCACCCCTGGTTCGCCTTCACCGAGCGCGGCTATGCCGTCGAGATTTTTTCGCCCGATGGCGGCAAATGCGAGGCCGATGCACTGAGCGACCCGCGCGACGCTTCGGGCTATTCGGAGACCGACCTGATTTCGCTCGGCTTTATCGCGAGCCCCAAGCTCGCTGCGCTGGTCGACACCACGCGGCCGGTGGCGGAGATCGATGTCGAGCGCTTCGACGCCATCGTGGTGGCCGGCGGCCAGGCGCCGATGTTCAGCTATGATCGCGCGCAAACGCTGCAACAGATTTTCGTCGCCTTCCACGACGCCGGCAAGGTGGCGGCGGCGCTGTGCCACGGCACGGCGCTGCTGCGCTATGCCCGGCGCGCCGACGGAACGCTGCTTGTCGCCGGCAAGATGGTGACCGGCTTTGCCAATGCCGAGGAGGATTTTGCCGACGAGGCGACCTGGGCGATGGGTGCGCTGGAACGCGGCAGGCATCTGATGCCGTGGCGCATCGAGGACGAGTTGAGGGCGGTCGGCGCCAACTATGTCCAGGCCGGGCTGTGGCGCGGCTTTGCCGTGCGCGACGGCAATCTGATCACCGGCCAGCAGAATTTTTCCGGCGCCGAAACCGCGCGCCTGGTGTGTGAGGCATTGGGCGGGTGAACGCTCTCTCTTTGGTTTTGACGCACTTTCCTGGGTAGGCGCTGCGCGCTTTGCCCGGGGAAAGCGCTCACACTTTCTCCGGAACGGTGTCCGGACGTTCCCTTGCGGGAGGGACTTCAGTCTTAATTGAGCTATGGCTAATATTTGTGTAACTTGGCCAGTGCGGGGCGACGATCCCAAATCCAAGCTTAATCCCGCAATGGCCGGTGCGGTGCGCTTTCAACCCAAGCATCCCCTGCACCGGCCATTCTTTTGCCTCCCGCCAGGTGGCGCATGGCCAGCCTGAAATCGGATGCGCGATTGTCGCCGCAACGGGTCTGTCAAATTTATGGTCGCTCCGGAATTGCCCTAGCCCAGTAATTGCTTGCTCAGCCGCGCGCATTGGACGCGAATATCCGGGATGGCGTCGATCTCGAAGAAGGTGCCGCGGGTCAGCGGACCAACAGCGAGAATCTTGGCAGAAACGGTGCCGTCGCCAGCGATGATCTCGCATTTGGCCGAGACATCGAGGCCAAGCCGCAGCGGGTCCGCCCGCGCCAGGCCGCGGTCGACCAGCGAGCGCACGACGCTATTCGAGGTGGTCGAGATGTCCCGGGCGATGCCTGTGCAATCGTAGATGCGGGCGACCTCCAGCGTCTCCAGCGCCTGGGTGTGGCGGGACTGGATGTCGACGGCAAGGCCGTCGCCCGCCTCGATGCCGACGACACGGCCGGCGACGGGCCGGATGCGGCCAGTGCGCACCGCCTCGGTGACGCGGGCATGCACCTCCGGCGCCAGGCGATGGCGGTGGATGTCCCACCAGGCTTTGGTGTGTTCGACGAAACGGCGCTTGGCCGAGGACGGCCAGTTCTGCCAGATCTTCTGGTTGAAGGGTCTGAGACCATCGACGACATCGCGCCAGTCGATGCCGGCTTTCTGGTTTTCGCGGATCAGGTCGCGAAACCAGCCTACGAAATAGGACAGCTGAGTGCCGAGCGGAATGTCGGCGACATCGAGCTTGATCGGGTTGCCCTTGCGGTGCGGCGACGGCAGCAGGCCGCGCCGCGACACGGCGACGATCTCGCCTTTGTGGCCGCGCTGTTCAAGCGACAGGAACGCATCGACCATGCTCAGCCCAGTGCCCAGCACCAGCACGCGGGCTTCAGGGTCGAGCGCGGTGTCGGCCTCGGTTCCCATGCGGATGGCGTGTCCCTGGCCTGCGCCGGGCTGCTCATCATGGCCGGTGGCGAGCACCGCCAGATGCGCAACCACGCTGGTGCCGTTGGCCAGCGTCACCTCGACGCCGGAAGAGGTCGGTGAGATCGACAGGCTTTCCTCGCGGATCAGCCTGAGACGGCCGGTTTCCTTTTCGCGGGCTTCGAGCTCGTCGAGCAGTTCCTTGAGATAGCGGGCATAGACGCTGCGCGGCGCATAGAAGGGTGTCTGCGGCGTCTGCTCCTGGCTCACCAGGCCGCGGGCCTGCAGCCAGCGCCAGAAATTGCCGGGATCGTCGGCATAGGCGCTCATCCCGGCGGCGCTGACATTCAGCACATGCGCCGACAACAGCGTCGAATAGGCGATGCCCTGGCCGAAATGCGGACGCTTTTCGATCAGCGTGACGCGCAGGTCCGGATTTGCCGACTTCAACAAATGCGCGGCGAGAACGACGCCGCTGGCGCCGCCGCCGACGATAATGATGGAGTTGGTGCGCGCGACACTCATGCGAGCACGCTGAGGATCAGGCGAGGACCTTTTGCGCCGGCGCCAAATCGTGGATGTCCTTCGCGACCGTAAGGTCGTCGAGGGCGATGTCGCGCATTTCCGCAAGCGAGCGCTGGTCGAGCACCTCGGCGATTGCCTGCCGGACCTCGAGCATCAGATGTCGGACTTGGCATGTCGCCTCATTGCAGTCTTCACAGCGCTGATACTGGGTGCGGCTTGCGCATGGGATGGGCGCGAGCGGCCCGTCGAGCACACGCACGACATGGCCGACCTTGATCTCGTCGGCCGGGCGCGCGAGGCGATAGCCGCCTTCCTTGCCCTTGCGGCTCTGGACGAATCCGGCATTGCGCAATTCGCCCAGAATGGCGTCGAGAAACTTCTTCGGGATGTTGTTGCCGGTGGCGATATCGCCGACGAAGGCGAGCTGCCCGACCGGCAACTGCGCCAGATGGACCAGCGCCTTGAGGCCGTACTTGCCTTTTTTGGTGAGCATAGAGCGAACGTTTCCCTGTCAGGCGATGGTTCAGAACCATCGGTTGCGAAACGCCTGACGTGCCTCCCCGCCGCGTGCAAGCTGCTTTGACACATAAATTCTAGTGACATGATGTACAAGCCGAGGAACCTTGATTCTGCTTCGTTTTCACGCCCGAGAGGCCACTTTAGCAGGGCTTTGTGCCGATAAGGTCACAGGCTGGGCCCCAAAGGCAGGCGGATGCCGCGAGCGATCAAGGTGGCAGAGTGGCCGCGCATCGTCTCCTCCATTCCTTAATGTCGATAAGATTACTATACTTACCCACGAACAGGCGGAACGTGTTTTCAAATCAGCGGCTGTTTGCAGCATGTATTTGCTCGACCATGGCACTGCGCGCAATCTCGTTCGCTGTCAGCATCCAAGATCGGTATGGCGGGGACGAATGCCCAACCCTCCGCTCAGGATTAGGCGCCGTCGCGTTGCAACCGGTCGGCCTTGGCAGGCTTGGCCACCGGCACGCCGGTCGAACGCAGCATCCAACGGTGGCCGTCGCTGCGGAAATCCGTGAGGCTCAACGGCTCGACATCGATCCTGCGGCAAGCCGAAAGCGGTGCGCCGAGAACGAGAACGATGGCCGTGCGGATGACACTGGCGTGTGTGACCGCGACGGTGTGGCCGCTGGTCCGGATCAGGCGGCCAATGAGACTGGAGACACGCTTCGCCACATCGGCCAGCGACTCGCCGCCATGCGGAGCGGCCTCGGCATCGCTGAGCCAGGCGACGATGCCCTCCGGCTCAAGCGCCTGCACCTCCTCGAAACTCTTGCCCGCGCTCCGCCGCTCAGATACGCGACCGGCTCGCCCACACCATCCCGACCAGGCCAACCAGCATGGTGACGATGCCGATATAGAGCCATTGCGACTGGCCGGTCATGAAGCTGCCGCCGACCACGCCCAGGCCTTGCAGCGACCACAGCAGGCCCATGGCCAGGACGATCAGTGCGAGCAAATACCTGAACAGTCTCATCGCCCGAATTCCTTCCCCCAAGTCGATTGTCCGCTGCGCAACGGCCGTGATGAAAGAGCGAAAGGACGGTGTCCAATCGCGTGTGCCTTTACTTGCACTATAACGTCTTGTCTTGCTCAAGGCATCTGCAGTGAGGTTCGAAATATCACGAGCGATACCGGCAGTCGGGTACGTAATATCCCTAACAGACTGTTTCCCCGTGACTCCAAACGTGTGCCAGTGCCACGGAACCGCCAGATCCCTGCCGCATTTCCTGCCTTATTCGACACTTAACGGCTGGGGTCTGTCCAAAGAACGGAGCCAATCCCCCAATATGAAGACAATAAACCAGACCGCGCTTGTCGCGGTAACGATCGCGGCTGGCCTGATGGTCGGCGCATCCGCCTCCTCCGCCGCCGGCCAATGCGGCCGTGCTTCCTGGTACGCGCTGCACTCCCGGACCGCCAATGGCGAGCGCATGAACCCGTCGGCAATGACCGCCGCGCATCGCAGCCTGCCCTTCGGCACCAGGCTGAAGGTGACCAACCAGAACAATGGCCGCAGCGTCGTCGTGCGCATCAACGACCGCGGCCCGTTCATCAAGGGCCGGATGCTCGACCTGTCGAAGGGCGCCGCCGGCCAGCTCGGCTTCATCGGCTCGGGCCATACCTCCGTCTGCGTGGCGCGCGTCTGATCTGTCCAAGTCCGGCCCATTCGGGCCGGACGCATCCTTGCTCCCTATATGTCCAACAGCCGCGCTTTCGCAGCTGCACAGTGAGCCGGCTGGCCCCGTTCGAAGCGGATTCTCAAGGCCTTGGACCAAAGAATTGCATATGTCACGCCACGTGACGTATTGCGTCGCAGCAATATCTTGTTAACCTCGGCGCGAGACATTCAAGGATCGGCGCTGCTCGTCGTCCCTTCGGTCACGGCAGCTGCGGAGTACCTGATGTTCTACCAGCTCTACGAAATGAACCATGCCGCCCTGCAGCCCGCGCGGCTCTACGCCGATGCGGTGCGGTTGTTCTACACCAACCCGCTCAACCCGTTTTCGCACACGCCATGGGGCCGCTCGGTGGCTGCGGCCGCTGAATTGTTCGAGCGTACGACGCGCCGCTACAGCAAGCCGCATTTCGACCTGACCAAGACCGTGGTCGACTGGAAGAGCGTCGAGGTCAACGAAAAGACGGTGTGGTCGCGGCCCTTCTGCAACCTGACCCGCTTCGAACGATCGGTGCCTGCCGGGCGCAAGGCCGACCCCAAGCTTCTGATCGTGGCGCCGATGTCGGGCCATTATGCGACGCTGCTGCGCGGCACGGTCGAGGCGATGCTGCCCTATGCCGACGTGCATATCACCGACTGGGTCGATGCCCGCATGGTGCCGCTGACCGACGGCCATTTCGACCTCGACGACTACATCGACTACATCATCGACATGCTGCATGCGCTGGGGCCGGACACCCATGTGATGGCGGTGTGCCAACCTTCGGTGCCGGTGCTGGCGGCGGTGGCGCTGATGGAAAAGCGCGGCGATCCCTTCGTGCCCTCGACGATGACGCTGATGGGCGGGCCGATCGACACCCGCCGCAACCCGACCGCGGTCAACCTTCTGGCCAAGGAAAAGGGCATCGACTGGTTCCGCGACAACGTCATCATGAACGCGCCCTGGCCGGTGCCGGGCTTCGGCCGCGAGGTCTATCCGGGCTTCCTGCAGCTGTCGGGCTTCATGAGCATGAACCTCGACCGCCACATCATCGCCCACAAGGACTTCTTCATGCACCTGGTCAAGCATGACGGCGACAATGCCGAGAAGCACCGCGATTTCTACGACGAATATCTGGCGGTGATGGACCTGACGGCGGAGTTCTACCTGCAGACCGTCGACACGGTGTTCGTGCGCCATGCGCTGCCCAAGGGCGAGATGATGCATCGCGGCGAAATCGTCGACACCAAGGCGATCCGCAACGTTGCGCTGTTCACGGTCGAGGGCGAGAACGACGACATTTCCGGGCTCGGCCAGACCCAGGCCGCGCACGACCTCTGCCCCAACATCCCAGCCGACCGGCATGCCCATTACATGCAGCCGGCCGTCGGCCATTACGGCGTCTTCAACGGCTCGCGGTTCCGCTCGGAAATCGTGCCGCGCATCGTCGATTTCATCACCAGCTACGGCCGCCAGAACCGCGTTGCTGTGAAACCGAGGCTGGTCCGCTCCGCCAAGGGTTGAGGCTCGATACGGCTGTGGCGTGCGTTGCCTGCAGAAGCGGGGCGATTTCGCACGCCAGAGGCGTTCTGTTGCACAATAGACGCTGTCGGGCGGGCGCGGGTAACCATGCCGGAGAATCTAGCTCCCCCCATAATTGACACGGACTGTAAATCCCCTTTAACCTTTCGTTAACAACAAGGGTGAACGGGGACAATGACTTCCTCAGCGATGGCACGGACGCTGCGCTTGTGTGCGGCAGCAGGGCTTGCGGTTTTGGGATGCTGGGCGGCGCCGGCATCGGCGGGCGGCGCAATGGCGACCGGCGGCATGACCTCGCAGCCCATCGGCCACTATGATTTCTGCAGGTCGCATCCAGGCGAATGCTTGATTCGGCCAAGCAATCTCAACCCCGCCGCGATGACCGACGCGTTCATGCGCAAGCTGATCAACGTGACATCAAGGGTCAACGCCGCCGTCAAGCCGATGAGCGACTACGACATTTACGGCAAGGACGAAGTCTGGGCCTATCCCGACAAGGGCGTCGGCGACTGCGAGGACTATGTGCTGGAAAAACGCCGCCAGCTCTTCCGCTCGGGCGTGTCGCTGGCCGATCTCCTGATCACCGTCGTGCGCAAGCCGGACGGCGAGGGCCATGCGGTGCTGACGGTGCGCACCGACAAGGGCGACTACGTCCTCGACAACCTGACCGACAGGGTGAAGGTCTGGGACGCCACCGGCTACCGCTTCCTCAAGCGGCAGGCGATCGACAACACCGGCCGCTGGGTCTCGATCCGCGGTGGCCAGCAGGTGCTGGTGGGCGCGGTTCAGTAGCGAACCGGGCTAAGGCGGCCTCGTCATCGCAGGGCGGAGCAGGAGCAAAGCTCCGTCGCGGAGACCCTGGGATCCCTTGCCGTGACATTGGGATAGACGCAACGGTGCAGGAGCAGGCGTCGTCATCCTGATCCCCCGCATTGCCGGATTTTTGCGCCGTCGCGGCGCTCGTCGTTCGCAGCATGGGTCCTTGGGTCGCGCGTCCGCTTCGCCCGTGGATGACGAAAGGCAGGCCTCCAAACCGCCTCCCCAAAATTCTTTTCAGTCTCCATGAACCAAACCGTCTGTGCCGGCGACACATAGCCGTAACCAGAACCCAATCACGGAGACTTCCAATGACTTCTTTCCTGCGTACTGCTTTCCTTGCCGCCGTCGCGGTGTCGTCCCTGGCCGGTTCGGCCTTGGCCGATCAGACCATCACCTGCTCCGACACCAAGGCCAACGACTGGTGGGCTGGCCGTTGTTGCAGCGCCGGCACTGTGGACTGCCTTGGTCACGAGAGCCATGGCCATGACCATCACGACAATGGCGGGCGGGGTAGCACTGCCGGCAAGAATTGATGCAATGCCTCGCCGGCGATCGCCTCTGCAATTGAGGCGAACGCCGGCAAGCGCCTCATGCCATCCTATCCAGTGCGTCCAAGTGCGGCACGGATCGACGCGGTGATGCGGCGAAGCTCGGCTTCGTCCAGTTTCTCGATGTTTTCGGCCAGCAGATTGGCAAGTTCGGTCGCGGCGGGGCTGAGCCCGGACGTGTCGAGCTTTACGCGCGGGTGCGATGCCTCGGCCAGCCGCGCCAGCTCTTCGGCATCGTCCCAGATGATGTTGAAATAGCCGATGATCTTCTGGATCAGCGTCCAGGTCGGCGCGCCGCGGCGGCCATGTTCCAGTGCCGACAGATAGGCGGCGCTGACGCCGATCGCCTGCGCCATGTCTTTCTGGCGGACCCCGCGCTCGGCGCGAAGCGCCCGCAGTTTTTCGCCAAATGGCGTCATCGGACCGACCCCATCAGCGCAGCCGCCTGAGCCGGACATAGAGCGCGCCCGAACCGCCATGGTTGCGGGCGGCATGGTCATGGCTGGAAACCAGCGGCCGGAACGCGGGCGTCGACAGCCAGGCCGGCACGGCGCGCCGCAAGACGCCGTCGCCGCCCGACGACGAACCCTTTCCCGTAATGATCAGGACATAGCGGATGCCGCCGGCATGGGCCCGGTGCAGGAACGAGAACAACAGCGAATAGGCCTCGTCCTGGTTCATGCCATGCAGATCGACACGGCCTTCGATCGGCAGCCGGCCCTTCTTCAGCTTGTCCAGCGTCGGCTCGTCCAATGCTTGCGAAACCTGTTGCGCCTTCGGTTTGGCGGCAACGACCGGGCCGACAGCGACCGGCGTCTGTGCCGGTTTGGGGTCGGCGATGTCGGGAATGTCGACCGCCATCCTGCCCTTCAAAGGCCGCGCCGTGCGCGCCACCAGGTTCCACAACACCCGGTCGTCTTCACTGAGCTTATCGGGGCGCCGGCTCATCGTGCCGCCCCCGAAACGACGCGTGGAAGCAAGACGTAGAAGTCTGCCTTGTTGCGAACAACCCCGGCGATCTCGCCGGCGGCATCGCCCGAACCGGCGAACAGATCGCCGCGCGCGGGCCCGGTGATGGCCGAGCCGGTGTCCTGCGCAATCATCAGCCGCCGGAACGGTTTTTGCTCGAAGGCGGTCAGCGTCGGCGCGTCGATGTAGAAGGGCGTGCCGAATGTGTGCAGCAGCCGGTCGACGGCAAGCGAACGCCCCGGTGTGAGCGGCACCTTGGCGGCGGCGATCGGACCGAGCGCGGCGTCGTCGACCGCTGCTTCGCGGAAGAAGATGTAGGAGCGGTTCTGCCAGAGGATCTCGTCGATGCGGTCGGGATGTGCCCTGAACCAGGCGCGGATCGACTGCATCGTCACTTTTTCCAATGGGATCTCGCCGAGATCGGCGAGAATCTTGCCCGGACCGGTAAAACGCTGGCCGGATTTGGCGGCATAGGTGACGCGGCAGAGCCGGCCGTCGGTCATCTTCAGCCTGGCGGCGCCTTGCACATGGATGAAGAAGGCATCGACTTTTTCCGCAAGCCAGGCGATTTCCAGGCCTTTCCCGGTGAGCGCGCCGCGCTCGATCTGGCCGCGGTCGAAATACTCTACCGGCCCCCGCGGCGTCTCACGGGCGAAGGCCAGATACTCGTCCATGCCTTCTGGACGGTTGGCATCATCGATGTCGACGAGATCGCCCGGTCGCGCCAGCAGCGGCACCGTGAATTCATCCGTGCGCACCGGCGAGGCCTCGACCTCCGGCTCGTAGAAGCCGGTAACCAGGCCGGGGTTTTCAGACTGAATCCGGACCGGAACGAAATGGCGCTCAAAGAAGGCGCGGGCGTCCCTCCGATTCGCCGGCGAAACGGAGCGCGCCTCGTCATAGGCGCCGGCGAAGGCATCGAACCGGACACCAAGCGCACCGGTGCGATAGGGCTTCTTCAGGACATGGAAGGCCGAACGGCGGAAGGCTTCGAATGCGGGAAGATGATCGTCCGCGCCCCAGCCGGGAAGCTCATCAAAGGATGTCTCGACGAAAAGGGACGATAGCGACACCGCGGCCCCGCCACTGGCCATGTTAGCCTGCATGTCGATATCCCAAAAACCGCTGCCCACTTTTGGGCGACATGCAAAGATTCAGTCTTCTTCCTCGGTGGCGACCAGCTTCCAGTTCGGATCGCGCGAGCGTGTGTCGCGGGCAAAGGTCCAGACATCCTTGACCTCGGCCACCGTCTCGGGATCGCCGTCGATGACGGCACCCGCCTTGTCGCGGGTCGCCGAGATCAGCTCGCTGACGATGCGCAGCGTGATGTGCGCCTCGCCGCCCTTCATCTCGGCCGAGACGATGTCGGCCTTGTCGATGCCGACGAAGGAGGACTGGATCTTTTCGGCTTTCGCCTCGCGATCGCCTATAGCGGCGACGAAACCATCAAAAACCTCACGCGACAAAAGGTTCTTCAGCGTTTTGCGGTCGCCATCGGCATAGGCCATGACAATCATCTCATAGGCCATCTTGGCGCCGTCGACGAAACCCTTGGGGTCGAAGGAAGGATCATTGTCCTTGATCGTGCGCAGGCCTTTGTTTAGGTCGGTGTCGGGCTTGGCGAAGGCGTCGATGGCCGCATAGGTTTCGGCAGCCGTTTCGCCCGGCAGGCGCTTGCGCGGCAGCGAAACCACATTTTCGGGTTTTTGGGTCGCATCCTTATCGCTGCGGCTGGCCGTATAGGGATCGAAGGGCGGGCGCTCGCTGCCCGTGCGGCGGCCGAGCACGTTGCGCAGCTGGAAAAAGATCACCACCGCGGCAATCAGAAAGAAAATGGTGCCGAAGTCGAAGAAACCCATATCTTTCGCCAATCAATCCCTGACCCGGCCGGGACCGCCGGCCAATCCGGGCCGCGGTCGCATAGCGTTCAACATGCAAAGCATATAGAACGCATGGCGCAATCATTCAAATCAAAGGCAGGCATACCTATCTAACGGCCTCAGTGCCAGCGGCGATTGTACGCCGCCCGGCAAAACATGGAAACGATCGGTCAAGACTTGCGCATTTCCTTTTTCCCTCTGTTCCTGCTTGCGCTGCCGCTGCTGGAAATCGCCGGTTTCGTCATTGTCGGGCGCGAGGTCGGGGCGCTGGCGACGGTCGGCCTGGTGCTGGCTTCCAGCATTGCGGGCGTGCTTCTGCTTCGGCACCAGGGCTTCGGCGTCATGGCGCGGGTGCGCGCCGAGATGGCCGGCGGCGGCGATCCCAGCCGCCAGCTCGCGCACGGCGCCATGATCGTGGTTGCCGCGATCCTTTTGATCATCCCCGGCTTCATCACCGACATCATCGGCCTGCTTCTGTTCCTGCCGCCGGTGCGCGACCTTGCCTGGCGCAGGCTCAAGGGCCGTATCGTCGTCGCCACCGATTTCACCGCCGGCGGTTTTCGGGGCAGGTCGCGCGACAAGGTCATCGATCTCGACGACGGCGACTATTCGCGCGAGGACGATTTCAAGCGCGGCCCCGACCACAATTCGCCCTGGCGGCGCCTGAAGGACGACTGAAGTCGCCTTGGGAGGGACGACTAGGGTCGCCTTGGGAAGGACGACTAGGGTCGCCTTGGGAAGGACGACAGACGTCGCGCCTCGAGGACGATTGAGACTGTGTCTTGATCTCTTCCGCCGCAAAGGCGGCAAACCTTGTCTTGTCATGCCGACCATGCTAGCCAACGCCCGATTTCAATTCGGTCAGCGCTGCTGCCCAGGCAAAAGGATCATGGCTCATGGCCAGCAAAGATGACGCGCCGGTCGGCGCCGCCAACGGCAACGGCGAAACGGCGCAGCCGTCGCTCAACGTACTGGCCCAGTATGTGAAGGACCTGTCCTTCGAAAGCCCCGGCGCGCCGAACTCGCTGCGTGGCCGCGACAAGGCCCCCGGCATCGCCATCAACGTCAATGTCAACGCCAATCCGCTGTCCGACAAGCAATTCGACGTCAACCTGACATTGAATGCCAAGGCGTCCTTCGACCAGGAAGTGCTGTTCAATGTCGAGCTGGTCTATGGTGGCGTCTTCGCCATCTCCGGCTTCCCGCAGGAGCACATGCTGCCGATCCTGTTCATCGAATGCCCGCGGCTCTTGTTCCCGTTCGCCCGCCAGATCATCGCCGAAGCCACCCGCAATGGCGGCTTCCCGCCGCTGATGCTCGATCCGATCGATTTCGCCCAGATGTTCCAGCAGAAGCTGGCTGAAGACCAGGCGGCGTCGAAGGTCAAGGTGAGCTGAGAAGGCTATCACGGTAGCGTTTGAAGAGCCCGGCTTCGTGCCGGGCTTTTTGTTGGAGGCGTTGAGGCACCCCTTTGATGTTGGCCGAACCCTTGCGCCTTCAGGAGACTTTCAGCTGGCCCTCGCTCCCTGGCCCGCTGCCACCTTCAGCCACAGCGCCTTTTCGCCCAGCGTCGCAACCAGCCCGGCATGGGCGGCGCGCTCGGCCTCGGTCAGCCGCGAGGGCAGGGTGATCGGCCTGGCGGTAATCGAGATGTCGATGTCGGCGACGTCACCATTGGCATTGACCTGCACCGCCACCGTTTCGAGGATCAGCGCTGCCTGCTTGCCGCCGATGAGCTCGATATAGACTTCGGCCAGCAGTTCGGAATCGAGCAGCGCGCCGTGCTTGGTGCGGTGGCCGTTGTCGATGCCGTAGCGTCGGCAGAGCGCATCGAGCGAATTGGGACCCATCGGGTGCTTGCGTCGAGCCAGAGCCAACGTATCGATGACACGCCCCGTGTCGATGACCGGCTGGCCGAGCCGGCCGAATTCAGTGTTGAGGAAGCCGATGTCGAAATTGGCGTTGTGGGCGACGAGCTTGGCGCCGTCGGTGAAGGTCAGCCATTCCTCGGCGATTTCAGCGAAGGTCGGCTTGCCGACCAGGTCGGCGGCGCTGATACCGTGCACGGCTTGCGCCTCGTGGTGGACCGCGCGCCCTTGCGGATTGATGAACTTGTGGAAGGTACGGCCGGTCGGGAAGCGGTTGACCAGTTCGACGCCGCCGAGCTCGATGATGCGGTCGTCGCGCATGTCGAGGCCGGTGGTTTCCGTATCGAAAATAATCTCACGCATAGAATCAGATGCTCCTGAGAGAGCAGAATCATACACCGGAACAAAATGGCAATGAAAAAGGGGGAAGGCCAGGCCAACTGCACAGGTTTGCGCTCCCTTCATTGTCCCGCCAGTCGTTCGTCGTTCGAAAAGCCAAGCCATCCGCGAGGCGGTCGACGCTGTACGGCTCTCTCCGGCGAGCAGCAGCATATCAAGGCCTGCTATGTTTCTTCCGTTTGAAGCCCATTTACGGTAATTAGAATTTCAATTACTATGAGCTACCCCCACAGAAAGGATCACCGATGACGGCGCTTGCAGTCACAAAGAAAGGGCAGGTCACACTAAAGCGGGATCTGCTTCAGCATCTGGGCATCAAGCCTGGCGAACGGATTGACTTCGATAAGCTGCCGGGCGGCGAGCTTCGGGTCAGGGCCGCGCGGCCAACCGGCACCATTGACAATTTCATCGGCCGGCATGCCGGCAAGGTCAAAAAGCCGATGACAATCGAAGAAATGAACGAGATAGCCGCTTCCGGATGGGCGGGTGAAGAGTGAAGATTTCTGTCGATACGAATGTCCTGGCTCGCGCGGTTCTGCAGGACGATCCGGAGCAGGGAGATGCCGCCAGCAAACTGCTGAGGGAAGCGTCGCTGATCGCGATTTCCTTGCCCTGCTTGTGCGAATTGGCATGGATACTGCGCAGGGGCGCCAAGCTGGCAAAGGAAGAGGTTGCCGTAACGATCCGTGATCTCCTGGCCGCCGGGAATGTCGTGATGAACCGACCCGCGGTTGAGGCAGGACTTGCAATCCTTGAAGCCGGCGGCAATTTCGCGGATGGCAGTATGGCTTACGAGGGCAATTGGTTGGGCGGAGAAACCTTCGTCTCGTTCGACAAACACGCCATCGAGCTCTTGACGGAGCAGGGAACGACCGCGCGACTTCTATCCTGACGCGAAAACCACGGCGCGTCCGGCGCTACCGCGCGCGCCCTGCCCTTTCAACCGCCTGCCTTGCCGGCCCCGGTCAACGCCTCGATAATCGCATTCACTGCGCCACGTGCTGCATCCATCCCCTTCCCGGTGTCGATGACGAAATCTGCCTGGCGGCGTTTTTCGGCGTCGGGCACCTGCTTGGCCAGGATCGCCGCCAGCTTTTCATCGCTCATGCCGGGCCGCGCCAGCACACGGGCACGCTGGATCTCGGCCGGCGCGGTGACCACCACGACCTTGTCGACGCGGTTTCTGCCGCCGGTCTCGAACAGCAGCGGGATGTCGAGTACGGCGAGCGGCGCGCCGGCGGCGCGGTGTTTGGCCAGGAAGTCGTCGGCATCGGCCCGCACCAGCGGGTGAATGATCGTTTCCAATGTTTTCAGCGCGACCGCGTCGCCCAGCACCCGCGCGCCCAGTTTTGTGCGGTCAACCAAACCTGAAACAGTCGTGCCGGGAAAAGCCGCCTCGATCAGAAGCGCCGCCTTGCCGGCATAGAGGCGATGCACGGCCTCGTCGGAATCATGCACCGGAACGCCGGCGTCGCTGAACATCTTGGCCGTCGTCGACTTGCCCATGCCGATCGATCCGGTGAGGCCGAGCACGATCATCATTTGGCGTCCATCATTTGCCGACAATGTCGGCGACGATCATCTGCCGCAATTCGGCAGTGACCTCCGGCTTCTTGCCGAACCAGCGTTCGAAACCGGGCACGGCCTGATGCAGCAGCATGCCGAGACCGTCGACCGTCTTCAAATTGCGTGCCCGCGCCGCAGCGAGTACCGGCGTTTCCAGCGGAACGTAGACGATGTCGGCGACGATGGCGTGGCCCGGCAGGCCGGCGGGATCGGCGGCCAGCGTCGCATCGCCGTGCATGCCGAGCGCCGTGGTGTTGATGAGCAGGCCGGCATCGCCGAGCAAATCGCCCACCGCGCCATGCGCCGAGACGCCGGCGCCGAAGCGGTCGGCCAGTTCCTGCGCCCGCGCCAAGGTACGGTTGACGATGCGGATATCCCTCACGCCACGGACCTTCAGCGCTTGGATGACCGCGCGGGAAGCGCCGCCGGCGCCGAGCACCACGGCCGGGCCGTTTTTGTCCCAGCCCGGCGCATGCTCGTCGAGATTGCCGGCAAAGCCGATCCAGTCCGAATTGCCGCCCCACAGCAGGCCGTCTTCCAGCCACAGCATGTTGACCGCGCCGATCATCTCCGCCGCTTCGTCGCGGCGCTCTACCCGGGCAAAGGCCACCTCCTTGTGCGGGATGGTGACGTTGCCGCCCTGGTAGTCATTGGCCTGCAGCGATGTAAGGAATGCGGGAAAATCGGCCGGCGCGACGTCGATTGCGCGGTAGCTGCCGTCAATGCCGTATTTCTTCAGCCAATAGCCATGGATCTTCGGCGAGCGCGAATGCGCGATCGGATGGCCCGTGACGAAAGCTCTTTTCTCAACCATCGATGGCTCCGAGCCCCCGCAACTCCTTCAGCACCGGCAACAGCGGCAGGCCGACAATGGTGAAATAGTCGCCTTCGATCTTTTCGAACAGCTGGATGCCCTCGCCTTCGATCTGGTACGCGCCGACGCTGGCCAGCGCCTTGGCGCCGACGCGGGCGAGATGACGGCCGATGAAAGCAGGATCGAGCTTGCGCATGGTGAGGCTGGCGACGCCGACATGGCGCCACAGCACCTTGCCGTCACGGCACAGCACGGCGGCGCTGTTCAGCTGATGCGTCTTGCCCGACAGCGCCAGCAGATGGCGGCGGGCACCTTCCATGTCGGCCGGCTTGTGGAACACCTCGTCGCCGAGCGACAGCGTCTGGTCGCAGCCGAGCACCAGTGCCTCCGGCCTGCGATCGCTGACCTCGGTGGCCTTGGCCTCGGCGAGGATCAGGGCGACATCTTCCGGCGACACGCCGCTGTCCTGCAACGGCGCCTCGAGCGCACGCTCGTCGACCTCGGCCGGGATCGCCTCGATGTCGAGCCCGGCATTGACGAGCATGGCTTTTCGGAATGGGCTGCCGGAGGCGAGGATGATTTTTTCGGGCATGTGTTTTTTGCGCCTGGTTTTCTGGCACCGACTAGGGTGTTGAGATTCAGGTCAGGCCGCGCCGAAAATGGTGGCTTCCGAGAACCGGCGCGGAGCGTACTTTAAGTACGTGAGCACCGGAAGCGCAGGAAGCCGCCCATTTGCAGGCCGGCGTCACCTGAATATCGACGCCCTAGCGGTTCTTCCCCCGTAGCGCAACGATGGCCGCCGCGGTCTCCTCGATCGAGCGGCGGCTGACGTCGATCATCGGCCAGTTGTGGCGGGTGCAGATCTGGCGGGCATAGGCGAGCTCTTCGGTGATCATGGCGCGGTCGACATAATCCGTCGCTTCATAGGTGCTGCTGTTGCCCAGGATACGGTTCTGGCGGACATGCGAGATGCGCTCGGCGGTGGCGATCAGGCCGACGATCAGCGGCTTGCTGGCGGCGACCAGGCTTTCGGGCACCGGTACGCCGAGCACGATCGGAATGTTGGCGGTCTTGATGCCGCGGTTGGCGAGATAGATGCTGGTCGGCGTCTTCGATGTCCTGGAAATGCCGATCAGCACGATGTCGGCATCGTCCATATTGGCCGGCAGCTGGCCGTCATCGTGCTCCATGGTGAAGTTGAGCGCATCGATGCGGTGGAAATAGTCTGCGTCGAGCACATGCTGGGCGCCGACGCGGCGGCCGGCCGGCGTGCCGAGATAGGACTGGAACACGGTCAGCACCGGCTCCAGCACCGAGACGCAAGGCAGACCCATGGCGGCGCAGCGCTCGTCAATACCGCGTGCCAGCTTCTGGTCGACGACGGTGTAGAGGATGATGCCCGGCTCCTCCTCGATATCCTCGAACACTTTCGCCACCTGCTTTTCGGTGCGGATGAGCGGGTAGATGTGCTCGATGGCGCGCGCATCCTTGTATTGCGCCGAAGCCGCCCGGCCGGCCGCCAGCAGCGTTTCGCCGGTGGCGTCGGAAATCAGGTGCAGGTGGAAGAAGCTCTGGGGTTTGTTCACAGGGGGCACCTGGGGCTGTGGGCTTGTGTGGATAAACAGGGACCGGAAACGCGACCGGCCGGAGGCGACTGTATCAGAAGGCGGGTTGTCCACAATTCGATGCGCTGTCGGCTTCGTCGGAGGGCTGGGGACAAATCTGGGGACGGGCATTTTTGCCAGCGCTTCATCCACAGAGCCCGCTTTGCGATCGTAACGTCAAGTCATTGACTCCAGTCGGTGAATCCCCGTCGTCCACACTCTCCTACAATGCCGGATGGGAAGTGCGCGACAATATGCTGGCTGGTCTTTTCCGGGGCAAAGCGGGACAGGAGACAACCACCACAACCAACAGACTCTTAGAATCAGAAGATTCTTAGAAATAAGATATTTGATTTAGAAAGAGGGCTGGGAGAGGCGAGCGCTCGATGCGGCACAAGCGGATCATGCTGGACGTACTGAAAGGCGCGACACACTTTCCGCCGCCGCTCTGGATGATGCGTCAGGCCGGGCGCTACCTGCCGGAATACCGCGAGACCCGGAAGCGCGCCGGATCCTTCCTCGATCTCTGCTACAATCCGGACCTTGCCGTCGAAGTGACGCTGCAGCCGATCGAGCGCTTCGGCTTCGATGCCTCGATCCTGTTCTCCGACATCCTTGTCGTGCCGCATGCGCTGGGCCGTGACGTGCGCTTCGAGGAGGGTCGCGGGCCGTTGCTGACGCCGATCACGGCGACGGAGATTTCAGCTCTGAGCAGCGAAACGTTTCACGTGAATCTCGAACCGGTCTACGAGACGGTTCGCCGGCTGCGGGCAAAACTGCCTGAGGAGACGACGCTGATCGGCTTTTGCGGTGCGCCGTGGACCGTCGCGACCTACATGATTGCCGGCCATGGCACGCCGGACCAGGCGCCGGCCAGATTGTTTGCCTATCGCGAGCCGGCCGCGTTCCAACAGCTCTTGAAAGTCCTGGCTGATCATTCAGCGGCCTATTTGATCCGCCAGATCGAAGCCGGCGCCGATGTGGTGCAGATTTTCGATTCCTGGTCCGGCGTGCTCGACGATGCGTCGTTCGACCTGTTCTGCGTCCAGCCCGTGGCGGAGATCGTCCGGCAGGTTCGTGCCGTCCACCCTGATGTTCCAATTATCGGTTTTCCCAAAGGCGCCGGCGCCCGCTACGAGAGCTATCGCGAGAAGACCGCTGTGACGGGGCTGGGGATCGACTGGACCGTGCCGCTGGCAGCAGCGAAGGCATTGCAGGCCGGCGGCGCCGTGCAGGGCAATCTCGATCCCTTGCGGCTCGTGGCTGGCGGCAAGGCCCTGTTCGACGGCGTCGATGCGATCCTGAGGGCGTTGGGCGGCGGACCGCTGATTTTCAATCTTGGCCACGGCATCACGCCGGAGACGCCGGTGGCGCATGTCGAAGCGATGGTGAAGCAGGTGCGGAGCGCATCATGACCATGATGGGCAAAGATCAAAGCGGCGCTGCCGCCATGCGCCGCGCGGCGATCGCGATTGCGGTGTTCCTGGTGCTGGCCGGGCTGCTGTTTCTGCTCGGGCCTGAGGATTTCTATCCCTGGGCGAAGGCGATCCATGTCCTCGCCGTCATGTCATGGATGGCGGGAATGCTCTATCTGCCGCGGCTGCTGGTCTATCACGCCGATGCCGAGAAGGGCTCGGTGCAGTCGGAAACCTTCAAGGTGATGGAGCGCCGGCTGCTGCGCGGCATCATCAATCCGGCCATGGTCATCACCTGGGTGTTCGGCCTGTGGCTCGCCTGGAAAGGCTTTGGTTTCCAGGGCGGCTGGTTGCACGCCAAGATCGCGGCGGTGCTTGGCCTGTCGGCCGTTCATGGCTATCTGGCTGGCGCGGTGAGGAAATTTGCCGAGGATCGCAACGAAAAACCGGCAAGGCACTGGCGGATCGTCAACGAGATCCCCACATTGCTGATGATCGTCATCGTCGTGCTGGTCATCGTCAAGCCGTTCTGAGGCTTCGCGCACCGACCTGAAACCAGAACTGGTCTTCTAAAAAAGCACGATGCGGAGCCCGGAAGGTCCCCGCAAAAGGCGGCTTGCTCTTTCAACCGACCGACGATACAAGACGGGTCTTCCTTCCCGTCATGCGCCGCCCATTTCGCTTTTCGGCCGCGCCCGGCATTTGTCGCATCCAGCCGATATTTCCCTCAAGAAGCCTACTCAGAGTCCGTCTATGCAAGAAATGAAACTCGCAGAGTTCAAGAACAAGAAACCGCCAGAGCTGATCGCCTATGCCGAATCGCTCGAGGTGGAAAACGCCAGCGTCATGCGCAAGCAGGAGCTGATGTTCGCCATCCTGAAGAAACTGGCCGCCCAGGAAATCGAGATCATCGGTGACGGTGTGGTCGAAGTGCTGCAGGACGGCTTCGGTTTCCTGCGCTCCGCCAATGCCAATTACCTGCCGGGTCCCGACGATATCTACATCTCGCCCTCGCAGATCCGCCGCTTCTCGCTGAAGACCGGCGATACGGTCGAAGGGCCGATCCGCAGCCCCAAAGAGGGCGAGCGCTATTTCGCGCTGCTCAAGGTCAACACGATCAATTTCGACGATCCCGAAAAGATTCGTCACAAGATCCACTTCGACAATCTGACGCCGCTCTATCCGACCAAGCGGCTGAAGATGGAGATCGACAATCCGACCAGCAAGGACATCTCGCCGCGCGTGATCGACCTGGTGGCGCCCATCGGCAAGGGGCAGCGCGCGCTGATCAACGCGCAGCCGCGCACCGGTAAAACCGTGCTGATGCAGAACATCGCGCATTCGATCACGGCCAATCATCCGGAATGCTATCTGATCGTGCTGTTGATCGACGAACGGCCGGAGGAAGTGACCGACATGCAGCGCTCGGTGAAGGGCGAGGTTATCTCCTCGACTTTCGACGAGCCGGCGGTACGTCACGTCCAGGTCGCCGAAATGGTCATCGAGAAGGCCAAGCGCCTGGTCGAGCATGGCCGCGACGTCGTCATCCTGCTTGATTCGATCACCCGCCTCGGCCGCGCCTACAACACCGTGGTGCCGTCATCCGGCAAGGTGCTGACCGGCGGTGTCGACGCCAATGCGCTGCAGCGGCCGAAGCGCTTCTTCGGTGCCGCCCGCAACATCGAGGAAGGTGGCTCGCTGACCATCATCGCCACCGCGCTGATCGACACCGGCAGCCGCATGGACGAAGTCATCTTCGAAGAGTTCAAGGGCACCGGCAACTGCGAAATCCAGCTCGACCGCAAGGTAGCTGACAAGCGCATTTACCCGGCCATGGACATCTTGAAGTCCGGCACCCGCAAGGAAGACCTGCTGGTCTCCAAGCAGGATCTGCAGAAGATCTTCGTGCTGCGCCGCATCCTGGCGCCGATGGGAACCACCGACGCGATCGAGTTCCTCATCGACAAGCTGAAGCAGACCAAGACGAATGCGGACTTCTTCGATTCGATGAACACCTAATCAGGTCGTCGGATCCAATCGGTCCATGTGTTAAAGCCCCGTTCCGGGAAACCGGGATGGGGCTTTTCGCTGGAAGGGTCGCTTTCCCGATATCGGATGACCGTTCGCGGCAGCGCGCAGCATACTCTTTGTGCGAAAACGCGGCCCTTCTAGGCTGGAACGGGCGACGTGAAGAAGACCATCCCCACTCTGATCGGCTTTTCGGCCATTTTGACATGGTCGTTCCTGGCGCTGCTTTCGACTGCGGCGGGACCGATTCCGCCCTTTCAACTGGCGGCGATGACGTTCCTGCTTGGCGGGATGGTCGGCGCGTCGAGCTGGCTTGTGCGCCCGGCCGCGATCCGGTCGCTGTGCCAGCCATGGCAGGTCTGGGCGCTCGGCACGGCGGGGCTGTGCATCTACCACTGCGCCTATTTCTTCGCCATCCAGTCGGCGCCGCCGGTTGAAGTCAGTCTGATCGCTTATCTCTGGCCGCTGCTGATTGTCGTCTTCGCCGCCTTCCTGCCGGGAGAAAAGCTCAGACTTCATCATATTGTCGGGGTCGTCCTTGGTCTGGCTGGTGCCATCGTGGTGATCACCAAGGGCGGCAACGTCGGCTTGGCCAATGGCGTGATGAAGGGCCATGTCATCGCGCTGTTCTGTGCTTTCATCTGGGCCGGCTACTCGGTTCTGTCGCGCCGTTTCGGCGAGGTACCGACCGATGTCGTCGCCGGCTACTGCTTCATCACTGCGGCGGTTGCCTTGGTGTTGCATCGGACGCTCGAGACAACCGTCTGGCCACAGACGTCTATGCAGTGGAGCGCCATCGTCATCCTAGGTGCCATACCGCTCGGCGCCGGCTTCTATGCCTGGGATTATGGCTGCAAGCACGGGGACATCATGATCCTTGGTGCCCTCTCCTACGCCGCGCCGTTGTTTTCAGTGATCGTGCTTGTGCTGGCAGGCTTTGGCGTGTTTCATTGGTCAGTCGCCGCGGCCTGCATCCTGATCACGGTCGGAGCGGTGATCGCAGCCAAGGATTTACTGCTCAAGCCTCGGTCGCCCGCTATTGACGCGACGCCGCTGCCTTCGGCCTTGGACTGAAAGACTGGCTGAGCTATCGGCGTCGCAGCAGCAGTTCGAGTTCCTGCGGATCGGTCACCACCGGCAGACAGGCCTGCCCGGTGCACAGCCAGGCGCCCGGTCTGTTGGTCGGCGGCAGGACCCCGCCCGGCAAGGTCGGTCGATTCGCTTCCGTTCCGATTGCCACGACAATATCAACGCGGCGCGGGTCGGGATTCCGATTCGCAACCGGAACGAGGCTTGGACTCTCTGATGAATCGACGAGCACCAGCTTCAGCGGTTCAAGCGCCAGCGCGCAGGCGTTGACGATTCCGGCCTGGCCATAGGACTGGTGCCCTGCCCGGCCCATGGCGTGTTCGGCGACCCGCCACGCTCTGTCCTGCAGATCGGGATCGCCGGTAACCGAAGCCAACCGAACGAGCGCTTCGATGATCTGGCTGGTGGCGGAAGAAATCGCCTCGTCGACATCGCCGCGGATGCGGATCGGTACATCGGCGCAGTCGGATGCCGTCAGATAGTAGCCGGTGCCGTCGCTATCCCGATGCCAGCGATCCAGCTGGTCGATGAATTGCCTCGCCCGATCGACATAGCGCGAATCGCCCGTGGCTTCGAACAGCGCGATCGCCGCATTGGTCATCGCGGCATAGTCGCTGGACAGTGCCGGAAACAGTTTCTTGGCGCCGAGCATGGAGTGCGGCAGGCGGCCGTCATGTCCGGCTCCGGCGATGTGGGCGAAAGCCTTTGCTGCTGCATCGATCCAGTCGCGCCGGTTTAGCGACCGGCCGGCCTCGGCAAGGGCCGTGATCATCAATCCGTTCCAGTCGGTCAGCGCCTTGCCGTCCCTGCCCGGGCGGACGCGCTGCTCTCGTGCCGCCAGCAGCTTTGCCCTCAGCGGGAGCAGTACCTCCCGATCAGGCACACTTTGGCTTTGCTGCGCATCGGTCTGATGGATGATCGGCTTGCCTTCCCAGCCATGCGGTGCGGAAAGCGTGAAGTATTTGAAAAACAAGGCGGAATCATCACCGAGCGCGGCTTCGATCTCTTCCTTGCTCCAGGTGTAGAACAGCCCCTCCTCACCGTCGCTGTCGGCATCGAGGCTGGCGGCGAAGGCGTCGCCGTCGACGCGCATTTCGCGCAACAGCCAGGCGACCGTGTCTTCGATTCGTATCCGGAACAAATCATTGCCGGTCGCGGCAAAGGCCCAGTTGCAAAGGCGGATGAGCTGCGCATTGTCGTAGAGCATCTTTTCGAAATGCGGCACTAGCCATTCGGCATCGGTGGAATAGCGGCTGAGCCCGCCACCGACATGGTCGTAAATGCCGCCGGCCAGCATCTTTTCCAGGCTGACGAGAACGGCGTCGCGATACGACGGGACGCCATCGCGCAGCCAGGACAGCCACAGCGTGTACATGAAGGGCGCGTTCGGAAACTTCGGTGCGCCGCGCAGGCCGCCGAGATCCCTGTCGATCATGCCGTCGATGCGGGCGGCGAGATCGCTGAGCGTCTCTTTGTCGAGCGCGGCCTTGGCGTGGACGCCGGCCAGCCGCGCCTCGACATGACTGGTCAAGCCGTCGGCGCTCTGGTCGAGACTTTCCCGCTTGTCGCGCCATGCCTTGTCGACGGCTTCCATCACCTGGATGAAGCCAGGGCGGCCGTAACGCGCCTCGCGTGGAAAATAGGTTCCGCCCCAGAACGGTTTGCCGTCAGGGTTGAGGAACATGGTCAGCGGCCAGCCGCCCTGCTCGCCCATCGACGACAAGGCCGCCATATAGATCTGGTCGATGTCCGGCCGCTCCTCACGATCGACCTTGATATTGACGAACAGCCGGTTCATGACGGCGGCGACGCTGTCGTTCTCAAAGCTTTCATGCGCCATGACATGACACCAGTGGCAGGCGGCATAGCCGACCGAAAGCAGGATCGGCCGCTGCAACGCCTTGGCTTCGGCCAATGCCGCCGGCGACCAGGCCCGCCAATGCACCGGATTGCCGCTGTGCTGCTGCAGATAGGGGCTGGCTTCGTCGGCAAGCAGGTTTTGCGCAGGCAAGGTCACTGTGGGCGAGCTCGGTTTGGCGGGTGATGTTTTCAAGCTAAGGCTGTTCAGAAGAGCGGGCAAATGATTTCAGGCGATTCGATTGTAGCGCTGTCCAGCGGTCGCCTACCTGCCGGCATCGCCGTCATCCGTATTTCCGGGCCGAAGACTCGATTCGTAGTCGAAACGATTGCCGGGAGCATGGTTAAGGACCGTGCTGCGGCCTTGCGGAAGCTCCACGCCTCGGACGGATTGCTGATCGACAACGGCCTAGTGCTTTTCTTTCCGGGGCCGAACAGTTTTACCGGTGAGGATGTCGCGGAATTCCATGTCCATGGCGGCCGCGCTGTCGCTGGCAAGATGCTGGAGACGATCGCCGGTTTTGACGGGGTGCGCCATGCCGAGCCGGGCGAATTTACACGCCGCGCTTTTATCAACGGCAAGCTGGATCTGGTCGAGACCGAGGCGCTGGCCGATTTGGTCAACGCCGAAACCGAGGCGCAGCGCCGCTTTGCGGTGCAGAATGCGGAGGGCGTGCAAAGTGCGCTCTATCTTGGCTGGCGTCGGCGGCTGATCCATGCGCGGGCGATGATCGAGGCGGAAATCGACTTTGCCGACGAGGACGACGTGCCGGGTTCGGTTTCGGACACGGTCTGGTCGGATGTCAAAGGGATGATTGGCGAGATCGGCCGGCATATCGAGGGATTTCATGCCGCCGAGATCATCCGAGACGGTTTCGAGGTCGTGATTCTCGGGGCACCGAATGCCGGCAAGTCCAGCCTGTTCAATGCGCTGGCGCGGCGCGAGGCGGCGATCGTTACCGATGAACCCGGCACGACTCGCGATCTGCTTGAGGTGGTGCTGGACCTTAACGGCGTGCGAGTCCGGATCACCGACACGGCCGGGCTACGCGAAGCGCCCGGGAAGGTCGAGGCGATCGGCATCGAGAGGGCGCGAGCCAAGGCGCATACGGCTGACCTGATGTTGCTGCTGGAAGATCTGGCGAGCCCGACCGCTATCGGCGAGGTTCCGGCCGACATCCCCGCTTTGCGGATTGGCACCAAGGTTGATCTGCTGAAGGGCCAACGGCCGTTGGGCACCTATGACGCGTTGATATCGACGGTGGACGGCACCGGGCTGGCTGAACTGCTGGCCGAAATCGGCGGGCGCGCCGCTGCCGCGATCGGCGATGCCGGAGACATCCTGCCGTCAAGGCTGCGGCATGTAGAGCTGCTGAACGAGACGAAGCTTTACCTGGCATCGGCCTTGTCGGGAGTGGGGAACGGTCAGGAACTGCGGGCCGAGGAGCTACGCCTTGCGGCGGACCGACTGGGTCGCATCGTCGGCGCGGTCGATGTTGAGGACTTGCTCGACGTGATCTTCTCACAGTTTTGCATTGGGAAGTGACTCACGTGAAACGCTGCAGGGGTGGACTGCGACTCACGTGAAGCACTGACCGATCTTGTTTCACGTGAAACCGATTGGGGCCGCAGGTCAGCGCGGCGCTGCCGCTACCCGCCTTGATTCACGTGAAACACTGCTCCCGGGCAGTCGCCATCAGTCCCACGTGAAGCGAATCGCCTTCCATCCTTGACAGCGCCGGCTCCCGGGGACATGTGTCGGGCAATCTCTGAATCTGGAACGGAAAAATGATCGATCACTATGATGTGGTTGTGGTGGGCGGCGGCCATGCCGGGTGCGAGGCGGCGAGCGCTGCCGCGCGTGCCGGCGCCCGGACCGTGCTGGTCACGCTGCGCTTCGACACGATCGGCGTCATGTCCTGCAATCCGGCGATCGGCGGGCTCGGCAAAGGTCATCTGGTACGCGAGATCGACGCCATGGACGGGCTGATGGGCAGGGTGGCCGATGCCGCCGGCATCCAGTTCCGCCTGCTCAATCGCCGCAAGGGCCCCGCCGTGCGCGGGCCGCGCACGCAGGCTGATCGCAAGCTTTATCGGCTGGCCATGCAGGAAGCGATTCGGCAGCAGAACGATCTCGATGTCGTCGAGGGCGAAGTCCTGGATTTCGAGATCGCGGAGGGACGGATTGCCGCTGTGCTGCTGGCCGGCGGACGGCGACTGGCCTGTGGCGCCATCGTGCTGACCACCGGCACCTTCCTGCGCGGGCTCATCCATATTGGCGAGAAGAAGATCGTCGCCGGGCGCATGAACGAACAGGCGAGCCTCGGTCTCTCGGCAACGATGAGCCGCGCCGGCTTTTCATTGGGACGACTGAAGACCGGGACGCCGCCGCGGCTCGATGGCCGCACCATCGACTGGGCGTCGCTGGAAAGCCAGGCGGCGGACGAAGATCCGGTGCCGTTCTCGCTGATGACCGACACGATCAAGAATCCGCAGATCCATTGCGGCATCACCCGCACGACGCCGGCGACGCACGCGCTGATCCGCGCCAATCTCGGCCGCTCGGCCATGTATTCCGGCTCTATCGAAGGTGTCGGGCCGCGCTATTGCCCATCGATCGAAGACAAGATCGTCAAGTTCGGCGATCGCGAGGGCCATCAGATATTCCTCGAGCCGGAAGGCCTCGACGACGACACCGTCTATCCCAATGGCATTTCGACCTCCCTGCCCGAGGACGTGCAACTCGACATTCTGAAGACAATCCCGGGCCTCGAGCGCGCGACCATGCTGCAGCCGGGCTATGCCATCGAATACGACCACGTCGATCCGCGCGAACTCGAGCCGACGCTGGAAACCAGGCGCATCGCAGGCCTTTTCCTGGCCGGGCAGATCAACGGCACCACCGGCTATGAAGAAGCCGGCGCGCAAGGCCTGCTTGCCGGGCTTAATGCCGCGCGCAAGGCGTCGGCCGGCGAGCAAATCGTGCTTAGCAGGACCGAGGCTTATATCGGCGTAATGGTCGATGACCTCACCAGCCGCGGTATCACTGAGCCTTACCGAATGTTTACGTCGCGGGCGGAGTTCCGGCTGTCCTTGCGGGCCGACAATGCCGACGAGCGGTTGACGCCGCTGGCAATACGGCTGGGGATAGCCTCGCTTGAGCGGACGCGGCGGTTCAACCAAGTCACTGAGGATCTTGATAAGGCGCGCGAGCTGGCGATTGCCACGACGATGACGCCGAATGAAGCGGCGCGGCATGGGCTGGAGGTCAACAGGGATGGCGTGCGCCGCACCGCCTATGAGTTGCTGGCCTATCCCGGCGTCGATATCGCCTGGCTGACGCGGGTCGCGCCGGCATTCGGCCCCATCGACGCCAAAACCGCCGAGCGGCTCGAAACGGAAGCGAAATATTCGGTCTATCTAGATCGGCAGCAGGCCGATGTCGCCCAGATCCGCCATGAGGAAAGTCGGCTGATCCCGGCCTCGGTCGATTTTGCCGATGTTCCTGGCCTCTCCAATGAGCTGAAGCAGAAGATGCGGACGCGCCAGCCGCGCTCGATTGCCGATGCCCAGCGCATGGAAGGCATGACGCCGGCGGCGCTGGCGATCATCGTCGCGCATGTCCGCAGTGCCGAATCGGCGGCGCTAAGGGTCGTTGCGTGAGCGCAGCCTCATGGACGGGCCTGCAAGAGGCCGCGGGACCGGTTTCACGTGAAACATTTCAGCGACTGGTGGCGTTCGAACAGCTGTTCCTGAAATGGAACCGCAGCATCAACCTGGCCGCACCGTCGACGCTCGACGATGTGTGGGGCCGTCATATTCTGGACAGCGCCCAGCTGGCGCGAATCGCTCCCGAGGCAAAACGCTGGGCCGATCTCGGTTCAGGCGGTGGTTTCCCCGGCCTGGTGCTGGCTTTTCTGCTGGCTGAGCGCGACGGCGCGTCGATCGACCTGGTCGAGAGCAACCGCAAGAAAGCGTCGTTCCTGCAAGCTGTCATCGGCCAGTTCGGTTTGCCGGCTCGGGTCGTTGCGCGGCGCATCGACGACAGCTATGCGCTTGTTTCCGCACCGGAAATCGTCACCGCGAGAGCACTCGCCGCGTTACCCGCGCTGCTCGATCTGTCGGCGCCATGGCTGACCAAAGGGTCGCGCGCGCTGTTCCACAAAGGCCGGGATTACCGTGCCGAAGTGGAAGAAAGCACTCACCGCTGGGCCTTCGATCTGGTAGAACATCCGAGCATGACCGACGCCCATGGCGTCATCCTCGAAGTGACCGATCTGCGGGCTGCGTAAGCTTCCCTTCGCAACCGCTTTGACGACCCTTTTGGCGACCCGCGAAATGAATATTTGGCATAGACCCATGAAAACCGGACCCCGAATCATCACCGTCGCCAACCAGAAGGGCGGCGTCGGCAAGACCACCACCGCCATCAATCTGGCCACGGCGCTGGCCGCCATCGGCGAAAAGGTCCTGATCGTCGATCTCGATCCGCAAGGCAATGCCTCGACGGGTCTCGGCATCGACCGCAAGGACCGCACCGTATCGTCCTATGACGTGCTGACCGGCGAGCTGGGTCTGGAAGCGGCGGCGATCCCGACCGCGGTGCCCGGCCTCTCGATCGTGCCGTCGACGCTCGACCTGCTCGGCATCGAGATGGAGATCGCATCGGCGCCCGACCGGGTGCTCAAACTGCGCAATGCGCTGCGCGCCGCGACCGAACGCGGTGCGCCCTTCGGTTATGTGCTGATCGACTGCCCGCCATCGCTCAACCTTTTGACTTTGAATTCAATGGCGGCAGCCGATTCTGTTCTTGTGCCGCTGCAATGCGAATTCTTCGCCCTGGAAGGCCTCAGCCAATTGCTGGAAACGGTCGAGCAGGTGCGCCGCACGATCAATCCGGAGCTGATCATCCAGGGCATCGTGCTGACCATGTATGATGGCCGCAACAACCTTGCCAACCAGGTGGTGCAGGATGTGCGGGCGCATATGGGCGACAAGGTCTACGAGACCATCATCCCTAGGAATGTGCGGGTGTCGGAGGCGCCGTCCTACGGCAAGCCGGCGATCCTCTACGATCTCAAATGCTCAGGCAGCCAGGCCTATCTGCAGCTGGCATCCGAAGTGATCCGCCGCGAGCGCAAATTGCGCGCCGCTTGATTAGGCTTGGCTGAAATACGAAGCCGATTCGATACCGAAACGATTCAAAGCCCTGGAATTAAGAATGAGCGAAGACCTTTCGAGAAAGAGACTGGGCCGGGGCCTCGCGGCGCTGATCGGCGAGATCGATCGCCCCGTGGCGCCGGAAAAGCCGTCCGCAAACGCCGACGGCAAGGTGCCGATCGAGTTCCTCAGCCCGAACCCGAAAAACCCGCGACGGCACTTTGGCGATTCCGACCTGACCGACCTCGCCCAGTCGATCCGCGAGCATGGCGTGGTGCAGCCGGTGGTGGCGCGGCCATCGCCGACCCAGGCCGGCCGGTATGAGATCATCGCCGGCGAACGGCGCTGGCGCGCGGCGCAGCGCGCCGGGCTGACCGAAATCCCGATCATCGTGCGCGACGTCAACGACCGCACGGCGCTCGAACTGGCGATCATCGAGAACGTCCAGCGCACCGACCTCAATCCAGTCGAGGAAGCGCTGGGTTACCAGCAGCTGATCGACGATCATGGCTACACCCAGGCCGATCTCGGCAATGTCATCGGCAAGAGCCGCAGCCACGTCGCCAACACGCTCAGGCTGCTCAAGCTGCCCGACGTTATCCGCGACATGCTGGTCGACGGCGCGCTGTCCGCCGGCCACGCCCGCACGCTGGTGACGGCGCAGGACCCGGCCGGGCTTGCCAAGCAGATCGTCGAAGAGGGGCTTTCGGTGCGACAGGCGGAAGCGCTGGCGCAGATGCCGGCGGGCGGCGCGCCGCCCAAGGCCAAGCCGGCGCAAGGAGCATCGGACAAGGATGCCGATACGCTGGCGCTGGAAAAGCTGATGACGGATACGATCGGCATGATCGTGAATGTCGACCACAAGGGCAAGGGCGGCACGCTGCGCATCGCCTATCGGTCGCTGGAGCAGCTGGATGAGTTGTGCCGGCGGTTGAAGGACGAGCGCTAGGCAGTTGAGGCTGCTGGGTATTTAGCCGGCGAATGAAGTTCCGGCTTAAGATCAGGTTTTCCCGCTGATATATCGGTGATAGACAACGGAAGTAAGGGTCGGCAGCGCGCGAAAGAAGGGCTTGCTTTCGCCCAGAGCCTCGAATCCGGCGAGCGTCTCCATGCCGAACTGAGAGGTCGGCGGGACGGCGCCCCCTCTGTCCTGCCGGACATCTCCCCCACAAGTGGGGAGATTGGCCAATCGCCTACCGCTGCGCCAGCCTCGCACTTTCCACCGCAATGCCAAGCAGCGCCTGGCGGGCCAGCGCTTCGGACAGGTCCGGCCGTTTGCGGGTCTGCAGCACCGCCGTCTGCAAGCGGTTCAGCGCGCGGCTCAGCGCCTCTACATTCCAACGCTCAAGTGCCTTCTCCACGAGCTTGCGCCGCGAGAAGAAAACCGGGGGACGGGCGCTGGCGACGGCCGAGGCGGCGTTGCGGCCGGCGGTCTCCATCTGGCCGCGCATGACCTGGATCTGCTGCAATTGCCGCATGGCGGACGACAAGACCAGGAAGGGGTGACCGCCGGATTGGCAGTGGCGGGTGTAGGCAATGTCGAAGTCGCCGATCTTGCCTTCGAGCACGGCATCGACGGCGTCATCGAAAGAGGCGCCGGAAACATCGCCGGACATTGCCCTGACGTCGTCGAGGCCGATTTCCTTCTGGCCGTGGGCGTAGAGCAGCAGCTTGTCGATCTCGCCGCGCGAGGCCAGCCGGTCGCCGCCGAGATTACGGCGCAGCGCCTGGCGGGCGTCGAGCGTCATCGACATGCCGGCCTTGCGCAACTCGTCGTCGATGACGGTGTCGATGTCGCGGGCCTCGTCGGCATAGCAGGGCAGCGCCATGGCGTTGTCGGCGGCTTCGACAATGGCGCGCAGCCCGGTGCCCTTTTTGAGGTCGCCGGCCTCGATGAGGATGATGGCGTCGCGCGCGGGCTCCGCCGTCAGTGCCTTGACGTCGTCGGCCAGCGCCTTCTGGCCGCTGGCATTGCGCACCCACAACAGCCGGCGATCGGAAAACATCGGCACGGTGCGCGCCTCGTCGAGGAGGCGGCCCTGGTCACGATCGACCTCCGCGCCGTCGAGCCTGACCACCGAGAAGGGATCATCGAGCGGCAGGCCGGTCTTTTCGGCAAAGGCTTTTGCCCGCTCGGCGACGAGGCCGCGGTCAGGGCCGTAAAGCAGGACGATGGCGAACCGCGCGTCCGGCTTCGCCAGCCACGAATCGACTTCGTATCCTTTTTTCTGCGCCATGGAGGGTGGTTAGCATGATGCTGGCGCGGAGTGAACGTTCTGCGCAGAGTTCGGCGACCTTGGCCCCCTTCCTCTCCCTCCGGAGGGGGGAGAGGTGGCGCTGCGAAGCAGCGACGGAGTGGGGGAACCACCTGGCAATCGCCGGGAACGGGCATAGGAAGGGCACCAGCTTAAGCATCGACTTGCGCCCAAAGGTCGACCCCCACTCCGTCGAGCTTCGCTCGACACCTCTCCCCCGATCGACGGGGGAGAGGAAAGTTCGCCAACCTTGGCGCCCCACCTCTCTCCCGGAGGTCGTAGAAGTGCGGCATCTGCCGGAAATCCTGCAAAACTTTGCGCCTAATTGCGCGCCGCGCCAAAACATCGACAAGAAATTTCGCCGCCATATCTGCATCTTGCGGTCGGTTGCCAGCCAGAACGCCGGGTCGGGTTCGGGACCCGATGAATTGGCGCTGTGCCGGCGGCGCGGATGTGCAAATATCGGCGCCAGGCAAATGGGAGGACCATGGTCATGACCGATGCTGGGATGTTGCGGTTTCATGTGCCGGAGCCGGAAGTGCGGCCGGGCGGGACACCCGACTTCTCCAATGTGCCCATCCCCAAGGCCGGCTCGGCGCCGCGCCCCGAGATCGATGTCGATCCGCGCACCATCCGCGACATGGCGTTCTCGATCATCCGCGTGCTGAACCGCGACGGCGAGGCGGTCGGGCCGTGGGCCGGGCTGCTGACCGACGCGGAGCTGCTCGAAGGTCTGCGCCATATGATGACGCTCAGGACCTTCGATGCGCGCATGCAGATGGCGCAGCGCCAGGGCAAGACCTCCTTCTACATGCAGCATCTCGGCGAAGAGGCAGTCAGCTGCGCCTTCCGCAAAGCGCTCGCCCCGGGCGACATGAATTTCCCGACCTATCGGCAAGCCGGGCTTTTGATCGCCGACGACTATCCGATGGTCACGATGATGAACCAGATCTATTCCAACGAGGCCGATCCGCTGAAAGGCCGGCAATTGCCGATCATGTATTCGTCGAAGGAGCACGGCTTCTTCTCGATCTCCGGCAATCTGGCGACGCAGTATATCCAGGCGGTCGGCTGGGCGATGGCCTCGGCGATCTCGAACGACACGCGCATTGCCGCGGCGTGGATCGGCGATGGCTCGACCGCCGAGTCCGATTTCCATTCCGCGCTTGTTTTCGCCTCGACCTACAAGGCGCCGGTGATCCTGAACGTCGTCAACAACCAGTGGGCGATCTCGACATTTCAAGGCATCGCCCGTGGCGGCTCCGGCACCTTTGCCGCGCGCGGCCTCGGCTTCGGCATTCCGGCGCTGCGCGTCGACGGCAACGACTACCTCGCGGTGCATGCCGTGGCCAAATGGGCGGCCGAACGGGCGCGGAAGAATCTCGGGCCGACGCTGGTCGAATATGTCACCTACCGCGCCGGCGCGCATTCGAGCTCGGACGATCCGTCGGCCTACCGGCCGAAGGCGGAGTCCGACGCCTGGCCGCTCGGTGATCCGGTTATCCGGCTGAAGAACCACCTCATTCAAAAAGGCGCCTGGTCGGAGGAGCGCCATACCCAGGCGGAAGCCGAAATCCTGGAGACGGTGATCGCGGCGCAGAAGCAGGCCGAAAGCCACGGCACGCTCCATGCCGGCGGCAAGCCGTCGACGCGCGACATGTTCGAAGGGCTCTATGCCGAGATGCCGCCGCATCTCAGGCGCCAGCGCCAGCAGGCGGGGGTCTGACCATGCCGAGGAAGACTATGATCGAGGCGATCCGCGACGCAATGGACGTGTCCATGGAGCGCGACCAAAGCGTCATCGTCTATGGCGAGGATGTCGGCTTCTTCGGCGGCGTCTTCCGCGCCACGCAAGGCCTGCAGGCCAAATACGGCAGGAGCCGCTGTTTCGACGCGCCGATCAACGAATCCGGCATTGTCGGCTCGGCCATCGGCATGGCCGCCTACGGGCTGAAGCCGTGCGTGGAAATCCAGTTTGCCGACTACATGTATCCGGCCTACGACCAGCTGACCCAGGAAGCGGCGCGGCTGCGCTACCGCTCGAACGGTGACTTCACCTGCCCGATCGTGGTGCGGATGCCGACCGGCGGCGGCATTTTTGGCGGCCAGACGCACAGCCAGAGCCCGGAAGCGCTGTTCACCCATGTGTCCGGGCTGAAGACGGTGGTGCCATCCAACCCGCATGACGCCAAGGGGCTGCTGATCGCGGCGATCGAGGACCCGGACCCGGTGATTTTTTTGGAGCCGAAGCGGCTCTACAACGGCCCGTTCGACGGCCATCACGACCGGCCGGTGACGCCATGGTCGAAGCATGAACTGGGCGAGGTCGCGGACGGCCATTACACCGTGCCGCTCGGCAAGGCGGCGATCCGCCGGCAGGGATCCGCCGTCACCGTGCTTGCCTATGGCACCATGGTCTATGTCGCCCAGGCGGCCGCCGAGGAGACCGGCATCGACGCCGAGATCATCGATCTGAGGACGCTGCTGCCGCTCGACCTCGACACCATTGTCGCCTCGGTGAAGAAGACCGGGCGCTGCGTGGTGGTGCATGAGGCAACGCTGACCTCCGGCTTCGGCGCCGAGCTTTCGGCGCTGGTGCAGGAGAATTGCTTCTACCACCTCGAAGCGCCGGTGGCGCGCGTCACCGGTTGGGACACGCCCTACCCGCATGCGCAGGAATGGGAGTATTTCCCGGGGCCGACCCGTGTCGGCCGCGCGCTCATCGAGACATTGCAAGCGTAAGGATTGGGGGAGCTCAAGATGGGTGAACATATCATCAAGCTGCCCGATGTCGGCGAAGGTGTCGCCGAGGCCGAACTTGTGGAATGGCACGTCAAGGTCGGCGATCTCGTGCGCGAGGACTCGGTGCTTGCCGCCGTCATGACCGACAAGGCGACGGTCGAAATCCCCTCGCCGGTTGACGGCGAGATCCTGTGGCTGGGTGCGGAGATCGGCGACACGGTGGCAATCGGCTCGCCCATCGTGCGGCTGAAGGTGGCTGGCGAGGGCAATGTTAAGCCCGATGCCGCCGGGCAGACGGCGAAGGCCGAAGCGCCGGCGCAGCCGGCTGAAGCCAAGGCAGAAGCAGCTCCCGTAGCGAAGCCGAAGCCCGCGGAGCCTGTGGCGAAGGTCGCACCAACGCCCGCGCCCAAAAATGTGGAGCGGCCCTCCGGCGCGCCGCGCCCGGAGGGCGAAAGGCCGCTGGCGTCGCCGGCCATCCGGCTCAGGGCAAAAGAGGCCGGCATCGATCTGCGCCAGGTGTCGGGTACCGGTCCTGCCGGCCGCATCAGCCATGAGGACATCGAGGCGTTTCTGGCGCGCGGTCCGCAGGTCGCGAAGGCGTCGGGGCTTGCCCGCAACGACAGCGTCGAGGACATCAAGGTCATCGGGCTGCGGCGCAAGATCGCCGAAAAGATGTCGCTGGCCAAGTCGCGCATCCCGCACATCACCTATGTCGAGGAGATCGACGTCACGGCACTGGAAGAGCTGCGCGCCGCGCTCAACAAGGAAAAGCGCAAGGGCGTCGAGCGACCGAAGCTGACGCTGCTGCCGTTCCTGATGCGGGCGATGGTCAAGGCGATCGCCGACCAGCCCAACATCAACGCGCTGTTCGACGACGAGGCCGGTATTATCCACCAGCATGGCGGCGTCCATATCGGCATTGCCGCGCAGACGCCGTCCGGGCTGGTGGTGCCGGTGGTCAAGCATGCCGAGGCGCGCGATCTCTGGGATTGCGCCGGCGAACTCAATCGCCTGGCCGAGGCGGCGAAGTCCGGCACGGCGAGCCGTGACGAGCTGTCCGGATCGACCATCACCATCACCTCGCTCGGCGCCATGGGCGGTGTGGCGACGACGCCGGTCATCAATCACCCGGAAGTGGCGATCGTCGGCGTCAACAAGATGATGGTGCGGCCGGTCTGGGACGGCACCCAGTTCATCCCGCGCAAGATGATGAACCTGTCGTCGAGTTTTGATCATCGCGTCGTTGATGGGTGGGACGCGGCGGTGTTTGTACAGCGCATCAAGGCGCTGCTGGAGACGCCGGCGCTGATTTTCGTGGATTGAGGGTGATGGGTTTGGTGGCGAAGCGCGAGGCGTGGGAATCCAGGCTCCCCCTTCTCCCCTTGTGGGAGAAGGTGTCGCCGAAGGCGACGGATGAGGGGTGTTCCAGGGAACGCCACCGTCTCGCTCCGCTGGGGCCTCAACGCCTCACCCCGCTGGAGCACCCCTCATCCGTCTCGGCGCTGCGCGCCGATCCACCTTCTCCCACAGGGGGACTGTTGCAAAATTGGGTGGATATGATTCCCTGTTTTTGAAACGGGGATTTTGCGATGACGACAAAGCCGAGCG
>NZ_JBSKBQ010000022.1:0-53078 GCF_053714375.1 Mesorhizobium sp. ArgA1
AGAGAAGCTGCGCTTCGCCATCCGTGAAGGCGGCCGCACCGTCGGTGCCGGCATCGTCGTCACCATCAAAGAATAATTGGACTTAAACCGATCTGTCGCGGGCGCGGAGTTGCCCGCGCCGCGCCAGAACAAGGAAGTGACGCATGAACGGACAGAATATCCGCATCCGCCTGAAGGCGTTTGATCACCGGGTGCTCGACGCCTCGACGAAAGAAATCGTGTCGACGGCCAAGCGCACCGGAGCAAACGTCCGCGGCCCCATTCCGCTGCCGACGCGGATCGAAAAGTTCACGGTCAACCGGTCGCCTCACGTCGACAAGAAGAGCCGCGAGCAGTTCGAGATGCGCACGCACAAGCGTCTGCTCGACATCGTCGATCCGACCCCGCAGACGGTCGATGCTTTGATGAAGCTCGATCTGGCCGCCGGTGTCGACGTCGAGATCAAGCTCTAAGGGAATGAGAGCGCGGTAAGGGGCGGTGCCCCTGGCCCGGAACTCTAAAGGAATTGAACCGATGCGTTCAGGTGTGATTGCAAAGAAGGTGGGAATGACCCGCATCTATAATGATGCCGGGGAACATGTTCCCGTCACCGTTCTCCAGATGGAGAACTGCCAGGTCGTGGCTCAGCGCACGCAGGAGAAGAACGGCTATACGGCCGTCCAGCTCGGCGTTGGCCTTGCCAAGGTGAAGAACACGTCGAAGGCGATGCGCGGCCATTTCGCGACCGCTTCCGTCGAGCCGAAGGCGAAGGTCGCCGAGTTTCGCGTCTCCGCCGACAACATGATCGACGTCGGCGCCGAGATCACCGTCGAGCATTTCGTCGCCGGCCAGAAGGTCGATGTGACGGGCACGACGATCGGCAAGGGTTTCCAGGGCGTCATCAAGCGCCACCACATGGGTGGTGGCCGCGCGACGCACGGTAACTCGGTCTCGCACCGTACGCACGGTTCGACCGGCCAGCGTCAGGACCCGGGCAAGGTGTTCAAGGGAAAGCATATGGCTGGCCATATGGGCGACACCCGCGTCACCACACAGAATGTCGAGATCGTTTCGACCGACGCCGATCGCGGCCTGATCCTGATCCGCGGTGCGGTTCCCGGATCGAAGGGCGCCTGGATCCTGGTCCGCGATGCGGCCAAGGTGGCACTGCCGGCCAATGCGCCGAAGCCTGCCGCGATCCGCGCCGTTGCGAAGAACGAGGCTCCGGCCGCAGAGGGAGCAGAATAATGGATCTCAAGATCACAACGCTTGGCGGCAAGGACGCCGGCAAGGTGAAACTCTCCGAGGAGATTTTCGGCCTTGATCCGCGCGAGGACATCCTGCAGCGCGTCGTGCGCTGGCAGCTGGCCAAGCGCCAGCAGGGCACGCACAAGGCCAAGGGCCGCGCCGAAATCGCGCGCACCGGCGCCAAGATGTACAAGCAGAAGGGTACGGGCCGCGCCCGTCACCATTCGGCACGCGCTCCGCAGTTCCGCGGCGGCGGCAAGGCCCACGGCCCGGTCGTTCGCAGCCACGAGCACGATTTGCCGAAGAAGGTGCGTGCGCTCGGCTTGCGGCATGCTCTCTCGGCCAAGGCCAAGAGCGCGTCGATCATCGTCATCGACGAGCTGAAGCTGACCGAGGCCAAGACGAAGGCGCTGATCGCGAATTTCGCGACGCTGGGCCTGACCAATGCTTTGGTGATCGGCGGTGCCGAGCTTGACCAGAACTTCAAGCTGGCGGCGACCAACATCCCGAACATCGACGTGCTGCCCATCCAGGGCATCAACGTCTACGACATTCTTCGCCGCGGCACGCTGGTCCTTTCGAAGGCCGCCGTCGAGGCTCTCGAGGAGCGCTTCAAATGACCGACCTTCGTCATTACGACGTGATCGTCTCGCCGGCGATCACCGAAAAGTCGACCATGGCCTCCGAGCAGAACCAGGTCGTCTTCAACGTCGCCAAGAAGGCGTCGAAGCCGGAAATCAAGGCCGCTGTCGAAGCGCTGTTTGGCGTCAAGGTTACGGCCGTGAACACGCTTGTCCGCAAGGGCAAGATCAAGCGCTTCCGCGGCACGATCGGCCGCCAGAGCGACGTCAAGAAGGCGATTGTGACGCTGGCCGACGGCCAGTCGATCGACGTCGCGACGGGTCTCTGAGCAAGGCCGCGAGGACAGGACAATGGCACTTAAAAAATTCAACCCGGTAACGCCGAGCACCCGCCAGCTGGTCATCGTCGACCGCTCGGGCCTCTACAAGGGCAAGCCCGTCAAGGGTCTGACCGAAGGCCTGACCAAGTCGGGCGGCCGCAACAATCACGGCCGCATCACGGCCCGCTTTATCGGCGGCGGTCACAAGCGTTCGTACCGCATCATCGACTTCAAGCGCCGCAAGTTCGACGTCGTCGGCACGGTCGAGCGCATTGAATACGATCCGAACCGCACCGCCTTCATCGCGCTGATCAAGTATGACGATGGCGAGCTGTCCTACATCATCGCTCCGCAGCGTCTTGCCGCCGGCGACAAGATCGTGGCCGGCGAAGCGGTCGACGTGAAGCCGGGCAATGCGATGCCGCTGGCTTCGATGCCGGTCGGCACGATCGTCCACAACATCGAGCTGAAGCCGGGCAAGGGCGCCCAGGTCGCCCGTTCGGCCGGCGGCTACGGCCAGCTGGTCGGTCGCGACCAGGGCATGGCGATCCTGCGCCTCAACTCGGGCGAGCAGCGTGTCGTTCACGGCTCCTGCATGGCCACTGTCGGCGCCGTGTCGAACCCCGACCATGGCAACATCAACGACGGCAAGGCCGGCCGCACGGTCTGGCGTGGCAAGCGCCCGCACAATCGCGGCGTGACAATGAACCCGGTCGACCACCCGCATGGCGGTGGTGAAGGCCGCACCTCCGGTGGCCGTCATCCGGTCAGCCCGTGGGGCAAGCCGACCAAGGGCAAGAAGACGCGGTCCAACAAGGCGACCGACAAGTTCATCCTGCGCTCGCGCCATCAGCGCAAGAGCTAAGAAGAGGTAACGCCAAGTGACTCGTTCTATTTGGAAAGGCCCCTTCATCGACGGCTACCTTCTCAAGAAGGTGGACAAGGTTCGTGAAGGTGGTCGCAATGAGGTGATCAAGATGTGGAGCCGTCGCTCCACCATCCTGCCGCAGTTCGTCGGCTTCACCTTCGGTGTCTACAACGGCCAGAAGCATGTTCCCGTCTCGGTGAACGAGGACATGGTCGGTCACAAGTTCGGTGAATTCGCTCCGACCCGGACCTATTACGGTCACGGCGCGGATAAGAAGGCGAAGAGGAAATAATCATGGGCAAGGCCAAAGCTCCGCGCAGGCTTGCTGACAACGAAGCGCGCGCCGTTCTGCGCACGATCCGTATCAGCCCGCAGAAGCTGAACCTGGTTGCCGCGCTGATCCGCGGCAAGAAGGTCGCGACAGCGCTTTCCGACCTCGAATTCTCGGCCAAGCGGATTTCCGGCACGGTCAAGAAGACGCTGGAATCGGCGATCGCCAACGCGGAAAACAACCACGACCTCGACGTCGATGCGCTGATCGTGGCGGAAGCCTATGTCGGCAAGTCGATCGTCATGAAGCGTTTCCACGCTCGTGGCCGCGGTCGCGCCAGCCGTATCGAAAAGCCGTTCTCGCACCTCACGATCGTCGTTCGTGAAGTCGAAGAAAAAGGGGAGGCCGCATAATGGGCCAGAAAGTCAATCCGATCGGTCTGCGCCTCGGCATCAACCGCACCTGGGATTCGCGCTGGTTCGCGAACACCGGCGAGTACGGCAAGCTGCTGCATGAGGACATCAAGATCCGCAAGTATCTTGAGAAGGAACTCAAGCAGGCTGCGATCTCCAAGGTCGTGATCGAGCGCCCGCACAAGAAGTGCCGCGTCACCATCCATGCGGCACGCCCGGGCCTGATCATCGGCAAGAAGGGCGCCGACATCGAGAAGCTGCGCAAGAAGCTGATGGAGATGACGAAGTCCGAGACGCACCTCAACATCGTTGAAGTGCGCAAGCCGGAAATCGACGCGACCCTGGTCGCCCAGTCGATCGCCCAGCAGCTCGAGCGCCGTATCGCGTTCCGCCGCGCCATGAAGCGCGCCGTTCAGTCGGCGATGCGCCTCGGTGCCGAAGGCATCCGCATCAACTGCGCCGGCCGTCTCGGCGGCGCCGAGATCGCGCGCATGGAATGGTACCGCGAAGGCCGCGTGCCGCTGCATACGCTGCGCGCCGATGTCGATTACGGCACGGCCGAGGCGAACACGGCTTACGGCATCTGCGGCGTCAAGGTCTGGGTGTTCAAGGGCGAAATCCTCGAGCACGATCCGATGGCTTCGGAGCGTCGCGCGACCGAGGGTGATGCTGCGCATGGCGGTGGTGGTGATCGCGAACGCGGTCGTCGTCGCGAAAACGCCTGATTATTTAGGAATTTGGAGTTAGAACGATGCTGCAGCCAAAGCGCACAAAGTTCCGCAAGCAGTTCAAGGGCCGTATCCATGGCACCGCAAAGGGCGGCACCAACCTGGATTTCGGTGGTTTCGGGCTGAAGGCGCTTGAGCCGAACCGCGTCACCGCGCGTGAGATCGAGGCGGCCCGCCGCGCGATCACTCGTGAGATGAAGCGTGCCGGCCGCGTATGGATCCGTATTTTCCCTGACGTGCCGGTGACGTCGAAGCCGACTGAAGTGCGCATGGGCAAGGGCAAGGGCGCTGTCGATTACTGGGCGGCGCGCGTCAAGCCGGGCCGCATCATGTTCGAGATCGACGGCGTCAACGAAGAAACCGCCCGTGAGGCGCTGCGTCTCGGCGCGGCCAAGCTCTCGGTCAGGACGCGCTTCGTACAGCGCATCGCAGAATAAGGACGGGCTGATCATGAAAGCCGAAGACATCCGGACCAAGACCCAGGACCAGCTGACCGACGATCTGGCCAGCCTGAAGAAGGAGCAGTTCAACCTGCGCTTCCAGAAGGCCACGGGCCAGCTCGAGAAGACCGCGCGCGTGAGGCAGGTCCGCAAGGACATTGCGCGTATCAAGACCATCGCTGCGGAAAAGTCCGCGGCCAAGAAGGCTTAAGGACGAAAACCATGCCAAAGCGCATTCTGCAGGGCACTGTCGTCAGCGACAAGAACGAGAAGACGGTAGTCGTCAAGGTCGAACGGCGCTTCACGCATCCCGTGATGAAGAAGACCGTGCGCATGACCAAGAAGTACAAGGCGCACGACGAGAACAACGCCCACAAGGTCGGCGACCAGGTGTTCATCCAGGAATCGAAGCCGATTTCCAAGGACAAGCGCTGGATCGTCGTGTCTTCGGACCAGGCGTAAACAACGAATTTTGGACAGACCGGGGAGGGGCTTTGCGCCCATCCCGTTAGAAAAGAAGAAGGCGGCCAGTCATGATTCAGATGCAAACAAACCTCGACGTCGCGGATAATTCCGGCGCGCGTCGTGTCATGTGCATCAAGGTGCTGGGCGGCTCGAAGCGGAAATACGCTTCCGTTGGCGACATCATCGTGGTGTCCATCAAGGAAGCCATTCCGCGCGGCCGCGTTAAGAAGGGCGATGTGATGAAGGCGGTCGTGGTTCGCACGGCCAAGGACATCCGCCGCCCGGACGGCAGCGTGATCCGTTTCGACAAGAACGCGGCCGTTCTCGTCGACAACAAGAAAGAGCCGATCGGCACGCGTATCTTCGGACCGGTTCCGCGCGAACTCCGCGCCAAGAACCACATGAAGATCATCTCGCTCGCGCCTGAAGTGCTGTAAGGAGCCGGACCAATGCAAAAGATTAGAAAAGGCGACAAGGTCGTCGTGTTGGCCGGCAAGGACAAGGGCCGTTCGGGCGAAGTCCTCTCGGTTCAGCCGAAGGAAGACACCGCGCTGGTGCGCGGCGTCAACATGATCCGTCGTCACCAGAAGCAGTCCCAGTCCCAAGAGGGCGGGATCATCACCAAGGAAGCGCCGATCCAGCTGTCGAACATCGCGCTGGCCGACCCCAAGGATGGCAAGCCGACCCGCGTCGGTTTCATCTTCCAGAAGGACGGCAAGAAGGTGCGCGTCGCCAAGCGCTCGGGAGAAGTCATCAATGGCTAAGGCTCAAACCACGAAGCCCAAGGCTGAAAGCAAACAGTCCAAGGCCCAGAACACGCCGCGCCTCAAGCAGGTCTACAACGAGACCATCCGCAAGGCGTTGCAGGAGCAGTTCGGCTACGACAACGAGATGCAGGTTCCGCGCATCGACAAGATCGTGCTGAACATGGGCGTCGGCGAAGCGACCGCAGATTCGAAGAAGCCTTCGATCGCGGCCGAAGACCTGGCGATGATCGCCGGCCAGAAGGCCGTCGTCACCCGCGCACGCAACTCCATCGCCGGGTTCAAGGTCCGCGAGAAGATGCCGATCGGCGCCAAGGTCACGCTGCGCAAGGAACGCATGTACGAGTTCCTCGACCGCCTCGTGAACATCGCACTGCCACGCGTCCGCGACTTCCGCGGACTCAATCCGAAGAGCTTCGATGGCCGTGGCAACTACGCCATGGGCATCAAGGAACACATCGTGTTCCCGGAGATCAACTACGACAAGGTTGATCAGATCTGGGGCATGGACGTCATCGTTTGTACGACTGCGAAGACGGACGACGAAGCCAGGGCATTGCTCAAGGCCTTCAACTTCCCCTTCCGCCAGTAACGGCAGCGAGAAAAGGAAAAATCTGAAATGGCAAAGACCAGCTCAGTCGAGAAGAACAACAGGCGCCGCAAGCTTGCCGACCAGTACGGTCCCAAGCGCGCTGCCCTGAAGGCGATCATCATGGACCAGTCCAAGCCGATGGAGGAGCGCTTCCGCGCTCAGCTGAAGCTTGCTGCCCTGCCGCGCAACTCGGCCAAGATTCGCATCCGCAACCGCTGCGAAGTGACGGGGCGTCCGCGCGCCTACTATCGCAAGCTCAAAGTATCGCGCATCGCGCTTCGTGATCTCGGCAATAACGGCCAGATCCCGGGCCTGGTCAAGTCGAGCTGGTAAGGAGGACATAACATGTCATTGAGCGATCCTCTCGGCGATATGCTGACCCGCATCCGCAACGCGTATGGCCGCAAGAAGTCGAGCGTCTCGACGCCGGCCTCGCGCCTGCGTACCCGCGTCCTCGACGTGCTGAAGGCTGAAGGCTATATCCGCGACTACAGCCAGACCGACTTCGACAACGGCAAGTCCGAAATCGAAATCGAGTTGAAGTATTTCGACGGTGCTCCGGTCGTGCGCGAAATCGCCCGCGTCTCGAAGCCGGGCCGTCGCGTTTACGTGTCGGCCAAGTCGATCCCGCACGTCGCCAACGGCCTCGGCATCGCCATCCTTTCGACGCCGAAGGGCGTGATGGCCGACCACGAAGCCCGCGAGCAGAACGTCGGCGGCGAGATCCTCTGCCAGATCTTCTGATCTGGCAGCTGACCCGCAAAGTGGAATCCGGTCTTCGGATCGTTTCCGAAGACAGAGACCTGAAACAAGAGAAGTGACGAGGACAACAAAATGTCTCGTATTGGAAAGAAACCCGTTTCGCTGCCGCAGGGCGTGACCGCGACCGTCAACGGCCAGACCGTGACGGCGAAGGGCCCCAAGGGCGAGCTGAAGTTCGTGGTGAACGACGAAGTGCTGGTCAAGATGGAAGGCAGCGAGATCGCTGTCCAGCCGCGCGACCAGACCAAGACCGCCCGCTCCAAGTGGGGCATGTCGCGCACGCAGATCGTCAACATCCTGCAGGGCGTCAAGGATGGTTTTGAGAAGAAGCTCGAGATCACCGGCGTCGGCTATCGCGCAGCACTTCAGGGCAAGAACCTGCAGCTGGCTCTTGGCTTCAGCCATGACGTCGTTTACGAGACGCCGGCCGGCATCACCATCACTGTGCCGAAGCCGACGGAAATCACCGTGACCGGCATCGACAAGCAGCAGGTCGGCCAGGTTGCCGCCGAGATCCGCGAGTATCGCGGTCCCGAGCCTTACAAGGGCAAGGGCGTCCGCTATGCCGGCGAGAAGATCGTCCGCAAGGAAGGCAAGAAGAAGTAAGTTTAACGCCGCGGGGAGCGGTCGCGGGAGGCGCTTTCGCCTACCGCATATGGCGGCCCCCGTCTTTTGAAGGCAAGGAAGACTAGTATGGCCGACAAGGAATCCATCCAGCGCCGCGCGCAGCGCGTCCGCCGCCAGATCAAGAAGGTCGCCGGCGAGCGTCCGCGTCTGTCGGTGCACCGCACATCGAAGAACATCTACGTCCAGGTCATTGACGACGCCAAGGGCCACACCATCGCTGCCGCCTCGACGCTCGAAAAGGACTTCAAGGGATCGCTCAAGACTGGCGCCGACACGGCCGCAGCCGCCGCGATCGGCAAGCTGATCGCCGAGCGCGCTTCGAAGGCCGGCGTCAAGGAAGTCGTCTTCGACCGCGGCCCATACATCTATCACGGCCGCGTCAAGGCGCTGGCCGAGGCTGCCCGCGAAGGTGGTCTCAGCTTCTGATTTTTTCACCGTCGGCAACCCAAGCGGTGCCGACAAATAGCAACCCGTGCTTCCGGAAAAGAACAAGGAACAGGATATGGCACAGGAACGTAGGGATGGCGGCCGCGGCCGCGATCGTGAAGAGCGCGATGACGGCATGGTGGACAAGCTCGTCCACATCAACCGCGTCGCCAAGGTCGTCAAGGGCGGCCGTCGCTTCGGTTTTGCAGCGCTCGTCGTCGTCGGCGACCAGAAGGGTCGCGTCGGCTTTGGTCACGGCAAGGCGCGCGAAGTGCCGGAAGCGATCCGCAAGGCTACCGAATCGGCAAAGCGCGACATGATCTTCGTGCCGCTGCGCTCGGGCCGCACACTGCACCACGACGTCGAGGGACGCTGGGGCGCCGGACGCGTGCTGCTGCGCGCTGCCAAGCAGGGTACCGGCATCATCGCCGGCGGCCCGATGCGCGCTGTCTTCGAGACGCTCGGCATGCATGACGTGGTGGCCAAGTCGATGGGTTCGTCGAACCCCTACAACATGGTTCGCGCCACGTTCGACGCGCTGAAGAGCCAGATGCATCCCAAGGATGTGGCTGCCGCGCGCGGCATCAAGTATTCGACCCTTCAGGCCCGCCGCGGCACCGCCGTTGCGGCTGAAGAATAGTCGATCTGACCAGGGATTTTTGACCATGGCCAAGAAAGCAACCAAGACCATCACCGTTGAGCAGATCGGTTCGCCGATCCGCCGCCCGAAGGAACAGCGCGCGACGCTGGTCGGCCTCGGCCTCAACAAGATGCACAAGCAGCGCACGCTGGAGGACACTCCCTCGGTGCGCGGCATGATCGCTGCCGTCCAGCATCTCGTCCGCGTCGTGGACGAGGGCTGAGCAAAAGCGCAGGAGAACCCAGATGAAACTCACCGATCTGCGTGACAATGAAGGCGCGACGCACTCCAAGAAGCGTCTCGGCCGTGGCATCGGCTCCGGCTCGGGCAAGACCGGCGGTCGCGGCGTCAAGGGTCAGAAGGCGCGTTCCGGCGTCGCCATCAACGGCTTCGAGGGTGGCCAGATGCCGCTCTACCGGCGCCTGCCGAAGCGTGGCTTCAACAACATCTTCGCCAAGAGCTTTGTCGTTGTGTCGCTCGCCCGTATCCAGACGGCGCTCGATGCCAAGAAGCTCGACGCCAAGGCGACCGTGACGGCCGAGGCACTGGTTGCCGCCGGCGTCATCCGCCGCGCCAAGGATGGCGTGCGCATCCTCTCGGATGGCGAGCTCAAGGCAAAGTTGGCATTCGACGTTGCCGGCGCTTCGAAGGCTGCGATCGAGAAGATCGAAAAGGCCGGCGGTTCGGTCAAGCTGCCGGAGCAGGCTGCTGCCGAGTAACGGCAATTTGAAGCGCGCTTGGCAGGAACGGCCTCCGTTTTTGCTCACGATTGCGCTTTGATCCGATCAATTAAGCGGCCGCGTCAACGCGGCCGCTTGCATGTTGAGAGCCCGGAGCTTATCTCGTGAGCTTCGGTGAAACGCGCCGCCTGAGCTGCGGGCATCGAGCGTGATCAAGCGGAGAATCAGGCATGGCTTCGGCTGCTGAACAACTAGCCTCGAATCTGAATTTTGCGGCCTTCGCCAAGGCGGAGGACCTGAAGAAGCGAATCTGGTTCACCATCGGCGCGCTGCTCGTCTATCGCCTCGGTACCTATATCCCGCTGCCCGGTATCAACCCGGATGCGTTCGCGCAGGCCTTCTCTTCGCAGGCCAAGGGCGTGCTCGGCATGTTCAACATGTTTGCCGGCGGTGCCGTGCAGCGCATGGCTATCTTCGCGCTCGGCATCATGCCTTACATCTCGGCCTCCATCATCATGCAGCTTATGACCTCGGTCATCCCGTCGCTGGAAGCGCTGAAGAAGGAAGGCGAGCAGGGCCGCAAGGTCATCAACCAGTATACGCGGTACGGCACGGTTCTGCTGGCGCTGGTGCAGGCCTACGGCATTTCGGTCGGTCTGGAAGGCGGTAACGGCATCGTCAACGATCCCGGCATGTTCTTCCGCATCTCGACCGTCGTCACGCTGGTCGGCGGCACCATGTTCCTGATGTGGCTGGGCGAGCAGATCACCGCGCGCGGCATCGGTAACGGCATTTCGCTGATCATCTTCTCCGGCATCGTCGCTGGCCTGCCACGCGCTATTTCCGGCACGCTGGAACTCGGCCGGACCGGCGCCTTGTCGACCGGGCTGATCCTGGCGATCATCGTGCTGGCCATCGTCGTCATCGCGCTCATCGTCTTCTTCGAGCGCGCGCAGCGCCGCCTGCTGATCCAGTATCCGAAGCGCCAGGTCGGCAACCGCATGTTCCAGGGGGACACCTCGCACCTGCCGCTGAAGCTCAACACGTCGGGCGTCATTCCGCCGATCTTCGCGTCGTCGCTGCTGTTGCTGCCGGCAACGGTTGCCGGCTTCTCGCAGTCGACGAACCTGCCGGCGTGGGCAAGCACGGTGCTCGCCTCGCTCGGCCACGGCCAGCCACTCTATATGCTGTTTTATGCGGCGATGATCGTGTTCTTCGCCTTCTTCTATACGGCGATCGTCTTCAATCCCAAAGACACAGCCGACCAGCTCAAGAAGCATTCCGGCTTCATTCCCGGCTACCGTCCGGGTGAGCGCACCGCCGATTACATCGACTATGTCCTGACGCGCATCACCGTCGTCGGCGCCATCTATCTGGTGCTGGTGTGCCTGCTGCCCGAGTTCCTGATTTCGGCGACTGGCGTACCATTCTATCTCGGTGGCACATCGCTTCTGATCGTGGTCAGTGTAACCCTCGATACGGTGGCGCAGATTCAGGGCCACCTGATCGCGCACCAGTATGAGGGCCTGATCAAGAAGTCGAAGTTGCGCGGGGGGAAGAAGGCCAGATGAGATTGATTTTGCTTGGGCCGCCAGGGGCGGGCAAGGGGACGCAAGCACAAAGACTGGTAGACAGACACGGCATACCCCAGCTGTCGACGGGCGATATGCTGCGGGCGGCCGTGCAGGCCGGCACCGAAGTCGGCAAGCGCGCCAAGGCGGTGATGGACGCCGGCGAGCTGGTTTCAGACGCCATCGTCAACGCAATCGTCGCCGAGCGCATCGATCAGCCCGATTGCGCCAACGGTTTCATCCTCGACGGCTACCCGCGCACGCTGGTGCAGGCTGATGCGGTTGAATCGATGCTCGGCGAGCGCGGCATCGGCCTCGATGCGGTGATCGAGTTCGTCGTCGACGACAAGGCGCTGGTCGGCCGCATCGTCAAGCGCGCCGAAGACGCCAAGGCCGCCGGCCAGCCGGTGCGCAAGGACGACAACCCGGTGGTGTTCGAAGAGCGCCTGCGGGAATATTACAAGAAGACCGCGCCGCTGATCGGCTATTACTATGCCAAACGTACGCTGAAGAGCGTCGACGGCATGGCCGGCATCGACACCGTGACAGCAGAGATCGAAGCGCTGCTCACGGCAGTGACGCGGGAGACCGTTACGGCAAAGTAAAGATTGCGCTTGACTGGAACGGTTCGCTGGGTTATGGCGGCCCGTCTTCCTATCAGGCATGAGGCTTGCTTGTCCGCAAGGGCAAGGCAGCCGCATTGAAACCAGGAAACTCCCGCATGGGCCGGCCTCCACCGGACGCGGGGTAATTTGAACAGCGCCGGGCCTACCTTTTGAAGGTTGGCCGGCCCACATGGAGAAGAGAAGAATATGGCTCGTATAGCCGGCGTCAACATTCCGACCAACAAGCGCGTCGTCATTGCGCTTCAGTACATTCACGGCATTGGCAAGAAGTTCGCCCAGGAGATCGTCGACAAGGTCGGCATCCCGGCCGAGCGCCGCGTCAACCAGCTGACCGACGCGGAAGTGCTGCAGATCCGCGAGACCATCGACCGCGATTACCAGGTCGAAGGCGACCTGCGCCGCGAAGTGTCGATGAACATCAAGCGTCTGATGGACCTCGGCTGCTACCGCGGCCTGCGTCACCGTCGCTCGCTGCCGGTTCGCGGCCAGCGCACGCACACCAATGCACGCACCCGCAAGGGCCCGGCCAAGTCGATCGCCGGCAAGAAGAAGTAATTAGGGGAATAAGGGAGTAGGGGAGTAAGGCAGTAGGGAACGCAGCCGAGCCGGTCGCACTTTCCCCTACTCCCTTACTGCCCTATTCCCCTACTCCCTTACGAAGGTGGAGCCGCTGGCATTACGGCGGTGTAGAGATCAACTGAAAGGACTATCATGGCCAAGGAAGCCGCTCGTGTTCGCCGTCGCGAACGCAAGAACATCTCGTCGGGCGTTGCCCACGTCAATTCGACCTTCAACAACACGATGATCACCATCACCGACGCGCAGGGCAATTCCATTGCCTGGTCGTCGGCCGGTGCCCAGGGCTTCAAGGGATCGCGCAAGTCGACCCCGTTTGCCGCCCAGATGGCTGCCGAAGACGTCGCCAAGAAGGCCCAGGAACACGGCATGCGCATGCTCGAAGTCGAGGTCTGCGGACCCGGCTCCGGTCGTGAATCGGCGCTTCGCGCCCTGCAGGCGGCTGGCTTCACCATCACCTCGATCCGTGATGTGACGCCGATCCCGCACAATGGCTGCCGCCCGCGCAAGAAGCGCCGCGTCTAAAGAATTATTGAACGCCACGCGAGCGCTTAAGCACGCTCCTCCGGGGCATTCCAGGTCGCCCGCCACGATTGGATGGTGGCGGGTCAACGGAAGGAAAGCATCATGATCCAGAAAAATTGGCAGGAACTGATCAAGCCGAACAAGATCGAGTTCTCGTCGAAGAAGAAGACGCTGACCACGCTGGTCGCCGAGCCGCTCGAACGCGGCTTCGGCCTGACGCTCGGCAACGCGCTGCGCCGAGTGCTTCTGTCTTCGCTGCGCGGTGCGGCTGTGACCGCCGTGCAGATCGACGGCGTTCTGCATGAATTCTCGTCCATCGCCGGTGTGCGTGAAGACGTGACCGACATCGTGCTCAACATCAAGGAAATCGCCATCCGCATGGAAGGCGATGGCCCCAAGCGCATGGTCGTTCGCAAGCAAGGCCCGGGTGCGGTTCTGGCCGGCGACATCCAGACGGTTGGCGACGTCGAGATCCTCAACCCCGACCACGTCATCTGCACGCTGGACGAAGGCGCTGAAATCCGCATGGAATTCACTGTCGACACCGGCAAGGGCTACGTGCCGGCAGAGCGCAACCGCGCCGAAGACGCGCCTATCGGCCTTATCCCGGTCGACAGCCTATATTCGCCGGTCAAGAAGGTCTCCTACAAGGTCGAAAACACCCGCGAGGGCCAGGTTCTCGACTATGACAAGCTGACCATGACCATCGAGACCGACGGTTCGATCTCGGGCGAGGACGCGGTGGCATTCGCTGCCCGCATCCTGCAGGACCAGCTTGGCCTGTTCGTCAATTTCGACGAGCCGCAGAAGGAAGTCGCCGCCGAAGCCGTCACCGAGCTCGCCTTCAACCCGGCGCTGCTCAAGAAGGTCGACGAGCTCGAGCTTTCGGTGCGTTCGGCCAACTGCCTGAAGAACGACAACATCGTCTATATCGGCGATCTCATTCAGAAGACTGAAGCGGAGATGCTGCGCACCCCGAACTTCGGCCGCAAGTCGCTGAACGAGATCAAGGAAGTCTTGGCGGCGATGGGCCTGCACCTCGGCATGGAAGTGCCGGACTGGCCGCCGGAAAACATCGAAGACCTCGCCAAGCGCTACGAAGACCAATATTGAGCATGAATTCCAAGGATCGGCGGCGAGAGCCGCTCGATCCGACGGTCATGCGGAAAACCATCAGAGGCCGTGGCCTCTTGAACAACTGAAGAAGGAAAAGAGCCATGCGCCACGGTTTTAAGGGCCGCCGCTTCGCCCGCAGCATCAGCCATCGCAAGTCGATGTTCGCCAATCTCGCCGTCTCGCTGATCGAGCACGAGCAGATCGTCACCACCCTGCCGAAGGCGAAGGATCTGCGTCCGATCGTCGAGAAGCTGGTGACGCTCGGCAAGCGCGGCGATCTGCACGCCCGCCGCCAGGTGATCGCCCAGATCGGCAATGAAGGCGTCGTCAAGCGCCTGTTCGACACCATCGCGCCGCGCTATGCCAGCCGCAATGGCGGCTACCTGCGCATCATGAAGGCGGGCTTCCGCCACGGTGACAATGCCGCCATGGCTGTCATCGAGTTCGTCGACCGCGACCCCGACGCCAAGGGCGCCGGCGACCGTGCTCGCCTCGAAGCCGAAGGCGCCAATGAGGAAACCGCGGCCGCATAAGGCTCGGGTTTTCCAGGAATGACTTCAAGGGGCCCTCGGGCCCCTTTTTAATTGTCGCGAGGCCGTCTGCACCTAAAGGTCTTTTGCCTGCCAGCTGCGTGCTTTTGCACGACAATCGCCGCATTTCAGTGCATTAGCCTTTCATTCTGCACAATCGTCGGGACAATGCGCCCGAACTGGAGGGAATCGGAATGCACTTCAAACGGCTGTTTCTTGTCGCCCTTTGCGCGCTGGCCGCCTTTGCCGCGGCACCGGCTGTGAGACAGGCGCTGGCCGAGGACGCAGCCAAGCCCGCCGATCCCGGGCTGTCCGATGTGCTGACCGACCTCCTGCATGGCGTCGAGGGCGAGAACGGCACCTCCGGCCCGGACAAGCGCGTGCCGTTCGGTCGCGAGGAGGTGCAGCTGTCGTTTGCGCCGCTCGTCAAGCAGACGGCGCCCGCGGTGGTCAACGTCTACGCCTCGCAGACGGCAAAGGTGACGTCGCCCTTCGATGGTGATCCTTTCTTCGAGGAATTCTTCGGCCGCGCGCAGCCGCGCGCTCAATCTTCGCTCGGCTCGGGTGTGCTGGTTGACCCGAGCGGTGTGGTCGTCACCAATTTCCACGTCATCAAGGATGCCGACGAGGTCAAGGTGGCGACCGCGGACGGGCGCGAATTCACCTCGAAGGTCATGCTCAAGGACGAGACGCTTGACCTTGCCGTGCTCAAGATCACGTCCGACAAGCCGTTTCCGGTAATCGCCATCGGCGATTCCGACGCGCTTGAGGTCGGCGACCTGGTGCTGGCCATCGGCAACCCGTTCGGCGTCGGTCAGACCACCACCAGCGGCATTGTTTCGGCGCTTGCGCGCAGCCATATCGGCGTTTCGGATTCGGGCTACTTTATTCAGACGGACGCTGCCATCAATCCCGGCAATTCCGGCGGCGCCCTCATCAACATGGGCGGCCAGTTGGTCGGCATCAACACCGCCATCTATAGCCGCAGCGGCGGCTCGATCGGCATCGGTTTCGCCATTCCCGCCAACATGGTTCGCGCTTTTGCCGACGCGGCCAAGGCCGGGCTCGATTTCTTCGAGAGGCCCTATATCGGCGCCGAGTTCGAGGCGGTGACGCCACAGATCGCCGAATCGCTCGGCATGGAGAAGCCGACCGGCGCGCTGGTGTCGTCGGTAGAGGAGGCCGGACCGGCGGCCAAGGCAGGGCTGAAGCCCGGCGATGTCGTGCTGCAGCTCAACGGCACGACCGTCGAAGGCATCGAAGCGCTGGACTACCGCATGGCGACGCTGTCGATCGGCACCAAGGCGACCTTCGCCATCCTGAGCAAAGGCCAGCAGGCGACGATGGAGATTGCACTGGAGCGCGCGCCGGAGGGCGCCAAGGCCTCGGAAGTGACGCTGCATGGCCGCAGCCCGTTCTCCGGCGCCAAGGTCGCGGAACTGTCGCCCAGGCTCGCCCAGCGGCTTGGCCTGCGCACCGACCTCAAGGGCGTCACCGTGGTCGACATCAACCGCGATTCGCCGGCCGCCGATTTCGGCTTCCAACCGGGCGACATCGTGCGCGAGGTAAACGGCACGGCGGTCGATACGGCGGCTACACTGGCGCAGCTTGCCCAGCAGGATACGCGCTGGTGGCGCTTTACCGTCGAGCGTGGCGGGCAGATACTGCGCCAGGTGTTGCGCTATTAAGCTGGCCGCCCCATCTGCGGGCGATCAGCTCCAACCAGAAGACCTACATGGCCGATCTGTTCAGCGTCGATGAACCGGAAAGAGCGCCCCCCGGCCGGCCGCTCGCCGATCGGCTGCGTCCGAAAAACCTTGGCGAAGTCGTCGGCCAGGAGCATCTGACCGGGCCCGACGGCGCGCTGACGCGGCTGATCAATTCCGGTTCGCTCGGCTCGATGATCTTTTGGGGGCCGCCGGGAACCGGAAAAACCACCGTGGCGCGGCTGCTGGCCGGCGAGACCAGTCTTGCCTTCGAGCAGATTTCGGCCGTGTTTTCCGGCGTCGCCGACCTGAAGAAAGTGTTCGAGGCTGCAAAACTACGCCGCGCCAATGGCCGCCAGACGCTGTTGTTCGTCGACGAGATCCATCGCTTCAACCGTGCCCAGCAGGATTCTTTCCTGCCGGTGATGGAGGACGGGACAGTCGTGCTGGTTGGCGCTACAACCGAGAACCCGTCCTTCGAACTCAACGCCGCTTTGTTGTCCCGCGCGCGGGTCATGGTTTTTCATTCGCTTGGTGAGGACAGCATCGCCAAGCTGATGACGCGGGCCGAGGAGACGGAGGGCAGGGCGCTGCCGCTCGACGACGAGGCGCGGGCGATGCTCATCCGCATGAGCGACGGCGACGGCCGTGCCTCGCTGACGCTCGCAGAGGAAGTCTGGCGTGCCGCCAAACCTGGCGAGGTTTTCGATCCCGAAGGGCTACAGCGTATCGTCCAGCGCCGCGCGCCGATCTACGACAAGGGTCAGGACGGCCATTACAATCTGATCTCGGCGCTGCACAAATCGGTGCGTGGATCCGATCCCGACGCGGCACTCTACTATCTCGCCCGCATGTTCGACGCCGGCGAGGACCCGCTGTATCTCGGCCGCAGGCTGGTGCGCATGGCGATGGAGGATATCGGGCTGGCCGACCCGCAGGCGCTGGTCGTCGCCAACGCCGCCAAGGACGCCTATGACTATCTGGGCTCGCCCGAAGGCGAACTCGCTTTCGCCGAGGCCACCGTCTATCTCGCCACAGCGCCCAAATCCAATGCCGTCTACACCGCCTTCAAGGCCGCCACGCGCGCGGCGAAGGAGTTCGGTTCGCTGCTGCCGCCCAAGCACATCCTGAATGCGCCGACCAAGCTGATGAAGGAAGAGGACTACGGCGCCGGCTATCGCTACGATCATGATGAGCCCGATGCCTTTTCCGGCCAGGACTATTTTCCCGAAAAAATGGGCCGGCAGACATTCTACGATCCGCCCGAACGCGGCTTCGAGCGCGACATCAGGAAACGGCTGGATTATTGGGCGAAGCTGCGCGGCGAGCGGGAAAAATAGGTTTCCTGCTGCCGGTGCATTGAGATCAGTTGAGTGATGTATCTAAAAGAGGTCCTGCCGGCTCGAAGCTGCATATTCGGCCAGTGGAACAATCCGTCAGCAGTGAGGTTTTCGCTGTTTGAAGTTGGATTATCTATTTTTTTCTGAACACATATGTCCACCATGGTCGAGCGGCCTTTTCTGCACGAGCACGCTGCGCATCAACAGCCTGCAAAAATCCCGGGTTCCAACCGTGTTTTTCGGGGCCTCTCTTCAGATTCAATTTTTCTCCAAATGAGAGAAAACCCAATACCCTCCGGCCATATTTCGTCAGTTCCAAGCTTGGTTGAATGGAAACATAAAGGTCTTCTTTGGTGCCATAACCAAGGCCGGGATATACCATAAATTGATCTATCTCTTGCGAAATCATGGCAGCAAAAGTAGCCTCACTCACCGTTTTCTCTGCCGCACTCAAAAGCCCATATTCATTGAGAAGCCCCCCTCGTATCGCCCGCAGACCATCTTTGTGACGGATCAGAGCAAAGTAGATACCAAAGCCTATCATTGCGATGTTACGCCATCCGGATTTTTGAATGTAACGTTTCATGATTACATCAGTGGAATAAACGTCATATTCGCCGTTTCGCTTGGCTAGGTAACTCCTAAGAATGTCATGGGAGTCTGGGTCGATACTCAAAAGAGCTTGCATTGCTGGAGCGAGCGCCCCCTGACCCTCTGGTCCCCAGAGTTGGCGAAAAATTCCTTTCTCCTCGATGGCGGCAGAATGGGCATTTAAGTAAGCCGTCATGAGACGACGAAGTGCCGGCGCAACGGGAATGCGATCTTGCGTCAACCGCTTAAAGAATGCTGCTTCAGTCAGCGTTCGTTTCTCAATTTTGAAAGATAGCTCCAGCACGTCGTTTTGTAGAAGCTCTGTGAGACGCTGGTCTATGTCCTCAGCGAGGCGAACAAGAGCCTCGGAGATTGCGTCCTTGGAAAATTCATTAATATGTACGACATGCCGACGATCTGATTTGGCAAGAAAGCGTTTGACCAGTTTTTCGGGTGGATATGGAGATGTATCCTCAACGAAACCGTCCTCGCCGTCTGCTATCAGTCGAAATCTCAAATTGCTCGTACACCAAGCGCGCTGGATATAAACGGAATTCGAGTACGAACGTATCTCGATCCGATTGGGATCCGCGAGATCAACAATGTCCTGAAGATAGGGATAGCTTTTATCGCGAAATCGCTGAAAGCTGAAGACAGGTGATCGTTTCTTTCCATTTATATCGACCCGTTGGAAATCAATTCGCCGATGATCTCCGGCGAATTTGATCCAAAAAGCGACCTCATTTGGTTCCCAAACGATGTCGTCGACAAAATCTGGAGGCATTCCATTGCGAGTTCTAATCAGTTTGACCTGTTTTGGCGGGTCAATTGTCCATAGTTCAACTGTACCCTTGTTACGATGATACCCCTTAAGATTATCGTCCCATTTTAACTGTGGACTACTAAAATCGCTCTGAAAGACCGTGCTTAAGGTCTTCCTTGCGAAAGCATCAATTACATCTAGTTTTATTCTCAGATTGCGACGCCGTCGCGTGCCCAAATGAGGTACGAGAGCATAATCTCCACTTTGGCTGTACCATCGCCACGGGTTGTCGGCTGCTGGGAGAGGTGTGAATTTCAACGACCAATCCGTTGGATCGATTCGACAGAAACCAAGCTTCGGCCTTATTGAATTAGAATAGTAGCACAGAAATGACAGCCGGCCGGAATTATCCTGAAAGATATTCTTGGCAATATCTAAATCAATGGATCCGTCAGTGTTACCTCTGCTGCCTCCGTCACGATAGACGATTCGCCCCGAATTTTGCCCTGTCGGCAAATCGATAAAATTACCCTCGGTAATTGTTGAAAGGTCGGTGGCCTTCAATATTGCGATATGATGAGGGTACCAGGTGGTATTTGAGCTCCGCGGCAAGCCAATCGAGCTCGCATTATAAGCAACAATAAACTCCGAATTACGCGCCACAAGGAGTCGGTACCGTCTGCCCGACAACAAACTTCGTCTCGCGATTTCCAGGCCCGAGCGGAAATTGATCAGGCAGATTTCGCCTTCGTCCGACAGGCATACCAAAATATCGGTGCCAACGAGCGCCACTTCCTCAATTGTGTTTCGATGAAATGGCAGAAACATTTTCCAGTCGCCGTTGTCGTTTACGGCAGCGACTTTGTTATAGTGCCGTTCTGTTCCTGTGACGTGAGCGCATAGCATTATATGTATACTCCACGATCGTGCTTGGAAATAACATTGAGGCAACCTCGGACGACGGACGGCGATTCAACTGCGAATAGATACCGAGCCCTTGTTGCGGATAGAAGTGTCGCATTGGCGACCCCGGGCAACGGGATCTTTAAACGCAGCAGCATGGATGAAGCGCCGGTCCACAATGCGCGAGTCGGTCAATAATGCAGCTTCGAGCCGATAGGGCCAAATGCTGACATCCTCGCCGTTCTGCGTATGCGATAGCATTGTGCAGGGAAACAAAAAATCCTATCAAGGCGCACGGCTGGCGGGGGTCGCCGCAATTTGGCTCATGCAAACAGGATCGCGCTCCCGCGCGGAACACAATGACAAAGCAAACCCGTAAAATCCTACGTCAGGCTGCGATCGCCATTCCGCTTCTCGCGCTCGGCTTTTACTTCATCCCGATCCTGACCACGATCTGGATCGTCTGCGGCCTGATCGACGTGCTGCGCAACGCCAACAAGAGCTGGTCGCTGTTGCGTGCCTATTTCCTCGGCAACGGCATCTTCACCTGGCTGCTTTCGCCGTTCAATCTGCTGGTCGACCTCGTCTGCTACCGCAATCCGGGTGTGTGGAAGCTTGACCAGTTTCCGCCGGACTATCAGCGCGAGGTCAACGAGGTTTTGGACGTCTTCAAGGCGCGCAAGGACGAGATCATTGCCGACATCGACACCAATCTCGGCACGGCCAGGCGCGGCATGTATGTCTATCAGTGGTATGGCAAGCACAAGATCGACAACGTTGCCGAGTTCAACAAGGATTTCAAATACATCAAGACCATTGCCGTGTCGGTCTTCAGGGGCAAGGAATCGACCTCCTGGCATTTCGGTCCGCTGCGTCTCAGCCTGCGCATCCTCTACAATCTGCTGCCGGTGAAGGCCGAGGTTTTCGTCGAATGCAACGGCGCCAGAAACTACTGGCACGACAATCCGCTCTATATATTCGACGACACGCTGCTGCACCGCTCGGTCAACGAGTATGACGGGCACCGTTACTGCGTGTTCATGGACATTGTCCGTCCGTCGCCGTTCCCGGGCCTCATGGCCGGCCTCCTCGCCATCGTCTCGGTTAGCGTCGAGCGCATCAATTCCATGTTCTACAAGAACTGGAAGATGCTGGGCTCGAGCAAGGCAAAGAAGGTCGGCGCGACCTGAGCGGGTCATAAGGGGCAGCAAGCGGCAATGCTCAATCTCCTTCTGGTGGTCATCGGCGGCGGTATCGGCGCCGGCATTCGCCACCTGACCAATATCGGCGCGCTGCGCCTCTTCGGTCCGAACTACCCCTGGGGCACGATGGTGATCAACATCGTCGGCTCATTCGCCATGGGCCTGTTCATTGCCACGCTGATGCGGCGCGGCGGTTCGAACGAGCTCAGGCTGTTCGTGGCCACCGGCATTTTTGGCGGCTTCACCACCTTCTCCGCCTTTTCGCTCGATTTCGCGACATTGTGGGAACGCGGCGCGACGCTGCCGGCGCTGGGCTATGCGCTGGCCAGCGTCGTCGGCGCCATTGTCGCCCTGTTTGCGGGACTTTGGCTCGCAAGAACCGCATAGGCTTGGCTCCGGGACTTTATTGAATCTAAGCTTTCTGAAAATCGATTCCGATTTTCGAGCCGATAGTGCTATTGCCCCGCTTCGAAACGGATAGATAAAAATCATGGCAGGCGTTGAACAGATCACGGTGGAGGCCGGCGAGGCGGGCATGCGGCTCGATCGCTGGTTCAAGACCCATTTCCCCGGCCTCGGCTTCGGCCATCTGCAGAAGCTGCTGCGCTCCGGCCAGATTCGCGTCGACGGTGGCCGGGTCAAGGCCGACAGCCGTGTCGAGCCGGGCCAGGTGGTGCGCGTACCGCCGCTCGAGGTCGACAAGAAGGGCGAGAGCGCACTTACGGGTCACTCGATCCGCAACCAGGGCGATGCCGATGTGCTGGCCAAGATGCTGATCCACGAAGACCCGAAGGTCTTCGTCTTCAACAAGCCGGCCGGCCTGGCCGTGCAGGGCGGGTCGGGCGTCACCCGCAATGTCGACGACATGCTGGAGGCGTGGCGCAGCCAGAAGGGCGAGAAGCCGCGCCTGGTGCACCGGCTCGACCGCGATACGTCGGGCGTGCTGGTGGTTGCCCGCACCAGGCTTGCGGCGATGAAGCTCTCCGAGTCCTTTCGCGCACGCGAGACCAAGAAGACCTACTGGGCGCTGGTCAAAGGCGTGCCGCCCAAGCGCGAGGACAAGATATCGACCTGGCTGATCAAGGAGCCGACCGAGGACGGCGACCGCGTGCGCGTGGCAGCCCACGGTGAAAAGGGCGCCGACCACGCCGTGTCGTACTACCGCATCATCGAGCAGGCGGCGCAGACGATGACCTGGCTGGAAATGGAGCCCTATACCGGCCGCACCCACCAGCTTCGCGTTCATGCCGCCTATATTGGCTGCCCGATCATCGGCGATCCCAAATATTTCGAGGCCGACACCAATTGGGATTTCCCAGGCGGCATTCAGAATCGCCTGCATCTGCATGCGCGCCGCATCGTCATTCCGCATCCGGACAAGGGCGTCATCGACGTCACTGCGCCGATGCCGCCGCATATGCGCCAGAGCTGGAACCTGATCGGCTTCGACGACGCCAGCGCGGAGGACTGACATTGGCTGTTGCCTCGGCATTGGATCGCCGTGACGCGGTCGATCTGGCGGCCGCTTCCATCATGGTCGGGCTGACCTTTTCCTGGGGGCTGAATTATGTCGCCGCCAAGATCTCCTTGCCGTCGGTCTCATCATCGTCAACCGGCCGGCGCGCAAGCAGGTACCTGGATAGAAAGTTCTACCATGCGTGACATCCTCAATGACCTCGAAGCAGGCAAGCAGCTTACCGATCCGGATCCGGTGCGCCGTGCACAGATCCAGATGAAGACGCACCTGCCGAAGCGCTTCTACAAGGACGTGTCGGTCGCGGCTGTCGAAGACGGCTTTGCCGTGCATCTCGACGGCAAGCCGGTGCGCACGCCGGGCAAGGCGCTGTTGGCGCTGCCGACCGAGAAGGCGGCACAGTTGGTAGCCGGCGAATTCGAAGCGCAAGGCGAAACCATCGACCCGGTGACGATGCCGGTGCTGCGTCTGGTCAACACTGCCATTGACGGCGTCGCCAGCGACCCGCAGGCGGTGCTGGAGGACGTGTTGCGTTTCGCGTCGTCCGATCTGACCTGCTACCGCGCCGACGCGCCGCAGGGACTGGTCGAGCGCCAGAACCAGCATTGGGACCCGGTCATCGACTGGGCGAGGGCGACATTGGGGGCTCGGTTCAATCTCGCCGAGGGCATCATCCATGTCGAACAGCCGCGCGAGAGCATCGCGGTGCTCGGCGCCCATCTTGCCCAGCGCGCCGAGCCGCTGCGGCTGGCCGCAATCCATGTCATGACGTCGCTGACCGGCTCGGCGCTGCTGGCGGTTGCGGTCGACTATGGCGCACTCGACGGCGAGGCGGCCTGGGCCGCCGGCCATGTCGATGAGGACTGGCAGATCGAGCACTGGGGGCAGGATGCCGAGGCGGTGGCGCGCCGTTCGGCCCGCAAGCGCGACATGATGGCCGCCGTCAGCCTGCTGGAAGCGCTTGAGAGCTGATCTCGGCTCATTGCCGCACTGCACCTAATACCAAAGTCATAAACCCAATGTCGGTCTGCCTCCGGCTGCGGCTTTCTGTCATTTTCGCGCCGATGGCTGTGCTGAGTCTGCACTCGGAGGAGAGGCGGACGTTGAGGCGCAGCATCGAGGACAGTGGGTCTCACGGGAGGACAAATTCAATGGCAATGGCATCGACCGCCGGCGGAGCAAGCCGCGGCATGACGCGAGAGGAAAAGAAGGTCATCTTCGCCTCCTCGCTCGGCACCGTTTTCGAATGGTATGATTTTTATCTCTACGGTTCGCTCGCTGCGTTTATCGGCAGCACCTTTTTCAGCCCGACCATCCCGGAAGCGACGCGCAATATCTTCGCGCTGCTGGCTTTCGCGGCCGGGTTTCTGGTGCGCCCGTTCGGCGCGCTGCTCTTCGGCCGCATCGGTGACCTTGTTGGCCGTAAGTACACCTTCCTCGTAACCATGACGATCATGGGTCTGTCGACCTTCCTCGTCGGCCTGCTGCCTGGCTATGCAACGCTGGGCCTCGCTGCTCCAGTGATCCTGATCGTACTGCGCATGCTGCAAGGTCTGGCGCTTGGCGGCGAATATGGTGGTGCGGCGACCTATGTCGCCGAGCACGCGCCAGACAACCGGCGTGGCTACTACACCTCATGGATCCAGACAACGGCGACGCTCGGTCTGTTCCTGTCGCTGGTCGTCATCCTGATCGTGCAGGCCTCGTTGAGCAAAGAAACCTACGCGGCCTGGGGCTGGCGTATTCCGTTCATCGTCTCCTTCCTGCTGCTCGCCATCTCTGTCTGGATTCGTCTGTCGCTGTCAGAATCGCCGACTTTCCAGCGCATGAAGGATGAGGGCAAAGGCTCCAAGGCGCCGCTCACGGAAGCTTTCGGTCAATGGAAAAATGCCAAGATTGCGCTGCTGGCGCTTCTCGGCTTGACCGCTGGCCAAGCCGTGGTCTGGTACAACGGCCAATTCTACGCCTTGTTCTTCCTCACGAACGTGCTGAAAGTCGACGCGCAGTCGGTCAACATCATGATCGCCATTGCACTGGCGATCGGTTCGATTTTCTTCGTCGTCTTCGGCTGGCTCTCTGACAAGATCGGCCGCAAGCCGATCATCATGGCGGGTCTGGCACTGGCCATCGTCTGCACCTTCCCACTGTTCAAGGCGCTGACCTGGGCCGCCAATCCGGCGCTCGCCACGGCCCAGCAGACTACGCGCGCGACGGTCACCGCTGCACCCGGCGACTGCAGGTTCCAGTTCAATCCGGTTGGTACGGCGAAGTTCACGACGTCCTGCGACATCGCGACCTCGTTCCTGACCAAGAACTCGGTGCCTTACGATGTGGTTTCGACCGCAGCCCCTGGCACGGCCGCCTCGGTCAAGATCGGCAATGAGACGGTTGAGTCCTACGATGCCATCGCCGCCGGCGATCAGGCCAAGGCCAAGGACGCCGCCTTCGTCAAGGCGGTCAACATGTCGCTGAAGGACAGTGGCTATCCCTTGAAGCGCGCAGCAGCGAAAGTGACCGACCAGAAGCTCGATGCTTTCATTGCGGCCAACCCGGAGCTCAAGCTCGACGCCGCTGCGATCCGCGCCGGCGAGAAGGCCACAGTTCCGATCGAGCAGGCGGTGAAGGATAAGCTGCTGACTGCCGAAGAGGCAGCAGGGGCGACCGAGGTAACCGTCTACAGCATCGCGGGAGGCGGCGCCTTTGCCATGTTCGCCGACCCGGCGGCGGTGAATTGGCCGATGACGATCGGTATCCTGTTCATCCTCGTGATCTTCGTCACAATGGTCTACGGGCCGATTGCCGCGATCCTGGTCGAGATGTTCCCGACCCGCATCCGCTACACCGGCATGTCGCTGCCCTATCACATCGGCAATGGTTGGTTCGGCGGCCTGCTGCCAGCGACGGTGTTCGCCCTTAGCGCCTACAAGGGCGATATCTATTACGGCCTCTGGTATCCAGTGGTGGTCGCGGCGATGACGCTGGTCATCGGCATGATCTTCGTCAAGGATACGCTGGGAACCGACCTGCACGCCAAGCAGTAGCCAGGCAGCTCCAGTATGCAAAGAAAAAGCCCGGCGCGAGCGATCGCGCCGGGTTTTTCAATTGTCGGGCTTTCCAGCTGTTGGCCCGGATAACGGCTAGCTCTTGCGCGGCTGCTCGATTTCCGCGATGGCCGCCTCATGATACCAGGCCTCGCCATAGGCCAAGGGGTGATCGCGCAAGGAAGCGAGCTCTGCCGCGAACTTAGCCTTTACGCCTAAATTTGAGGCAGCTGCTCGCGCCGCCACCGGGAACATCAAGATTTTTGCCGACGGACGGGCTGAGGTGATTTCCATTGTCAGGCCCCTTTCTTTTGCGAACGCTGGTCGATTCATCTTTCCATCAAAGTAAGTCCTGCAATCGGTTTAGGCAAGATGCCTAAAGAAAGATCAGTAATTGCCTGTAATTTAAGCAAAGCCTGCCTTTGATCGGTTCTGGCGCATTGCTTAGACGGCTTGATCGGATCGTCGAGTCGCATGGGCATTTTTGACGCACCCCGCGCAGCGGAAATGGCACATGACTTGCATTTTATCGACCGGCAGCCGGCCTGCCGGATGGTTCGGTGCATGCGCCGGCGGTCCAGCTTCGGTGAACAAGCAACGAGAGGCTTCTAGAATGACGAAATACAAGCTCGAGTATATCTGGCTCGATGGATACACCCCGGTCCCCAATCTTCGCGGCAAGACCCAGATCAAGGAGTTCGCCGAGTTCCCGACGCTCGAGCAGCTGCCGCTGTGGGGTTTTGACGGCTCCTCGACGCAGCAGGCCGAAGGCCACAGCTCCGACTGCGTCCTGAAGCCGGTCGCCGTGTTCCCCGATCCGGCCCGCACCAATGGCGTGCTGGTGATGTGCGAAGTGATGATGCCGGATGGCGTGACGCCGCACGTGTCCAACAAGCGCGCCACCATCCTCGACGATGAAGGCGCCTGGTTCGGCTTCGAGCAGGAATATTTCTTCTACAAGGACGGCCGTCCGCTCGGCTTCCCCGAGAGCGGCTATCCGGCGCCGCAGGGCCCGTACTACACCGGCGTCGGCTATTCGAATGTCGGCCCGGTCGCGCGCCAGATCGTCGAGGAACATCTCGACCAGTGCCTCGCCGCCGGCATCAACCATGAAGGCATCAACGCCGAAGTGGCCAAGGGCCAGTGGGAATTCCAGATCTTCGGAAAGGGTTCCAAGAAGGCCGCCGACCAGATGTGGATGGCCCGCTATCTCTTGCAGCGCCTGACCGAAAAGTACGAGATCGACATCGAGTACCACTGCAAGCCGCTCGGCGACACCGACTGGAACGGCTCGGGCATGCACGCCAACTTCTCGACCGCCTATATGCGCGAAGTTGGTGGTAAGGCCTATTTCGAAGCGCTGATGGCGGCGTTCGACAAGAACCTGATGGACCACATCGCCGTCTACGGCCCGGACAACGACAAGCGCCTCACCGGCAAGCACGAGACCGCGCCGTGGAACCGGTTCAGCTACGGCATTGCCGACCGCGGCGCCTCGATCCGCGTGCCGCATTCCTTCGTCAACAATGACTACAAGGGCTATCTGGAAGACCGCCGCCCGAACTCGCAGGGCGACCCCTACCAGATCGCCTCGCAGATCCTGAAGACGATCGCGGAGGTTTCGACCAGCTCCCAGGTTTCGGCCGCGGCTTGAGCATTCGCTGCGGGGCAGGCTTGAGCGCCTGCGCCGCTCCAAAAACAAAAACCCCGGCGTCGTGAACTGACGCCGGGGTTTTTCATTGTCTCTGAAACGATCGCTCAGACCGAATAGTACATGTCGTATTCGACCGGATGTGGGGTCATTTCGAAGCGCATCACTTCGGCCATCTTGAGCTCGATGTAAGAGTCGATCTGGTCGTCGTCGAAGACGCCGCCGGCTTTCAGGAAGCCGCGGTCCTTGTCGAGGCTCTGCAGGGCTTCGCGCAGCGAGCCGCAGACGGTCGGGATCTTTTTCAACTCCTTCGGCGGCAGGTCGTAGAGATCCTTGTCCATCGGCTGTCCCGGGTGGATCTTGTTCTTGATGCCGTCGAGGCCGGCCATCAGCATGGCGGCGAAGGCGAGGTAGGGGTTCGCGCCCGGATCGGGGAAGCGGACCTCGACGCGCTTGGCCTTCGGCGATGAGCCGAACGGGATGCGGCAGGAAGCTGAACGGTTACGCGCGGAGTACGCGAGCAGCACCGGCGCTTCATAGCCAGGCACCAGGCGCTTGTAGGAGTTGGTCAGCGGGTTGGTGAAGGCGTTGATCGCCTTGGCGTGCTTGATGATGCCGCCGATGTAGAACAGGCAGCTCTCCGACAGGCCGGCATATTCGTTGCCGGCGAAGGTCGGCTTGCCGCCCTTCCAGATCGACTGGTGGACGTGCATGCCCGAACCATTGTCGCCGAAGATCGGCTTCGGCATGAAGGTGGCCGTCTTGCCGTAGGCGTTGGCGACCTGGTGCACGACGTACTTGTAGATGAGCATCTTGTCGGCGTTGCGGACCAGCGTGTCGAACTTGATGCCGAGCTCATGCTGGGCGGCGGCCACCTCGTGGTGGTGCTTTTCGACGCGCACGCCCATTTCGGCCAGAACGGTCAGCATTTCGGAGCGCATGTCCTGCGCGCTGTCGATCGGCGGCACCGGGAAATAGCCGCCCTTGATACGCGGGCGGTGGCCGAGATTGCCGGTCTCATAGTCGGTGTCGTCGTTGGACGGCAGTTCGGTGGAGTCCAGACGGAAGCCGGTGTTGTAGGGATCGACCTTGTACTTGACGTCGTCGAAGACGAAGAATTCGGCTTCGGGGCCGACATAGATGGTGTCGCCGATGCCTTCGGCCTTCATGTAGGCCTCGGCCTTCTTGGCGGTGCCGCGCGGGTCGCGGTTGTAGGATTCCCCGGAAACCGGATCGAGGATGTCGCACAGGATGACCATGGTCGACTGAGCGAAGAACGGGTCCATGTGGACGGTATCCGCATCGGGCATCAGCACCATGTCGGACTCGTTGATCGCCTTCCAGCCGGCGATCGAGGAGCCGTCGAACATGACGCCGTCGGCGAACATGTCTTCCTCGACCTCGATGACATCCATCGTCACGTGCTGCAGCTTGCCCTTCGGATCGGTGAAGCGCAGGTCGACGAATTTCACGTCGTTGTCCTTGATCTGCTTCATGATGTCTTTGGCTGTCGTCATGTCGTTTCTTCCCTGTGTGATGAACGTTTCGAGGAGACGTTAATCTGAAATCAGAAAGCTCAGACGGCGTCCATACCCGTTTCGCCGGTGCGGATACGAACGACTTCCTCGATGTTGGAGACGAAGATCTTGCCGTCGCCGATGCGGCCGGTCTGCGCCGCCTTGCGGATGGCTTCGATGGCGCCTTCGACGGCGTCGTCGCCAAGCACGACTTCGATCTTCACCTTGGGCAGGAAGTCGACGACATATTCGGCGCCGCGATAGAGTTCGGTATGGCCTTTCTGGCGGCCGAAACCCTTGGCTTCGGTCACGGTGATGCCTTGCAGCCCGGCCTCCTGAAGCGCTTCTTTTACTTCGTCTAGCTTGAACGGCTTGATGATCGCTTCGATCTTTTTCATGTAAAAAGTGGCCTCCACTGCCAAAAAAGACGGGTTGTGCGCCCCGCTTGCGCCTCAATCAAGCACGAACTGTGCCAATTTCAGGCCACGAGAAGCGGTTTCGCGCAATTTCAATGCCGCGCCGGGCCGGGATGCACATTCGCGTCATCCGCTGCTTCGGCTGCGGCAAAGCTGCCTTGAGCCTACACATCGCCGCTTCGGGCGTCTGCACGATAATTAGGCAGGTCGCGCATTTTGCGGGCGCGCGGATGCGCGGCGCCAGTCTGCGAGAGGATTGGCCGCACGCCAACTCAGCACCTGGCCGTTTGCTTCAAACCGGAAACTGGACAATGCTCGACCCGGACAAAGAGGCCTAGAGCGAAATACGGATCGGCAATTCATGAGCAACGAAGTTCTGTCGCCGGCCGAGATGGCAGAGGCCGATCGACTGGCGATCGCGGCCGGTCCACTCGACGGCTATGGCCTGATGCAGCGCGCCGGCGAAGCGGTCGCTGCCGTGGTGCTGGCGCGCTATCCCTCGGCGAGCCGCGTGCATGTGCTGTGCGGCCCCGGCAACAATGGCGGCGACGGCTATGTCGTGGCGCGGCTGCTTGGGAAAAGCGGTGTCGATGTCACGCTATGGGTGTCAGGCGAACCGAGGGCGGGTAGCGATGCCGCGACCGCCGCGGCCGAATGTCTGCTGGAGCGCCGGCCGCTGGCGGCTTTTGTCGGCGAGCCGGGCTCGTTGATCATCGATGCTCTCTATGGTGCGGGGCTGTCCAAGGACCTCTCGGGCGAGAGCGCACGCGCTGTGAATATTACAGCTGGCCTGTCTGTCGTTGCCGTCGATTTGCCTTCAGGTGTTTCCGGTGACAGCGGCGATGTCCTTGGCACGTCATTTCGTGCCGAGATCACCGTCACCTTCGCGCGCAAGAAACCGGGGCATCTGCTGTTGCCTGGGCGTGAGCGATGCGGCGAGATCGTCGTCGCCGACATTGGCATTGGCGACGAGATCGTCGCGCAGGTCTCCCTGCGCGCGTTCGAAAACAAGCCGGCGTTTTGGCTTGAGGCGTTGCCGGTGCCGGCGATCGATGCGCACAAATACAAACGCGGCCATGTCGGCGTCTTCTCCGGCGGACCGTCGGCGACGGGCGCGGCGCGGTTGGCCGCGCTTGCAGCGGCACGAAGCGGGGCAGGGGCAGTTACCGTGCTGTCGCCCGCCAATGCCATGCAGGTCAATGCCGCGCATCTGACCTCGATCATGCTGCGCAAGACCGATGCTATCGAGGATGTGCACGACTTTCTCGGCGATCGCCGGTCGTCGAGCTTCGTCCTTGGCCCGGGCTTCGGTGTCGGTGACAAGGCGCGCGATTTCGCTCTCGCCGTGCTCGCCAGAAGACGACAAGAGGGGGGTGTCGAGGGGCTGGTGCTCGACGCCGACGGTATCACGTCTTTCCGCAACGCGGCCTCGACGCTGTTCGAGGCAGCCAGCAGGCCGGATGCGCCAGCACTGGTCATGACGCCGCACGAGGGCGAGTTCGGCCGACTGTTTCCCGACATCGCTGATGACAAGAGCTTGTCCAAGCTTGCCAAGGCCCGCGCGGCGGCGGCGCGCGCCAACGCCACCGTCATCTACAAGGGCGCAGACACGGTGATCGCGGCGCCTGATGGTCGGGCGGCGATCAACAGCAATGGCGCGCCATGGCTGGCCACGGCTGGGTCGGGTGACGTGCTGGCAGGCATCACTGCGGGATTCTTGGCGCAAGGCATGCCGGCTTTCGAGGCTGCCTGCGCCGCGGTCTGGATCCATTCCGAAGCCGGTAGCTGCTTTGGACCAGGGCTGATCGCCGAGGATCTGCCGCTGGCGCTGGTGCCGGTGTTGCGCGGACTGGTCCATGCACGGCAGAAGGCGCCGATCGGATGAGGCCGTTCGCGCTCGCCCTTGCGGTTGTCATCGCGCTGTTCACCTCGGGTGGCGTGCGCGCCGAGCAGCCGGTGACCATCGTCGACGATCCGGCCGTGCTCGCTGCTCTCGATGACAAAGGCTTTGGCTTTGCCGGCCTTTTCGCTGTCGACGGCGCCGACGATCTCAAGACGCTCCACAGCGAGGCGCCGGCCTATCATGCCGTCGTCGACATGGTGGCGGCCGACCTTGCCGCGTTGCGAGCCGAGATCAAGGCCGGCGGGCGCACCCTCTATGAGGTGACCGACGGCAATGTCGGCCGCATCATGGACATGCGCTGGCTGAAGACCGAGGCTGCACGTTTCCGCCTGGTCGGTGTCGTCAACCGTCTCGACCGGCGCGATTTCGCGGCGCTCAAAGGCGACAAGAGCTGCGGCGAGGTGCGCTTTATCTATCGCCTGGCCTACAGTTTTCGCAAGAACGGCAAGGTGCTGGCGTCGCGGCTGCCGTTCAACTTCAACGCCGTCTACAGCGTGGCGCCGGATGCCGATGGCGGCTGCGTCGGCGTTGCCGGACGCTGGACGCCGCAACTCGACGAAAACGTCGATGCCGGCTGGCTGGCCGGCGGTCCGCTGGCACCGGAGGAACTCACCTTCAAACAGTTGGAGCTCAACGCGCAAGTCGTGCGCTTTCCCTCAGGCCAGGAGACCGAGTTCGGCGGGCAGGCTGCCTACCTCATGCGGATTTTTGGCATCGATGGCGCAGCTGTCAGCGAGAGGCCGCTGGAGAACACGCCTGACACAGCGCGGCTCTCGGCCGATGCGGCGCTGAAGAAGCGGCTGGCCGACTATGTCAGCGCCAATGTCGCGGCGGTCGATCTCGGCGTCTACGAAATCCCCGACGAGTTTTTGGCGAAGAAGGTGATCTCGTGGTCGACCTTCGGCAGCGCAAGACAGGCCAACCATCCGTTCACGCCGCTGTTTGCGCCGGCGGATTTCGCCGGTCTCGACTATATGCCGCTGAAACTGGTGCGCACGCCGGAGGCGCTGGTCGAGCGGCTGGACAATGGCGCCTGCCAGGGCTGTCATCAGGCAGGCTCTACCGCCGGCTTTCATTTCATCGGCCTTGACGACAAGACGACGTCGCCGCTCAACCGCATCGAGGTCGGCATCTCGCCGCATCTCCATGCCGAGATCCCGCGGCGCCAGGCCTGGCTGCGCGCGGGGCAGGAAGGCAAGCAGCCGAACCGCTACCGGCCGCTGTCCTTCGCCCCGCCCGCGACATGGACCGATGCCGGCGGTGTCGACTACGCGCCGGCCGAAATGGCGATGCCGTGCCTGATGCCGGACGATGCAAAACGCTTCGGCGCGACCTGGCAATGCGGCGGCGGTACCGTTTGCGCGCCGCTCGCGACGGCATCGGGCGTGCGCACCACGCTGGCGCAATGTCTGTTGCCCAAGGACAGCCCAAAGATGTTTTCCGGCCATCCCTGCCTGACCGGCTCGATCGCCAGCAATCCGTCGCAGCCTTTCAACGACCGCTATAAGATCACCGGCCAGTTCGCTGCTTTTGCACCGACCTTTTCGCGGACCGCCTATACTTGCCGACCGCCGAAGATCGGCGTGCCGGCAGGCATCGCCTACCGCGCCTGTGACGACAAGGACCGCAGCTTTGCCGCCTTCAAGACGGGCAAGCCGATGCCTTCGGAAATCTGCGGGCTGGTCGGTGGCAAGAAATTCGACACCTGCGTGGCGACCAACAATTTCGACCAGTGCCTCGGCGGCGCTGTCAATCGCGGCAACCGGCCGGCCTGCTCGGCCGACCATTTCTGCCGCGAGGATTATATGTGCCAGTCGTTGCCACCGGACACGCCGGGTGCGGCCAAGGTGAAAGGCATCGGCTACTGCTCGCCGACCTATTTCATTTTCCAGATGCGCATCGACAACCATGCGACGCCCTGGGCAAGCGCTACTGCGGCCACTAGGGATGCAGGGTTTGGTGCGGCGGAAGAGGAGTAGGTGCCGCAGTTGTCGGGAAGTACTACAGCGGGATGTTGTCGTGCTTCTTCCAGGGGTTCTGCATGTCCTTGTTGCGCAGCATGCGCAGCGCCCGCGCGATGCGGCGGCGAGTGGAATGCGGCATGATCACCTCGTCGACATAGCCGCGTTCGGCGGCGACGAAAGGCGACAGGAAGCGATCCTCGTAAGCTTTTGTATGGGCTGCGATCTTTTCGGCATCACCGATGTCCTTGCGGTAGATGATCTCGACCGCGCCCCTGGCCCCCATTACCGCGATCTGCGCCGTCGGCCAGGCATAGTTCATGTCGCCGCGCAGATGTTTTGAGGCCATGACGTCGTAGGCGCCGCCATAGGCTTTGCGGGTGATGACGGTGATCTTCGGCACGGTCGCCTCGGCGTAGGCGAAGAGCAGTTTGGCGCCGTGCTTGATCAGGCCGCCATATTCCTGAGCGGTGCCGGGCAGGAAGCCCGGAACATCGACGAAGGTGACGATCGGGATGGAAAAACAATCGCAGAAGCGCACGAAGCGCGCCGCCTTGCGGCTGGCGTCGGAATCGAGCACGCCGGCCAGCACCATCGGCTGGTTGGCGACGAAGCCGACGGTACGGCCCTCGACGCGGCCGAAGCCGGTGACGATGTTCTTGGCAAAGCTCTGCTGGATCTCGAAGAAATCGCCTTCGTCGGCAACTTTGAGGATCAATTCCTTGATATCATAGGGCTTGTTGGCGTTATCCGGGATCAGCCGATCGAGCGACATGTCGTGGTCCGTGACCGACTGGTAGCATTCGATCTCGGGAAGCTCCGACGTGTTGGATGCCGGCAAGAGGTCGACCAGCCGGCGCATCTGCAAGAGCGCTTCGACGTCATTGTCATAGGCGCCGTCGGCGATCGAGGACTTTGTCGTGTGGACGGAAGCGCCGCCAAGACTCTCGGCCGTCACTGTCTCGTTGGTGACGGTCTTCACCACATCCGGCCCGGTGACGAACATGTAGGAGGTGTCGCGGACCATGAAAATGAAGTCGGTCATGGCCGGTGAATACACGTCGCCGCCAGCGCACGGGCCCATGATGACGGAGATCTGCGGAATGACACCGGAGGCCAGCACGTTGCGCTGAAAGATCTCGGCATAACCGCCAAGGGCAGCCACGCCTTCCTGGATGCGCGCGCCCCCGGCGTCGTAGAGGCCGATGATCGGCGCGCGGTTGCGCAGCGCCATCTCCTGCACCTTGATGACCTTCTCGGCGTGCGCCTCCGACAGCGAACCGCCGAACACGGTAAAATCCTTGGCGAAGAGGTAGACTGGACGGCCGTTGACCGTGCCCCAGCCGGTGACGACGCCATCGCCGGCGATCTTGGTCTTTTCCATGCCGAAATCGGTCGAGCGGTGCTCGACATACATGTCGAACTCCTCGAACGAGCCTTCGTCGAGAAAAACCTCGATGCGTTCGCGGGCGGTGAGCTTGCCCTTCTTGTGCTGGGCGTCGATGCGGGCCTTGCCGCCACCCAAACGGGCGATATCGCGGCGGCGCTCGAGTTCCTTCAGCACGTCCTTCATCGCTCGGTCCCCAGAATGGAAGCTGCCTTTGTGGTAATGATGCCCGCAGGCGTGCGCAAGCGCCGCTTTCGCCGTCGTTTTGTTGCACTGCAACATAGTGCCCCTTGCATTCCCGAGCGAACTCAGCCATATGCAGCCCATAGGCGCTTGGGCCGGGAGATTCCGGCCTTCTCGACGAATGAGACTGGTTGCGTCTGTTTTCCCTCTTTCCGTTTGAACGGCAAGGTGGCGGAAAAGCCCCGTGGCATGATGCCTGCGGGCACGACAGCGCAGCCGAGTGGACGTTACCGTCCGCCCGCCTTGTCGTTTCATATCAAATTTTTCGACGGCAGGTTGCGCCCTGCCGCCATCGATGTTTGCGGCCGCAGGCCGCGTGAAAGAAGACTATTTTGACCAATGAAAACACCTCGACCGGTAGCAACATTGTGACCGGCAACACTGCGGAACTCACCGGTTTCGCAGCACTTGGAATTACCGGCGCTCTGCTTAAGGCGACCCTTGGCGCCGGCTTCACCGAGCCGAAGCCGATCCAGATGCAGGCGATCCCGCCGCAGATGGAAGGCCGTGATATCTTCGGCATCGCCCAGACCGGCTCCGGCAAGACCGCTGCCTTCGCGCTGCCGATCCTGTCCAAGATCATCGCGCTCGGCACCAAGCGTCGGGCCAAGACCACCCGTGCGCTGATCCTGGCGCCGACGCGCGAACTCGCCGTGCAGATCGAGGACACCATCAAGATCCTCGCCAAGGGCGCGCATGTCTCGACCGCACTCGTGCTTGGCGGCGTTTCGCGCTTCAGCCAGGTGAAGAAGGTTGCTCCCGGCGTCGACGTCCTGATTGCCACGCCCGGCCGTCTGACCGACCTGGTGCGCGAGGGCGACCTCATCCTCTCCGATACCAAATGGCTGGTGCTGGACGAGGGCGACCGCATGCTCGACATGGGCTTCATCAATGACGTCAAGCGCATCGCCAAGGCGACCGCGCCCGACCGTCAGACGGTGCTGTTCTCGGCCACCATGCCCAATGAAATCGCCGAACTGGCGAAGGGCCTGTTGAAGAACCCGATCCGTGTCGAAGTGGCGCCGCAGAGCACCGCGGCGGCCGAGATCGTGCAGGGCGTCGTCTTTGCCCGCACCAAGCAGAAGCGCCAGGTGCTGTCGACGATGCTCGCCGACGCGGCGATGAAGTCCGTCATCATCTTTTCGCGCACCAAGCATGGCGCCGACCGGGTGACCAAGGACCTCGAGCGCGACGGCTTCAAGGCCGCCGTCATCCACGGCAACAAGTCGCAGAACGCCCGCCAGAAGGCGCTCAACGATTTTCGCGAGGGTTCGGTGCGCATTCTGGTCGCGACCGATATCGCGGCACGCGGTATCGACGTGCCCGGCATCAGCCATGTGGTGAATTTCGACCTACCCGACGAGGCGGAAAGCTACGTCCACCGCATCGGCCGTACCGGCCGCAACGGCATGGACGGCATCGCGATCACGCTTTGCGATCCTTCCGAAAACAGCAAGCTGCGCCAGGTCGAGCGTATTATCCGCAGCAAGCTGCCGATCGTTGCCGACCATCTCGGCAGCCCCGATCCGGCACGCAATCCGGCTGAAAAGAACGAGCGCTTCGAGCCAGCGAACGATCGCAACGATCGCAATGGCCGTCGCGACGGTAGGCGGCCCGGTGGCCAGAACAATGGCTTCGGCAAGAAGCGCTTCGGCGACAAGCCGGCCTTTGCAGGTGCCGGCGAGCGCAAGCCGGAAGGCGCCAAGCCGTTCAAGGGCAACAACAAGCGCCGCTTCGGCGGCAAGCGCCCCGCGGCGCGGGCTGCCTGATCGGACAATAGGCCAAGCTCGTCGAGAGCTGGCTTGATTGCTGACTGTAGAAATGAGGACGGCCGGAGCAACGCTTCGGCCGTCTTTTTGTTTGTGGCTACTCGGTAATTGCCTTCACCCAAACGACAATCCGCTGCGCCAGGAAGGCCGTGGTCGATGGCGACAGCGCGTCGCCGGCAATGACGTGGTTGTCGGGATCGCCATTGTCGTCGACCGGCACCAGTTCGTGCGGTGCGCCCCAGCGGCCGGCGATTTCGCGGGTGCGGTCTTGGCGCACGACTGAGTCCGAATCCGAGAAGATGAACAGGGCCGGAATCGTCGCTTTTTCTACCGGGGAGGCGTAGGCGAGCTCGGTCAACGCCGCCATCGGCACTACGGCGGCCATCGGATAAGTATGGGTCCAGAGTTTCGCGTGCAGCGCATTGCGGGTCGGAAAGCTGCGCTCCTTGCCGCCGACGAGTTCGGCAATCTGCTTGCCCCACGGCATGGTCAAGAGTTCGGCGCCGGAGGCCCTGACGCCGAAATTCGGCGAGATGAACGCGATGGCGGCGACGCCCTCCGACGCGCCAGGCTCGGTCGCCGCCCATGCCGCCAGCGATCCGCCGGTCGAGGTGCCGATGACGATCACCTTGTCGCCGATCGCTCGGCCGATGGCGAGCGCCTCCTCATAGTCGTTGATCCAGGCATTGACGCTGCCTTGCGCCATTGCGGCGCCGTCCTGCCCATGGCCGGTGAGGCGGGTGTAGAAAAGGTTGGCGTCGAGCTGGTCGGCGACCTCGTCGGCCAGCGGGCGAACCTCGCCCTTCGATGCCGAGAAGCCGTGGATGTAGACGACTGCCAGCGGCGTCCTGGCGTGAACCATCGGATCGGCCCAGATGATCTCCTTCTCCAGCCCGTCGCGGATATTGGGAACGGCAGCCTCTTCGCGCGCCAGATAGGCCCGCGGATCGTCGCCGATCACTTTGGGATCGAAATGGATCGTGGTGTCGACGGGAACGCGCGGACCAAGGAGGACGGCCAGGACAAGGATGACAACGACGCCCAGCACCGCAAGCACGATCCGTCGCCCCATCGCAGACTCCACGCAACAAATCTCAACCTATGGCGGCAGTTGCGCCTGAGCAACAGCGGGCCTGTGGACAGTTATTCGTTCGGCGGCTTGCGATCGAAATTCAGTGGCCGCCCTGTCCAGCGGGTCGCCGTGCTGATGAACCAGCGGATAACCGGCCTGGGCAGCAGCGCCAACAGCTTCAGCCCCCAGCTCAATCGGCGCGGGAAGGTGACCTCGAAGCCGCCGGTTTCGATGCCGCGCAGCATGCGTCGCGAGGCGCGGTTGACCGGCATCAGTCCCGGCATTGGCAGCATGTTCTTTTCGGTCAGCGGTGTGTCGATGAACCCCGGGTTCATCACCTGGACGCGGACATTCATCTTGTCGAAATCGTATTTCAGCGACTCGGCCAGGATGTTGATCGCCGCTTTCGAGCCGCCATAGGCGGCCGTGGTCGGCCAGCCGAAATAGGCGGTAACCGATCCGACAAGCACGATATGACCCCGCGCGCGGACGCGCATGCGCTCCATCAGCGGGACGAGACCATTGATGATGCCGAAATAGTTGACCTCGAAGGACTGGCGAAAATCGCGGACCCTGAGGTCTTCGCCGGGCGTGGCGATGTAGTTGCCGGCGTTGAAGACGGCGAGCACGATCGGGCCAAGATCCTTTTCGATCGCCGCCACAGTGCTTGCCATGCGCGGCTCGTCGGTGACGTCGCAAGGGTAGGCAACCACGCGTCCCGGCATCTGTGCCGTCTCGACGATGAGCGCGTCGATCGGATGCTCGTCGAGCGCGCTCACCGCGACGACAAAGCCCTTTGCCGCAAGGTCCTTGGCCAGAGCACGGCCGATGCCGCTGCTGCCGCCGGTGATCCAGGCGACGCCGTGCTTCGGGTTGGCCCGGTAAAGTGTCATTCTGCGCCCTGCCGATCTGTCATTAGTGCTCTAGCGGTGAAAAAATCGAATGAAAAGAGCGCTTTTTCAGACAAGGTTGAAATGATCGTCGTCGCGCCTCATCCGGCGGCAGGAGATTGCAGTACCCGAAATGCGACTGGACCAGGCGAATTCTTGCCTTGAAACGCAAGCTTCGGGTTTCTAGGGTCTCGCCGCAGCTACATGAAGGAATCCCGGATGCCCCGTTCTGTGATCGAAGCGATCGGCAATACGCCCCTGATCCGCCTCAACAAGGCGTCGCAAGCAACCGGCTGCGAAATTCTGGGCAAGGCCGAGTTCATGAATCCGGGCCAGTCGGTCAAGGACCGCGCCGGCCTGTTCATCATCCGCGACGCAGAACAGCGTGGGCTGTTGAAGCCGGGCGGTGTCATCGTCGAAGGTACGGCCGGCAATACTGGCATTGGCCTGACGCTGGTCGCCAAGGCGTTGGGCTATCGCACCGTGATCGTCATTCCCGACACCCAGAGCCAGGAAAAGAAGGACACGATCAAACTGCTTGGCGCGGAGCTGATCGAAGTGCCGGCGGTGCCTTACAAGAACCCCAACAATTACGTGAAGCTGTCGGGACGGCTGGCTGAGCAGATGGCACGCTCGGAGCCGAATGGCGCGATCTGGGCGAACCAGTTCGACAATGTCGCCAACCGCGATGGCCACATCCGCACCACGGCGGAAGAGATCTGGGCGCAGACCCACGGCAAGGTCGACGGCTTCGTGTCGGCAGTCGGGTCGGGCGGAACGCTGGCCGGCGTCGCCTTCGGGCTGAAGGCGAAGAGCAAGGACGTCAAGATCGCGCTCGCCGATCCGCTCGGCGCCGCACTTTACTCCTTCTATACCAGCGGCGAATTGAAGTCTGACGGCAGCTCGATCACCGAAGGCATAGGGCAGGGGCGCATCACGGCAAATCTCGAAGGGTTCACACCGGACTTCTCGTTCCAGGTACCGGATGAGGAAGCGCTGCCGATCGTCTTCGACCTGATCCAGGAAGAAGGCCTGTGCGTCGGCGGTTCGACCGGCATCAACATTGCCGGCGCGATCCGGTTGGCGCGTGAGCTTGGCCCCGGCCACACCATCGTGACCATCCTTGCCGACTACGGCACGCGTTACCAGTCGAAGCTGTTCAATCCGGAATTCCTGCGCGAGAAGAACCTGCCGGTGCCGGGCTGGATGGACGAGCGCAGCACAATTCCGGTGCCGTACGAGAAGGTCGTCTGATGGCGCACATGACCGAAGCGCTGTTTCGTGACGACGCCTATTTGAAGACGGCCGAAGCCACGGTGGTCGCGATCAATGAGCGTGGCGGCATCATTCTCGATCGGACGATCTTCTACGCCACATCGGGCGGCCAGCCGGGGGACACTGGCGCGCTGGAGCGCGCCGACGGCAACCGCATCGCCATATCGGCTACAATCACCGGCGAGACCAAGGACGAAATCATCCATGTGCCGGCGCCGGAGCAGGCCGCGCCCGAAATCGGCGAGCGGGTGAAACTCGCCATCGATTGGGAGCGGCGGCATCTGCTGATGCGCATGCACGCGGCCTGCCACCTGCTCACCGTCGTCTGTCCGTTTCCGATCACCGGGGCTGCGGTTTCCGAGGATGACAGCCGTGTCGATTTCGACGCCCCGGAAGCCGGCTTCACCAAGGAAGATGTTACCGCCGGGCTGATGGAACTGGTACGTGCCGATCATCCGATCTTCATCAGGCTGATCACCGACGAGGAACTGGCGGCCAATCCGGGCCTGGTGAAATCCAAGAATGTCCGGCCGCCGGTCGGCACCGGCAAGATCCGCCTGGTCTGCATCGGCGACAATGCTTCGGTCGACAGCCAGCCCTGCGGCGGTACCCATGTCAAAAGCACCGGCGAAGTCGGCGAGATCCATATCGGCAAGATCGAGAAGAAGGGGCGCGAGAACCGGCGTTTTCGCATTCGCTTCGGACCGATGCCAGCGAATTAAGGCCAGATAGGCCCAGCCTTCTATAATTGCTGAGGCGGTCCTGAAACGCTTGCTTACCCAAGGTGTCGGAAGCTGGACAGCGGTCGCTCCACCCACGCTTCGATCTGCTCGGTGACGAACCTGGCTGCCTGATGGTGGATGAAATGACCGGCGCCGGGCAGGGCTATCAACGCGGTCACATTGTCGACCTCACGGAAGGTGCCATCGAAAGCACTGGCCGGAACATAGGGGTCGTCGGTGCCGAATAGCACAAGGGTCGGGGCCTTGACCAAAGGCAGTTGGCCCAGTTCCGGCACTCTGCCAAGCGGAATGTTGGCCCTGTAGTAGCCCAGCATCGCTTCCGGATCGGATCGCCTGAGCGAGTCTATCAGGGCCTGCCTGTCCTGCGGATCGGTGACCCAGGTGGCAAGTTCGTCGATATCCAGCATCTGGGCGGCGCCCGGGACCTGGAAGCGACGTATATATCCGGTGATCTCGGCATTGGCCGGATCGGCAATGGCACGCAGATGGTTGCGGGGGTGAGGCGTCGACAGCAGGACGAGATGGCGCACGACCTGCGGCACGCGCATAGCCAGCCACCACGCGATGATGCCGCCCCAGTCATGGCCGACAATGGCGGCCTGGGTCAGCTTTTCAGCGGCGAGAACGGCCAGCACGTCGTTGATCAAGTTCGTCAGCACGTAGCTGCCGTGGCCCTGTGGCGCATCGCTTTGTCCGAAGCCCCGCAGGTCCGGCGCAATCACGCGATAACGGCCGCAAAGCGCTTGCATCTGCCGGCGCCAACCCATTCCGTGATCGGGAAAGCCATGCAAGAAGACGATCGGCGGGCCAGAGCCCGCCGCCGTGTAGTGCAATTTGACGTTGCCGTTGACCGCGATCCTGGCTTCGAACATCGCGTCCAAGCTCACCGCGTGCGGGTTACTACGATCACATTTTGACTTCGAGACGAAGGAACGGGCCGTGGAAGGTCTGGGTGGTACTATCCGCATTGACAAGCAGATTGTGCCACTGCTCGATCTTGTAGCCGGCCGTAAAGGTCGCGCCTTCGAGGGGCATCCAGCTCAGGCCGGCCGAGGCGTCGAGATTTGTCACTGTCTTGTTCTCGGACTCGCTCCCCAACTGGACAGAGCCCTGTTGACCCGTTGTGAAGTCGAAGTTGATTCCGGCGCGGTTTTCACGGCGGCCCCACATGACGGAGCCGGAAACAGCACCTGTCAGCCCCCAGGTTTCGTTCAGCGGGTAGTATGCCTCGGCGCCGACACGCGGACCAATGCCCCAATATTCCGACGATCCTATCTTGTCGAAGGTACCGCCCTTGTCGGCTGGATTGTCCGGGTTGAAGCTTTCGGAGGCAACAACTCTTTCATCCGAATGCACCAGGCGCAGACCGCCAAAGAAGCGGATATCGGCGGCCTGAACCTTGACGTGCTTGCCGACGTCGAAATCGAACGCCTGGAAATTGTAGTCGTCGCCGTAGCCTATGGTCAAAAAGCCTTGTGGTATCTGGCCACTCTCTTCCCAGGAACGGTTCTTGCCCAAGTGAAACGCACCTGCAAGGCGCCAGTCCATGTCCGACGAAATCTGCTTGGTCAGCGCGATCGAACCTGAGAAGTCACCGTTGCTATTTCCAAGCTTGTCGGCGCCGCCGGTCTTGTCGTCCTCATGGACGTTGTTTTGAAGGAACGCGCCCTCGAAGGCGATTTTGACACGTGAATCGATGACCGACTGGTCTGTGGCCTTCGCATCTTCTGCATGCGCGGCAATCACGCCCGCCGAAGTCACAGAAGCGGCGGATGCCGCGACAGTCGCCAATAGTTTACCCGGTGCCCTAGCCCGCATTTACTTAACCCCGCCCAGAATCTTGCCCTAAAACCCAGCATTACAGACATAACCTAACGGGACATTGCAGCAAGTCCGGCCAGCAATTTTATAGGATGGTGTTGCGGCCTTGCCACGGTGCCCGGTAGCGCCGCTGGACAGATGTGGTAAGCGTCGCGTTGGGGCTGACCGAGCCGCGGCTGACAGGGGGTTTGGTGGACAATCCAGCGCAAATCGAAAGCGTGCTCAACAACCTTGTCTATGCGCTTTTCGCCCAGAGCGGGCAGGTGGGGCCGAACGGGAGAGCCCGAGATCTCGGCAATCTGGCTGTCTTCGACAATCCCGAGGCCGTCGACGTCATCGTCAAGGCGCCGGAGCTCTTTCGAAAGAACTTCTCCCTGATCTCGGCGCTGGGTTTCAGCCGCTTCAACACCAATGATGAGGACTGGTCTGTCCGGCGCGCCATTACCCAGGATATTTACTTGGCGGCCGCCAGGCCGGCGCAGCAGCATTCCGTGGCGGAAATCTTCGCCGCCTGTCTGTCCAGTAGCGGCGCTACGCTACCAGCCATCCAGCAAGCGTTGTTCGCCGCGTCGATGACGATATTTTACCGGGCTTTCGGCCTTGTTCCCGACAGGGCGGCGACGCTGTTGCTGCTCGACAGGGTCCGCGACGTACTGAGGCGTCTCCAATATTATTCCTGGGTGACGCCGACGACCGCCGAACGTGGGAACGCCATCCAGGACGCTCGCGCGGTGGTCGCCGATTTCGCATCGCTGCTGATGGCGGATCCCCGCGCCGCTGCGGAGATGGACCGCTTTAGAAGCGAAGCCACAGATGTCGAAGGCTTCTCGCCGGTCGAGGAGTTCGTCATGAACTTCTTCGCTGGCGTCGAAACAACGGTGACCACCGCGCTTTGGGTGGCCGACCGACTCGGGGCGAACCAGAAGGTGCAGGAGCGTATCCATGCAGAGGTTCTCTCGGGCGATGCGCAGACGCCGTACACCGATTGCATGATCAACGAGACGATGCGTTATTTCCCGCCGATACCGTTTCTGACCCGGGAAGTCGGCGCCGATACGGTTCTCGACGGCCAGAACCTCTATGCTGGGCAACTGATCATGGTATCGATCGTCGGCGTGCACCAGAATCCGGCTTTCTGGTCAAACCCGCATGTCTTCGACTCCAGCCGCAGGGAATTCCTCGAGAACAGCTTTGATCGACGGGCCTTTATTCCCTTCCTTACCGGACCGCGCATGTGCGGTGGCGCGCGTCTCGGCCGGCTGGAAGTCAGGGAGGCGGTCCTCGCCATCGTGCGGCAGTTCGCTTTCAGCCGTACCGACGATGTGATTCGGTTCGACTACGCGCTCGCATTGCGTCCAGCGCAGGGGTCTTCCGTCAGTGTTTCGCGCCGATGAAACGCCAGGTCAGATATGGTCCTGCCAGAACCGGCGGAGGTAGTCCCCAAATTGCCTTTTGATCATGGTCTTGAATTCGACATCATGCGCATAGCGCGTGCTCGCCGATATGGCCTTTGATTTCGGCTCGAAGCCCGGGAACCAGTTGCTCATTGTGGCGGAAACGTTTTCTTGCTGGTTCGCGACAAAGTCCTCATAGCAGACGTGGGCCACTCTGCGGCGATCAACAGTGTTCAGATAATTTTTCCACCTGATTTCGCTATCGAGAATGTGCAGCGCGACATCCTTGACAACCTTTTCGCTCAGAGTTGTCACCATGGGAACTCCTGCCAGTGTCTCCTGGCTGTCGAACGGCTGTCCCGTATGCAGCATCGAGAGCAGGCTTATGGTCTGATCGATCTTGTTTCTCCTGGAGAGGAAGACATAGAACGAGTTGCCGTCGTCATCGCCGATTGAACTGCGCGCGAATGGCAGGTTTTCGAAGAAGATCTTGGCGGCGAATACGCCGTTCTCAGTCCTTTTTGCCAGGAGACGGCTACCATAGGCGGGCGCTAGCTGATTGAGCTTTTCAAGGGCCATGCTGTCGTCGGCCGACCACCGTCTCATCAGCGGCAAGGCATACTGCCACTGAAAATACTCCGTGGGTATTCCCAGACCCAACTGCTGCAAGACCTGACAATAGGAATGGCCCGCCGTTCGCGGAGTCGTGCAAATCAGGATTTTGGCTGGGTTTTCGGCAGAGCTTTGGCGATCATAGGTCGCGGCGATATACTCGCTGTATAGATCGTCGAAATGCATTTCCGGAACCAGCCCCACCACGACACGCCAAGTTTTCAGACAGCAGACAAGAACCCCAAGATGAGCAGGGCCTGGTCCAGTGTCATCAATGACGGAGGATCGCCCGCGTCGATATTGTCGACAAGCCACAGGTCAGGCCGAGCCAGCCGCGCGCCGTCGATGGCACGCCGGTCGATGACATCGCTGTCGCGGCCGTACAGCAACAGGAACCGTGCATCGATCTTGGCGGCGATCGGGAAAAGATCATATTCGCGCCCGACCATGGCGCCAAAACTTCCAGTGGTTGCCGGGTCGTAAGCCAGCCTAAAGCCATCCGGACCAGCGACGATCCTGTTTTCGGCATAGCGGTTGAAGACCGTCTCCTCGACCGGCCCCATCGCGGCTCTCGTGGCGCTCAGATAGTCCTTGGCCGCCCCGCGGGTCGGAAACGCAAGTACGCTCTCTTTCAAAACCTCGTTTCTCATCGAGTCCACCTTCGGCCCGCCAAGCATGGGCACATCGTTGAGAATGATTTTCGAGGCTTTGGAGCGGGTCATGTGCAGAAACAACAGCAAGATCGTGCCGCCCCACGAAGTGCCGATGAAGTGGTTCTCCGTGCCGGCGAATTCGCCGAGCGCACGCAGGCATTTGGAGTAGACGTTGATGTCGTATCCCGAACCCAGATAGGCGCTGCGCCCGCGTCCCAACAGGTCGGGACAGATCACCAGGAAGCCGTTACGGCACAGGAAGGTGGCGAGGTAATCAAAGTCGGCACCGTTGCCGGTAAAGCCATGCAGGCAGAACACGGTTGCGCACGGGGTACCGGCGGGCTGCCAGATGCGCACGAACATTGCGGCATAGCGGTCGTCCAGCCGGATGAGGATCTCTTGCGTCAGCGCCTCGGCGGAGCCGGCCGTATCCATCAGACGTCACGCTTGCGGACGGCACGCTTGACCGAGCCGCGGTTGTCGATGAAGTCGCGCTTCCAGAATACCGATTTGTCCAGGTTGATGCGCTTGGCTTCTTTGATCATCGGCAGGATGTGGGACGAAGACCGCGTCGCCAGCACCGTCACGGCGGTGGCATCGCCGCCGGGAAAGGGGTTGAGTGGCCCGCCATTCGTCGCCCAGGCCTCCGCTATCTCGCGGCTGGTTTGGATCCAGCCTACATAGGCGACGATGGCGTCGTCGATCGACCCGATCATGTGGGTTTGCTGGTCCAACTGATAGCGTAGCGTCTTGACCATCAGGCCAAATTCGTAACCGTCGAACGGTGGATAGTGCGCAATGAAGTTGCAAACAAGCCCAAGCGAAAGCGGATTGCTGGGAATACGGGAAAACAGAAGATTGCTCATGCCAGGATTATTGACCCCACCCACCCCAGATCATAACCATCAATCCGTACTCGCCATAAAATGCGAAAACAATTGGAATTAGCATGCTGCCAAAGACGAAGCAGGAGAACAGCAATGGCCGATGACAGCCCTTTCACCGTCGATGCGGACTGGTTGGAGAGCCGTCTTGGCGAACCCGGCCTGACGATTGTCGATGCGTCCTGGTATCTGCCGGCACAGAAGCGCGACGCGCGCGCCGAGTATGAGGCGGCGCATATTCCGGGCGCCCGTTTCTTCGACCACGATGCGGCCTCGGACCCGGATGCCAAGCTGCCGCATACGCTGCCTTCGCCACAGCATTTCGCGCAGTATGTCGGCACGATGGGCATTTCGGCCGACGACACCATTGTCGTCTATGACGGTCCGGGCTTCTTTTCGGCGCCGCGCGCCTGGTGGATGTTCCGGGTCATGGGCGTGTTCCAGGTCTATGTGCTGGACGGCGGCTTCGACCGCTGGAAGGCGGCGGGCCGGCCAGTGACGGCGGAACCGACCAAGATCGCGCCAAATGTGTTTCATGCCGATTTCGACGCCGCCCGCGTCGCCAGCCTTGCCGACATGCGCCGCATCGTCGAGACCAAAGAGAGCCAGATAGCGGATGCCCGTGGCGCCGGCCGCTTTACCGGGGTCGAGCCAGAGCCTCGCGCGGGTGTCCGTTCCGGCCACATGCCGGGCGCGCGCAATGTGCCTTATTCGGCGCTGTCGCAGGATGGCGCGCTGTTGTCGACGGATCAACTGCGCAAGGCCATTGAAGATGCCGGCATCGACCTGTCGAAACCTGTCGTCACCTCTTGCGGCTCCGGCATAACGGCGGCTGTGGTCACGCTGGCGCTTGAGACGCTCGGCCACACCGACAACAGGCTCTATGACGGCTCATGGACGGAATGGGGCGGACTATCGGATACGCCCGTTGCAACGGGCAAGGAGTGATGGCGATGGAAAACGGCGCGCTGGACGACATCGAGGTTACGGTCACGTTTCTGGAAATGCACGTGCCGCCGGCCTATTCGCCGCCCGTGCCCTACAACAAGCAGATCGCGCTGCTGAAGACCAAGGACATTCCGCTGCATTTCTATCGCTATCTGATGGATCGCGTCGGGCGCAAATGGCACTGGGTCAATGTGCTGCGGCTGGACGATGACGAGCTTGCCGCCGGCATCCACCGCGAGGACCGCGACATCAGGGTGCTTTATCTCGACGGCGCGCCGTCGGGTTTTTTCGACCTCAAGCCGCATCTGCCGGACGAAGTCGAGCTCGCGTATTTCGGCATGATGGAGCATGCGACCGGGCAAGGGATAGGCCGTTGGTTCCTGGGCGCGGCGATCGCCGCCGCCTGGTCCTACGGGCCGAAGCGCGTGACGGTGCAGACCTGTACGCTCGATCATCCGGCCGCCTTGCCGCTCTACCAGAAGCTGGGTTTTGCGCCGGTGGCGCAGAAGAAGGAGACCGTGCATCCGCTGCCGTTCGCCGAGCGCTCGGCCAGCGTCATGCGGCCGTAATCTCTCCGAAAGCTGAACCGTCTGTTCGTCGGCGGTTCTGGCCGCCTTTGCCATGGTGACGCCCAAACGACGCGATCGATATTGAAGCAGCCTGGCTTGAAATAGCCGGGCTGCCGGCGGTCTCACCGCCTTGGCAGGAATCGGGTGGGAAGCGTCCGAGTGGCGGCATATTTTCCGGTCAACGACACCGGAGATTCAGCCATGGCCGTTCAGTTCAAAGCCTTGCCGACAGAAGATGTGAGAGCGCTGCAGCGCGGCGGGCCGGACGCCTATGGCCAAAAACCGGAGCGGAAGGTTTCCGATGGCGACGGCGTGCCGTGCCGGCATTGCCTGAGAAACGTCGCCGAAGGCGATGGCTATCTGGTCTTGGCCTACCGGCCGTTCCCGGCGTTGCAGCCTTACGCGGAGACAGGACCGATTTTCCTGCATGCGCAGGAATGCGAACGTGCCGCCGAGGCGGAAGCGCTTCCGGACGTGCTCGAGAGCAGCGACTATATCGTGCGCGGCTATGGAGCAGATGACCGCATCGTCTATGGCAGCGGCGGCGTCATCCCCACGGACGCCATCGCTGCGCGGGCCAAGACGCTGTTTGAACGCGACGACATTGCTTATCTCCATGTCCGTTCGGCGCGCAACAATTGCTATCAGTGCCGCATCGAACGGGCGTGACGGCAACACAAAAAGATGCCCGCCGGTGGTCTGGCGGGCAGTTGGGAACCTTTGACAGAAGCCGCGGTCAAAGCAGCCGGCAGGCCGGTGATCACCGGCTTCCGGAGGCGCTTGAGCCGTAACTCGGCACCTCTGTCTAGGCATGTTTTTCGAACGCCTGATGTGAAGTACTTCACACAGCCCGCGCGATCGTCGCCGACATGGCGCACGGCGACTGCCGGTTGAGAGCTGTCGTACTGCCGTCGCATTCGCGCGCTAAAAGGGGATCGTCGATGGATTTGCCGACCGCGGATGAACCGGCGGGAATCTCGATGACTGAGGAAGCGGGGCTTTGGCTCCGCTTTTTTGTTGCCCGCTCTATTCCGCGCCAAGAAAAAGCCCGCCGGAATTGACCGGCGGGTGAGGGAGGCAGAAGCGTCTTGAAGTCTGGTCAGGCGGCCAGAACCGCCTTCGGTTCGACCAGCTCATAACCAAGCGCTTCGGCGACGGCGCGATTGGTGATCTTGCCCCTGTAGACATTGAGACCGTTGCGCAGATGATGGTCGTCGACCAGCGCCTTCAGGCCCTTGTCGGCCAGCTGCAGGCCATAATGCAGCGTCGCGTTGTTGAGCGCATGCGCCGAGGTGACCGGCACGGCGCCTGGCATGTTGGCGACGCAATAATGGATGACGCCATCGACCTCATAGGTCGGCTCGGCATGGGTGGTGGCGTGCGAGGTCTCGAAGCAGCCGCCCTGGTCGATGGCGACATCGACCAGCACCGAGCCCTTCTTCATGCCCGACAGCATTTCGCGGGTCACCAGCTTGGGTGCAGCCGCGCCCGGGATCAGCACGGCGCCGACGACGATGTCGGCGGAGAAGCATTCTTCTTCCAGCGCCTCGACAGTGGAATAACGGGTGTGGACGCGGCCGGTAAAGAGATCGTCGAGCTGGCGCAGACGCGGGATCGAGCGGTCGATGATGGTGACATCGGCGCCGAGGCCGACCGCCATGCGGGCGGCATGCAGGCCGACGACGCCGCCGCCCAGCACGGTGACCTTGCCGGGGAGCACGCCGGGCACGCCGCCGAGCAGCACGCCGCGGCCGCCATTTGCCTTCTGCAATGCGGTGGCGCCGGCCTGGATCGACAGGCGGCCGGCGACTTCCGACATCGGTGCGAGCAGAGGAAGGCCGCCGCGGTCGTCGGTTACCGTCTCGTAGGCGATTGCCGTGACGCCGGAGGCGAGAAGACCCTTGGTCTGTTCCGGATCCGGAGCCAGGTGAAGATAGGTGTAAAGGATCTGACCGTCGCGCAGCTGCGCCCATTCATTGGGCTGCGGCTCCTTGACCTTGACGATCATGTCGGACTTGGTGAACACGTCGGCGGCGGTCTTGGCAATGGTGGCGCCGGCGGCGCGATAGGCATTGTCATCGGCGCCGATGCCGGCGCCGGCGCCGGTTTCGATCAGCACCTCATGGCCATGCGCGACATATTCGCGGACCGAGCCCGGCGTCATGCCGACGCGGTATTCGTGGTTCTTGATTTCCTTGGGGCAACCGACGCGCATCGTCTTCTCCTGATCCGGCCCTTGGGGCTCGTTCCCTGTATGAACTCAGTGAACCACGAATCGTTGCGCAGGTGTTTGCGAATGCGCTTGCGTGGGGTCGCCCGTTTCGATAATCGTTGCGCCAAATCGCACGATTTTCGCAGGAATCACGAAAAATGCCGCTCGACAGGATTGATATCGCCATTCTCGAGACTTTACAGAAGGATGGGCGCATACCCAATGCGGCGCTCGCCGAGCGGGTCGGGCTGTCGCAATCGGCCTGTTCTCGTCGCCTCGACAATCTGGAGAAATCCGGGACCATTCGCGGCTATCACGCCAGGCTTTCGAATGCCGCGCTCGGCCACCAGATGACGGCGATCGTGCATATATCGCTGTCGGGACAGTTCGAAAAGACGCTGTCGGATTTCGAGGCGGCGATCAAGCGCTGCCCGAATGTGCTGTCCTGCCACCTGATGTCGGGGGAATACGACTACATCCTGCGCATCGCGGCCAAGGACCTGGTCGACTATGAGCGTATCCACAAGGAATGGCTGTCGGCGATGCCGCATGTGACCAAGATCAATTCGTCGTTTGCCTTGCGCGAGATCGTCGATCGGACAGCCATGGGCATGAAGCCGGAACTGGCTTAACGCCAAAGGCACACCCGTACGTCCTTCCCGATACAGCACGCGCCTTCGCGGCGAAGCTCTTCCCAACGTTCATCGCCGTGCGTTGCGCGAATGTCGGAGTTCGCATAGCCCGCCCACACATCACCGTCCTTGTAGACAACCGCCCAGTAATCTTCGGACATTTCACCAGCGCCGCTATGCGGATCAGGGTAGTCGATGCCTGCAAAAACCTGCCGAGGGCCCTGGATATTGAAATCGCCGCCGCTCTCGATTTGGTAGGAGCATCTTCCGGAGATGCGAGTCTGACCGTCAACAACAAGCAGGCAGCGGCCCCATTTGTAGCCGCCCGGTAAACGATGCTGTGGTTGCGCATGCAAAGGCGAGAACGAAACCGCAATTGCAAGGGCAGCCGCTAACGTTCGTCCGATCATCTCGTCATCCGTTGTGAAGCAGCCAATCCAAAGAGTGACAGGACACTGTTGGATCCGCCCAGAGCGCCTGTCGAAACAGTGCTTCGCAGCGTGGTCTTCTGGAAGATCATATTATCGACGAAGTCGGATTTTTGTCACGTGACATTGCACTGCTACAAGGCGGAAGCCTCGGTCACCAGCCGATCCATCGGGATATCGTGCGTCTGCGGGTAGATGGTTGTGATACGCTGCAACTCGTAGCCGACGCCGATGACCAGTGGCTTGAACGGCATTGCCGCCAGCGTGCGGTCGAAAAAGCCGCCGCCATAGCCCAGACGGTAGTTTTTGGGATCGATGCCGACGATCGGCGAAATGACAATGTCGGGCAGCACCGGATCGCCTTCGGCGGGGATCGGGATGTTCCAGACGCCCTTTTCCAGCCGGTCGCCAGGGACGTAGGCGCGGAAGATCAACGGCTGGGCCTTCTCGATGACGATGGGCAGGGCCGTGCGGCCACCACGCTCGTTGATCGACGCCATCCATGACCGCAAGTCCGGCTCGCCGCGAAACGGCCAATAGAGGCTGACCATACGGCCGGCGATGTCGCCGATCACCGCGTCCAGGCCGTTGGCAATACGCTGCGACATGGTTGTGCGTGCATCGGCCGAAACCGCCAGTCGCGCCGCGATCAGGCGTTCGCGCTCGACCTTGCGCCAGCGCCTGACATCGGTCCAGTCGGATAGCGGCACGCGAAATTCCGGGTCGAGTTCGTGCATGAAACAAGGCGGCGAGGCGTATAGCGCCGGGCCGTCGTGATCTTTGGCGTCATCATCGTCGTTGGCCATGCCTCACTCCCGTGGTCCTGCCGTGTGAAGCTATACCGGTCTGAACCTGACAACGTAGGCATTCACGACATTGGAAGGCGAGTCTGGGGCAGCCTTGATGCATGGCAGTCCTGCGCCCCACGACATTGTTGCGGTGCACAAGAACCACTAAATACGGACGGTGAAAACGAGATGAGTGCGATGAACGAAACAAGCCATCATGTCGTTGTCGTCGGTGCGGGATTCGGCGGTCTTGAACTCACCCACGCACTGGCCGGTGCACCTGTGCGCATCACGATGATCGACAAGCGCAACCACCACCTTTTCCAGCCGCTGCTCTACCAGGTGGCGACCACATCGCTCGCAACCTCCGAGGTTGCCTGGCCGATCCGCCATCTCTTGCGCAATCGCAAGGATGTGACGACCCTTCTGGGCAACGTCATCGGCGTCGACCGTGCCGGCAAACGTGTAATGCTCGAGGACGGCAGTTCGATCGCCTACGACACGCTGGTGCTCGCTACCGGCGCCCGCCACGCCTATTTCGGCCATGACGAATGGGAGCCCTTTGCACCGGGGCTGAAGACGCTTGAGGACGCCACCACCGTTCGCCGCCGCATCCTGCTTGCCTTCGAGCAGGCCGAGCGAGAGACCGACCCGGCCACGCGCCAGGCGTTGCTGACGCTGGTCATCGTCGGCGGCGGCCCGACTGGGGTGGAGCTTGCCGGCACCATTGTCGAACTCGCGCATGAGACGCTGCGGGGCGAATTCCGCAACATCGACACGCGTGAGGCGCGCGTGGTGCTGGTCGAGGCCGGCGACCGGATTCTCGCCAATTTCGCGCCGGAACTGTCCGACTATGCCCGCAAGGCGCTGGAACGGCTGGGCGTAACGGTCGAACTCGGCCGCGCCGTTACGCGCCTCGATGCCGAAGGCGTTGTCTTTGGCGAGACGCATCTTCCGGCAAGGACGATCCTGTGGGCCGCTGGCGTCGCCGCTTCGCCCGCAGGAGAGTGGCTGGGAGCGCCGGTCGACCGGGTGGGCAGGGTGATGGTCGAGCCCGATCTTACCGTGCCGAACAGTCCGGAGGTCTTCGTCATCGGCGACACTGCGCATGTGTTGCGGCCGGACGGCAAGCCGGTACCCGGCGTGGCGCCTTCCGCAAAGCAGGAAGGCAAGCATGTTGCGGCAACGATCAAGGCGCGGCTGGCCGGCGATAGCTCGCCGCGCCCTTTCCGCTACAAACATGCCGGCGACCTGGCGACGATCGGCAAATGGGCAGCCGCGATCGATTTCGGCTGGATCAAGCTGACCGGCTGGCTCGCCTGGTGGCTGTGGGGCGTGGCGCATATCTACTTCCTGATCGGTTTCCGCAACCGACTGTCGGTATCGCTTAGCTGGCTATGGATCTATTTCACCGGCCAGCGCAGCGCGCGGCTGATTACCCAGGGCGATGACGACAAGGGCTGAGCTCGACTTTGTACGTTTAGGTGGTGAAGCACAGGGCTTGCGCCATTCGCAGGATGCGCTCTGGCGGGATATTCTCTG
>NZ_JBSKBQ010000023.1:0-52000 GCF_053714375.1 Mesorhizobium sp. ArgA1
TGGTGCTAAGGAAACTTGGGGGCCGCACATCTCATTGATTATAAAGATCTATTCAAAAACAACTGTTGAAGTCGGGCTAAACTTCGCCTGTAAGCACCCCTCGCCGGAGCGCACACGGTGCCACCACGGTATCGTTTGGTGTGATAGGCAATTTCTGCACAAACTGTATGTTTTAGGATGCCGAAAAAACTGCCATCTTCCCATAGAAACAAATTGATTGGTGCGCAGCAGCGCAATTCTATAGCTCCCTCCGACCAGGTAGGCTGGAATGAACTCGTCCAGACGCGGCTTGCTGCGGACGAAGAATTACGGCTTAGACGACGCAAAGGATTGTGAAAAATGGCAGGAAATTCGTTCGCTGAAACGATCAGGTCGGGAAAACCCCAAATCGGCGCCTGGATGCACATTCCACATGTAATCGTCGCAGAGACGCTGGCGCAGACAAGCCTAGATTTTCTTCTGGTCGATGGCGAGCATGCGCCCATTGCGCCTAACGGCCTCTTGGAGATTCTTCCTGCGACCGAACGACACGATATGCCTGTACTCTACAGAGTCGCTTGGAATAGAATTGAACTCATTAAGGCCGCGTTGGATCATGGTGCGAACGGGATCATGGTGCCAATGGTGAACTCTGGTGCCGAAGCCATCGAAGCTGTGTCGTCCGCAAAATATCCGCCTGCGGGAAAGCGCGGGTCCGGGGCGTGGAGAGCATCGAACTACTACCAAAGGGATGCGGAGTATCGCAGGGATGCGAATTCCAGCTTGGCCGTCGTACTTCAGATTGAAACAAGAGAGGCCCTCAACAATCTGGACGACATAGCCTCAACGCCTGGTGTCGACGCGCTCTTCATCGGCCCGGCAGACCTTGCGCTTGCCTTTGGCATGGAACCGGGAAAGCTCACGCCTGAGTTGCTGGATGCCTGTCGGGCAGTCGGGGCTGCCGCTAAAAAGTACCGCATAGGATCGGGTATTGATGTGGGGTCCATAGACGATATCAAGCGATTCCAGGAGCTTGGCCTCAGCTTGTTCACCTACGGAGCGGACTCTGGCTTTGTTCTAGACGGCGGTCGCGCTGTAGCGAAAGATTTCCATAATGCGTTTCTTCTTAGATAGAGCGTCAGTCCAGGTAAGTGCGAGGATTTGGAAATCTTGCTGACACGAGCCGTCAGAGCGCAATACTTCTAGGCCGTAGGTGACAATTTAGCGGCTTGGGATTCCGCTCGATAGGCACGCTTCGGAGGTCAATTGAGGGATTGACGCTATAAGCCCAATGCGGCGGCAGTGTGGATATGATCGGGGCTCGTGGGGCAGGCTCAGCGCCTTGCAACTCGCGGCACGACGGCCGAAGGCCTGAAGGCGATGATCACAAACTGCTCAAGAACACACCTGTATGCCGACTTGGCGTGATCATCGCGGAAGCGCCGTCCCCGAGGGTGATCCAGCCATCCAAGTCGATCAAAACGTGGAAGTTCGATCAGAGCTTTGCACAAACAACCTAGTCAGGGTGTGTAGTGCTGTGTCGACGCAGATTCGTGTGAATGACCCAAAGGCCCTCGAGGCCCTCAAATGGCGTTGCATCGGGCCGGCGAGAGGCGGCCGCGTTGTTGCGGTCGCAGGCGACGCCAACGAGCCGATGGTGTTCTATTTCGGCGCCTGCGCGGGCGGTGTGTGGAAGACGATTGACGGCGGTGTTTATTGGCGCTGCGTATCGGACGGTTTCTTCACGAGCGCCAGTGTTGGCGCGATCGCCGTCGCCCGCTCGGACCCGAATGTCATCTATGCCGGGACGGGTGAGGGAACGATCCGCCTCGACGTCTCTTACGGCGACGGAGTCTACAGGTCGATCGATGCCGGCCGCAGCTGGACTCATTTGGGCCTGAAAGAGACCCGCCATATTGGCAAAATCTGTGTTCATCCGCACCATCCCGACATCGTCTATGTCGCGGCGCTAGGCGATGCGTTCGGGCCGAACGAGGACCGCGGCGTGTTCCGTTCCAAGGATGGCGGCAAGACTTGGCAGAAGATTCTCTACCGCAATCCCGACGCCGGGGCCGTTGACATCTGGATGGATCCCAACAATCCGCGCATCCTGTTCGCCACGACCTGGCAGACGCGGCGGAGCTTCTGGCACCTGAACAGCGGTGGGCCAGGGAGCGGAATTTTTCGGTCACTCGACGGCGGCGACACTTGGGAGGAGCTGTCTGGCCAAAACGGCTTGCCGCCTGGAATCCTCGGCAAGATTGGCGTTTCCGTCTCGGAGGCGCAGCGTGGGCGCGTCTACGCCCTCATAGAGGCGGAGGACGACAAAATCGGGCTTTATAGAACCGACGATTACGGCGACCACTGGATCCACGTCTGTCAGAACCGCGATCTGATGCACCGCCATTGGTACTACACCCCTGTCTTCGCCGATACGGGTCACGCCGATACCGTCTACGTGACCAACTTCCAGATGTGGAAATCGACCGATGGTGGAGTGAACTTCACCGAAGTGATGACGCCTCACGGCGACAACCACGACCTCTGGGTCGACCCGCTCAATCCCAAACGTATGATCGAAGGCAACGATGGCGGTGCCTGCGTCACCTTCAATGGCGGCAGGACTTGGTCCTCGATCTACAATCAGAACACGGCACAATTTTATCGCATCGACGTCGACGGCCGGCACCCTTATCGGGTCTACGCCACGCAGCAGGACAACACCTCGATCTCGGTCCCCAGCGCTACCGAATGGGGCGTAATCGGCCTGGGCGACTGCACCTATCCGGGCACGGGCGAGAGCGGCTTCATCGTTGTTAATCCCGAGGACCCCGATATCGTCTATTGCGGCGCGATCGGCTCAAGCGCAGACGGCGCGGGTCCGCTGCAACGCTATGACCACCGTACGCGGCAGATCCGACTTGTGAATGTCTGGCCGGAAAAGACGACCGGTATCGCGCCGAAGAACATGCGATACCGCTTTGCATGGACCTTCCCGCTCACCTTCTCGCCCCATGATGCAAAGACGCTCTATGCCGGCGGTAACCACGTCTTCCGCAGCCGCGACGAAGGATCGAGCTGGACCGAGATCTCGCCCGATCTTAGCCTCAATGACCTTGCTAGGCAGGACTACTCGGGCGGCCTCTTGACCCGTGAAAACCTGGGTGCGGAGGTCCATGCAACGTGCGCCTCGGTCGTGGAATCCCGGCACCGCAAGGGCGAGATCTGGGCGTCCACCGACGACGGCCTCGTGCATGTGACGCGCAATGGCGGGGCCGAGTGGAGCAACGTTACGCCGAAAGCCATGCCCGAGCTCGCCTATGTTGGGTGCGTCGAAATCTCACCGCATGACGCTGACACCGTTATCTTGCGGCTACGCGCTACAAGCTTGCCGATTACCAGCCTTACCTCTTCCGTACGAAGGACGGTGGCAAGAGCCGGCAGTCGATCGCTGGCGACTTCCGAAGGGCGAGATCACCCGCGTGGTGCGCGCAGATCCGGTGCGTCCAGGCCTACTCTTCGCCGGCACCGAGACCGGGTTTTCTTCAGCCTCGACGATGGCGCGCACTGGTCTCATAAGAAGGCACTAGCCCCGCTCGTGCGACGCCCGACAGCGCGAAATGTACTGGGGTTCGACAATAGCCTCGGAAGCGAGCATCAATATTCGCCCCGAGCTCGAGCGGCGCAGATGCGGCAAGGCAGCCGTCACAAGATTTATCGAAGGTAGAAGCACTCGCTGGACCGCATCTTCGAAATCCTTGGGCATCATGGCCGAGGGTGGTCCGACAGAAACCCGGCCGCAATTCGTCACCAAGACGTCGATACAGTGAAAATGCTCCGCTGTTTCGGCAGCCCAAGCTGCTGCATCAGCGCAGTCGGTCACATCGGTCACGCGCGCCAGCACTTCGGCGCTCGTCTTGCGCAACCGATCCACTGCGCTTTCGAGCCGCCCCGTATCCCGCCCACAAATAGACAGGCGGCAGCCCTCTTTGGCCAACTCCTCAGCGGTGGCCAACCCAAGCCGGTGGAAGCGGCCGAGACCATCGCCACCTTGCCGTCAAGCTCTAAATCCATCTTCACTCCACTTGATATCGCTACCGCTACGCTCTTGGCACAGCTGCAGAAAAAAAAGATCCCCGTACCAAGCGAAAAGCATGTGCCGTGCCAAAGCCAAAGGTCTTCCTAAATCAATACGATACGCGACCGACAAAACATCGGATTTGCTCTTATGTCGGACCCACTACATAGTCACAATGCACTTCGATACGTTGGCCGCGCTGAACAAACCGTTGGCCTGAAAGGAGATCATTCAACTCCGGACCAAGCGGCGGTTTTTCGTCGCCGGACGCGGAACGAAGAGAGTTCGCATGGCAGCTTTTGCCTTCGGAGCGACGATCCGGAGGATGCTCACCAGATAGTTCTGCTCCATTCTTTGGATAGGCCCGTGGTCCGTTCCGGAGAGGCGCGAGAGCCTGCAGGGACAAACATCAGCGCAGGGACGAACGTTGCCGCTCGACCATTCGGCCGAACAGAGAAACTGCCTTGGCCGCCCTCCTTTCTCCCCATAGGCCGTCAGCGGGATCCGTGATCAACATGAGCGGCGCCGGCAGATCGGCGACTTTATTGCGCGAGGCATCGCTGCTCCTGCATTTTCATGCGGGACGCTCGAAAAGGATCCGCGGAAGCTTGCTCATCGCTTTAGAGCCATTAGCGGAGACCCGGACGGTGTCGCTCAACATGTACAGTTCGCCGCGCTCGTAGAAACCAATGTGGATCAGAAAGGTCATGTTGGCCAGGACCTCGGTGTCGTTTTGCGTCCCCAGGCTCGGGCCGTCTAGCCAGTCAAGGCCAACAGAGTAGCCTAGGCGCGAGTCCTTGGTGAGGCCGTACGGCCGGATAGCCGCTTGGAACGCCCGCGCAACATCCGCGCAGGTCGCGCCGGGGCGCAGTGCGTCGACGGCGGCGTGGAATCCCGCCAGTGCACCCTCATGTTGGTTCTTCCGGCGTGGAGTGATGGGGCCGAGATGAGCAGTCCTCGTCATCGGAGCCACATATCGATGCCGGCTGGCACCAATCCCGAGGTAATACTGGTGGCCGAGGGCAAATACGTCGTCAATCCAAAATTGGTGCGGTGCGTTGGCGAACCTTCCACCACGGATGAACGGTGGAGATGGTGGCGGCCCGCCGGGAATGGTCTCGGTCCCGGCGCAGAGAGCTGACAGGATCGCGGCCGCTGCGTCACAATGTCTGGTGCCGACTGAGATCTTGTCGAGGCCAGCCAGCATCGCCCGGTCCGCTATTGCGGCCGCCTCGCTCATATACAAAAGCTCGCGCTCTGACTTAACGAGCCTGCATGCTGCCACCAGGTCACCGGCATCGAGCGGTTCCTGAACTCCCAAAGCGCCGACGAGCTTGTAGTTGAACACGCTCATCCCAGACGCTTCGACGCCAATGCGTGCAGACGCCCCCACCTTGTTCCTCACGAACTGGCCGATCACTTCCCACGCGCTTTGCACACCTGTGCCGGCTACGAAGCTTTCCGCGTACCCGACAACCCGATCCTGCGAGAGCCAGCATCCTGCGTCCGCCGCAGCGTCGGCGTCCATCTTGCGCAGGATGAAATACGGGTCGTCGTCCAACGTCACCAGCACCGCCTGCGGCTCGTCACCGGAGAAGGACTCATACCCCAGGAGATAACACTGATTCGCTGGTGAGATGACCACCAGCGCGTCCATCCCAGCATTGGACATCAAGGTACGTACCTTATCGAGACGAGCCCGATACTCCGACGTCTCAAACGCCTGGACAATGTTCCTGCCGCTCATACAGAACTATTCCTCCAAATTTCGTGGTACGCGCTTATCGAAGGAAATCCTGAGAGAGTTGCGGAAGCCTGTGTAACCACATCGGCGATCAGATAGGCCGCTTCCAGTCGACCTCAAGTCCGCAACCACTCGACGAAATCACGCTGACCGGATTTGCAACTTTGCAACCCCGGTCGGCAAAGGAATTAGGACGTGAACCAGGCCAATTTATACTTTAGCCACTCTCAACTATCGCCCTTAGGGCGTGATGGACCAACCGATCAAGTTGACGGCACGCTCCAGTATAGCCTCGGTACGAGGAAGAGTGGGTGAAGCGGCGATGACATGTCCCAAACAGTCTCTATAGTCGCCTTTTCTGACAACGGGGGTTTTGGGTTGAACATAGAATTTAACTTCAGCGACACCCGATAGAGCAGCTGCCTCTCTGTCCCCCCCGATCCAGTCGAGCGTTCCATCACGGTCAGCAACTAGGAATCGCGCGCCTACCGTCTGCGAACGCCCTTTACGCAAATCCCATTCTTCCCCTGTGGCAAGCTTAATGTGCGCCGTGATCAGATCAACGTCGTAGGCCAGATGAACCATCTGGGGATTTGGTGAGCCATGAAGGCGTGGATTGACCTCAATGACAACTGGGCCACGCTTCGTCCACCGAAATTCAATGCCCGCTGGCCCCCAGTCGAGGCCGAGCGCGCGCACAGAGCTCAGCGAAATGTCGGCTAAACGCTCATGCTCGCCATCACTCAGCGGTGCTGGGTAAGTCGCCCCACGATAGACGAAATGCGGTGGAGGGCCGAAGTCAAGGGTAGCGATCGCAATGACCTCGCTTCCCATTACGTCAGCGCAGTAATGAGAACCTTGTGCGAATTCTTCGACCAGTATCCTTGGCGAGAGGCGCGACCTATGCGCGCCCAATAGATGCATCGTATGGTCGGCTACCTCGGTGGCAGTGCGGCACAATCGGACACCGACGCTCCCGCTGCCTGATGCTGGCTTTAGAATCACCGGTAAGCCGATCTCCGCGGCCGCGCTTTCAACCTCTGTCTCATTGGTCGCCAAGCGATAAGCTGGTATCGGAACGCCTGAGGCCGCGAGGAGTTGACGCTGAGTGTATTTATCGCAGCATTGTTCAATAGCTTCCGGGTTCGGTCCCGGCAGATCGAAATGACGGCAGAGCTTGCCAACTGTCGCATAAAACGAGTCAGCAGCGCTCGTGATGCCAGCAATTTCATAGGTCTTTTGGAGCCGGGAACATTCTCTGAGCAGCGCATTCAGATCGTTTGTATCGACACGGATTGTTTCGACGCCTTTTGCCGCGAAATGGTCATGCTGACTTGGATCGGCCGAAAGGGTAATCGGCTGAAGACCAAGACGCTGAGCAGACTGGACGTAGAGCAGGCCCGAGCCCATTACCGTGCCTCCAATCAGGACCAGCGCTTTTGCCATCGGGTGTGGACTCCTGCTGCCGTCAGAGGTCTGATGGAGGGGCAGCTTTTTGCAGCCGCCCTTGACCTCAGACATTGCCGCGAGGCTACCATCGTCACCGATTTTGCGGCGTTAAGAATCTGCGAATTTTATATGCGAGTTTGTTACAGCGGCGTTGCCGTTCGCGAGTCCACCAGCGGTGCTGCATAGGGGCTTCCGCCGGGTCACCCCTTGGTTCGAGACGATACCGACCCGGTGTAGCGGGAGCCGCGTACATAGACCAAACATCAGAGGCTGCCGCCATTCTCGACGGAGTGGTGTCCTATTTGACGGTCGTCGACCCGCGTCACGGCCTTGCGGGTCAGCGTCTGGAACTCGTTTCGTCTCGGTCTGCGCGCGCTCCGGCTTTCGTCTCGTTCGACTACCTGACGGACGACGCCGTTTAATCCGACGCGCAGTGACCGACTTTGCCGTGGCGTCCGCAGCTGCTGGCCAACCGCACGCCAGCAGACTCGAGGCGATCATCCTAGATTTGTCGTTGGAGCTGCCCGCCTTCAGCCAGATCCGCATCGCCAACGGGGAGCGCAAGCTCGGCCACTCGACTTCGCCGGCCGGCGTGCGTGGGGTGTGAGAGCGCCATGAGACCATGAAAGAGCGTCTCAAGGCGCTAGAGGCCAAAGGGTCGCGCAGGAAGGTGCCACCGAGAGCCCGCTTGCGGCGCTGAGAAAGGCTGGAGTGAACCCCGTGAGCTGGACCAGGCGGGGCCGAAAAGCTGATACGTTCGATGGGCCTTGAACGGAGAAGGCTCATGAAGTCACGCGGTCCATACCGTCGGCACTCGACGCAATTCAAACTGCAGCTCTGCCAAGACATCCGCGGCGGCGTCATCGGACGTCGCGATGCCCACCGCACATATAGCGTCTTGGCAAACCTCATTCAGCTTTGGCTGACACAGTTCGACCGGGGCGAAATAAATGACGAGGAAGCCGAGGCCAGCGTCATCGCAGAATACGAAAACGCGCATCGCGGCTCTCGAGCGCAAGGTCGGCCAACTCACGATGGAGTTGGACCTTGCCAAAAAACGCCGCGCCAACCGACCGCCGGCGACAGCGAGAGATCCTTCATCGTCACCGGCCCTCGGCCTGCGCCGTCAGGCGGGGGTGCGAAGTGATCGATCTGCCAAGAAGCACCTTTTACTATCGTGCCACGACCAGAACGGCCAAACTCTCGGATATGGAACTCGTCACCATCATCGAGGACATCCAGGACGAACTGCCCTGCTACGGCTATCGGCGGGTGACACACGAGTTGCGCAGGCGCGGGCACCTGGTCAACCATAAGATCCGGCAGCAATGTCCTGGCCTTTTTATAGGCCGGCCAGAAGCCCCAGGGCGACGGGTCCCTTGGACCGCCCCTCGCGCTCCCGACCAACCTGCAAGCTACAAAAAAATCGGCGGCCGAGGGAGCGATCGGCCACCGAGAATTTTTTAGCTCGTTGGTAGAGGCGGTTCCTGTGGTCAGCTTTTCGCAGGAACAGCGCAGGCCTTATTGACCCACCCGTCGAACTGCGACTGATGCGCGGCAATCCAAGCCTCGGCGTGGTGCTGAACATCTTCGACGGAGCTTTCCCCGTTTTTCTGTCGCATCGCTTCCGCCGAAAGATCATTGATATCGATAGTGATATTTTCAAAAAGGGTCTTCACGGGCGGATTGTCGGCGAGGAACTTGTTGTTGACTAGGAAGCTGGCGTAATCGATGCCGAATCCCAAGTTCTTGCCCTGATAGTCCGTGTACAACGCATCGTCGCCTTTGGTCTTCGGCACGTCCAGCCATTCCACATCCTTGCCGGGGACGAGAACGCCCGACACCCAATACGGGACCCAGGTAAAGTAGAAGATCGGCTTGCCTGCTTTGTATCGCGCGATGACATCGGCCATCAGAGCGTCATAGGAGCCCTGGTTGTGGGTAACGGTGTCGCGCAGGCCCAACGCGGTGAGATAGTGCTCGATAGTCTTCTCGCAGCCCCAACCCGGCGTACACCCGGCGAGATCGGCCTTACCGTTGCTATCGGCATCAAACCGGGCGGCGACAGCCTTGTCCTTGAAATCAGTAAGATTATGAACGCCTTCGTCATAGCTCTTCTTGTCGACGAGCAGGCCTTGCACGGCGCCCTGCACGACCTTGCCGACGATCGTCACCTTTTCGGCGCCACCGACCTTGTCATAAAAGCTTTTGTGCAGGAGGTTCCAGTAGGCGGCCGTGAAATCGCCGTCGCCATTGGCCAGCGAAATAAACAGGGCGGCGTATTCGGTTTCAAGCGGCTCGGCGACCTTGTAGCCCATTTTCTCCAAAGCCGTGTAGACCACCTTGTGGGTGAACTTCTCCACCATGCTCGCGCTGGCTTCCATCGGCCGGACTTCGCGGCCCTCACCGACCTTGCAGTCCGCGCTGGCGATTCCTGTGGCTGCGGTGAGCACAAGTGCTGAAAGTAGTGATTGTCTGTACATTGGTTCCCCTTTTCGTTGACAATAGTCTGGTTTTTGAATTCAAATCCGGCGCGATACACCCGGCAGGACTCGTCAGCCGGACGGCATCGCCTGCATCCCCGTCGCCGGACTCAAAGGGCCAGAAGCAACGTCCAGTGTTTTGCCACTCCCCATGGCTGGACCGGGACATGTTCGAGGCCAGAGAGTTGCGTCGGTCAGAAACGCTACCGGCGCGGACACCGCAAAACAACCGTAGAAAAAGTCATGTTCCGCAAGACCAAAATGTTATCAGGGACGTAGGCTACGGATTATAAATCGGGTGCTTTTGACGGATGGCGCTTCGGAATCGTGACAGGGTTGGCCGGTCGCGCCTGAATAACGCGGCATCCAATGACGTCCACGGTGCGACGGCGAGATATAGCCGGGATTAAACCGGCGGATAGGAGGGACCGCCGGAGGCCGCGGCAACCGGACATTGCTGCCTCAACCAGTCGGTGAACGTCGCGGACGCCAGGGATGGAGTCTTCAGGTTGCTAAGTGTAAGGTAGTAGCTGCCGGACGCCGGGATTTCCAAGCTCGTGAACCTGACGAGTTTGCCATCGGCAATCAGCGATTGTACGAGCCGATGCGAGGCCAGGGCGACCCCCATATTGGCGGAAGCTGCAGCCACGGCTGCGCTGAACCGGCTAAACCGGCGGCCTTCGCCGGTTCCATAAGGGATCCGGAACATCCGGAAGACATCGGGCCAGTCAATCCATTTCGGGTTGACCCAGTCAACATGGAGAAGCGGAAGCTCGGAAAGCTGGTCGGGCGACGTCGCGGCATGATTTCGCGCGAACTCGGATCCGCAGACCGGGTAAAGCGTGTCATCGAATATAAATTCGGCCGTCTCGTCGGGCCAGATTCCCGAGCCGTAGCGGATCCGCAGGTCGATCTCGGTGCGCCTGTAGTCGCGCGCTTCATCCGAAATCAGGTGATCAATGACAATGTCAGGGTACTTCGCCCAGAACTCCACCATCCGCGGCAGCAACCACAGCGTGGCGAAGGCATCAGAACAGGCAACCGTGACAGTATTCGAACCGCCGCCGCGTTTAATAGTGCGTACCGCTGCCGACATATTGGAGAAGCTGGTCGCGACGGCGCTGTAAAGGTCTTCCCCAGCGCTCGTCAGGACAACCCCCGCACCCAGCCGGACAAACAAAGGGATACCGAGTTCGTCCTCAATGGCCTTGATCTGCCGGCTGACCGCCCCTGGAGTGACATTCAGTTCTGTCCCGGCACGCGTGAACGACACGTGCCGGGCCGACGTTTCGAACACTCGCAGGGCCGTCAGGGAGGGAAGTTCATAGCTCCAGCGTGGCATGCGACGTGACCTTCATGGTCGGCCAAGGTGCATGACCGACAGGTTGCCAGAAACTGCTGGCGGCAGTCGGCGCAGGACTTAGACGACGTCGACCTGAAGTGCTTGGGTCGACGGCGGCGCAAAAGGCTCAGCGCTTCGGAAGCGCTCGAGAACATTGCGGGTCACGCGGGACACGCCGTTGTCATACCCATCGATCGGCAGGCTCATGCACCAGGATATCGAACCCACGGAGAATACCGCTCCTCCGCCGTTGGTTTCGAAGAAAACGATGTCGGATCGCACGTTTTCATTTTCACTCCCGCCGATCATCCAGTGCATCGCGCCGAACTCTTCCTTCGCGTATACCATATAATCGGTGTGATTAGTGGACGTTGCGACCACGACCGCATGTTTGGGCGATCCCAAGTCCACGTCGTAGCGATCCAACTCTTGTCCTGCAGCACCGTTGCCGGACAGGCCGTAGTTCCCGAGAAGGGCATCCCTGTCGATACCCGCCAGGATGAAGTCTACCCGGGAGTTGGCACTCTCCGGCTTCCATTGATAATAGGAACTTGACTGGAAGCCTTGGGCACAAAAGCCGATTCCAACCAGCTGGTTAGGGGTGCGGTCCTGGCGGCGCCACAGCCCGCCAAATTCGCCGGTCGAGCTCATGAAGTACTCACCCGGTTCCGCTGACCACGTTCGCGAACCGTCTTCGGCCCGTCGGACCTCGATCAAGCCGGGAAGCGTCGGGTGGAACGCCGTTCTCCAGTAGAAGCCGTTGCCACCCAGATACATCAGACGGCCGCCGCGGCCGAGATGGGTCCTCAGGGCGTCCCACATCGCCAGCGACACATACTCGGGATGACATCCCGTAAGCACCACGCGGTAAGGCGCCAAGAGGCTCTCGCCTTCCCGATGGAGATCCTCGTCGGTGATCACATCCGCCTGGATGCCCATGACGTCGAGCCATCCGGTCAGGTATCCGTCGCCGCCAAAAGACCAATATTTCGCGTTCGGCGACATGTTCAGTACCGGCCGCAGCCGCGAGGAGTAACACACGCCGCTGCCATCGGTATGCATGTCGTAGAGCGACTTGCCGTAGTCCAGATGTTCGTCGAGAAAAACGTCATCCTCTCCGAAAATCGGCAGGCTGCCCATGCTCATTTCATCTAGAGCGTCTCGCGCGATGAATCTCTGGTTGGCGTAGGCCATGTAGGTGGCCGTGGACGCAAGGTAAGCCACTTCAGAGGTGGCCTGCCCCGTCGGCGGTCGTACGAAGAAAACAACATAAGCCGGAGTGGCGCCGTCGGCATCAAGGCGAGCGGCATAAACGCCACTCTCAAGCCCTTCCGGCACCCTGAATGAGAAGTCCGTGGACCACTTTGCGTCGTAAAGGTCGTCCTCGTGGAAATGGATCGCGCCATACTCGCGCGGGGCGGATCGCCAATCATGAAATGCGCCGGTCCAGTTGTGGCCTTTCATGGCCCTGGTCGGCATGTTGATCAGAATACCGTCAAGACCATTGCCTGAGACATCCTTGATGAGATCAGAGCCCTGCTCAACACTAAAGTCCCAGGCGGCGATTAAGTGTTGCTGCCAGGCAATGTCGAGGGCGCCATCGCGCAGCACGGCGACTTCGTCGAACGGGAGGGCGCAAGCGTACAGCTTCGGGGAATCGATCTTTCCGTTATAATGGCCGTCGGACACCGTACCCTCTGAGCTGCGGGATACGGCATGAGCAGCGAGCAGAAACGCTGACTTTGTCCGGCGACCTAGGCCCGCGGACAGTTCAAAGCGTCGCGTTTCCACGAGCTCAAGATCACCCACATCGCCGCGCAGGCTTTGATGCAGGATCAACGCGCACTCCTTGTGGCTGTAGCTGGCCACGACCAACATCCACCGCCGCTCGGGCAACGGGGTATCGAGGGACACCGCCGTTACATTGCCTTCGCCATCGCCTAGTCTTACCGTCAGGCGACTGAACTCGTCGATCTCCACCGCGAATCCGTTGCGTCGGTCTTCCTGCCATGTCCCGCCGATCGTTTGGCGCTTCTGTCCCGGAAGCGTGGGCCAGATCCATGCAGTGAACGTGAAGTCTTCCATTCCGGAAAAGGCGGTTGCGTGCTCGACCTGGCCATACGAGCCGATATGGATCGGTTGCAGTCTCCCGGGGTATACTCCGTTAAACGGTGCGTCGAGATCACGCTCGACCATAGCGGCGGCCTGGGGGTGGTCTTCGGTGGTGATCAGCCTCACCAGACGGGCCGAAAACGACTTAGCCTCGCCGAGCGAACTGACTTTGAAGTCGACAACGTCCCCCGGCTTCGCACTGAGGATGTTGGCATAGCCCGACAACGTCCTCATGCGTCGTCTCCATCCGGAAGCTCGGTTCCAAAATGTTGCAACCAGCGCTGGCGGAATACGTACCATTCCGCCGAGCCCAGATCATCGAAGATCACATCCTCATGTCTTACCAAGGGACGCCCCGGTATTCCCGTCAGGGTCACGAGCATCCAACGCCGGTTTTGCTCGATTGTAAGCAAGGCGTGTTTCCCGGGGATTGGAAAACTCCGAAACGTCCGTAGGAGACGTTGCAGGTTCGGGCTGTGGTGCCCGAACGGTGCCCGGCGGAATTCGGCGGCCAGATGGAGTGACTCTAAGGGGTCTGCAAGGTTCATACGTTTCACCGGCGCCTAAGCGACCGCAGTGGTTTCGCGCTTGAGTTCGTTGCCGACGACGGCGTCAATGGAGGCCTCGATGATACTCAAGCCTTCGTCGATCAAGTCGTCTGAAAGAGTTAACGGCACCAGAAGCCGGATCACGTTGAAGTGGCGACCGGCGGAGACCAGAAACAAGCCCCGGCTCGCTGCTTCTTTGATGATTTTTGCGGTCATGGCGCGAGCAGGCTTGCTGACGTCGTCGTTTTCAATGAACTCGACACCCACCATGGCACCAAGGCCACGAATGTCACCAATAGCCGACCGGTTCGATCGCTGCCTGATCCGTTCGAACCCCGCCTTGAACCTGTCGCCGATCTCATTTGCACGGGGGAGCAGCTTCTCATCGTCCAAGACGTCCAGAACCGCCAAGGCGGCCGCGCAGGCCAACGGATTCGCAGCGTAGGTGCCGCCCAGGCCGCCAGCGTCAACGCAATCCATAAGATCGGCCTTGCCCACGACTGCCGAAATCGGGAGGCCGGCGCCCAGGCTTTTGCCCATCGCAATCAAGTCGGGTTCGACACCGCTGTGCTCGACGGCAAAGAGGCGGCCGGTACGCCCGAATCCGGACTGGACCTCGTCGACGATGAGGACAATGCCGTTGCGGTCGCAGACCCGCCGCAGACCTTCCATGAACTCAGACGGGGCGGGGACAAACCCGCCTTCACCCTGGAGGGGCTCGATGACCAAGGCAGCCACTGCGGCAGCTTCAATTTCCGTTTCGAAGACGGTGTCCAAAGCCGAAAGGCAATGTTCCACGCTAAGCCCGTGGTAAAGGTCAGGGAAGGGGGCGCGATAGATGCCGCCGGGGAACGGGCCGAACAGTTCCTTGTATGGCTTCACCTTACCCGTCATGGCCATGGTCAGGAGTGTGCGTCCATGGAATGAACCGCCGAATACAATGATGCCGTGGCGCTTCGTATAGGCACGAGCGATCTTCACGGCATTCTCGACAGCTTCGGCACCGGTGGCGACCAGAAGGGTTTTGGCCGTTCCGCCGACCTTGCAAAGGGCGTTTAAGCGCTCAGCCACAGCTATGTAGCCTTCATAAGGAATGTTGCCAAAGTAGGTGTGGCTGAACTTTGTCAGTTGTTCCTGCACCGCAGCGACAATTCGGGGGTGCGAGTGACCCACGGCCAACGCGCCGGCCCCCCCCACGAAGTCGATATAACGCCGACCCTCAACATCCCACACTTCTGCGTTTTTACCGCGGTCAGCATAGATGGGGTTCGAGCAAGAAACGCCTGCCGGGAGAGCTGCCTTCCGCCGCTCATCCAAAGTCTTATTGGAAGCCATATCGCAAATTCCCCTATGCACGGCGGCAGCCCGCTGGTTGACTCGAATAATACGCAGCTTGAGATGTGCCAGCGTATCGGTTTGTTGTTTCGCATAAAACCATTATGGCCATGCGCAGTGAACTTCAATCGGCCGTACCGAGCAAAAAAATCAAACTGTTGTTTACAGCAATTCACATCATCTGTTCGTCAGCATTATTCGTTCCGCTCGTTTGATGGCCTTTCGTTATCGGGACGGAATGCTGCCGCGTTTGGAGGATAACCGAGATCCTAAGGTTACGTCCCAGCGCGTTGGTCCGACGCGCATCGGGACCGACCCGGCCAAATCCCGTAGCGGACGGTCGAAGTCGGCCAACTCCTCGCCGGGACCGCTACGATGGAAGCCATGTCACTTGCCATCCACGCTATCTGTGCGAAAAAGCCAAAACAACCGGATAAAAACTCATGTAGCACAGCAGCTTAAGTTATCGAGCAAAGACTTTCTGACACGCGGGCATCGAGCAAAATCAGGATACGGCAAAGTTCAATAACCTAGAATATTTAATCATAACAATCACTTAGTGCACATAATCGATCTTAGAGGGCACTGGTGCAATTCAAGTCCGATCTCACCGGACATCCCCCGGCCTGCATTGTCCTCGATTTGGTCGGCGACTGTCGACGTGGACCATCGTGCGGCGCCCACCGTGATTATGCCTTGGCAGCTCACCTTTTCAGCCGATTGCTTTCGTCATTTGGGTCGCCGGCATGGTTATAAAATCGCAAGACGCTGAAATGCGTAGGTCATTCCAATTTCAGTTCCGCGCTCAGACCAGACGCGAAGGAGCCCTTTGACAAGGCTGACAATCCCCAAGGCTAACCTGGTTGACATAGATTTCCGCATTGAATCTTCGTCAGTTTGTTTTGGCTTCAACAACGACGGCCTGAGGCCGGCTAAGCGAGATCGCCGCACCAGCCAGGCAGATGGCGAGCCCCCCAATCTTGGCCGCAGTAACAGGTTCATCGAAGAAGATCGCTGAAATCGCAATCGTGACGACCGGAGTAAGGTAAAGGACCGTGCCAACATGGACGGCCGAAGAGCGGCGAAGACTGAGCCAGTAGAACCCGTAGGCACCCACGGTTGAGAAGATGATAAACCAGCCGACCACGAACCAGAATGATGGATCCAGGAACGGCGGTGGAAGCCCCACATCCATCCACGCCAAGGGGCAGAACAACATTGCGCAGCATGCGCTTTGGATGCCAATTCCTGGTAGGATAGGGGTATCGTCTGCGACAGCTTTGGCGACCACTGTTGCCGTAACGATTCCAGCTGTCCCGAGGATCGTCAAAGCGTAAGCGAGTGCCGGTGCGGCCAAACCACCGTAACCGCCCGCAAGGGATACACCAATAACGGCCACAGCCAGCCCGACCCATTCCCGCACAGTGACCCGCTCGCCCAATAAGGGGCCGGCCACAGCGGCGGTTAGCAAGGGCTGCATGGCATAGATAATCGCGACGGTTCCGGCAGGCACGCCCATGTCGATCGCGACGATAGCACAACCGATCTGGAGGAACATCGCGCAGACGCCCAACACCCCGTTGACCCATAACGCGCGGAGACCGCTTCTGAGCACGTAACGCACTGACATTGGCGCCAGCACCAGCGTGATAAGCAAAAAGCGCCAGAACAGCACCAGCATGACCGACTCTGTTTCTGACGCGAGTTTGGCGCCGATATAGCCCGAGCTCCACATTGCCACGAGGCCGAGATCTAAAAGGGCTAGACGATAGTTGAAAAGCTTTTTCATAAATCTTTGCGTGCGTGAAACGTGCCTTCGCCGGGGGTGAAGGCCAGGGGCTGCCTCATCAGGTGCCAAGGCGACGGGCAGATCAACTACGGTTCTGGCGGTACTATTCCCTACCCGCCCGCCATTCCCTGTATTTGAGGTTCAGCCTGGCGCCGATCGCTGTCATCGGTTGGCGTGGCAAACCTTGAGGACTGTCATAAGCAGAGAAAATGTCACCGAGCTTGGAACTCGTCCCAGCCAGAAGTTCAGCGGTCGCGATCCCGGTCGCTGTAGCCTTAGTTCCACCAATTCCGTTGCACGCACAGGCAGCAAAGAGATTGGGCTCGATTTCGCCAAAGAGGGGTACCGTGTTCCAGGTCAGTGCCATGGCCCCTCCCCACCGGTACTGCATCTTCAGGTGACGCAAATCCGGAAAACGATCAGCAAACTTCCTATCGTGAAGGTTGCCGGCGCTTCTGATCACATCGGCGCTAGCCGTGATGGCCGGATTATGGGTGTAGCGGGAACGGATCAAAATACGATCGCCCGCCGGTCCGTCCACACGCCGTACAGTTGTCCCCATAGGCGAAGCAGGCGTCGCGCCCCACTTGCGGGCACCACCGAGCCCTCCCGGTTCGAACGGTTCACTCAACGAGGCATAGGTGAAGACATGCAGGAGTTCACGCTGCCCGATTCCAAAGCTCGTGGCATGGCCATTGACGGCAAGAACTACGCGAGCCGCGTTAATTTGACCTTTGGAGGTGATGATTTTGCAGCCGCTTGTGGAACTCTCGATAGAAAGGGCCGGGGTTTGCTCGAATACGCGCACCGGCTCCTGGAGCTGGTCCGCAACGGCGCGTACCAGCGCGGCGGGCTGAATCAGGACAGCGCCCGGAGTGAAAAGGCCGGACTTAAACGACCTCGTGCCCGTAACGTCAGCGATCTCGGCGGCGTTCAGGACCAGATGTGGCTCGCCCAGTGCGTTGAGTTTCGTGGAGTATTCCGCGAGATGGCCGGATCCCCAATTCGTCATGGCCACGCTGTATTTGCCGCACGGGTCGAAGACCGATTTCGCCCAGCCGTGCTCAGCCGCCAAACCGGCGTAAAGCTGGATCGCCGAACGCGCGACAACGATGTCGTTCCGGCTTTCGGCCAATGCATCCCCGGCGAAATCGCTGGTTGAAATGTCATGTGGCAGATCGATCAGGAATCCGGAATTCCTCCCGCTCGCACCATTTCCAACGTTGTCGGCGTCAATAACCGCAATGGACAGCTGCGGTTCAAGCTGTGCAAGTCGGACGGCCGTCGCGAGTCCTGCGAAACCAGCCCCGATAACTGCGACGTCGACAGTGATCGTCCGATCCAATTCCGGCTTCGGGATCCTTGGGGGCAGCAATGCCGTCCAGGCTGGGCCCGGTCCATGGTCCGGCAGCAGGCGCGCGTGAAAAACTCTTGCGGTCATTTTGCAGTTTCTTGCCCAATCAGGGGACCGAGTGCGGCACGAAGGGCTTCGACCCGTTCGCCGGACAACGACCGAAACGGCTTTCTGACTTTGCCCGGCGAATAGCCCGTCAATTGGGCTGCGGCATAGACGCTTTGCACATAGTCGCCTTGCCACAGCAACGACATTAGCGGTTCCAGCAGCACCCACAGCGCCCGGACATCGTCCCACCTCTTCTCGCGAGCAGCCTTGACAACAGCCACACAGGCGCGAGGGGCAATATTCGCGCCCCCCCAGATCAAACCCGAGCATCCTGCTAGTTGCGAAAAAGGCACCAGCGGGTCGGCCCCGTTGATGACACCCAGCCCCGTGCCGATCAGGCTCACCTGCGCAATCAGGTCACCGCTGCTGTCCTTGACGGCCTGGAACTCGGGCAATGTGCAAAGTTTGCGCAGCAGGTCAGGCGTGATGCGCACGCCGACAGCCTGCGGCACGTTGTAGCCGATAATCGGCAACCCGACCTTTGCCACTTCAGCGTAGAAGTCGAAAATCCCGTCGTCATCGGATGGCCCCTCGAAGAAGGGCGGCAGCACCATGACGCCGTCGGCGCCGGCATCCTTGGCGATTTGGGTCCGTCTCACCACATCTGCCGTAAGCAGGGCCGACGTCTGCGCGATAACCTTGGCCCGCCCGGATACGACACGGGCGCCATGCTCGATGACAGCCTTCGATTCCTCCGCAGTCAGGTAGACATGCATCCCAGTTCCAGAACTGAACACGATGCCATCGACGCCCGCCGCCAAGTAGCGTTCCACGAGGTCGTCCAGGCGTTCGAAATCCACATTGCCACTAGAGCTGAAAGGTGTGGTGATGGCCAGGTTCAGGCCCGGGAATGCAAAAGCGGTCATCTTAAAAACCTTCGTGGGAGGTGCTCAGGTCGACCCAAAGCGTTTTTGTTTGTGTGTACTGGTCGTGCGCATGGAAGGCCTTATCGCGGCCCCCGAAACCGGACTGTTTATAGCCGCCGAAGGGGGTTGCCGCGTCCCCTTCCCCGTAGCAGTTGACGGTCACTGTACCTGCCCGAAGTGCCCTGGCGGCCCTGAGCGCGCGGATGCCGTCGCCGCAGAACACCGAAGCTGCCAGACCATATTCGGTGGCATTGGCGAGCGTTACCGCCTCGGCCAGGGATTGCACCTCAATAACGGCGAGGATTGGCCCGAAGATCTCTTCCGTGACGTGCTTCCCCTCATGAGCATCAAACTCGATAATAGTAGGCTCGATGGTTGTGCCATTGGAGGCGTTGCCACCAACGATAAGCTTACCATTTGCGCCCAGATAGCCGCTGACTTTCTCAAAATGCGTAGGGGAAATGAGCGGGCCGATGCGGGTGTCCGGATCGAGGGGATCGCCAACTATCCAGGTTTTGGCCACCTCCTCGAGCTTGGCGAGCAGGCGCGGCTTAACGTCCTTATGCACCAGCAGACGCGAAATTGCTGAGCAGTTTTGGCCCATGTTCCAAAACGCGCCGTTGCAGATATGAGCGGCAACTGCATCCAGATCCTTGGCGTCATCCATCACGATGCAGGCGTTCTTGCCCCCCATCTCAAGCACGACCTCCTTCAGGTTGCTTTCCGCCGAATATTTGAGGAAGCGTCGGCCGGTTTCTGTAGAGCCTGTGAAGGATATCGCGTCGATGTCCGGATGGCGGCCGATCGGCTCGCCAACTTCCGGACCGTCCCCGGTTACGACGTTGAAAACCCCTGAGGGAAAACCCGCTTCCAAGGCCAGTTCAGCCACGCGCAGCGTAGTCAATGAGGTTTCCTCGGCGGGCTTCACGACGACCGTGCACCCGGCAGCCAAGGCCGGTCCGATTTTCCATCCCAGCATGAGCAGCGGAAAATTCCACGGAAGCACGATCCCGACGACGCCGATGGCCTCCCGAACGACCAGTCCAAGGGATTGGTCCGTGGCGGGCGAGACCTGGTCGTAGATCTTGTCGACAGCTTCGGCGTGCCACTTTAGGGTGTTGACTGTTTCCGGAACATCGATGTTCACGCAATCAGTGATCGTCTTGCCGCTGTCGAGGCTTTCCATCAGGGCCAGTTCGACCGCGTTCTCCTCGATGAGCGCGGCCAGCCTGAGCAAACCCTGTTTGCGGGTCATTGGCGGCAGCTTGGACCACCGACCATCTTCAAAGGCTCGGCGGGCCGCCGCAACCGCATTATCGACGTCGGCGGAGGAACCCGCCGGCAAGTCAGCCAGGACGGCACCGGTCGCTGGATTGACCGTTGGAAATGTCTTTCCCGACACCGCACCGGTTCGCTCGCCGTCAATGACCATCTTGGTCGGCAGTTTCATCGATTGCGCCTGCGTTCTGTAGTCGACTTTACCGTGCATTCAGGTCTCCTGTGGTGTACGCAGGCCGTGTCTTTCCGGCGCCTTCGGGCGCCAGTCAGTGTTCATCAGCGTCGTATCTGCGCGCCGAAGCCGACCAAGGAAGCCTTGGAAGCTGCAGCCTTCGCGATGGCACAAATGAGCCGGCCGGTGGGCGGTAGGGCGTTGTGCTCAATAGTGGGTGCCCGCGGTTCGGCTTATTGCGCTCGCTTCACGCGCGGGGTTGTTGAACGGACCAGCTGCTGCCCGTTTGTTTGATCTTTGACGTCCCGATGGTTATAGATAACGGCAAACCGCGCAATTTACTTTTTCTCAGGGCGCAGGATAACAATTACTCATGTCGAAGGACTACAGGCGTCTCCCACTTAGTGCGCTTCGTGCGTTCGAAGCAGCGGCCCGGCACTTAAGTTTCACGAAAGCTGCCAATGAGCTGTCTGTAACCCAGGCGGCGGTAAGCCGGCACATTCTGACGCTTGAAGACCACCTCGATACCCAGCTGTTCAATCGGGGAAACCAGAAGGTCTCTCTAACTCCAGCAGGTGAGGAACTCTTCGAGGCTACCGCCCTGAGCCTGGCGCATATCGGCGCTGCCTTCGACAGCGTCCGGCGACGGCAGAAACCGCAACGCCTTACGGTCGGCATGCCAAGTTCGTTTGCAACTCTCTATATGAGTCACCGGATCGGCGAGTTTGTCACCAGCAATCCGAATATTGACTTGCACCTGGTCTCTCTCGAACGGAGCCCAACCCCCGCGACCGACGGCTTCGACGTATCCGTTGTCATGGGATATTTGCCCCGCCCTGAATATACAGCAACGGAGCTGTTCAGCGAGGAAGTCTTTCCCATTTGCAGCACGACCTACCAACCTCATTCCCCGAATATCGCAACGCCGGCGGACCTCTTGAATGAAGTCCTCCTCGACATGGACGATCAGCATTGGACCGCCTATCCATGGTCGCCTTTCAACTGGGCCCACTGGCTAGAGCAGTTCGGGATCGCAACCCCCTTCAAGCGCCCCATAACTTTCAACAACTATCCGACGCATCTCCAATCCGTACTGCGGGGAGCCGGTATCGGGCTTGGGTGGCGCCACCTGGTGAGCGACTATCTGGAGGAAGGCACGCTGATCAGGCCGCTGAAGGAAAGCTACCTTACGGGGCGGAAGCACCATCTCGTGGTCCCGAATTCGGCCGTTGGACGGGAAGACGTGACCGTCTTCCGTAACTGGATGATTGCGCAGGTTGCGGGTCTCAATCCACCTGAAAGCGCGGGGGTGGACGCCGGAGTCTCGGTGCAAAACAGTGCGGCCATACCGACAGCGGATAACATTTAGTCCTGGAAAGCATAACTTTTTGTTCGGTTGTTTTAATCTCCCGCCGTCTTTAGCGTTTATCTGCAGGTAGACGGACGGTCCTGACAGCAGACGGATGTCTTTGAACATGCGGAGCGCGAAGGGATGCGGTTAAATTGAAGTTACCGCTGGAAATGGGAACACAACACTAGCGCCACTTTTATCGGCCGCTCGCAAAAGCCCCGCATCTATAGGAAATCTCTGGCCGTCGTCAGGATGCCATCCCGCTGTGCGCGGGCGGTCACGCAGGCTATGGTCATCGACTGTCTGTCATGACTGAAAGGAATTTTGGTGAAGCCCGAAGACATCCTCGATCCATTCAAAACTCTCCGCATACCGTTGGGAGACTGGGTGGAAGTGGGGTTGGGCTGGGTCGTCCAGCAATACCGGCCCCTGTTTCAGACGTTGAAGTGGCCTGTTGACCAGCTTTTGACGGCTTTTGCGATCGCCTTGAACGGCATCCCTCCCCTACTCACGATTCTGGGTTTTGGCCTGATCGCCTGGCAGATCGCCGGCTGGCGGCTGGCAGCTCAGGTCGTCGGATTGCTCGCTTTAATCGGTTTCCTCGGCATCTGGCCAGAAACAATGATCACCCTTGCCTTGGTATTCACCGCCGTTGTCGTGTGCACCATCATCGGCATTCCCCTCGGGGTTCTCGCTGCAAGAAGCGACCGCGCAGCTGCGATCTGCAGGCCAATCCTCGATACGATGCAGACGATCCCGTCGTTCGTTTACCTCGTTCCCGTCGTCATGTTGTTCGGGATCGGCAACGTCCCCGGCGTCATCGTGACGATCATCTTCGCGCTGCCTCCCGTGATCCGCCTCACCACCCTCGGGATCCAGCAGGTTTCTGAGGAGGTGGTCGAGGCGATGAGGGCCTTCGGCGCCACGAACAGACAACTGCTGTTCAAAGCCCAACTGCCACTCGCGCTGCCCAGCATAGTAGCCGGCGTGAACCAGACCCTAATGATGTCCCTGTCTATGGTTGTGGTGGCGTCCATGATTGCGGTCGGCGGCCTTGGCCAGATGGTTCTGCGCGGCATCGGCCGGTTAGATATCGGCCTCGCGGCCACCGGGGGACTAGGCATCGTCCTCCTTGCCATTATCCTCGATCGCATGACCCAATCCGCGATGATCCAGCGGGACCGCGATGCGCATATTGCCTGGTATGAGCGTGGCCCAGCCGGAGTGATTACCCGCGCTGTCAAATACTTCCAGAACTCCCCGGCGGGGACTGGAAGGCAAGGATTAGCCGGCAATCAACGGTAAGCAAAAATGGGAGTTTTCATGAACGTTCATCTGAAGCAAACGGTTCTGCAGTTAGCGACCGCCGTCGCCCTGGCCACCATATTCGGCATGTCCATCAGCCACGCCGTCGCGCAGGATCTGCCGGGCAAAGGCGTCACGGTACGACCCCTATACCTCGGCCAGGCCGAGGAATTGTTCGAGGCCTATATCGTCAAGCTGGGGCTTGAAGACCTTGGATACACGGTCAACGAGCCATCGGCGGCGCAGGTCCCCCTTGCCCACATCGCAGTCGGCAATGGTGACGCGGATTACTACACGCCACACTGGTACCCGTTGCATATCGCCTTCGCCGAAAAGGCTGGTGGCGAGGCGAAGTTGCGTCGTGTTGGAACCCTCGTGCGCGACTCGATCCAAGGCTACTCGATCGACAAGCTTACGGCTGACAAATATAATATCAAGACCATCGACCAGCTCAAGGATCCCAAGCTTGCCAAGCTGTTCGACATCGATGGGGACGGCAAGGCCGATCTCTATGGTTGTGATCCCGGCTGGGGATGCGAACGCATCATCGAACACAATCTCGATGCCTACGGCCTGCGGGATACCGTGACCCACAAGCAGGGAGAGTACTTCGCCCTGCTCCCCGACGTCATCCAACGCGTCAAGTCCGGAAGCCCCGTCCTCTATTACAGCTGGACCCCCAACTGGATCCAGGGTGTGCTGAAGCATGGCAGGGATGTCGTTTGGCTGACCGTCCCCTTCACGGCGCTACCGGACGAACAGGCTGGCGCAAATACGACGGTGGCGGGTATCGGCAACCTCGGTTTCTCGGTGAACAGCCACCACGTCATCGCCAACACCAAGTTCCTCAATGACAACCCGGTCGCGACCAAATGGTTCGAATTGGTCCAAGTGCCGATCGCGGACGTCGATGCCGAAAACCTCCTGATCCATCAGGGGGAGAAGAACAACGAAGACATCCATAAGCACGCCGAAGCCTGGAAGGCAGCCCATCTCGACCAGTGGAACGCGTGGCTCGAGGAAGCCAAGAAGGCGGCGAAGTAAAGCTTGCCGCACAAGTTACGCGCCCGGCCGGCCTTCTTAGCCGGGCGCCACCTCACAGTTTGGAGCTCCCGGTGAAAGCGCACGCCATTGAATTTAAGGACGTCTGGAAGGTTTTCGGGACCGGCTCCAAGCTTGATTTCACCACGGTCCAACGCCAAAACCTGTCAAAAGAAACCCTGCTCCAGAAGCATGGGTGTGTAGCAGCCGTTGCCGGCGTTTCGTTTCGCGTCGAAGCGGGAGAAATCTTCTGCGTGATGGGTCTTTCGGGTAGCGGCAAATCCACCCTCGTGCGCCACGTCAACCGCTTGATCAAGCCCAGCGCGGGCCAAGTCATCATCGGCGGCGAAGACATCAACCTCAAGTCCGAAAACGAGATGCGCGAGCTTCGCGCCCGAACCATGGGCATGGTATTCCAAAACGTGGCCCTCCTGCCCCACCGTACGGTGCGCGACAACGTCGCGTTGAGCCTCGAATTGCGCAACGCTCCGCTGAAGCAACGCCACGAGGTTGCAGAAGAAAAGCTTGAACTGGTCCAGCTTTCAGGATGGGGTGACCGGTACCCGGACCAACTCTCCGGTGGCATGAAGCAGCGTGTCGGGCTGGCGCGCGCCCTTGCCGCGGACCCGGCAATCCTATTGATGGACGAGCCGTTCTCGGCCCTCGATCCGCTGATCCGCCGCGATCTCCAAGACCAGTTCAAGGAGCTGTCGACCAAACTCGGGAAGACGACTTTGTTCATTACGCATGATTTGGAGGAGGCCGTGCGCCTCGGCCACCACATCGGCGTGATGAAGGACGGCAAGATGCTCCAGATTGGCTCTGCAGACGAGATCATCGGCAACCCAAAAGACCCGTATGTCGAGAGGTTCGTGCAGGGAAGCAGCCGCCTCGGCTTGCTTAAAGCTGAATCGGTTATGGTACCCATAAGCGAATTCGCGGGCGTCGGCGGTACCCTGAATCTGGACAATGCTCCGCGGATTGGCGTGGAAACAGCCCTCAAGGACATGCTCGGCCTCACCACCCAACACTCAAACGGACCGCTGGTTGTGGTCGACGCAAATGGCGCGGATGTTGGGATCATCACCGGATCCATGATCCTACGCGGCATTCACGAGAGGATCTGACCCCTCGCGCGTGCCCTTTCCCCGCTCTGCATAATCCGCAGGGTTCCCTCCTCAAGCAATGGCTCTACGCTCATGACCGCCAAAAAGAAAACCGTTGTTGTAACTGGCGCTGCTGGCGGTATGGGGCAGGCCATCTGCCGGAAATTCGTTGCCAATGGCTATTATGTTGTGGCGGGGGATACCAACGAGGATCGCCTAGCGACCACGGCGGAGGTCCTCAATCGCGACGGACAGAACGTCCTCGCCAAAGCGGGAGACCTCCGCAGCAAAGGCTACTGCGAGGACCTCGTCGCCACGGCCATTGAATCCACCGGCCGCCTTGACGCGCTTGTCAACAATGCAGGCATTATCACACGCGGCACCATTCTCGATACCAGTGACGACGACTGGGACAGGACCTTCGACATCAACCTCAAGGCGATTTTCTACACCTGCCGGAGATCGATAGCGTTCATGAGCTCCAATGGGGGCGGATCGATCGTCAACATCTCTTCCACCTGGGGAATCTATCCGGGTCCCAGCCATGCGGCTTATTGCGCCAGCAAAGCCGCGGTCGCAACATTCTCGAGGTGCCTCGGAAGGGACCATGCCGGTAGCGGCATCAGGGTAAACGCCGTTTGCCCCGGAGAGATCGACACTCCCATGCTCCGCTCAGGCTTCATTCATCGCGGTTTTGATCCGGATACCGCGGTTGCGGAGCTTAGCAAATCCAATCCGCTTGGCCATCTGGGTGACCCAGAGGATATCGCCGATGCGGTCTATTTTCTCAGCTCCCCGGAGGCCAGATTCATCGCGGGGACCACCCTTGAGGTGGCCGGCGCTAAAGCCGTCTACTGACCGAAGTCAGTGTCCTGAGGGGGCCGAGCGGCCAAACATCCGGTCATGACCTGAAGGCATAACTTGCATCATCTTTTATTATTGGTTGGTGAGTACATTTTCCTATATATTCTTGTAAAACATCAAGGGTATGATTGAAATGTCGTCAAGATCAGGCGGGCGAGAGGCTCGCCAGAAGTTACGCAATGACAGAACAGTGACCTTGTTGCCTGTCCTTGAACGTGGCCTTCCTTACATGGATGTACTAAGTCCAGATAAGCTGCTTCATCTGCATGACATTTCCATGCAGATACTTGAGGAGATTGGAATCGAGTTCCGCGACGACGAGGCGATCGACCTTTGGCGCAAGGCGGGCGCAGATGTTACCGGGCAACGTGTACGGGTCGACCGTGGGCTTCTCATGGACCTGGTGTCCAAGGCACCGGAGACGATCACCGTTCACGCCCGTAATCCCGCTAAGACGGTAACATTGGGGGGGCGGAAGACGATCTTCACGCCGGCTTATGGCTCACCGAACGTGCTCGACCTGGAGGGCAAGCGCCGTAACGCGACGATCGCCGACTTCGTAAACTTCGCGAAACTGGCCTACCAATCTCCGGCGATGCACATGACCGGCGGCGTGCTCTGTGAGCCGATGGACATCGCTGTGCCGCGGCGCCATTTGCACATGAACTACAGCCTCATTCGCTACTCCGACAAGCCGTTCATGGGTGCCGTGACCTCCCGCGAACGGGCGGAAGACACCATCGAGATGGCGAAAATCGTTTTCGGTGAGGAATTCATCCAGAACAACACCGTGATCATCTCTCTAGCTAACTGTAACTCGCCGTTGGTCTGGGATGCGACGATGCTCGATGCCGTCAAGGTATACGCGGCCAACAACCAAGCGATGATCCTGGCGCCGTTCGTGCTGGGCGGTGCAAGCACCCCGGCAAGTACCGTGGGCGCCGTGGCCCAGCTAAATGCCGAAGCCCTGGCAGGTGTCGCGTTCGCGCAGCTGGTCCGGGTTGGAGCCCCTTGCATCTATGGCCAGTGGCTGGCGACGGTTTCCATGAAGAGTGGCGCTCCCATGGCTGGAACGCCGGAGATCTGCCACATGAACATGCTCGTCGGTCAATTGGCGAGGCATTACAAATTGCCTTGGCGCTGCAGTGGCAGCAATACCAGTTCCAAGCTGGTGGATGCGCAGGCGGGCTACGAGGCTGCCAGGAACATGTATGGCGCCCTCATTGCGGGAGCAAATTTCGTGTTGTCGTCGACCGGTTACCTCGAAGCAGCTCTCACCCAGAGCTACAGCAAGTTCATGCTCGATTCAGAGCAGATGATCATGTTCCACAGGCTCGGCCAAGGCATTAACTTGAATGAATTCGACGAGACGCTCGGCGCGATGCGCCAGAGCGAGCCGGGCAGCCACTACTTGGGGACGGAACACACGCTCAAAAATTTCGAAAAGGCTTTCTTCGTCCCGGACCTGATGAACCACGATAGCTTCGAGCAATGGTCGGTAGCCGGGGCAAAGGATGCCAATATGCGCGGGCTCGATGCGGCCGTGAGGGCCCTGCAGGATTACCAGGCGCCGCCCATTGACGAGGCTCTTGATGAAGCATTGCTCGATTTCATCAAACGTCGTGAACTCGAGATCGGCGACGCTGTCCTGTGACCGCTCGCAGCCTTAGGCTTGTGCGAACGTTTAACGCGGCCTTCTGCCAAGGCGCGCAATCCAGATCGGCCCGACCGGCGGGTGTCGGGCCTGATATTGAGGACGATCCGAACTAAAGTTCGTTGGCACCGGATACCGCATGGATCTGTTTTAGGTTCGGGCACGCTCGGCTTCACCACTTGCGAATGCATGGACGGGTTTCGATGAATGCACCTCCTTACATCAACGCGGCTCGGGTCCTAAGCCTGCCCGAAACGGCGTTTTCGGTGGGAACGCCGTTTGAGGTCGTAGTCTTGGTCTTACCAGGATTCTCGCACCTTGCCCTGCACGCGTTCCTTGAGCCATTCCGGATCGCAAACACCGTTTCCCGCCCCACGATGTTCCGGTGGCGGATTGCTGGGCTCCACGACGGCCGCGTGGAAGGTGCGAATGGCATTGCGATCGATGTCGACTTGACGATCGGAGATCCAACGCTCCTTTCGGGAGGCCGCAAGCCTGACCACCTCGCCGTTATCGCCGGCGAACCCGTGGCGCAACAGGTTCCACCTCAATTCAACACCTTCATGCGCGCGCTAGTACGCAGGTCGATACCGATCTCCGCGGTTGGGACCGCCACTTGGCTACTGGCGCAGACAGGCCTCCTGGCCAATTCGCAGTGCACCATCCACTGGTCTCGCCTAGCGGCTTTTTCGGAAGTGTTTAGCCAGCCTCAAGTGCGGGACTCGCTCTTTGTCAAGGACGGACAGTTCTCAACCTGTGCCGGTGAACTGTCAGCCTTTGACCTTGCCGTCGACCTGATCGCAAACACGGCTGGCGGCTTCATCGCCCATGAGGTCTGCCGACACGCGACCGTGGAAGGGCAGAGGTCGGGATCTAATCGACAGACAGGTCCTTCCGGTCTTGCGTTTGCAGGCGTAAGTGACAAGCTTCTGATGGCCATGCGAATCATGGAAGCCAACGTCGAAACGCCCCTCAGCATGAGACTGATCGCTGAACAGACGGGTGTCTCTCGCCGGCAGCTGGAACGCTTGTTTTGCATCCACGTCGGGCATCCCCCCTTGCGCCATTACCTGCGGATCCGCGTTGACCACGCCAAACGACTTATTGAAGGCACGCGCATGCCGATTATCGACATTGCCGTCGCCTGTGGTTTTATTTCACCCTCGCACTTTGCGAAATGCTTCCGGAGTGTGTACGGGATTACACCGCAGCAATGCCGGATTTCAGTACCGGCATGGGTGGGTCCCGGTCTTGGTTGAGATCGCAAACCTTCAGTGGATCTGCGCTCGAGGCAGACTTAAGAAACGGATGCGATCCGCGGACGGCCTGACGCCACCGCTACAATATGCGCTTCAACGAACAGGCGTTGGTCCTCAATAATCGAGACCTTGAACTCCCTGTGGATCTGAACCTCTGCATCGTCAGTCCCGGCCTTTTTGGCCTCCTCGGTAACGACTTCCCTGAGGCTTGCTTCTGCAGCCACGATAGCCGCATCCTCGTCCATAAAATCGCGAACACGGCCGCCGGCGGTTAACCGATAAAGCCCTTCTTTGGGTTGATTGATTAGGGCTTCCGCCGACACCCGCACCTGGCCTACGACGGCGCCAAGCGCGTTGGCGACGTCGGTATCTTCCGGCACCACGCACTCATTGCCGACCAGCTCGGCCATGCCGGCATAATGCAGCGGCGCCGAAGCGCCGAGGCCGATGACCGGGCGGTCGAGCGCGACGCTGAGGCGTGCGATGCCGGGATGGGCGTCGACTGCGCGCTGCACCAGCGCATGGGCGACGGTGGCGGCGCCATCGAGCCCGTCCTCGGCAAAGGCGGTTTCCAGGATGTATTCGGCCGACCAGCGCGTCAGCGTCACCAGCACCCGCTCCGAGATCGCTTCCGGCGAAGCCGCGATCGACTGGCCACGGCCATCGCGCCTGCGGGCGAACAGTTCGGCGCCGAGGCGGGCGGCGGCGGCATCCCAGGTCGCCTGCTTGCCGAGCACATGCGCGGCGTCCGACGGGTGAAGCCTGAGATGTGCACCAGCCCGCGCGAAACCAGCCTGTTCAAGGTGGCATTCTGGGCATTCGAGGTCAGTAGCCTGTCGAGAGCAAGCGGCGTCGCCCCGATCGCCTCGTAGAGCTTTGCCTCCGGTGCGGTCAGCCCCGCGGCGAGCCGATCCGGCACGCCGGTGCGAACCGCGAACCGGCCGTCCATGCGGCCGGTGTTGGGGGCGCGCAACTGGCGTTCGAGTTCCGCCGTCACCGCCTCGCCATGCGCCATGCCGGCCAGCGCCAAGGGCACCAGGCGGCGCGGCCCGAGCAGGATCTTCGGGTTGAGCGCGCCATCCTCCAGCGTCACCTCGGAATCGCCGCCAAGGCCGAAAGTGCGCATGGCCACCGCCTCGACCATGGTGCGGAAACCGCCAACGGTCGCGCCTTCCGGATCGAGCCGCGGCCGGCCGCCATCGAGCACGGCGACGTCGGTGGTGGTGCCGCCAATGTCGGACACCACCGCGTTGTCGAGCCCGGTCATGTGGCGGGCGCCGACGAGGCTGGCGGCGGGACCCGAGAGGATCGTCTCGATCGGCCGCTGGCGGGCAAAAGCCGCCGAAACCAGCGCGCCATCGCCGCGCACCACCATCAGGGGCGCGGCGATGTTGCGCGCCTGAAGGAACCCCTCGGTCGCCGCCACCAGCCGGTCGATCATCGAGATCAGCCTGGCGTTGAGCAGCGTGGTCAGCGCCCGGCGCGGACCGCCGAGTTTGGCCGACAGCTCATGGCTCGATGTGACCGGCAGGCCGGTTCTGTCGCGGATCAGCTCGCGGGCTGCGATCTCGTGCGCGGGATTGCGGGTGGCGAAATAGGCGCAGACGGCAAAGCCGGACACCGAAGCGCCGAGTTCCGGCAGCATCGCCTCCAGTCCGGACAGGTCGAGCTTTGCCGCATTGCCGTGCACATCATGCCCGCCCGGACAAAACACCACCGGATCGGTGGCAAGGGCCGTCTTCAGCCCATCACGGGCAAGATCGGCCTCGGAAAAGCCGATCATGACCAGCGCCACGCGGCCGCCCTGGCCCTCGACCAGCGCATTGGTGGCGAGCGTCGTCGACATCGAGACCAGTTTGATGTCAGCCGGATCGGTACCCGCCTTTTCTAGCACCGCATCGACGGCGCCCGAAATGCCGACGGCCAGATCATGCCGCGTGGTCAGCGCCTTGGCCTTGGCCAGCACCTTGCCCTTGTTCGGCCCCGGCTGGGGACCTTCGGTCTCGGACCACAGCACGGCATCGGTGTAGGTGCCGCCGGTGTCGATGCCGAGGAAGAGGCCGTTGCCGTCAGAGGTCATCAATCACCATTCCGCGTCTTGGCGGCTGCTCTGGTGCAGAATTCACCCGGCTTTCGGCGGCTAGAGTTCGGCCGCCGATGCAGCCGCCACCGGCTTAGTAAGTTTGGCGCGATACTCTTCGTCCAAAATTGCGGGAAGGGGGATTTTTTTGGTCCTGGCACCGTCGACCGAGATTCTTTCGCCACTGACGAAGCTGGAATCATCGCTTGCCAGCCATAAAACCGCCTGGGCTATCTCCCGCGGGGCACCAATCCGGCCGACCGGATGCAATTCTCCCAACTCGCGCTCGATGAGTGTGCGGTCGGGGTGCATGTCGACGTAGGCTCGGTTGAGATCCGTATCAATCCAGCCCGGACAAACCGTATTGCACCTGATTCCGTCGGGACCGAGATCCACCGCCAAGCCAAGAGTTAGCCCGTGGACGCCCGCCTTGGTAGCGGCGTAAGCCGTATGCCAGGGATTGACCATATGGCCCTCAACAGAGCCGATATTGACGATCGAGCCCGATCCGTTACGCCTCATTTCCGGGGCAATGTACTTCGCCATCAGGAAGGGCCCGCGCAGGTTAACGGCCATAAGCCGGTCCCAATCCTCAGCGGTTTGGTCATCAATTGATTTGTGAATGACCATGCCAGCATTGTTCACGAGGATATCGATCTTGCCATACCGCTCGATCACCTCGTCGACAAATGCGCGGATCGAGTATTCGTCCGTGACATCAAGGGGCAACGACAGAATTCGTTCCGCCACGGTAGGTGTCGATTTCGGATTGGGGAGATCGCCTACCACAACGTTGGCACCTTCGGCGGCCAACATCTCCGCGATAGCCCGACCAATACCCCGGTTGCCCCCGGTAACGATAGCGACCTTATTCGACAGCCGATGAACCACTGGTGTCTCCTATCCTGCTGTGAAGCCGCCATCGATGGGTATTGCGACGCCGGTAATGTGCCCCGCATCCTCACTCGATAGAAATACCGCAAGGCTTGCGACTTCTGATGGCTTGGCGACACGCCCCTGAGGCGTGGAATCGCGGTTCCGTTGGAGCACTTCTTGAGCCGAAACCGGCTTGGAATGTGCCGAGACCAGCATCGGAGTATCGACTGCCCCGGGGCAAATTGCGTTGATGGTAATGCCTTCCTTGGCATGGTCGAGAGCCATTGCCTGTGTCAGCAGAACAACCGCTCCCTTTGATGCGCAATAGGCGGCCAAGCCGGTGCACCCGACAAGACCGACATTAGAGGCGATGTTGACGATGCTCCCCCCCCCGGTCCTACGCATGGCTTTGACGGCAGCGCGGCTGAAATAAAACACGCCATCAACGTTGGCCTTGAACGTATCCCGCCAGTCCTCATTCGAGGTCTGGACTGCGTCGCCACGGCGAATAATGCCGGCGCTGTTGACCAGCACATCGACCTTCCCAAACCTCTCCACTGTTGCCGCGATGACCTGTTCTGCAAATGCCGGATCTGCAACGTCACCGAGCAACAACTCCGCCGGACGGTCGAAACTCTGTGCAACAGTCCGGGCCGCCTCACCGCGGGCCTGGTCACGACCCACCAGGACCAGCGAGGCACCGGCTTCGGCAAATGCTTTAACGACCGCTTCGCCGATGCCGGAGGTGGCCCCCGTGATAACAACAACTTTCCCCGCATGCTTCATTCTTCAATTGCCTATTATATCGGTGTCGCCGTCACCAATCGGATCGGCACTGGCTTGATCTAGGACCGCATCTTGCCGGGCCGCAAGCTCCTAAAAAGTCATGGGCGCAACAAACTAGAGTCATGGTCACTTCGGGTTGGACACTTGAACCGAAACAGTTCGCCGCGTTCTATACGATCATAACTTTAGGTCATCGGGCAGGCGCATCAATACTCATTTGAAGTGGAATTCGCGGTTCCTTATAGGTCACGCCTAGGGTCTTCCCGGCTTCGTCACCTGCCGAGGATCCGAGCCCGGCTCTTTATCAAGAGGGATTTTATGAAGATAAAGCGTTTGCGGGTCTTCCATAAGCGGTTTTCCATACTCGGAGGGAAATACAAGGTTGGAAAGGCTACTATCTCCGACGTAGATTCAACCATCGTTGAGCTCACTTCGGATGACGGCCTAACCGGATGGGGTGAAACCTGCCCGATTGGCCCGATCTATTCGGCAAGTCATTCGCTAGGCGCTCGTGCTGCCCTGACCGAAATGGGCCCGGGTCTGATTGGGGCGTCGCTTGAGCCCGTCTTGCTCCACCGTCAGATGGATGCACTACTCACCGGACACTCCTATGCAAAGGCAGCCGTCGATATTGCCGCGCATGACCTGCTTGGAAAGAAAACCGGAAAGCGTGTGGCCGAGCTGCTCGGCGGCATCGCGACCGAGCGGGTGCCATTTTATTTTTTCATCGGAATCATGAGCTCTGACGAAGCCGTGCGTCTGGCAAAGGAAGCCGGAGCCGGCGGCTACGTGCGGATCCAGACCAAGATCGGGGGCCGGCCAATCGAAGAAGATCTTGAGGTCTTACGCAAGGTGGGCGAGGTCCTACCCAAGGGTATGCGCTGGGCGGTTGACGGCAACCGGAACCTCACCACGAGGGACGCCATTTTTCTCAGTCAGAAGTGTGAAGACCTGCAGTTCGTGCTTGAGCAGCCTTGCAACACGCTGGAGGAAATCGGCGTGATCCGATCGAAGGTTCGGCACCCCATTTATCTTGATGAAAGCGGCGTGGACCTCAACACCGTCATTCAGGCCATCGGAAGCGGTTTGTGCGACGGCTTTGGGATGAAGGTCACTCGCATCGGCGGCCTGAAGCCGATGGCGACTTTCAGAGATATCTGCGAGGCTCGTTCGCTTCCGCACACAAGCGATGATGCGTGGGGCGGCGACATCATTGGATCCGCTTGCACCCATCTCGGAGCAACCGTCCGACCCGACCTTTTTGAGGGGTGCAGTTGGGTGCAAACCATCTCGGAAGACAGCCATTATGATCCGCAAAATCCGTTACAAGTCATTGATGGACATATCCCGGTTTCCAAAGGTCCCGGGCTGGGATTGACGATCGATCCCAGTCTGTTCGGCGATCCGATCGCCGCATTCTAGGACTTGTGGAGATAGCCACGACAAACTCACGCAGAGGACAGGCCCATGCCCGTTATTCATATAGAGACTTTCAAAACGGACGATGACAAAAAGACGGAAATCGCTGCCGAAATCACCAGCCTCTTCGTTCAGAAGATGAACCTTCGGCCGGAGCAGATCCACGTCGTTTTTGACGAGTATACGCCCAACAATTGGGCCACCGGCGGCAAGCTTTGGTCACGGATGTAGCACACCGAGCGCTATGACGGCCGCTGCCGGGCCTGACCGACGGTTGCATAACCTGTATTTAACATGCGGATCGAGCCTGCCCAGCGCGGGCTTCCTTCCGCCCAATGCTTTTCTCGGAGGTGATCTTGAATGAAACGGAAGTATCCGGCTGGATTGGGGAACAGGTCAAGCACACCGTTCTTGCCGACACCCATGAGCACCTCGTCGAGGAGTCGCGGCGCACAAGCCCGCATTTTGATGGCATATTGCCTTGCGATGACTGGTCGCTGCTGTTCAAAAACTACCTACAAGACGATCTTTCCTGCGCCGGCATGACGACCGCCGAGAGCCAAAGGTTCTACGATCCCGATACCCCGGCGCAGACGAAGTTTACGATAGTGCGCCCCTACTGGGCTACTGTACAACACACTGGTTACGCCAGGGCGCTCAGTCTCACCCTTCGCGAACTCTACGGCATTGATGCCTTCAGCCCACACAATGTCGAGCAATTGTCCGCTCGTTATCAAGAAATGCGACGCCCAGGCTTCTATGCCCACATTTTGAAAGACGTATGCCGTCTCTCGCAATGCCATGTGAACTCCCTTGAAAAGGTCTACATGGAAACAGAGCAGCCCCAACTGCTCCAGAATGACATCAGTATCATGGAGTTGAGCCGCTGCAGCCTGACCGATATCCGGAAGGTGCAACAAGAACTCGACGTTGAGATCGGCAACCTGACAGAATGGCTCGCGGCGATTGATCAGTATTTCGAACGGTTTGGCCGGCAAGCCGTGTCGGTCAAGTATGTCGGCGCCTATTACCGGCGGCTGAACTTCGGACATGTCAGTCGACACGCCGCCGAGCGCTTCTTCGCAACGATGATCTCCGACCGGCCCTTTATTGGTACCGACGGTTATCAGGCGCTTGAGGATTATCTCGTGCACTACTGCCTCGGGAAAGCGCAGGAGTACGGACTACCTGTGAAAATTCACACCGGGTATCAGGCCGGTTCCGACTTCATGCCGCTTGCGCAGGTGCACAAGAACGCAAGTGACATCTGCAAACTGCTACAGGCCTATCCGGGGATACGCTTCGTGCTCATGCACATCGGCTATCCTTACCAAGACGAATATCTCGCCCTTTGCAAACACTACAAGAACGCGTACGTCGACATGTGCTGGGCATGGATCATCAATCCCCAGGCCTGTGTTCGTTTCCTTGCCGAATTCCTGGTTTCCGTTCCTTGCCACAAGGTTCTCACGTTCGGCGGTGATTATTCTATCGTCGAAAACATTGTCGGTCATAGCGTAATCGCCCGCCAAGGAATTACAGCGGCCCTTGCGCAGGTTGTCGGCCATGGCTGGATTGATCGGGGTGGCGTCCTGGACCTGATCCGACGCCTCATGCATGGAAACGCCGAGGAATTGTTTCCCAATGCGCGGAACACTTAAACACCTGTCGGGTGCGACGCGCCCGCGAACCCCCAGACGCGCCCGGCATCGACGCCAAAAATTTTGATCGCCGCCGCCGACCTGTCGTTTGGATTTTCGCTGAGTGACGCCTCGGTCGCCGCAGCAGCGGATGTCTACCATCCCGCCGCGACCCTTGAGGATGCGCTCGATGCGGTGATGTACTCAGCAATCGGTGCGGCCATCCTGAGCGTCTGCATCCATGGCGAAGAATGCTTCGTCGTGGCAGAACACCTCCTGCGGCGAAAAATCCCGTTCGCGTTCGCGCTGTCAGCAAATAGTTTTGATATCCCCGAAGTCTTCGCTCAAATTCCCCGCATGCTCAAATCGGACATGATCGACCAACTTCCCCGCTTGCTGGGGTTTATTGGCACAGGTCATCCATCGCGCGACACTCTGACCATTTCGATTCAAGATCTATCGAACCGGCGCCTTGGCACCGGACGCCCATCCCAACCACCAATCGAAGTCGACAGGAACGTCCACTCGGTTTCCCCCTATGCCTCCAGGGGGCGGTCGGATGGCCGAGATCTCCCTCGATAGCCAGGCACGTCCGAAGCTCCGCTCCGGCTACGTCAAAGTCAACGACCATATTCCCAAGGCGGCTCAGCGTTACTCCAACAGAAACCAATGACTCCGGAAGGTGCCTGAGGATGTATCCGAGCCGCGTAAGGCCCAGAAAGAAACTATTCTGACCGGTTCCGCCTTAATCACGAAGCCACAGACCTCTCCGTCCCCGCCGGCGGCGGCTGCAAAATACGTCTGGGCTCCGCGCGGCTACGACACATCCGTAGCGCTAAATAGCCACTATCTTCCTATAACATTTAGTCCTGCGAGGCATGACTTTTTGTCCGGTTGTTTTGTTACTCCCTCGTCGCTAGCGTTCCGAAATAAGAAGAGTTGGAACTCTTCAACTGCCCTAACCATCCAGTCGGCCAGGAAGTTTACCTGTACTTTTCGGGTAGCCAGCGGCTGTTGTTCGAAATGAACATTTGAGCGGTTTGACGCTGCCGAAACGGGCTACCCGTGCTGGTTCAAGCTGCGGTCTCTTAATAACTCTTTGGAGGTTCAGATGGGATATTTCAATAGGCATGGCAAGGCTATGCCCAAGCTCTTCGACGGCCTCTCCGACGATGTAAATAAGGGCGGGATGGATCGGCGCGAATTCCTAGCACTCGCTTCAATCTTTGGTGCGTCGACTGCGATGGCCTATTCGATGCTGGGTGCGATGCCGGCTGCGCAGGCGGAAGAAACTCCCCGGAAAGGTGGGATTCTGCGAATTGCCATGGTGATTTATGGTGCGAAGGATCCGCGCGTAAATGATTATTCTGAGATAGCAAATATCCATCGCCAATTCTTGGAGCCGTTGGTTAAGTACACCCCGGAATATACATTTGAACCCAAGCTTCTGGAAAGTTGGGATACAAATGATGAGGCGACCGAATACGTTCTTCACTTGCGAAAAGGCGTGAAGTGGAACAGTGGTGACGACTTCACTGCAGATGATGTGATGTTCAACCTATTGCGCTGGTGTGAAAGAGACGTGCCTGGAAACTCAATGGCCGGACGAATGGCCACGCTTATCGATCAAAAGACAGGCAAGGCAAGCGATGGCACCATCATAAAGGTTGACGACTACACCATTAAACTGAAGCTGCCGAAACCCGACATTACTATCATTCCCGGGCTTGCTGATTATCCCGCGCTCATCGTTCATCGCGACTACGAAAAAAACGGGTCCGACATTGTTGTGCATCCTGTGGGCACAGGACCGTTCGAACTGGTTTCATGGGCGGTGGGCCAAAAGGCCGTCCTGAAGCGTCGAACAAACGGTAGCTGGTGGGGCGGTGAAGTGTATTTGGACGAAGTGCAATTCATCGACTATGGCAGCGATCCCTCCGCTCTTACGAGTGCTTTCGAATCAGGCGAAGTTGATGCAAACTATCAAACGTACGCGGATTATGTCTCCATATTTGATGGCCTTGGTTTGGTGAAGTCTGAATCTCAAACGGCGAGCACGGTAGTGTGCCGCACTCACGTCGCTGCTAAACCCTACGACGATCAGCGTGTGCGCAATGCCCTGCAGTTGGCGGTCGACAATGGTGCTGTGTTGAAACTTGCCGTCAATGGCGACGGCACCGTCGCCGCGAATTATCATGTTGCACCATTGCAACCCGATTTTTATCCCGTCCCGGAAAAGAAACGGGACCTCGAAGCAGCTAAGCGGCTTATGGCCGAAGCTGGCCTGATGAATTTCGAACACGATATTATTAGTAGTGACGAGGATTGGCACAAGAACACGGGTGACGCGATTGCCGCACAGTGGCGCGAGGCCGGATTCAAGGTGAAGCGTACGCTTGTACCAATTAGCACTTTTTATAACGATTGGTTGAAATACCCTCTTTCGATAACAGACTGGAATCATCGGCCGTTAGGAATACAGACGATGGTGCTTGCCTACCGCAGTGGAGCAGCATGGAACGAGACGGGATGGGCCAACCCGGAATTCGACCAAAAAGTGGACGCGGCATTGACATTGCCGGATCCCAAGAAGCGCAAAGCTCTAATGCAGGATATTGAAATGCTTCTGCAAGAGTCAGGCATTATCATCCAGCCTTATTGGCTATCTTTGTTTAACCACGCGACAAAGCACGTCAGGGGCTATGCAATGCACCCGACGTTCGAGATTGATCTTGGCAAGGTGTGGCTCGACGGGACCGCATGAGATCGGCCAAAATTTCGGTCGTCCTTGACCTTTGTCAGGTTCGCGCTCAGAATTGCGCGTCCCCCCTCCCGGACGCGATCACCGCAGTGTTCCTGGAGGCGATGCGGGTGGCATCAGGCGAACTGTGGGCGTACAACAGCTGTACCTTGCGGATCCACGGGTAGGCCGTGCCTGGCTTAATTCCGACGAGACACAGCGGAATTTTGCCAGCATAACCCACGTCCGAACAGTGAAGGCAACGGGACGTTGCCGTCTTACTTCGAGATGCGAATACGGTAACGCACGTGCCCATCATGCTCGACATAAGAATCGTAGAGTTTGCGGGCGCGGATATTGCGTTCGTGGGCGTGCCAGTAGAGACGCTCCCAGCCGTTCTTTTTGCAGACTACGACGAGATCGTCGACGAGCGACCGGCCAATGCCAGAGCGGCGGAAATGCTCGTCAACATAAAGATCTTCGAGATAGCAGTCGTTGCTCATGACCCAAGATGAAGGGTGGGACAGATGGATAGCGAAGCCTGCAAGCGTACCGTCCTGCTCGGCGACACGCATGTTGACCGGCGAGGCGGGATCGAGGATGCTCTTCCATGTTGACGCGGTTACCTCGGGACGGAGCGTCATCCTAGAGAAGTGGACGTGGCGGTCCCAAAGTTTCCGCCAAGCGCGTTCGTGGTCCGGTCGTGCATCCGTGATTTCAAGCGCCATGGCGATCCCTCAAATGAAAGAACGGGAAACACCTTCGACCTGATGGCTTCCCTGGGGTTTGGGTTATTACCGGCGACTGTGCCGATCAGCTCAACTGTCCCCCATCTGCAAGTATGCCGCCTTGCGCTTTCAACCCCTCGCCATATGCAAAGCGCGATAGGATGGCGTAAGGGCTGCAGGTTTAATGTCCCTCAATATCATCGACCGCATGTCCGGAATGCAGGGTGGGGTTGGTGCAGCCGATGCAGGAGCCGAGACTCGTCTGTTCAATGTCGGCGTAGCGCTGGACGAATTTCGGAAAGAAGGCGGGTTCCGGCAGGGGCTCGACATAGGTCAGTGAAACGCAGGACCGGGCGACGCGTCCAAAGAGGAAGCCAGGCTTGGTGGCCAACGGACGCCCACAGCATTCCGTCTCGTCCAAGAAGATCCTCGCCGAACAGGCATCGTATCAACCAGTTCAGCGCATCGTGTGATGCATTCCCCCAGATCTGCGCGTCCCGCCTGAGTTTTGCCGTTCGACGCGCAGGACATTCTCTCATTCATTAGGCTTCCTCTGGCCCCAAGTTTTGACAAATACGCGAGGTGTCTTCTGCCATCCGTCACCAGCAGCTCCTGTTGCCTCGCTACGAGGAAGTTCAAAACTCGTGCCAACTGAGCGCTGCAGGCGATCGAGACACGCCGAGTGGCACATGCTGCCTAAAGAGCAGACCTAGGGGCACTTCAGGGTAGGTCACGTCGCTTGTCCGTCGCCGCGGCCAAATTCCTGCGTTATTTTGGTCGGGCCTCCGACATTCTTGTCCAACTTCGAACAAAAAGGGTTGCGCAATTGTTCAGCCCCCTCTCGTCGCCGCAAAAGCAAGTGTGATTGCATAGCCATACGTCAATTGGCACGGCGCTTGCTCTGGATACAGTCGCCATTGTCGTCTTCGTTTGCCGAGCAGATATGGAGGATCGAAGAGGCCGGCATGGCGGACCGTATTTAAGCGACTTGGAATGTGCCCTTCGGGCCAATACGAAACTCTAAGCAGTCTCCCCCAGAAGGCGGAGCGAACGTTCCATAGGGTGTGAGTTTTCGGAAGATCAGCGTGAGTTTCTATTCAATATAAACCTTATATCAACAGGAGTTTATTATAGTGAAATCTAACGGTAATTTGGACAAGCGTCGTAAAGCAGCTCTTCCTACAGGAGTATCTTGCGACAATACAATATACATTGAGCGAGGTCAGAATGCAGAGCTTTGGGATGTCGAAGGACGACGATACATTGATTTCGTAGGTGGAGCAGGGGCACTCGCGGTCGGACACTCGCATCCGAACATTCTCGCTGCCGTACAGGCTCAACTTAATAGGTTCAGCCACACGTATTTCGGGACTATTCCTTATGAGACCTACATTGCCCTCGCGGAGCGCTTGAACGAGCGTTGCAAGGTGGGCGGGCGGGCCAAGACTTTGCTCGTCACGACCGGTGCGGAGGCGGTCGAAAACGCTGTCAAAATTGCCCGCGCCTACACCAATCGGCATGGAATCGTTGTATTCGGCGGCGCATTTCATGGTCGCACGCTGTTGACGATGGCGATGACGGGAAAGGTAAATCCATACAAAGAGTCATTCGGGCCCTTTCCTGGGGGCATCTATCGCGCGCCCTTCCCCGATCTGTATCGGGGCGTCGAGGTCGAGCACTGCTTATCAGCGTTGGACACGATTTTTGAAACCGAGATTGAGCCAAGTGCGGTCGCCACTTTCGTGATCGAGGCGCTTCAAGGGGAAGGTGGTTTTGTTCCCGCACCCGTTGAGTTCATGGAAGGTATCCGGCGGCTTTGCGACCGGCATGGTATCGTCCTCGTAGTCGACGAGGTTCAATCTGGCTTCGGGAGAACCGGTCGTCTGTTTGCGGTTGAACATACCGGCATTGAGCCTGACTTGATCGCCATGGGCAAAAGCCTAGGAGCCGGTCTGCCCATTTCCGCAGTGGTCGGAAAAGCGGAGATGATGGATTCCGTCGGGATCGGCGGCCTTGGCGGGACATATGCCGCCAATCCGCTGGCATGCGCCGCCGCATTGGCAGTTCTGGACGTGTTGGACAATGAAAATCTGCTTGAGCGTGCTCGGGAGATCGGTGCCAGGTTCATCGCTGGTTTTCAGCGTATCCAGAAGAAGAATCGTACGCTGATTGGCGACATCCGCGGCCTGGGCGCGATGATCGGCGTGGAATTTGTCGAAGATCAAAGGACCCGCAAACCCGCCCGCTCCCTGGTCGCCAAAGTGATCAAGGAAGCGGCCAATCGCGGCTTGCTACTCGTATCGGCCGGCCGACACTTCAACGTGATCCGCCTCCTTGCCCCGTTAACCCTATCTGATGCATTAATTGACGAAGCTTTGAGTATCATCGAAGATTCAATTGATGCTGTGGTCGATAATCTTGCGCCCGAAAACCCAGCGGCCGCTTAGGCTCGGTCGTATGCATTATCACCGCCAGCTTGCGCGCCACAACCACAGCAGCTCTTTTGACGCCGATTCTCTCCCACAGTTGACGAGCTAGCCCTGTCTCCGACAGCCGGTTGCCGCGAGAGAGCTGAGAAGAACCGCGGGATCCTTTGGCGTCGGCTGCCAATCACGAGGTCATGCTGTTTATCTCGCTGGCTCAGGCGCGCGTAGCCATCACCCTGTGGCGCGCCGACTACAACACCGCGCGGCCGCACTCCCTCGCCTAGCAGACACCGGCCGAGTTCGCCACCACCTTCAATCCGCGACGGTCGCTCGCTCTGGGCTATTCAAAGGCTCCGCGCCAGCGCCCGTCACTTCACCCGCCCAGCACTACACAACCCACGCCGGAAACGAACCCAAAATTGGATAAAAACTGGGGGGCAACGTCACTGTCCGCTCTCCGCGACCGCTGAGCGTAACAAGCGATGTCCTGTCGCCGCATGACAACTCGCGACGAGACCAGGAGGCCCCAACGACCGCAAGCTTCGCGCGCGCATGAAGGCGATCCCGCAAGCCGGTTGGGATGCCGGCGTCTACTTGTCATGCTGAGTGCGAGGGACGTTCGTGGACCACAAGCGAGAGACGACTTGTCAGGCTTCTCGTGTGAACCAGAAGCTATTGTGCCGCTTGTCGAGCGGCGGCGCAGGCAATCTCTAGAGCATCAAGTGGAGTAGGCACCAACGCCGCGAGGTCTGTTGCATCAGTTTCCAAAAACCCGGCCGCTGCCGCCGACGAAATGGACATCAGCATAGGAGGTTGGAAAGGGAACAGAGGCAGAGCCGAAAGCCGCGCGCGTTCCTCCTCAAAGCTGCTCGGCTGATAAGGGATTGCTATCCTTTGCGCGAGGTCCGCGATGGAAAAGGCGCTAGCTCCCGACAGCTCGTAGCAGCGGCCGGCATGCCTAGCCGGATCGCCGAGCACCGCAAGCGCGGCTTCGGCCAGATCCGCTCTTGCAACCGCGGAAATCCGACCCTCGCCAAAAGGGGTGAAAATCACCCCGTCGCGCGGCGCGGCGAGAGAGCCGATCAGTTCTGCGTAGAGACCGTTGCGGAGGATGGTCCAAGCCATGCCGCTTGCCTGAAGCTCGCGTTCGGTCCAGCGGTGGGCCAAGGCAAAGCCGAGATGATCGCTCGCACAGGTAACGCTCGTGTAAACGACTTGCTTCACGCCCTGCGCGCGGGCAGCAGCGAGAACGGCACCGTGTCGACGCATTATGCAATCGTCTTCGGCAGAGCCGGCCGAGGTTAGGAGCACGGTCTCGGCGCCGGCGAAGTCAAGCGTATCAGGTCTGTCGAAGTCAATGTTCCGGTCAGCACCGGCGGCTCTGCTGGCGGTCAGAACGGCAATGCCCTGCTGCCGCGCCCGTCTTACGATCTGCGATGCCAACTGCCCTGAGGCTCCGGTGATGAGGATCATGGCTCTTCCTTCCATGGATGGAGGCACTTAAGGCGCTCCAAGCTTTGTCGATGAGGGCCCAGGTCATTTTCACGGTCCCGCCGAACTTACCCGCTCCAGTCGACAACCCCGATCCACCCGTTCGAGGTTGCCAACGCACCACTATAGAAGGGTCTTCGTCAGCTTGGCCCGATACTCTTCATCCAAAATGGCGGGGAGGGATATCTTTTTGGTTCGCGCTCCGTCGACAGAGATGATTTCACCGCTGACGAAACTGGAATCCTCACTGGCCAACCACAGGACCGCATTGGCTATCTCCTTTGGAGCTCCGATTCGTCCGACCGGATGAAGTTGAACCAACTCCCTCTCGATCAAGCTTGGGTCCGGGTGCATCTCGACGTACGCACGGTTCAGATCGGTATCGATCCAGCCGGGGCATACGGTATTGCAACGGATCCCATCAGGCCCGAGATCAACGGCCAGTCCTAGTGTAAGGCCATGGACGCCGGCCTTCGTGGCCGCGTAGGCAGTATGCCATGGGTTGACCATATAGGCCTCTACGGACCCGATGTTGACGATCGTGCCTGAGCCCACGAGTCTCATCTCCGGGACCACATACTTGGCCATTAAAAACGGGCCACGGAGATTGACCGCCATTAGCCTGTCCCAATCCTCGGCGGTCTGTTCGTCGATCGACTTATGAATGACGGTGCCGGCATTGTTGATCAGTACATCGATCCTGCCAAACTTCTCGAGGACCTCGTCAACGAATGTCCGAACCGAGACCTCTTCTGTGACGTCAAGAGATATGAACGTGAGCCTCTCGACGCCGCCGGAATGTACGGCGCGATGGTCACGCAAGTCGCCGACGACAACCGCGGCGCCTTCATCAGCGAGCCTTTCTGCGATCGCCCGCCCAATGCCCCGATTACCACCGGTGACAATGGCAACTTTGCCTGTTAGCCGATTACCCAAAAATTCCTCCTATCGTGCGTGACACTGTCATCTATTGGAATAGCAATCCCTGTGATGTGCCTAGCTTCCTCGCTCGCGAGGTAGATCGTCAGACCTACGATTCATTCGCAGTAAGCAACGCGAACCCTGAGGGTTGAATCAATGTTCATCTGGAGGACCTCGTCAATGCTAACTGTATTGTTATGGGCAGAAACAAGCATGGGGCCAGCACCGGGCAGGCCGCGTTGACACTGATTTGCTCTTTGGCATGATCGAGCGCCATCGCTTTTGTGAACAGAACGACGGCACCCCTTTGACGCACAATAGACAGCCAGCCCGGGACGCCAACCAACCCCACATTCGAGACGATGTTAACAATGCTGCTGCCGCCGTTTTCCTCATAGCCTTCACGGCAGCGCGGCTGAAGTAGAAAACACCGCTGACATTGGCGTCGAATGTCTGACGCCAATCATCGTCCGTGGTATCGGGGACGCTCCTACGCCGGATAATCCCAGCGCTGTTCACCAACACGCTAACCTTTCCGAACCGCTCTACGCTGGAATTAATCACCTGGCCGGCGAAGGAGGAGTCAGCCACATCGCCTTGCATCAAGCGGCCGACCAAACCAGTGACGCCTCTGCCGCGGCGAAGGCCTCTACGACAGCCTCCCCCTATCCCCCACCTTGCCCCCGTAACGATAACTACTTTCTTGGAATGCAGGCATGGTAATGATTGCCCATTAGAAATAATGAGGTCTAGGGGTTGAAGGCTGGTCAGCAAGATGCCGAACGCGGTGTCAGTTTTACAAACGCTTGGGTTAGTCGTGGCGCACCTCTCACCGTCACAACCTTCGGCCGAAATAATCCAAACAATCATCGCCATCTCCCATCAACCGTTCTGCCGCTCTGGTGCCCGCCTGTGCAAGCTACTGATCGAAGGTGTGGAGACAAACTGCCATCAAAGATTTGACAAAGGTCCTTTGCTACATAATCGGGAGCGTCGTTCTCGCCTTGACGCAACTCACGGCAGTCGTTGAAGCCAGTGGACAGGAGAAGTGAGTCGAGCCCGGCAGCCTTTGCGCCCTTGATGTCGGTATCAATCTGGTCGCCAACCATCAAAAGACGCTCGCTACCTGCCCGAGCGATGCACTCTTCGAAAATCGCTTTTCCTGGCTTGCCCATAAACTCCGCCGGGATCGGAGGAGCTCCAAACGGTGCTAGTCCGGCGTCAAGCATTGGCCCTATTATGCCTGGTCCAAAGATCAACGAGCCGTCATTGCTGGGATAAATGATGTCCGCATTTGCCGCGATCATACCGGGCATTTCGCCGGTCTCAATCAGCCGTCGGTGAAAGACCGACAGAATGCGGTCGGCAACTCTTTTGAAGTCGAAACCTTCGTCGTCGAGCACCACGAGCGTGTCGAATGTCTCGGCTGTCTCAGCGCCACGAAGGTTCGGATGCTTTCCGAAAATGTCATGCGCAGCGTGTGAACTGCCCACATACGAGAGTAGCCGTCCGGCTGCCAGATCTTGGAGCACGCGACGTCGTGCGACACCTCCGGCCGACACGATCTGGTCCACCGCCGGAATCGGAAGTCCGGCACCGCGGAGACGTGCGAGTATGGTTTTATCCGATCCACTGCTAATATTCGTCACAATGTAGTATGGCTGACCAGACTTATTAAGCCGGGCCAAGATTTCAGCAGCGCCTGGGAGGGCGTCATCTCCAATGATCAGGACTCCCGTCGCGTCGAAAAGTATCGCGTCATAGCAATCTGCCAGCGTCTGGGGAGGTGGGCGTTCGGGAGCGGCGGTGGGGAGACAAGCCGAATCCGTGCTTGGCTGAAATGTGCGCGCCTCAGAGGACGGAAAACAGCCGTGACGCAAGATGCTCGCTTCGGGTGGTATGCCGCCCTGGCACGCGTCGCCATAAGCCCAGGCCAGCCATTCGCATAATATCGAAAGATCTTCTGACTCGACAGTGGGGCCCGCCCATATCCGAAATCCCGGGGGCGCGTCACCGTAGCTCCAAATGTCAAAAGCCGCGCCCTCCGCTTCGAGCAGATGGCTCATCCGCCCGGCGATTTTGCCATCGTTCTCCGTCTCTCCGGCAGCTCGTCGCTCTGTTGAAAGCCGGAGGGTGATTGAACAGGCCGAGCGTGAAGCGGGATCGGGGCAAGTCCAATCGATCCAGGGAGTGGAGTCGACCCAGTCCGCCATGACAGCGTAGTTATCGACAACCCTGTTCAGAAGCGCGGGTAGTCCACCGCACGCTTCGGCCCAGTCGAGCGCAGAATGGATATCCTCGACGGCGAACATGCTGGGTGTCGAAATCGTGCGGCCGCCAAAGAATGCTTCGTTCACAGACCCATCGGCATTGTGGAGTTTCATGAGCCTGGCTACGGGCTTAACCCTGCTGACTTTCAGCCGTGCCTGGGCCCGAGGCGAGAGCGCGATCATGCCATGGCCGCCTTCGCCGCCAAGTGCCTTCTGCCATGACCAGCACAGAACGTCGGTTCGATCGTAGTCGATGCGCCTGGTAAAAGCTGCCGAGACGGCATCTGCGATCACGATCCCGGCACGGTCCGGAAAAATCCAATCAAGATCAGGAGGACAGACGCCGCTGTTGGTGCCGTTTAATACCAGAACAATGTCGTGATTGGGATCGATCCCGCTGGTGTCCGGGAATTCCCCGAAAGCACAGACGTGGCGCCTCTGGGAGGCTAGCCCTAACGTGTCGATCTCATTTGCCCAATACCGCGAGAAGCTATCTGACACGAATGTTTCGACTGGGAACGGGCCTAGCAGATTTTGTAGGGCCATGCTGCAAGCCCCAGTGCCCGAACCGGGCACGATTCCGCACAGCCAACTATCAGGCAGCTCTAGCAAAGAGGCCATGCGCCTGATTACCCCTTTCAGCCTTTCTGCTCCCTCGGGACTCCGGTGGCTTCGTCCAACATATCGGAGCATGGTTGGGGGCACGCTCCAACCAGGATGTTTCCGGCAAGGGCCTGATGAAAACCGCGGATCGGACGGGAGGACGGATGGTTTCACAGCCGCATTTCGTAGAGCCATGGCTACCTCCAAATTGGGAAACGGGCGGAGCCAACTGTGGTCAGGCGATCTTCTGCGCCATTAGCTCCGAGAGTTTGTCGTCGGCAAAACTTAGCCGTTGATCGGCGCTGAGATTCGAAAGGAGGTCGATAATCGCGGCATCAGACAAGGCCCCCTCTTCGCGCAGCTTTTGTACATAGGAAGGATGGATGAAGTTTGAGCCCGCGAACTGATATGCCGCGCTGCTTCCCCAGCCATACTGTTTGCGAAGTGGATCGAAGTGACGCCGGACGTGATCCAGAAGCACCTTTTCGACGGGTGTATCGAGGTGACCGAGAATCGGCAGGAGCTGCTCGCTAGCTGTGTTTCCGGCCCCGCGGCCCATGCCGCCCATGGTGCAGTCTATCCATCTCGCTCCCGCCATCGCGGCTGCAACTGAATTGATCAGTGCGTAGCCCCGGTTGTCATGGCCGTGAAATCCAACGTCACTCTTAAGCCGACCCGCAAACCGGCCGATAAATTCCTGGACGCGGCTTGGCTTCATCGAGCCGAACGAGTCAGCGATGTAAAGCACGTCAAAGGTGTCGATCTGCTCTAACTCTTTCAGGCACGTCTCAAGTTCTGCTGCATCGGCTGCATCGATCTGCATGAGGTTCAAAAACACACGGAAGCCCCTTTGAGACAACTCAGCGCAAATGTCCCTACAGGCATCCAATTTGCTGTAATGCGCCGCTAAGCGTATGGTCGTGATCCGCCCTGGCAGTAGTCCTTCTATTAGGTGGTCCACGGCAAGAGATATGGGCAGTTCGCCCGCATACACATCCTTGGCATCGATCATCACGCATGCGTCGACCGAGAGATCAGCGGCGACCTGTTCGGCCTTAGAGCTCGTCATACTGGCGAAGTATCCGCGGCTCTCAGGCTTTCCTGCTAGCCCCAACTCGACCATGCGTACCGGGAGAGCGTTGATGGTAGCGATGTAGTCCGAGACCAATCCTGGTGCAAAATCCCAATCCGTGTAGTAGCCGCCGTCACGCAGGGTGCAGTCTAGGAGGTTAACTTCATCCGGTATCGTGCTAAACATTATCCTACTTCCTTCTGACGCCAGCACCACATCTGGCCGTCTTGGATCAGCTTGCGGCGTAGCCCCCATCGACATAGAGAATCTCGCCGGTCACAAACGATGCAGCTGGACTTGCGAGGAAAATGTAAGGCCCGAAATATTCGGACAAATTGCCCCGGCGCCGCATTGGAGTGAGGTCCATTGCCCGGCGCTGGTAAGGGGTGTCGAGGTTAGGATGGACCCCATCCATGAAGTTGTTGATGAATCCAGGTGCGACGGCATTTACGCGAATGCCCTTGTCGGCCCATTCTACCGCCATGGTACGCGTCAGTTGATTGACACCTCCTTTAGTCGCAGCATAGACAGTCAGGCCCGGTATGCCGAGCGAACTGGCGACTGACGATGTCATGATGATGCTGCCGCCGCCTCGATCGAACATTGCTTGGGCGGAAAACTTCGCACAATAGTAGTAGCCACGCAGATTGGTGTCGACAATTTCGTCCCATTCCGCCTCTTCGAATGAATGTGCTGGCTTAATGACGTCGGTGCCTGCGTTGCAGACCATCACATCGATCTGCCCAAACCGGTCGACCGTGCCGCTGATGAGCGCCTTACAATCGTCGTGCGACCGCACATCAGAACGGATGGCTGCCACGTTGATTCCCTGGCCCCCAAGTTCGGCCTCTGCTTCAGTCAGCTCTTCAATATTGTGCGACGAAAGGACTATCTTGGCACCCAACCGTCCAAAACAGGTAGCGAGCGCCTTCCCTAGCCCGCGGCTAGAGCCTGAAATGCAGACCACCTTGCCATCAACTCCGAAGAGCTCTTGGTATCCTTTTGCAGCAGTCGCCGAACTATGAGCTGTATCTGACATAGAGATTACCCAATCCAGCTATGAATACAGCCGTGTCCAATTGAACGGTCGAGATCAATGACGGCTCTGTTTGCGTTGACTTCGTTCATGCGACGGTTTCTGGTGCGACGAGTTGTTCAAACGGTTGCACTCAGCCCACCATCGATGACGATCAGGGCGCCGCTGACATAGGCGGCGCGAGCGCTGGCCAGGAATGCAGCAACTGCCGCGAATTCCGAGGGATCGCCAAGGCGCCGGGCCGGGGTCCTATCCTCAAGCGCACGGATGGCTTCAGCGTGGTCGCCGAGGCGATTGGCTTCGTGAATCGCGGTGCTGTGTGCTCCAGGTGCCAGCACGTTTACCGTGATGCTCTCCCCCGACAACTCTTGTACGAGCGCGTGGCAGTAGGGCACTAGCCCTGCTCGTGCGACACCCGACAACGCGAAATGTACCGGCGTCCGTACTATAGCCTCGGAAGCGAGCATCAAAATTCGCCCCCCCCGCGAGCGCCGCAGATGAGGCAAAGCAGCCGTAACTAGATTTATCGAAGGTAAAAGCACTCGGTAAAACGCATCCTCGAAATCCTTAGGCGTCATGGCCGAGGGTGGCCCAGCAGAAACGCCGCCGCAATTCGTCACCAAGATGTCGATACCCCGAAAATGCTCTGCTGTTTCGGCAACCCAAGCTGCCGCATCCGCGCAGTCGGTTACATCGGTCGCGCGCGCCAGCACTTCGGCGCCTGCGCCGCGCAATCGATCCACTGCTCTTTCTAGCCGCCCCGAATTCCGCCCACAGATCGACAAGCGGCAGCCTTCGCTAGCCAGTTCCTCGGCTGTAGCCAAACCTAGGCCGCTGGAGGCGGCCGCGACTAGTGCCACCTTGCCGTCAAGCCCTAAATTCATTTTCTCCTCCTCTCTTCTTGGCACCGTTGCAGATAGCCAAGCATGTGCCGTGCCAAAAAGAAAAACATGCGAAAACAGTATGATAGCCCTGCCGAAAGAACATCGGTTTTGCTCTTACGTCGGCTTTCCTACATTTGTGTCGCATGCACGCCGATACGGCTTCCGCTGAAGACAGCGTTGGGGTAAGCAGCTTGAATTTTTGCCGAGGCGAATTATGCGCTTCTCGCGGAAACCTGCCTCTCCTTGCCGGCGCCGTTTATGCGCACTTCCTGACCACCGTTCACCAGGCTGCATGGGTTCAAGTTGAGAGGCTGATTACCTACTCTTGGCCTCCCTGACATCATTGCGGGGCTGTCAGCTTTGAGCGAGCAAGTTACGTGCCGACTACTGCACTGTTGTGAATCACATCGCTCGTCCAACCAGACAGTCTAGCCCGGCCTGCTTTTTGTCGGGCTTACAGCACTCTTGTCTAGTTTCGGACAAAAAGGTTTTGTGGGTGGACATGCGCGCGTATCGTCATATTAACGAGGTGCAACCCGGTCACCGCACCGTTTCCTGCGGAAGATGAACATTATGTACCTATATTTCGACGTTGTAACTTAACGTAATATAAAATTCTCAGAAATTACCAGCTTGTTCCTGCATCCGCTGTTACAGTCACTCTTGATAAACAGATCGACTCTTTCTGCTAACTGTCTTGGGAATGTCGATTTCCTATCGTGGATAGCGTCGATAGGACCGGCAGCAACCAGCTCAAAAATTGCTGGCCAACCCCGCCGGGTGGGTCAAGCCGGATGAACGTATGTCGTCTCCGCTAGTGTTATCTCGGCGTGAATCCTTGTGTTCTGAAGTATTCGCATAGTCAAACACCATGCTTCGCATAGTGGAAAAGAAACATTCGTGGTTGAATAATGGTCATTGCGCGCCAAATAATAATGCAGTGCCGCACTCATCTGCCCTTACACGGAGAAACCAAATGAAGACCTTGGATCAGCAGACAACACCGGAGGAAGCCGCACGGAAGCGCATGAAAGGATCCCATGACCTCGACGGCGACGCCGGTCGCTTGGCCGACTTATATCGCGGATGGGCGAGTGCCTTCGATCTGGATCAGGGCCGGGTCGGGTACTGCGGCCCGATGATCGTGGCGGAGCTGGCAGGGGCCGTGCAGACGGCCTACTTGGCTAGAGAGCGAAATACCATCGCAATCCTGGACGCTGGCTGCGGAACAGGGCTCGTCGGAGTGGAACTGAAACGCCTCGGCTTCCGGTTGATTGACGGGTTCGATCTCTCCGAAGAGATGGCTGAAAAGGCCCGGCAAACCGGTGTCTACCGCCAGGCCCGAGGAGATGTCGATCTTAACGGGCAGCTCTCCGACTACTCACGTGCGAGTTATGACTTGACCGTCTGTTGCGGCGTCCTAACGCTCGGACACGTCCGACCGGATGGATTGCGCGAGCTGGCTCGCGTCACCCGCCCGAACGGCTTCATCATTGCAAGCACGCGGAAGAGCTATGTGGAGACTACATCCTTTGAAGACCAGGTGCGGTCTATGCAGGATGAAGGCGTTCTTATACCGGCACAGTGTCTAAGGAATGGGAGATACGTCGCCGAGGAAGACGCACACTATTGGGTCTTCCAGGTGCCCGAGAAGGTGAGCGCACCGACGGACAAGCTGCTATGACCACGATACCGCAAACCTCGCCGACGACGAACTGGGGAGCATGAAAAAGGTGGGGGTGCCGTCCGCCATGGGTTAGCGTGGGCGCCATGTCTGACGATGGCGCATCTGGTGTTTACCGGTTGAAAGG
>NZ_JBSKBQ010000024.1:0-50665 GCF_053714375.1 Mesorhizobium sp. ArgA1
GTGGTGCTAAGGAAACTTGGGGGCCGCACATCTCATTGATTATAAAGATCTATTCAAAAACAACTGTTGAAGTCGGGTCAAGGGCAAAGGCTTCCTGGAGCTTAAGCGCATAGGCACCTGCCGCCACGCTCGCCACGAAGATAAGGTTCCAGCTATATGACGAAACCGCGCTCGGTATCGCCACGAAGCGATGTTTCAGCAGAAGGTCATCCCCGAATGCCTGCTGACCCGCGCCTGGTATGCCGGGGCGCAGCCAGTTCGGATTGGGCACGCTGGCAGGATCAACGACATGTATGGCGGACGCATCGCCGATGACAGTGGCCGTTAGCGTGTGAGGAACTGTGTCGAGCGCGCGAAAACCCTTGTGCACGGCGACTTCGAGAATGGCCGCCGCGGGATCAATCGAGCAGTAGACCGCTCTCACGCCCTTACTGTTCCAACGACCACCGACCCGATAGGCACCTTCGCCACTGTCCCAAGTCGAGGCGTGGAGGGTCTGATCGAGCCGCCATGCAATGAGTTCCGTTCCTCCGAGCGCTAACGGCAGAGGCGTCACGCATAGACGCCATATTCAAGCCGCTGCAGATAGTCTTCGACCAGTTCGACGCCAGCGGGGGTGCCCAGCAAATCGATCGGACGATGTTGGTCGAGCCCGATCGCCGGACGCTCCAACCATTGCTCGGCTTCCGCCTGCGTGCCGAGGACATCCGTCGCCTTTGCCAGGATCTCGGCGAACTTCCACGTCCGTCCGCTCTGCTCCTGGCTAAGAGGTTTGGATGGAGCATCTTTGCGGCGCTGCCAGGTTCGCAGGCTCATACCAACCGCCTTTTCGAGCGACGCCGTCTTGTCGATGAAGACCAGTTGCCCGACGAGATGGTGCAAGGCCGAGGCCGGTAGACCGCTTAGCAGCAATTCATGCGCATCTAGTGCGCCGGTCAATCGACGCGATAAGACACGAGACCCGCCGAGCAGTGCCTCCACCTTCTGGAGATCGCCGCTTCTCGCTTCCGCAAGAACCTTATCCGCTGTGGCTGCCATGTGTGCCCTATGTCATGTGTCGCTCAAAATATGACAGTTGACACCCAAGATTTCAAGGGGCGGTGCGTATGCGATCTTTGGGGCCGCGGACCATGCCAACCGGAGCAACAAGACGTGCGGGGTGTGACGCTGTTCCGCGAAGTTCATAGGCCGAGGCGATATGGGCGCGTCTGGCGTGTTGCCGCCCTCAGTGCAGGCCGAACACGCGCAGCAGTTCCTCGCGATAACGCACGAAGCGGCTTTCGCTGCGGTCACGCGGCCGTGGCAGGTCGATGGTGATCAGCCGCGCCGCGCCGCCTTTTTCCTTGGGCAGGATCAGCACCCTGTCGGCGAGATAGATCGCCTCTTCCAGATCATGCGTGACCATGACCATGGTAACGTTCTCCTCACTCCATATGCGTGCCAATTCCTCCTGCATGCCGATCTTGGTCATGGCGTCGAGAGCCCCGAGCGGTTCGTCGAGTAGCAGGATCTCAGGTTGCACCGTCAACGCCCGGGCAATGCCGACACGTTGCGCCATGCCGCCCGAAAGCTGCCGCGGCCACGCATCGGTGAACTCGGCAAGGCCAACCAGCGCGATATAGAACCGCGCCCGCTCTTCGGCTTCCGCCTTGGGCGCGCCGCGCACTTCAAGCCCGAAGGCGACATTGCCGAGCACGGTCAGCCACGGCAGCAGGCGCGGCTCCTGGAAGATCACCGCGCGCTCCGCGCCGACACCCTCCACCTTTCTGCCGTCGATCGCGACGGCGCCACTGTCGGCGCTTTCCAGCCCCGCCAGGATGCGCAGAAGCGTCGTCTTGCCCGATCCGCTTGCGCCGACGATCACGAGGCACTCGCCGGGGTGGATGTCGAAATTGAGCGAGCGCAGCACGGCAAGCTGGCGCCCGCCGAGGCTGAATGATCTGGACAAGTCGCGTATCGTGATCTCGCCGCCGTGTGGGGTAACCATGGCTCGCGCCTCCAGAGCAATTCCCGAATTTTGGTCAAACGGTTTTCCGTCCGAATTGCGTAAAACAAAAAAGTTTGATCGGTTCGGCGGTTCAACCATACGCTGAACCGATCTGGGCTCAGTTGGTCTTGGTTTCGCCCGGCCGGTAGAGAATGTCGGCGGCCTTGAGTTTGCCCTTGGGCAAACGGCCGTCGCGCTCCAAAATGCTCAACCAGAAATCGACGTCGTGGTCGGTCGCCTTAGCGCCCTCGCGTAGGCCGAAGCCGGTCCAGTAACGCGCAAGCTCGCCATTCTCACCGCGTTTGTTAAGGAAGTCGGCCAGCACCTTGCGCGCCTCGTCAGGATTTTGCCGTGACCAGTCGGCGGCGCGCGCCGACTGTTGCACGAAGTTGCGGGCAGCGTCGGGATTGGCGGCGATGAAATCCCGCCGCAGCACGACGAAACCGCCTGCGATTTCGCCGAGCACATCGGTATCGTTGAACACGCCGCGCACACCGCCCTTGTTGACAAGGGCGCCGCCGAACGTCGCCTGCCAGTAGCCGAACCCGGCGATATCGACCTGGCGTGAACGTAAGGTTTGCTCGAGCTGCGGCCCGGGCACTACGACCAACTTGGCGGCATCAGGCGGCAGGCCGATGCTGCGCAGCGCCTCGCGCACCGTATAGTCGAGATGAGCGCCGAGCGTGTTGACCGAGATCGTCTTGCCGGCGATGTCGGCGATCGATTTGATAGGACTGTCCTCGAGTACATAGAAGATGCTTTTGACTTGCTTGTTAATGCCGTTGCTCGGATAGGCCGCGACGAAATCGTTGCCGCCGGCGATCGAATTGATCACCGCCGGCGTGGCGGCCGAACCCAGATCGACGCTGCCGGAAGCCAGCGCGAACAGCGATTCCGGGCCGCCGCCGACATAGCCGACATTTTCGAGCTCAATGCCGAGGCCTTTGAAATAGCCAAGCTCGTTGGCGAGCTCATGCGGAGAGAAGCCGCCGCGGCCGGCGAGATAGCGGATTTTGACGGAAGCGGCCTGCGACCGGGCTATCGAAGGCATTCCGGCGGCGATGATGCCGGCGGCGATGGGAGCATGCAGAAGAAGCGAACGGCGTGTGACGGTCATGATCTAGTCCTTCATTGTTTAGGAAATGAGGTGAAGCGGACGGCTGCTCAGCCGACGGGATTGTTCCAGCGGCACAGCCGCCGCTGCAGGGCGACCAGCGCCCGGTTGGCGATCAGGCCGAGGCCGGCGAGGATGACGATCGCCGCGAACATCAGCGGGACCTGGAAATTGTACTGCGCGTTCATCACCTGGAAGCCGATGCCCTTGTTGGCGCCGATCATTTCCGAGGCGATCAGAAGCAGCAGCGCCGTGGAGGCACTGAGCCTCAAGCCGACGAAGATCGACGGCACGGCACCCGGCAGCACGACGCGGCGGAACACGGTGAACCGGTTGGCGCCATAGACGCGGGCCATTTCGAGCAGTTTTGGATCCACTTCCTTGACACCGCTGGTGGTGTTGAGCAGCAGCGGAAACAACGTCGCCCAGAAGATAATGAAGATTTTAGAGGTTTCGCCCAGACCCATGAGCAGGATAAAGACAGGGTAGAGCGCCAGCGCCGAGGTCTGCCGGAACAGCTGCAGGATCGGGTCGAGCGCGGTTTCCACAGCGCGCACCTGGCCCATCAACAGGCCAAGTGGAATGGCGACCGCGACGGCGGCGGCAAAGGCGGTACCGGCGCGCTGGAGGCTGATAGCGATATCGCCGACGAGCGTGCCGCCGGCTAGACCCTTCGACAGGGCGACGACAATTTTGTCGAGCGGTGGCAGCACGGCGGCGTTGACCCAACCGACGCTGCTCGATACCTGCCAGAGAAAGAGGAAGGCCACCAGCACGCCGTAGCGCGACAGGAAGCGGACGGCCGTCCGGCCGCCGAGGCGCAAGGCATCGATGCCGAGGCCGCCGCCATTGCCATCTCGACCAAGGATTCCACTGTGGCCAAGAACTGGCCGCTCGATGTGTTGCAAACTCATCGTCATGCCTTTCGTTGGGGAAGATTACTCGGCGGCCAGTACGGTCGAGCGCGCGGGGGCCACGGTCCATGGATTTTCCGGCCGCCTGAGACCGAGGTTTTCACGCAAGGTCCTGCCTTCGTAAGCGGTGCGGAACAGGCCGCGGCGCTGCAGCTCGGGGATCACCAGGTCGACGAAGTCGTCGAGCGCGCCGGGCAGCCAGGGCGGCAGGATGTTGAAGCCGTCGGCCGCCTCGCTCGTGAACCATTCTTCCAGCTGGTCGGCGATGTCGGTGGCGCTGCCGATGATGGTGTAGTGGCCGCGCGCGGTCGCCACCCATTGATAGAGCTGGCGGATCGAAAAATTGTGCTCGTCGGCGATCTGGCGGATCAGCGCCTGGCGGCTCTTCAGGCCTTCGGTTTCCTTGGCTACCGGCAGCGGTCCGTCGAGCGGATAGCCCCTGATGTCGAGCGTCTGGCCGGCAAGTCCGTTGAGCAGCGCCACGCCATCCTCGGGCAGGATCAGGTCGTTGAGCTGCTGGTACTTGGCTTGCGCTTCTTCCCTCGTGCGGCCGACGAAGGGCGCCACACCCGGCATGATCAGCACCTGGCCGGGGTCGCGGCCGGCTTCAACCACGCGCGCCTTGATGTCGCGGTAGAATTCCTGCGCCGTCTCGAGCTTCTGGTGGGCGGTGAAGATAACCTCGGCCGAGTGCGCGGCAAGCCCGCGTCCGTCCTCAGACTGCCCCGCCTGCACCACGACCGGATGGCCCTGCACCGGCCGCGGGACGTTGAGCGGACCCTTGACGCTGAAATGCTCGCCCTTGTGGTCGATGTCGTGCAGCTTGTCCTTGTCGTAAAAGCGGCCCGACTTCTTGTCGCGGATGAAGGCGTCGTCTTCCCAGCTGTCCCACAGCGCCTTGACCGTCTCGACATGCTCGTGCGCCCTTGCATAGCGGTCGGCATGATCGGGCTGGGTGTCGCGGTTGAAATTCTGCGCGGTCTCATCGCCGGCCGAGGTCACGACGTTCCAGCCGGCGCGGCCATTGGAGAGCAGATCCAGAGAGGCGAATTTGCGCGCAAGCGTGTAAGGCTCCTCGTAGGTCGTGGAAGCGGTCGCGATGAAGCCGAGGTGCTTGGTCAGCGGGGCCAGTGCTGCAAACAGCGTCACCGGCTCGAAGCCGGCGATCTTGGCATTGCCGCCCTCGCGGCCGCCAAGCCCTACCGACAGGCTGTCGGCCAGGAAATAAGCGTCGAACAGGCCGCGCTCGGCGGTTTGGGCTAATTGCTTGTGGAACTCGAAATTGGTGGCGCCATCGGCCGGCGCATCGGGATGGCGCCAGGCGGCAAGATGCTGTCCGCCACCGGGCAGGAATGCGCCAAGTCTGATCTTTCTGGACATTTGTGCTCTCATCGCTGAGTGAAGGGATGGGTTCAGGCGGCCTTGGCTGTCGCCGGCTTGGTTGCCTTGGTGCGGATGACGCTTCGACGCCCGTCGATGGCAACGGGCACGTCGCCATCGACGGTCGCGCGCCGGACCACCCGGTGCTGGTCGCCATAGTCATTGACGGCATAATGCTGGGTGGCGCGGTTATCCCAGATCGCCACGTCTCCTGGCCGCCAATGCCAGCGCACGGTGTTTTCCGGTGCGGTGACGTAGGATTGTAAAACCTCGTAAAGTTTCTGGGAATCGTTCTTGGAGAGGCCGACAAAACGCTGCACGAAATTGCCCAAAAGCAGCGTGCGCTCGCCAGTTTCGGGATGAACCCGCACAACCGGGTGCTCGGTTTCGTAGATCGTCGAGGTGAACACCTCTTCGAAGTGCCTTTTCTCCGCCTCGGTCGAGCGCGGTCGCGCGGCGGCGTAGTCGTATGCGTTGGAGTGCACCGCCCAAAGATTTTCGGCCAGCTGCTTCAGTGCCGTCGGCAGGCTCTCATAGGCAGCGGTGGTGTTGGCCCAGATCGTGTCGCCACCCGCCGGCGGAATGACGACGCCGCGCAGAACCGAGAATTTTGGGTAGGCGTCGACGAATGTGACGTCGGTATGCCACTGATCGGCGCGCCCGCCACCGCGGCTTGAATCCAGTTCGAGGATCGACGCGGTCCCGGCAACCGGACCCTGAGTCGGATGTGGCACCAGGTCGCCCAGCCGTCGCGCAAAGCACTCCTGCTCGGCATCGTCAAGGTGGTCTTGATCGCGGAAGAACACCACCTTGTGGCGCAGCAGGAGGTCGTTGATCGCAGTCACGACCGCGTGCGGCAGATCGCCGGAGAGGCGAACGTTGCGAATTTCGGCGCCCACATGCACCGTGAGCGGCGCGACATCGGCTTGCGCTATGGGAGCGTCAACGAGAACTGGCTTGGTCATGGCTTTCTCCGTGGGTTAAGTGAGCTGCTGGTCTGGACGATTTCGGAATCGTCCAATGTCCGAAGTGGGGACTGAAAGATCCGTCACTCCAAATTTGCGAGGGGAATTCGGCTCAGTGAGTGCCCTAGCGTTCCGCTCGCCGAACCGTTGGCTCGGATCATTCTGGGCCGCGAGGACGGCTCCTTCGAGGTTCGAGATAAGGTTCGAACTGCCCGATCGCGCGCTCGAGTCGCTCGGCCAGGGCGGGGAAAATGGACGTCGGATCGGCAAAATCCCGTTCCGAGGCATAGAGGCCGGTCGCAAGCGTTCATGCTTCGAAGAAGCCGAAGAGCGGCCGCAACTGATGCTCGATCACCAGCGCATGGCGATCCCCGCCGCCAGTCGCTGCGAGCAGGATCGGCTTGCCGCTGAACGCAGTGGGCTCCAGAAGATCGATCAGGTGCTTGAAGAGGCCGGTGTAGCTGCCTTTGTAGACCGGACTTGCGACAACCAATGCCTCGGCTTGAAGGAGGCGGTCAACGAGCCTCCTTGCGCTGGGATCGAGATCGGAGAGGCGGACGGCGGTTCCCAAATTGGGGAACTGGCCGATGTCGAGGATTTCGGCGGTCTTGTCATATCGGCGCGCCGCTCGCCTGACGATCTCTTCGACCAGGACGCGCGTGCGGGAAGGGGAGTTGTAGCTGCCGGAAAGTCCGACGATGGCGGGGGTGGTCATGGTCCGGCCCTTCTCCTTTGGAATGCAGCCGCATTCGTGAAGACGGGATCAGTCTAGGTAATTATACAAAATCTATAGAGAAAGCATATTGCGTGTTTGCAGCTATTCGTAAATTGGTTTTCTCGGTTTTCGACGCGGTGCGGTTCTCACATTCGACGAGCGATCGCGGACGTTGTCGCGGCTGCGGTCAGCACTAATCCGCAAGGTGAACGGTTCCAGATGCGACTTGATGCTTTGTCGTCTGGGGAGCCAGGCGCTTACCCGGCCCCATGTGTTCACGACTGGCGTTTAATTGTGTTGTGCACGGAGAAGCACTTACCGAACTGTTGGTGCAGAATCTGAGCGCAGGGTCGCCCGACTGGTCGTGACGATGAATGTCGCCGGCAAATGATTGTGCGCTGCTAATTTTCTCTTCGCAACTGCACAAAAATGTGGCACATGCTTCCATCCTCTGACGCAGGGGAAGGAGACATCTGGTGAGCGCAACCGGAGGATCGAAGGCATTGACGGCCCCGGATATCGCGGCGCGGAAGGGCAAGACGCCCCTTGTTTGCTTGACGGCCTATACGACGCCCGTCGCCAAGCTTGTCGACGGGCATTGCGACGTGGTGCTGGTCGGCGACAGTGTCGGCATGGTGTTGCACGGCATGTCCTCAACTGTTGGGGTCACGCTCGAAATGATGATCCTGCACGGCAAGGCGGTGCGGCGCGGACTTCATAGCGCTCTGATGGTCGTGGACATGCCCTTTGGCTCTTATGAGGAAAGCCCCGCGCAGGCCTTCCGCAATGCGGCCCTGGTTCCGAAACCGGGGCGGCGGCGGTCAAGCTCGAAGGCGGCGAAAGCGTCGCCGAGACAATCCGGTTTATGACCGCACGCGGCATACCTGTGATGGGCCATGTCGGACTGACGCCGCAGGCTGTCAATGCTTTTGGCGGTTATCACATTCAGGGACGAGGCGAGGATGCCGAACGAATCCTGCGCGATGCAACGGCGGTGGCCGAGGCTGGCGCATTCGCCGTCGTACTCGAGAAGATACCGGAAGCTCTTGCTCGGCTGATTACACAGGAAGTTGCAATTCCCACAATCGGTATCGGTGCATCGCCGGCCTGCACGGTCAAATCTTGGTTGTCGATGACATGCTTGGCTTGTTTGGCGCTTTTCGGCCAAGATTTGTCAAACGCTATGCAGAGCTGGGAAACGACGCCGAGACAGCGATCGCGGCATACGCAAAGGAGGTGCGCGAGCGCTGCTTTCCGGCCGCCGATCACGTCTTCGGCGATGAGCCGGGCACGGTTAGTGGAGGAGAAGGCGCATGAGCACCGCGATCGTCCGGATCGTCTCAGAATTGCGCAGCATCGTTGCCGCGTGGCGCCGCGAGGGCCTACGGATTGCCGTTGTGCCAACCATGGGTGCCCTGCATGAGGGTCATCTCAGCCTCGTGCGGGCCGCGCTGGCCAAGGCTGATCGGGTGATCGTGACGCTGTTCGTCAACCCGAGGCAATTCAACAATGCCGATGACCTGGCTGCCTATCCGCGCACGGAACACGATGACGCCGCCAAGCTCGCGTCTGCTGGCGCCCATATTCTTTATGCTCCCGATGCCGCCGACATATATCCGCAAGGCTTCGGGACCACAGTTTCGGTCGGCGGTGTGAGCGAGGGGCTTTGCGGCACGTTTCGGCCCGGCCACTTCGATGGTGTAGCCACCGTGGTCACGAAGCTTCTTCTTCAGACTGGCGCCGATCTGGCGTTTTTCGGCGAAAAGGATTTTCAGCAACTTCACGTCGTGCGCCAGCTTGTCCGTGACCTCGATATCCCAATCAAGATCATCGCTGGCCCGACGGTTCGCGAAGCCGATGGCCTGGCAATGTCGTCGCGCAACGCGCGCCTGTCCTTGGCTGAGCGCCACAGGGCGCCTCGACTGGCTGAAATCCTGGGCCAAACTGCCAGGCAGCTGAGTTCAGGAGAATCTATACAGCGTGCGCTGACTGTCGGCCGAGAGGCGATCCTCGCCGCCGGCTTCTCGAAGGTCGAGTATCTCGAGCTGCGCTCGGAGAGGGACCTTGCCTCAATACTCACATTGGATCGACCAGCGCGCCTGCTCGTCGCTGCCTGGCTTGGCGAAACGCGGCTAATCGACAATCTCCAGGTAGCGTTGCCGCGCCCTGAAGTGTTGCATCAAGCCGCTGCTTGAATCGAGAGGACGTGGCAGGAACGCGGGAACTGCCCGGCGATCCTAAGCAAGGCTGTGGGGAGATCGACTCCTGCAGGCATGCAAGGAGACGGTCATCATGACGCTCCAAAACCTCGCCGCGGGCGGAACAGCTTTCGCCTGCCGCAAGCTGCGCCAGAACCTAAACATATTCGAAAATTCGATCTCGCTAATCTAATCTTTACCATGGCAATGTGACCTTCACGGACGGATAGGTGCTGCGTTCCGCCAGACAAAGCCCACTTGGCCCCGGCCGAGTGGGCTTTCGCTTATTGGCTTTTGTTCGGCCAAAGCCCCCAGCTAAAATCATGTGGGCAGGGGTGGCATGTCTCCATCCGCCACCCTCCACAACCACGCATCGATTTCGGGTCGCGATGCGATCAACTCCTCAACTGCATCCAGGTAGGATGAATCGGCAATTGGCGGGACGATGTAAAGCGCAGTCGATCGCGGCTGCCCCTGTGCCAGGGCGGCAGCTACCGGCCGCTCTGCCGGCAAATTGTAGCGCAGGCCCTTTACGCTGCGCGTCTGCACCCTGGCCAGTGCATCGACCAGCTTCTTTTCGTAAGCGGACTCGTAAGGTACCCAGTTTTCCGCCACCACCATCAGTGCCAGTTCCTCGATGACGGCGAGCCCGGTCGGTGTGAGTGCGAACGTCGCGATCGCGATCAGGTGTGACGCCTCATCAGTGTCCCACAGCATTAGCTCGGTCTCAAAGCGAGACTGAAGCCGGCGGTAAAGTCCATCATCGACCAAAAATACCAACCCTGGCATGTGCTTGATGATCAGCTTATGACCGCTGCGCGCCGGCTCAAGTTCCTTGACCTCGCCAACGAGGATCATCAGCTGCCTCGGGCCGGTCTTCGGTGGCTGAGCAGGCGCAAGCGCCGCAGCACGTCGCTGCTCGATCCCGGCCTTGTCGGCGGACCGGAACGGCTCCGGCACGAACAGGATTTCGCTCAACATCCCGCCCTTCGCCGTCATCTGTCTTGCGGCTTCGATCAGGTGCCATCGGATGTTCCACCAATGGCGCTTCCCGGTCCAGCGTGAGGTCCAGGCCGTCAATTCAGCTTCGTGCCAAAGGTATTGAAGCAGGCTGCGCAAGGACAATTTCTTTGCATCGCCGGTCACGCTGTCGGAGCTGCCCGCACCCGCGACAGGTCTTGCCCGGCCAGCGACCTTCGACAGGCTGAAATCCAGCTTCAGCGAGGCCAGCCCACTCTCGGGATCAACCTGGATTGCGCTCCCCATCAGCATGCCGAGACCGGATAGCTCATCGGGCGGCTCGTAGGACGAACAGGACGGATCATGCCCGCCGCCCGACGATGGCATGCGCTTGACGATGTACTGCTCGCCGACCTGGGCAATATACATTGCCACACCCGGCGCTTGGCACAGGCAAAGTGGCCGGCTCTTGCGCTGGTAGGCATCCGCAAGCACGACCTGCAGGTCAGACACCGTTTCTTCTATGACCTGGTCAGCAATTCTGAATCGTCGCATCGCCTCCATCGCTCCGGGTGCCGCCGCATCCCTGGACGCGCATTGATTCATGATTTCGGCATCGTGGCAACCGCGATTGTTCTCGCCGGCAGTGCGAATGCGCTGGAAGGTGGCCTGACGCTTCATGTGGGTGACTAGCCCCGGCCAATAGCGGGGGCGTCTCGCTGCGGGAGCGGACTGCCGTTGCGCTGAAGGCCGGCCTGCGGCCGGTCTTCACCGTAGGCAGATCTCCGAGGAAAAAGCTGCCGCAAGCGCAGCGCTCGTGCCGGTTTGGCCGGCGCCAACAGAGGGAGAGGGTGGAGCGGAGTGCTGGCGGCGGGCGAAAGCCTGGAGAGAGGCTCCTGGCGCCCCGTCGAGGAGCAAGAGCTATGACCCAGATGGAAATTCAGGCGCCCGTGCGGAGCGGGAACAACGGTTACAAGGTGGATGTCAGCCGCGGCCAGCGCATTGGCCGCGTGTCGTCGGAATGGTTCAACCGGCCGGACGACGAACGCTACCTGTCGCTCACCGACCTCAACAATGCGGTGAGGCGGCGGTCCGAACGCAGCAAGACGCGAATCGTGGAAAGCGACGCGATCCGTGTGGAAGCCTCCCGTGAAAATCCCGAGAGGCTGACGCTCATGCTGCCGGACGCCCACACGCCGGTCGCGCCGACACACTGGAGTTTTGGTCAGCTCGCCAGCCTGGTCGGCGCACCCGCAACCTATCTGCGCCAGCTTCCGGCTGCGCTCGCCGGGATCAATCTGCAGTATGGCCTTTCCACGCACCGCGCCGAGCAGGTCAAGACGCTCGAGATCGCGAACGGCCGTCTCGAGCTCCGAGCAGTCACTGGTCCAGACTATGGGAGGATTTTCGACCACGAACTCGTTGAGGCCGTACAAAAGATCGCTGGCAACGGCACTGGCGACACGCGCTGGAAGGTGCCCGGCGTGCTCGACTGGTCGACCAGCATTTACAATCCCAATGTAGACATCTCGAAGGACACGACGACGCTTTATGCCTCGGACCGCGACATCTTCATTTTCCTGGTCGACGACCTCAACCCCATAGAGGCTGGGCGGCTCCCGGACGGCTCGCCCGATCTCTATTTCCGCGGCTTCTACTGTTGGAACTCAGAGGTCGGCGCCAAGACGCTCGGCATAGCGAGCTTCTACCTCCGCGCCGTCTGCCAGAACCGCAATCTCTGGGGTGTTGAAGAATTCGAGGAGATCACCATCCGCCACTCCAAATATGCTGCTTCGCGCTTTCCGCTCGAAGCCGAGCCGGCGCTGATCCAGTTCGCCGAATCCTCGCCGATGCCCTTCGTCAACGGCATCAAGGCGGCGCGCGAGCGCGTTGTCGCACGTAACGACGACGACCGAACCACCTTCCTGCGCAAGCGGGGCTTTTCCAAGGGCGAAACCGCGAAGATCATCGATGCCGTGCTTACCAACGAAGGCCATCCGCCGGCATCGGTTTTCGATTTCGTGCAGGGCATCACCCGCGTCGCGCGCGACAAGCAGCACCAAGACGTCCGGCTCGAGTTGGAAGGCAAGGCCAAGAAGCTCCTCGACCTCGCCCACTGATCCTGCGCCCAACCGGCGATCCTGCACATCGCATCGCCGGCTCTCCGATCATCGCCCTCTTCGAGGCGCCGCTCCGCCAACCAGGGGGACGGCGCCTTTCGTCACACCACCATGGACGAGTTCGAAACGCTGAATGAACGGCATGAGCGCACACGCAGCACCAGCATGACCGTCACCCTCGATCGCCAGGCGCTCATCCATGTCCTCATCGACCATGCCCGTATGTTGGAGGCGCTTCGCTGGCCAGGTCGACATTCGCGAACCGGACGAATAACCGCTATTCTGGAAGATCGAACCTCTCGATCGTCACGGTTCGATCCGCGTCCACTGAGATCTCCAGCGCTTCGTTCCATGCCTCCTCGCCGCCGAGTTCCGAAAGGGCGAGGAGGAAAAGCCGCACCTGAAGATCGAGACTCATCAATCCTGGCGCCGTGTTGAAGGCTATTAATCCGACGTGCAGGTCTTCGCGACCATAAAGCCCCCGGAAATCCGTCGTGTTGTGGGTAATCAGGACATAGCCGTCATCGACAGCGCGTCTGGTCACAACATGATCTTTCGCGCCCGCCAGGCCCAGCCAGCGCACGTGGCTGGACTGCGGATACCCACTCTCTCGCGCCAATTTCGCAAGGTCCGGGCTCAGGCATTCGTCGATCAGGAACTTCACGAAGTCGCCGGCAAATCGTCGAGACTGACCGTGCGCGACGATTTTGACGGCGTGGTCCGCCAGACTGGCTTTGCCGGCGGACGGCCGCGCCGGGGATAGGCAAGCGCGTAGTCGGCGGCAAGCTCGACCTGGTCGAGGGCCAACTGCGGATAGCCGGCATGGATCGCGTCCGGCGTATCGCCAGCCGCGAGCATGTCAGCGATGTCATGAACAAGCACACGCGTTCCGGTAAACACCGGCTGGCCGCCGAGAATGTCTGCATCGCGCGCCACCATCGCCTTCGCTTTCCGAAGCCGGGCGAGGCCGATCTTCACCTCGGCGGCGATCGGCTTCAGGTCGACCTTCAGTGGGGCGGCGGCAACCACCGATGCCGCGTCGGTTGCGATCGCGCGCTCGACGATGCGCCGACGTGCCGTTGGCGTCAGTGTCTCGGCCGTCAACCACGCCAGACGCAATCCCACTAGTCCCGAACCGACGATGACTCGGCTGCCGCGACGCATCTCGACACGGCCGCGCAGCAAGCCGGCGTCGATGATTCGATGCACCTGCTTGAGCGGCACACGCGTCACCGACGCTGCCTCAGTGGCGGTGAGTACCTCGCTGTTAAATCCGGCCACGACAGTAATCCTTCCACGTTTGTGGAAGATATATAGCTCGTCTTTCTCCGTCGGTCCAGCCGCCAGGTTGCGTGGAACCGGCCTGTGCCGCGCCGGCGCGGCCGTGAGAGGCAGAGGGGGGAGGGGAGGGGTTTTTGACGGGTTTGGAGGTTCGGGGAGAGGCCCCGGGCCGCCCGTCATGGAGACCCTGACCATGGCAAAGGCCAGCCAGAAGATCGCTATGAATGCAGCGGAGAACATTGCCTATGACAAACTCGTGCTGTCGCAGAAGAACGTTCGTCGGGTGAAGGACGGCGTCACCATCGAGCAACTCGCAGAGGACATCGGTCGCCGCAAGCTCCTGCAGAGCCTGAACGTCCGTCCGGTGCTCGACGCAAACGACGAGGAGACCGGCATGTATGAGGTGCCTGCCGGCGGCCGCCGCTATCTCGCGCTCGGCATTCTCGTCAAGCAGAAGCGTCTGGCGAAGAACGAGCCGATCCCCTGCATCCTCAACCGCAGCGCAACGACATCGGCCGAAGAGGACTCGCTTGCCGAGAATCTGCATCGCGAAACCCTGCATCCGCTCGACCAGTTCCGAGCGTTCAGGGCACTGAAGGAGCAGGGGCTCGACGTCGAGGAAATCGCCGCCCGGTTCTTCGTGTCGGCGGCGACCGTCAAACAGCGGCTGAGGCTCGCCTCGGTCACGCCAAAACTGCTCGAGCTCTACGAGAAGGATGAAATCCGCCTCGAGCAGATCATGGCGTTCTCGATCTCCGACGACCATTCCCGTCAGGAGCAGGTCTGGGAGCGCATATCCGGCAATCCGCACATGCAGGAACCCTATTACATCCGGCGCCTTCTAACGGAGACCACGGTTCGCGCCGATGACCGCCGGGCGGTCTATGTCGGCGCAGAGGCCTACGAGGCTGCCGGCGGCGTCATCCTGCGCGATCTGTTCGAGCAGGATTCCGGCGGCTGGTTCCAGGATGCTGCCCTTCTCGAGCAGCTGGTCTTCGACAGGCTGAAGATCGATGCCGAGACAATCCGCGCCGACGGCTGGAAGTGGGTCGAAGCGGCAATCAGCTTCGCTTATGGGCATACCTCCGGCATGCGGCGCATCTACGCGGAACAGGCGGAGATGAGCGTCGAGGAGATCGCCCGTTACGACGCGGCGAAGGCCGAGTATGATGCGCTCGACGCCAAATATGCCGAGATGGAGGAAGCCGACCAGGAGATCGAGGACAGGCTTGATCAGCTTGGCGCCGAACTAGACGCGTTCAGCGATCGACCACAGGTCTACGATCCGGCGCAGAAGGGCATTGCCGGAGCGTTCGTGACCCTCGGCGCCAACGGCCAGCTCCAGATCGAAGCCGGATTTGTTCGTCCCGAGGATGAGCCCCGGGCTGAGGCCGACGATGACAAGGAGGCCGACGGCGGGGAACGTGACGCGTCGCAGTCCGATGAGGACGGCGCCAATGGCGTCGTAGTCAACAGCAGGTCGACGAACGGCGGATCCGATGCGGCCGACGAGCCCGAGGAAGAAGGCATCAAGCCGCTGCCGGAACGGCTTGTCTTCGACCTTACGGCGCAAAAGACGCTGGCGCTGCGCAACGCGCTCGCGAGCAACGTCGACATCGCCTTCGTCACCGTTCTCCATGCCCTCATGCTGCAGGTGTTCTACCATTTCGCCAAGGACAGCTGCCTCGAGGTCACCATGGTGAACAACAGCTTCGGTCAGGTCCAGGGTCTCGCCGAAACTCCCTGGGCGAAAGAGATTGCCGAGCGTCACGAGGCCTGGGACCGGGATATGCCCGACAGCGACAAGCTCTGGGACTTCCTGCTCGGTCTCGACGAAGCGAGCCGCAAGGCGCTGCTCGCGCACTGCGCGTCGCTCTCGCTCAACGCCGTCGTCGAGCCCTGGAACAGGCGGCCGGGTGCGCTTGCCCACGCAGATGCACTTGCCACCACGCTCGGCTTTGACATGGTCACGGCCGGCTGGGAACCGACTGTCGACAACTATCTCGGCCGGGTCACCAAAGCCCGGATTGTGCAGGCGGTTCGCGAGGCCCGCGGCGAGGACTCCGCGCAGATGATCGACCACATGAAGAAGGACCTCATGGCGCGTGAAGCTGGCCGTCTTCTCGAAGGGTCGAACTGGCTGCCCGAGCCGCTGCGCCTCGAACAGGACGGTCCTGTTGCCGATACCGACGAGCCGGTGGTCGGAGACATATCGGGCGACGGTGCCGAGGTCGGCCCAGCCGAGTTGCCGGCCTTTCTCACCGGCGATGCAGATTGCCCGTCGGTGGAGGTCGCCTCCGGTGTCGACGACGAGACGAACCGTCTCCAGGCCGCCGAATAACCGGCGTCACGAACCAGGAGGGTCCGGCGCAATTGCCGGGCCCTCATGGTGAGTTTTCGGCAACGAGCTTGGCCCCGACGTGACCAACGAGGGGCGGTCGTCCCACCTTTCCAACCCAAATAGCCAACCGACGACAGGTCTGCGGTCGAACGACAGCAGGCCAATTCCGGTTCATGGAGATCGAGATGTTCGACTGGAACAAAAGCTGCGCCTATGACGGCCAGCAGAAGAGACGCTCGTCCGGGCACGGCATCCTGATCCGCACCTGCAACGGCCGCAAGGACTATACAGGCGGCGCCAACCACATTGTGGCGCTTGCCCTACTGGACGACATCCCGGCGCTCGCTGCTGCTGTTCGCGCCAAAACTGGCCTCGGTCGAAATCAAGCTGTGATGACCAACAGAGCTCGCGCCGCCTGACGACGCTGCCTGCCGGCAAAGCTCCGCCTGCTCTGCCAGTCGCTCAATGGGCTGCCGGCAGGCGCCAGCTAGCGCCACCGACCTTCAATCCAGGACAAAACCTTCACGCCACCGCGGCGCTCTCGTGGAACATTCCGCGCGCCTTTGGCGTGCCTTCGAGGAGAAGCGCCATGCCTTCACATCCGCCCTTTAGAAAAGTGTTCGACGGTGTCGCGACACGCGAGCAGATGTTCGAACTGTTCAACCGCCACCGCGACGTGCCAGGCGTCGACCCGCTATCGGGCACTCCATACGCTGGTGAGTGGTTCCAGATCTCCAGCGTGGAATACCACTCCATGCTTGAGCTCCTGCCACCGTTGTTTCAGCGCACCGGCATGTTCGGCATCTCGGAATACAAGGCCGGGTATATCACCAGCGTCTTTTTTGCGATCAGAGTCCGCGGCCGCGAACGGTGGTTCCACGGGTTCTGCGACCTGTCCGACAGACACAGTCCGGACGCGATGCGAGCCGCCATCGTCGCTCATGAAACGGGCGCCGCCGACAGCATGACGCGCGAGGAAAAGCTCGAAGCAATCTGGACTGCGACGCATCCGGATTTCAAGGGGCGCGCCGGCGACATCGATCCCGATGCCTGGCCGTCACAGCATCGGGGAAAGCGGACCATTACGGTCAACGCTGGCGGGTCGGGCGCCGTTCTCAAGCTCCTCGAGGATCTGTCCGATGACGAAATCGATCACCTTCTGCCTATCAAGTGACCAACGAGAGCGCTCAATTCCTTGGAGCTGGGTACCGGCTGAACGCCAAATTCGATCGATGTAAAACGGCTCTTGCTCCTAATCGACGTTGTCCGATAAAGCTCCGCCCACAATGGAGATTGCCTGAACGATTTGAGTCGTCTTCAGTTGCGGTTTCTATACGATCGTATTTCAGTCAAGGAAGAATTATGAGGCGGCAGACCCTACCGTTCATTGTGGAAGTCAGACAGAAGCGCGGTTATGAAAGGCGCAATGGCTCTATCTGGGGCGACATTGATTTCTCAGCAGCCTTCGCCGAAGCATCGAAAGAGCTCCAGAACGTTGCTCCGTCAAGTCATCAGGATATTGACTCCAGTATCGTGGGCCGTGATGCTGAAGGATTGCAGCAAACGACATTGGAGCACCAAATGCCGGATCCAGAACAAGCTGAATCAACAGGTGCCGCAACGGAAGGCGCGACGAAATTGGACACGCCAGGTACCAAGAAAAAGCCCCGGAGCTCGGGGAAGATAAAAGCTCAGTCGACCCCACCCGCCCGGACCAATGGCGCCGAGGCGGCTGCCCAAGCCAATGGGGTAGCGGCGGCGACGGCCAGCGCACCCCGCAAGGTATATTCTGAAAAGGATCGCGCCCAAAAGCTTACCCAGATCGAAAGGTCGGTCAGAAGCGGTGCCACCCACAGGAGCGCGGTGAAGCAGGCCGGGATCTCGGAGCAGACCTATTATCTTTGGAAGAAAGCCACGATCCCTGCAGCAGAGACCGACGAACTCAAGGACCTGGTCGCGCTCGAGGAAGAAAACAAGCGCCTGAAGAGCCTGCTTGCGGAACGCCTTCGCCAGGAGAATGCCGAGCTGAAAAAAAGGCTTGGGCTCCACTAAAAGCGGTCTCCGGCCTAGCAAGAGCAGGCCCGGCTCAAGATCATTGGGCTGTCATGTTCCCGGTGAGGGATTTGCTTCGAGAGGATCTCCTGCGCAGATAGCCCTGGTTATCTGCCGTGTTCAGGGACGCTGAATGCAGGGTTTCCGTGCGGCAATGCGATGGAATGCGGGGGAGTTGGCTGTCTTGAGCAGGTTTGAGAGGCCAGTCGTTGTTCAGCTTGGCCGCCACGGATCGGAGCGCATCGTGCACGATGTCAACGACGCAGCCACCATTTTGCTTCGCGATCTCCCTCACCAGACCGAGAAACGCAGGACAGCGATGGACATCTGTCTGCAGGTGCTGCGTGGCGAGGCTCGTCCCCCAGCCGCTCGGCGCGCATTCGTGGCGGCCGCGCTCGAGGCAAAGATCTTGCGCAGTGATTAGGGCGGAACGCGTTCATCGAGCTTACGATTAATCAATTGAATCCACGCGCAGTGTGGCGACCGTGTCGCGCGTCTGCGAAGTGTTTCTCCGCGGCATGGAAAAATGCGCTCGCCAAGCGCCGCCTGAAGCGAGGCGGATCGCTGTCATTAATCTTCCCAGCTGAAGTCCCTCATCGCCACAGCAGCGTTGCTCCCGAATCGGGTGTGACATTTCCTGGAGGGCATCCCGCTGGGCGTTCCGTCGCTGGAGGCAGAGTGGGGGCCGGGAGGGATGCGGCCCAGGCGGCGCAGAGAGAGCGCCGGCGAGGCTGAACCCCTCCACGGACAAGGAACGATCCCATGAACATAGTCACCGCCCCGGCCGCCGCCACGGCGCCCGCTACCCTTGCCACGCCCACGCTTCACCGAGCCAACCGCGCCGAGGCAATCCTTCGGGCAGGCCATCTTCTCCTGGTCTCGCTCGAAGGCGGGCGGCCGATCAGCACCAGTGTGCTGGGGGCCGCCATGGCTTCTTGCTTCGGCGGGACGGACGCGCAGGGCTATTGGGTCTGGAAGGACGCCTACGAGGCACTCGAGGTGGCCCAAGACTTGTTCATCCGCAAGTTCGGAGCGGCAATTCTTTCGCGCTCGACTTCGCCAGAGGCAGCCCTCGCCATGATGACGAAGGTCGCGCAGCTCGTGCCCACGCATACGCGGCGCTCACAAGAAAGCCAGGCGATGCAGCAGCTTTCCACACCGCTGCCGCTTGCCTTTGTCGCCGCCCGAGCCGCGGCGATCGTTCCATCGGATCTCGTGCTGGAGCCGTCGGCCGGCACCGGCCTGCTTGCCGTGCATGCCGAAATCGCGCAGGCCTCACTCGCGCTCAACGAGCTGGCTGCAACGCGCGCCGGTCTGCTCGGCCTCTTGTTTCCGCGCGCTGCCACCTTTCGTCATGATGCCGCTCACATCGACGACCATCTCGATGCCGGCGTCCAGCCGTCCGTGGTGTTGATGAACCCGCCGTTCACGGTCGGCGCCTATGTCGATGGCCGTGTCGCCGACGCATCATGGCGGCATTTGACGTCCGCTCTTGCACGCCTTCAGCCAGGCGGGCGGCTAGTCGCGATCACCAGCGCCAACTTTTCTCCCGAAAACCCAAAATGGCGACCGGCTTTCGCGCGCCTGCAGGAGCAAGGCACTGTCGTGTTCACGGCGGCGATCGACGGCCGCGTCTACGCCCGCCATGGCACGACTGCCGAAACCCGGGTAACCGTCATCGACAAGTCACCGGCCGCCGACCCCACCCGCTTCGTCGCCTCGCCGGGCAAGGCTCCGGACGTAGAGACGCTTCTTTCCTGGATTTACGGTCTGCCGCCACGGATCCCGGGCGGCTACCCCGATTCCATTGGTGCTGTTGCCAACGGGGTTCTGCGCAGCGCCTCGCGGCGCATGGTCGACCGATCCGCGGCAAGCTCCGCACCCGCCAATGCCTTGCCGAACGCTTTGAAGGTTTTCCGGCCGGCTCGCCCGCTTGCCCGGGCCTTGCCTGCCCGATCGGTCCTGGCAAACAGCCTGCCGGCCGAGCCGCTTGCCTACGAGCTGCGCGACTGGGCGCCGCAAGCTGGAGGCCATCTAACCGACACCATCTACGAGCCCTACGCGCTCCAGTCGATCCACATTCCAAGGGCGATGCCGCATCCGACGTCGCTCGTGCAATCGGCCGCGATGGCAGCGGTTGCACCGCCCAAGCCCTCCTATCGCCCATTGATACCGGATGCTGTGATCGATGAGGGGCTGCTGTCGGATGCACAGATCGAAAGCGTCATCTATGCCGGCGAAGCACACTGCGGTCATCTCGCAGGCGCATGGACTGTCGACGACACCTGCGATGTCGTCTCGGCAGCACCTGAAGGCGCCCAAAACGCCGTCCGCTTCCGCCGTGGATGGTTCCTGGGCGACGGCACCGGTTGCGGCAAGGGCCGCCAGGTCGCCGGCATCATCCTGGATAACTGGCTTCAGGGCCGCCGCCGGGCGATCTGGATTTCCAAATCGGACAAGCTGCTCGAGGATGCCCAGCGCGACTGGGCAGCCCTCGGCCAGGAGAAGCTTCTGGTGCAGCCGCTCTCCCGCTTTCGGCAGGGCACGCCGATCCGCCTTGCCGAAGGCATCCTGTTCACCACCTATGCGACCCTGCGCTCGCAGGAACGCAACGGCAATAAGTCCCGGCTCGCCCAGATCATCGATTGGGTCGGCCAGCAGGCGGGGAGGGTTAACCCGACCGGCACAAAAGAAAACTCGGCGGGAATCGGCGAACCTGCGACGCCGTCGAAAAGGCCTTTCGACGGGGTTATCGTCTTCGACGAGGCGCATGCCATGGCCAATGCCGCGGGGGGCAAAAGCGAGCGCGGCGACGTCGCACCCTCGCAGCAGGGCAAGGCCGGCTTGCGTCTACAGCACGCACTGCCCGACGCCCGGGTCGTTTATGTATCGGCGACAGGTGCGACCGCTGTCGAGAACCTCGCCTATGCGCAGCGCCTCGGCATCTGGGGGAGCGACGATTTTCCGTTCGCCAACCGCGCCGATTTCATCGCCGCGATCGAGGATGGCGGTGTCGCCGCCATGGAAGTGCTTGCCCGCGATCTCAAATCGCTTGGGCTCTACACCTCGCGCTCGCTATCTTATGACGGCGTCGAATACGACCTGCTGGAGCACGAGCTGAGCGAGGAACAGATCCGCATCTACAATGCCTATGCCGATGCCTTCGCCATCATCCACAACAACCTCAGCGCCGCGCTCGAGGCGACCAACATCACCAGCGAGGCGGCCACGCTGAACCGCAATGCCAAGGCGGCGGCGCGATCGGCCTTCGAAAGCACAAAGCAGCGCTTCTTCAGCCATCTGATTACTTCGATGATGACGCCGAGCCTGCTCGGCGCGATCGGGCGGGACCTCGCCGATGGCCACGCGGCCGTTGTTCAGATCGTCTCGACAGGCGAGGCGCTGATGGAACGCCGCCTTGCCGAGATCCCCGCCGAGGAATGGTCCGACCTCAACGTCGACGTCACACCCCGTGAATACGTCGGCGGGTATTTGACGCACTCCTTCCCCACCCAGTTGTTCGAAGAATATTCGGATGCCGAAGGCAACGTGTTTTCGCGCCCCGTGCATGATAAGGACGGCAATCCGGTTCAATGCCGCGAGGCGGTCCGTCGGCGCGACGAGATGATCGAGAAGCTCGCGTCGTTACCCCCGGTCGGCAGCGCCCTCGACCAGATCATCCACCATTTCGGGACGGAGATCGTCGCCGAGGTGACGGGCCGCGCCCGGCGCATTGTCAGGAAGACCGGTCGCGACGGCATCGACCGGCTTGCGGTGGAGAACCGTCCGGTCTCGGCCAACCTTGCCGAGACCCAGGGCTTCATGGACGATGAAAAACGCGTCCTGATTTTCTCCGACGCCGGCGGGACCGGCCGCTCGTATCACGCCGATCTCGGCGCGAAAAACCAGAGGCTGCGCAAGCACTATCTGCTCGAAGCCGGCTGGCGCGCCGACAATGCCATCCAGGGCCTCGGGCGCACCCACCGCACAAATCAGAAACAACCGCCGCTGTTTCGACCGATGGCCGCCAATGTCAAGGCAGGTAAGCGCTTCCTATCGACGATCGCCAGGCGGCTCGACACGCTTGGCGCCATCACGCGCGGCCAGCGCCAGACCGGCGGGGCCGGACTGTTCCGCGCCGAGGACAATCTTGAAAGCCCATACGCCCGCGCAGCCCTGCGGCAATTCTACATGCTGCTGCACCAAGGCAAGATCGAGGGCTGCTCGCTCACCACCTTCGAAACCGTCACCGGCCTGTCGCTAACCACGGACGAAGGCGGCCTTCGCGACGAGCTGCCGCCAATCACGACCTGGCTCAATCGTCTTCTGGCGCTGCGCATCGAGACGCAGAACCTGCTGTTCGAGGTTTTCGAGCAGTTGATGGCCGCCAAGATCGAAGGCGCTGTCGCTGCCGGCAATTACGACAAAGGGCTGGAGACGGTCACGGCGGAAAGCATCGTTGTCACCGACCGCCGCACCGTCTACACGCACCCGGTTTCAGGAGCACAGTCGCACGTGCTGACCGTCGCACGCAAGGATCGCATGCGTCCGCTCGGCCTTGTCGATGCGCTCGACATTGCACGTAGCGAGCCGCAATCGGTCCTGCTCGTCAACACCCGTTCGAGGCGCGCGGCGATACAGCTTCCGACCGCGAGTCTCATGCTCGACGACGGCAGCGTCGAACACAGGGTACGGCTGTTGCGGCCGACGGACGAGCTGCGCTTCGGTCTCGAGGCGCTTGCCGAAACGCATTGGCAGCCCGCAGACAAGAAACTGTTTTGCGAATGCTGGCAGACTGAACTGTCGGCGGTGCCCGAGTTCAGCACCAGCGCGTTCCACATCGTCACCGGCCTCCTCCTGCCGATCTGGCGGCGCCTGCCGGACAATGACTGCCGGGTCTACCGCATCCAGACCGATGAGGGTGAACGCATCATCGGACGCCATATCGCGCCGACGCTTGTCGCGACCATGTTGCGCAACCTCGGGCTTGATCATGTCCCGACGCTCACTCCAGACGAAGCCTGGAGCGGCCTGGTCGAGGGACGGATCGGGTTGCAGCTCGCCGATGGCCTGATCCTTCGTCGTGGCCGCGTCATGAACGATTATCGCGTCGAGCTGATCGGCTTTGCCGAAGCGATGGTGCCGCGGCTGAAGACTTTGGGCCTGATCGCCGAAATCATCTCCTGGAAGCTCAGGCTATTCATCCCGACCGGCGATCTGGGCTTGTCCATCCTCGCTGCGCTGCTTGATCGCCATACGCTAGTCGGCGTCACCGATCGTAAGACAGTCGCTTGAGCGGAGGAGGCGATCATGACCAGCTCGGCATCCGAGCTGGCACAGCGTCTTGGCGAACATGCCGAGGCGGTGTGCCGCGAATATCTCTCCAACGGCCGCCGCAGCGGCAACTACTGGATCGTCGGCGATGTTCGCAACACGCGTGGCCGCTCCATGCACGTCCGGCTGAAGGCCAATGCCAAGGGTCCAGCCGGCAGGTGGGTGGATGAAGCGTCCTCGGAATTCGGCGATCTACTCGATGTCATCGGCGAAACTTGTGGCCTCACGGAGTTCCGCGAGGTCGCGGAAGAGGCCCGCCGCTTCCTCGCCATGCCGCGACCGAAGCCCCAGTCTCAAACCGATGGCGCAGAGCGCCAGCTGGCCGCCGCACGCGGTTCTCCCGACGCCGCGCGCCGCCTGTTCAGCATGTCGCAGCCGATTCCCGGCACGCTTGCCGAACGCTATCTCGCCGGGCGCGGCATCCTGCTCTCCACGCATGAGCGTGCGCTGCGCTTCCATCCAGGCTGTTACTACCGCGATCTCGTGACGGGCGACAGCCAGACGCTTCCTGCCCTGATTGCCGCCGTCACCAACCTCGACGGGCGTATTACCGGTGTCCAGCGCACCTGGCTGGACGCACGCGGCAACGGAAAGGCGCCGATCGCCGATCCGCGCCGCTCGCTCGGTCACTTACTCGGAAACTGCATCTGGCTTGGCCTCCAGCCCGGTTCGCCTGTTCCGGTCATGGCTGCTGGCGAGGGCCTCGAGACGCTGGCATCGCTAAAGATCGTGATGCCAGCGCTGCCGGTAGCCGCCGCCACCTCGGCCAATCACCTCGCCGGCCTGAGCTTTCCGCTTGGCTGCCGCCGCCTCTACATCGCGGCGGATGCGGACGCCGCCGGCCGGCATGGCATCGAGCGTCTCAGCCGGCGCGCAGGCGCGGCCGGGATTCTCGCGCTGGCATTGCGGCCGCGGCTCGGCGACTTCAACGATGATCTGCGCCATCTTGGCCCGGCCCATCTTGCGGCATGGCTGCGCGATCAGCTCGTCCCGGAGGATGCCAGTCTCTTGCCTCCGTTCGGATGACGGCGCAAGCCCGCGGGCGGGCAGGGCGGCGTCATTGAAAGGCTTGCAGGCATGGCGGGTTCCATCGAGAGGTCGCGCCCGCGGCCTGCCTGAGAGGCGACCCCTGCCACGCCCAGGCCACGGCCGCAACGGCTGCGCCGTCCTCCGCTTCGCTACGGCCTTCGGTGCGGCCGCGTCCCGAGCGAGGCCGTGGTGCGCTGTCAGGCCGCGACAGGCGCGGCCACAACCCACGGAGACGCGCCATGACCTTCGAGCTTCCTTCCGACGACGCCTACGAGCCCTACCACGCCTCCTCGCCGACCGACCGCGTCATTCTCGAGCTGCAGATGTACGGTCACCGTCCACATCAGGACGAGCCGGACCCCCGCCCCCTGCCAGACGAGACGGCGATCCGGGCCGGGCTTGCGGGCATCGCCGAGACTTTCGCCGGCATGCTGGGCGATACTAGGCTCGAACCTGACCTCGACGACCTGCTCTGGTCCTTCACCAATCTCTTCCACCGCGCCGCCGAGCGCGTTTCCCGCGGCCTCGATCGCAACGAGGACGCGCAGCGCACGAGCCAGCACGAGCAGGACGGCTCCGAGGTGAAATCGGTCGAGCTCGAACGACTCACGGCCGAAGGCATCACCCTCATCGAGCGCCGCAACGTGTTCGAGATCATGCGCGACGAGGCCGCCGACCTCTACGAGGCCAATACGGGATCGGCATGGCGTCCGCGCACCGGCTCCAAAGTCTCCCATCGGTCGCTGACAGCGGCGGTCATCGACTCCCGGGATTTCCTCGCCGCGCGGCGGCGTGCCGAAACCGAGGTGCTGGTGCCCGCCGGCACCAAGATCGCCTTTGCCGGCGGGCTCGACTTCAACGATCACGATCGGATCTGGGACGCGCTCGACAAGGCCCGCGAAAAGCACCCCGACATGGTCCTGCTGCACGGCGGCAGCCCGCGCGGCGCCGAGCGCATCGCCGCCTGCTGGGCCGAGAACCGCAAGGTCACGCAGATCGCCTTCAAGCCGGACTGGAACCGCCACGCCAAGGCGGCGCCGTTCCGGCGCAACGACCAGCTGCTGTCGGTCGTGCCGGCAGGCATCATCGTCTTCCCTGGCTCCGGCATCACCGAGAACCTGGCCGATAAGGCCCGCCACCTCGGGATCCCGGTCTGGCGCTTCAAGGAGGGCGGCGCGTGAGCGCCGTCTTCCTCGCAATCCGCACCACCGAACCCCGCGCGCGAAGCACCGCACCCTCCGCCTCCGCGGATCGTATCGACGCTGCGAAACCTGCGGCCACGCAATGTGGTATTGCGTTCCGCGTTACATAGACGTATATACGTCCGCAGCACAGGAGCGCGCCATGGCCATCACAGCCACGAGGAAGGAAACACCCGTCTCGATGCGGTTTCGCGACGATGATCTCACCATCATCGACCGCGGCGCGGAGCTGCTCGGCCTGTCGCGCACGGAGTTCATGCGGCGCGCAGCACTCCACGAGGCGCAGGCGGCCATCCTCAACGAAACCGTCATCCGTGTGTCCCCGGAAGCCTATGACGCCTTCATGCAGGCGATCTCAGCCCCCGCCGTCATGCCCCCGCCGAAGGCGGCCGAGCGGCTGCGTCGGTCCCCACCCTGGGACCGCTAGGTGGCGCTTTCACGCATCGAACTCCTCGACGACGCGCACCGCCTCGACAGCTTCGATTGCGGTAAGTCGGCGCTCAACGCTTGGCTGGCCGGCTTCGCGCGAACGAACCAGGCCTGCGGGTTTACCCGCGTCCTGGTCGTTCACGACGAGGGACCAGTCGTCGGCTATTACGGCCTCGCGCCGGGCGTGATCCAGCCAAACAGCGCACCGCGCGCCATCCGCACCGGACCGCCCCCCGATCCGATCCCCTGCCTGTTGATTGGACAACTCGCCGTCGACCATCGTTATGCCGGACAAGGCATCGGCAGCGGTCTGGTCAAGGACGCGCTGCATCGCTGCGTCGCCGGCGCTGACATCGTCGGCGGCCGGGCGGTGGTGGTGCGGGCGATCGACGGCGAGGCCGAGCGCTACTGGCAGAGCTGGGGCTTCATTCCCGCACCGGACAATCCGTCGGTGCTCATGCGCTCGATCCAGGACGTGAGCCTCTGGCTGACCGACAAAGGCCACTAGCTCCACGCGTGTAGCGCCTCCGGCAGCGGCAGGGTCCGGGCGCGCCGGGCCCGCGTCCCGCCACTCCCTGCGCCGGCTTCGCCGTCTCGGCCTTCGGGGGACGATATCCCTCGCGTAGGGCCAGAGGAAGAGGGGGGCCGGCGCGGGGCGGGGGACGCTGGAGAGAAAGGGAAGGTCACGATGTCGCTGATATTCATAGGTGGATCACGCGAGATATTCGAGCTGCCGGAACCTGCCATCACACGCATCGGCGCGATCGTCGCTGCCGAGCACGGCGTGTTGGTCGGCGACGCGCCCGGAGCCGATTCCGAGGCGCAGAGCCTACTCGCGGGCTACGGCTACGAACATGTCGGCGTCTTCCACGCCGACATGGAACCCTGCAACAATCTCGGCGATTGGGCCGCCTACCATGTCCCGCCTCCTGAAGGCGCTCATGGGTACCAGGTCGACGCTGCCAAAGACCGTGAGATGGCGCGCCGCGCCGACTTCGGGATGATGGTCTGGGATGGCGCATCGCCAGGCACCGCCGTGAACGTGCTTCGGCTCGCCATGGCAAACAAGCCGTGCGTCATTTACGATCTGGCCAGGGGCAGCGTGGCGACCACATGCGATGTGGAAGACTGGTGCGCCATGCTCCACCGGGCCGGCTCGGACATTCGCCGACAAGCCGAAGCCTGCATGACGGCGGACGAACGTCTGGCGTTGCCAGGATGATGGACGTGATCGACGCCGCGGTCTACCGAATGTCCGGCATGTTTGGCTTGGCCCGGCGCGCTCACCTCCGTTGTGTGAACGTCCGGGTAGCGCGCCCCCTTTCGAAGCCGGCCACGCGCGCAGCTCCGGGGCGTGTGCGAATGATCATCCTGCCCCGTCGCCGCATCTGAAGCAGGCGCAAGCGTGCCGAACATCCCTGGCTTGCATGGTCATCCAGCCTGGCTGCGAGGCCCCGCCTGCCGAGGGCGTGAATTCGCTGAGACCCAGCGCCGATCTCGAAGCCGCTGTGTCGCCATACCGAAGCCGCAAGGCTGTTCACGCGCCGTACTGCTGTTCGCGGCAGCGGCGACGGAGGGGCATGACCCGAGAGGCCAGGCCGGCAAGCGTCTTCCGGCGAACCGGCGGCGCGCGGATGCGGTCTGCGATGGCGTCCTGGGGTCTTCTCCTTCGGTCGCATCCGGGACCATTCCCGTTTCATGTCGCCTTTGTAGACGACCGCCTGCTTTGTGCGGTCAACCCCCGTTGGGGGTACACGCGGCGAAAATTCAGGAAAATTCGATTTCTGTTTTTTGGTTGCGGTCAGGCGAAGGGCCGCCCGCGTTTTTTAGCAAATAGAATTTTCCAGAATTTTCGCCGCGATGACCGCAGCAGGACGGCCCTCTCCTTTGGCGCCATCGGGAATGGTCCCGATGCAACCGAAGGAGAACTACCATGGCCACCACGATCGCAAACCTCACCACCAAGGCCGACGGCTCGATGGAAGGCGTCTTCGCCACGCTCCGGGTCAACGCCCCGATCACCCTCATCCCGAACCCCAACAAGTCGCGCGAGGACGCCCCCGACTACCGGATCGTCAACAAGCGCACGGGCTTCGAGATCGGAGCCGGCTGGCACCGCATCTCCCAGCGTTCGGGCGAGGAGTACCTCTCGGTCAAGCTGGAAGCCCCCGAGATCGGCGTGATCTTCGGCAATCTCGCTCCCGCCCCGGGTGGCGAGGAAAACAAGAAGGTCATCCTCTGGAACAACCCCCAGTGAGGCATTGCTGGCCGGCCCCGCAAGGGGCCGGCTTCGCCCCCGGCAACAGGAGGATCCCATGAGCCGCCACACCATCACCGTCACTGGCACAGTCACCCGACAAGGCCGCTCGGACCCGGACGCGATTATCGGCTACGACCCGCCGCTCCAGACTTACTTTCTGCAGGCGTTCCCCCACGAGGTGACCGACGAACCCGCGCTCTGGCTTGGCACCCACGACCAGGCATTCGAAGTACTGGAAGATCTTCACCAGGCTGCCGTAGCGCACGGCTACGACTTCATGCCGCTGCCGCACGATATCGCCACCAAGCTGGTCGACGATAAAATCGCTGCTGGCGATCGCCCCGCGCGCGACGGCGCCCTTCGCGAGCTTCTGTATTACCTCGACGATCTTGGCTAGACGAACACAGGCTCAAGGGCCGGCGACGCAGCTCCGTCGCCGGCCCTTTTTTTTGCACGTCGTGACGAAGCTCTAGACGGCGTTGAGGAGCGATCCGATCATCACGCGGGCACGCGCCGGGGTCGATTCCAGCTCCTTCATCGGGATGTAAGAGCTGGCCGATGGTCCATAGCGAGTTCCGATTTGATCGGTCGCCGTCGAGGTCGCCGCTTTGCTAATAGCGCCGGCCGGGGTTCACCTGGTTCTGTCGACGGCTTCCTGTACCATCTTCGCCAGTTCCTCGCGGACTGACGAACGGGACCGAGCACACAGGGCCTTGAATGCCAGTGCCACTTCGAATGGAACACTCGTCTGCAAGACCATGGTTTCGCCCGGCGTCTCGGCCTTCATGGGTTTTGGTGGACGGGCCGCTCGAGTTGGAGCGCGCGCCGGCGCTGCTCTCGCTTCAGCAGGGGCCGGCGGTGCAGCATGATCTTCCGGCGCGACGGCCTTGTCTCCAGAGGGCGCGCTTTCAGGCGCTGTCGCCTGAGGATCGACCTTTGCCTGTTCGACCAGGCTAGGAGGGTTTGCGAAGGATTGCGGGTCGAGACTAGCGAGCTTCGAAAACGGACCGGCACGCTTCGGAAGCGTCGGAAGCCTGCGCTTCGTCGTTTCCGGTTCTTCTATGGCGGCGGCCTTGTTTTTTTCGGGGTCCATCAGGCGGCCTCCTCACCCATCCGTCGGATTATCTCGGCCGCCACAGTGTTGGTCTGGTCTCGCGCGTCCTGGATCGCCTTGTTCGTACCGTCCGTTTCATAGAGGCTGCCCGCGGTCGCGATCGCTTGAAATGTAGGTCGATAGGATAGGAAGCTATCCATGACATGAAGCCCGGCCGTTTTGAGCCGATCCATTGCGAGCTTGAAGGCCGTCGTCCTTGCATCGATCCCGTTCACCGCATTGAGCAAGATGCCGAACGGAATTTTTCGGTGCCTTCCACCTGCAAGCCTCACCTGGTCGACCATGCCGATTGTCCCGTTGACATCGTACATGTGCGCTCGCGTCGGGATCAGAACGAAATCGGCAAATGCAACAGCCGATCCAACGGCTGCGGCAGCGGTTCCCTGAATGTCGACCAGTACGAGCTGGTAGTCGCCGGGCTTTTCCAACGTTTTGGCCAGATCACCAAGATCTGTGATCGCCTGGACTTCGATGTTCTTCAGCGTGTAGCCAGCCTTCTTGCTGGTGTCGTACCAGTTGGCGGCCGACCTCTGCGGATCGGTATCGATCACAAGGACCTTGTAATCCCCTGCGGCGAATTCCCCCGCCAGCAGGATGGTCGTCATCGTCTTGCCGCAACCACCCTTGGGCGATCCGATTGTGATCACGAATGGTCGTTCGTCATTGTCCGCCGCCGCCATACTCATTCTTTTTCCCTCTACCTGGAACACCCGTCTATGGAAGTCGCTGAAAGCTGTAACATCGTCCGGTGAAGTCATGATCTGATGTGGCCATGAGACACAGATCCCATGAAACGCGGAACTAATCTAGTCATGGGCTCATTAAAACATGAGATGTGCACCCAATGTGATGGTCATCACTTGCTGGCGTCATTGGGGCGAAAAGGAGTGGCATCGAAGCTTCTAAGAGGAGTGTGCTTTTGGTTAAGTTGACAAGATACGCAATTTGGGTCCAAACCGCTGAGCAGGTCGTCGCTTTGCTTCGACCTGGACCGTCTTCGACGGGGAGGCCACCCGTCAAAGTGAGGAATTTTGGATACCAGACGGCCGCAAAAAGGTCCTCGAAAGCGCTCCCGGATCGATCTCGGACCGGAGGCGACCGCGCTCCTGGATGAGGCTTCCAAGGTGTTCCAACTCGACCGGGCCGAGACGTTGCGGCGCATTATCCGCGCAAGCCTGGATGTTGGTCCGGCTCTGTCCGCTAACAATTCACGAACTGTGGCGGCCTTGGCCTCGCAAGTTCGAATGGTCGGCCGAAACCTCAGCCAGCTTCTCCATGCCATTCATTCCGGCCACGCTGCCCCCATGGAGGCAGCGTTGCCGATATGGGAGGCGCTCGACGAGAGGGTCAGAGCTGTCGACGCCGAGTTAACGGCGATGACGATCGCCCATGGGCTGAAACTTCGGAAGGCGGCGCATCTGCTGGACGGTGAGGAAGCGTGAACCTCGACCAGTCCTCTATTCAGGCCATTGCAGATAGGATTCGCGCAAGCGCCGCCGTCGAGGCGGAGAATCGAAAGAGTCGCCACCAGGCCGCTTTATCCTTTGCGAGCAATGACGACGATTGGTTCATCAAAACGGTTCGCGGCCGGCGAGGGGATGGCGGTTTCGGTGCAAGCCGGCCGTCGGAACCGACTGTTCCGAGCGCGGCGGCGCATGAACTGGAGCCGCCACGCGGCAAGGCCGGGCGGCTAAATCTAGCGCTTCCCACGAAGCGCCGTCAGCTTGCCGGCGGTCCCGCAGAGAAGGCGGTCGCCAGCAAGCTCGCGTCGGGTTATCAGCCAGCCGTCCTGAAGGTGATTTCCTACGGGCATGGCGTCACAAGAGCGACCGCCATCGGCCAATACATCCAGAAGGAGGGCGTCAGCCTCGAAACTCATGATACCCGCATCCTGGCGACGCAGGAGGCCGTTGCCGAAGAGATGAAACAGTGGGCCAAGGGCTTCGACAAGCGGCGTGAAAGCGAGGATGTCGCGACGTTTCGGCTTTCGGTGGCAGGGGAGCAGAGTGCCGAGCGGCTAAAGCACGCCGTTCAGGCTGGATTTGCCGGCCACGGCTACGCCTATCGTATCGACACGCTGCAGGACGGTTCGAGCATCGCACGTGTGGTCGCGACCATGGCCGGCCACGATGTCGTCCAAGGGGAGGACGGGGACAAGAAGGTGAAGCACCGGTTTCACCTTTCCGACGCACGCCAGTCTGATCGCCAGTTCTCGGCACCGACCCGAGCCATGATCGCCTCGCGGATCTCCGAGACGCTTGTTGTCAGCGAGGATGCCGTATCGGTCAAACCACTTGGAGAACCGAGCCACGGCAAAGCTGGCGTCGTGTTCCAGCTCTCGCGCCTTACCCATGACGGGGCGGCGATCGGTGCGGACGGCGCCACGATCGCTGCAGAGGAGGCGGTTCGGCAGACCGCCCAGTCCTGGGACAAGACGCTGAATTCGTATAAGCCTCGCGACACAATGCATATGATCCTGTCGGCCAAGGCCGGCGAGGACAGGGAGGCGCTCGTAAGGGCAGCGCGTGGGTTCCTGCATGAGCAGTTCCCCAATCACAAATTCGCCTTCGGCATGCATGCCGACATGGCAGAGGAGGGGGGACACATTCACGTCCATGCCATCGTGGCGGTGAAAGGCGAGGACGGCCAGCGCTTGCGGCCTGGCCCGGCACAGCTTCGTGAATGGCGGTCGCTCTATGCCCAGCATGCAGAAGCGCAGGGCATGAAAATCGTCGCGACCTCGGCGGCCTATCGTGCGTCATCACAAAGCTATGGCCCGCGAGACAAGGCAATCGCCGCCGCAGCCGACAAGCCACGGCCCGGGAGGGAGGCACGTGACCGCGCCTATGCCCGAGCGAACCCGCATGTCATCCAGAAAGCCCGCCAACGCATCAGCCATGCAAAGGCCAATCCCATCAAAATTCCGGTTTCGGCGCGTCAGCTTCGGGCCACCCAGGCGGGCCTTCAGGACTGGCAATCGGTCGCCGCATCTCGGCCGAACAGCGCAATAGCGAGTCAATTCAATGATCGGATGACGCAGGCCGTCCGGTCAGGTACTATCGTGGTCGCTATTCGGGATGGAAAGGGTATTCGAATGAGTTCAGATGCCACCGCAGACCAGATGCGGGAAAACCTGAAAGAGATCAATGAGACGGTTAACAAGACGGCCGCCATGATGAACGGCCAGACCAAAGCGGAGTTCTTGCGGCGGGCGGCGCCCACCATGGAGTTGCTTGCGATCCGGACGGATCTTAAATCGATCCAGGAGCGCGGCGTAACGCATGTCAGCGAGCATGAGGCGCATCAGATCGCCGGCCCACGTGCTGAAGCTCTAATCCATCGCGCTCAAGAGATCGAGGCGGCAGAGCGGCTGGAGGCCGATCGCGCCCGCGAGATCCGCAATCGCGCCATTGAGCAGCAGATACGCGACGAACGTGCTGGATCGGCTGATCCGACCTCGCTCGAACAGGTTGCGCAAGACCGTGAAATGGTGCGCAACGCCGAAAGCATCGCGGCGAAGGAGGCTGGTGAGGCACAGGCCGCGAGCGAAGCCGCCCGCGCCTTGGCGCAGAACCCGAACGAGCGGCTTGATCCTAACGCCATCAAAGGCGAACGGCTCGAAGAATTGCAGCGCCTGCAATCGAAGAGCATCAACACCGCTCCAGTCGAAGACGAGGAGCCGGATTCACAGAAGCCGCAAAAACAGTAGTCACCTCTCATGCAAGATCGGGTGGCGCTCGTTTCGTCCGAAGCGGAGCCCACCACGATATTTTGGGCAAGAACGCGGGATCACCCGGTCCAAATCTCGCTTCGGACCGTTCACCGGCCTCAACGCCAGATCCCGGTTTGTCACGAGCGGTTTGTGTGTCCCGGAACCTTCCCCGTACATGTAAGCTGAAACGAAAAAAGACGCCCCGAAGAGCGCCTTTTTTCATTTCTGGGGAGTCGAGGATCGTAATGCACGAGGGCAAACTGCCAATAGGTTCTCGATTTTTCGAGTTAATAGGTCCGGATGCGGTCCGCGAAGCGTTGCACCACTTCGAAAGCTGATGCGAAGTCAGGTTTCTTGCCATAAACCATATCATCGAGCAGCTTCGCATAGCCCTCGACGAACTTTGCGTCTTTGGACATGGCCGCGTACGCGCGGAGCGTTTCAGCCCTTGGGTCGGCCTTGTAGGCAGGATAGTCGTCAGCACGGCTTTCCGCTTCGGCCTTCATCGTTTCCAAGGCTATTGCGGCCGCCTCGTCCACATCATAGTGGCCATCCATGCGTGACAAGTCGTAGACGTGACGGACTAGCGTGTGGTCGAGGTCCCCAAGCCCCGCAAAAGCAAAACCGGCGCGACGCCCAAGCGCAACGAACTTGTCCGCTACGGTTTCTACCAGTCTCACGCAGGCAACATCTATTGCCTCGGCAGCAGCGCCTTGGGCGTCAGCAACAAAGGATGAGACCGAGCGTTTTTCCGGTGCCATTGAAAGGGGAAACGCAGCGATTTCGATCTTGATCTCCGGGCGCAAAACACCCTCTCCCCTTGCGATAGGCTCATAGGGCAGATCGTAGCGGACATATCGGTCCTTCTGCTTGACGGAGTAGCGGCCTTCTACCGCGAAACCAGCCGCTTCGAGCTTCTCGTTCACCTCGCCTCGCAAACGCTTGAGCGCGCCGCGCGAATTGGCCTTTTGGCCCACGATGCGCAAGTCAATGTCCTCTGACATCCGTTCGAGCAGGCGATAGGCGCGGCCAAGCGCTGTTCCCCCGCCGAACGCCAGAGTCAGTCCATCGACCTGCACATCATGGATGGCAGCCAAGGCTCGAACGACAAACCAGTCCTTCTCGACCAACGCAGGCGAAGGAAGGCCAAAATAATCCTGTACCTCCAGAAGAGTTTTCTGGTCTGGCTTACCGTTCAACGCGAAGCTCCGTGCGGCCATCGGATAGCCGTCGGCTGAAACGCGCCTTGACTTTGACTGTCGGGTTCACTGGGATCTGAGTTGAACGACCTTCATTGTAGGCTTTTGTGCTGGCACTCTGCTCCCAAGGCACACCAAGCTTGTTAAGCGCCTGAAGTGCCGCGCTATGGAAGCCGTTGGAACTGGAGACCATGAGCCGGCCCGATATGCGCGATCGCATCGCGCGGGCGTAAACACCGTAACCCAGTCGCATCAGAGTCCCATCATGGACCAGGGACCTGAGCGCGCGTAAAACCTGGTCCTCACCACTGAGATCAGCAAAATCCCGCGGAAGAAAGACATCAGTCTTCTTCGTTCTGGCGACGCGGTTCTGGACTTTCTGCTTCAATGTCCTTGGCTGGTGCATGCTCGACTTCTTTCTTCAAACACCCGACACTCAATGTATGCAAAAACCCGACACGCGACAAGGGCTTTGTGATGAATTGGAAAGCCCACTCCGGCCGAGGCGGGATCCTTCAATAAAATATCGGGATCAGATCTTCAGGATGCCTTGGGGCTTTCGTGTGCCCGTTTCGTCCAGAATGCATACAGAGGTCTCTTTCAGCGAGACGTCCAAACCCGCATAATTCGCAATGCTGCGCTTCCCTTCCGATGTTTGTGGCTGTTGGAAAACAGACCATATTTATCATCAGCTTGAAGCGCAGCACCTCCTATCCAAAATCCGCAAATATGGGCTCAAGCCGAATGCCCATCTGTGCGGGATCTTATCCGGACCTCTGACGAGGCGTCCCGCCGATCGCCATGCCGTCGGATCTGATCCTGCAGCCCTTCGATCGCGGCAGACGGCACGCCTCCGGCTTCTTTGCCATCTCCCGCCGGCGCCAGTGACCGAGCGCCGGCCTCCACGTCCTGATCGATCGATGCGAGCAACGCGGCGATCGACGCCGACTTGTTGCCTGGCCGAGCTTGGAATTGCAGGACACTCGCCTTGCCATTGGTCCCGCCTGACGACGGCGGCGCCGATCGCCGGCTGAGGGTCGGAAGCGAACGCGGGGCATCCTCAGCGGCCTGATCCGCCCTCGGCTTCAGATTCGGAATTTCAGCGTTCGGCTCATCCGTTGGGGCGGTTACCTCAGTCTCTTCGGCAGGATGGCGACTGAGGGTTGGCAGCGAGCGAGGCGGGCCGGTAACGGCTCCGGCCGTCATTGGCTTCAGTTCGACAGCTTCAGCCGGAGGCATCGCGGCGGTCGCCGGCGTCACCCAACTCGCCGCTGGAACCGCGTCCGCATAAGCCGTGCCACCGGAATCCGGCGCGACGATAGGGTCAGGCTCGCCGAGCTCGAATGGGACGGCGGGAGCCCGGTTAGCAGCCGCCTCGATCTCCGCGAGAGAACGTAACGGCATATCCTGCCATCGTGAGAGAGGCGGAACCTTCAAGCGCCGGTGCCGAAATTCCTGGTAGGTCGCCTTATAGGGAGCGTCCTTATAATAGATGATCTTGCGCACCATGAAACCAGGGGGGCTCGAGCCCAGAACCACGGCCTGCTTCGCCGGCATTTGCCGAAGCTCCGCCGCCGTCCGGAACGGCCTTTCCTGATAACTTAAACTCTTGTCTCGGGCCCCAAATATACCTTGACCAGCCCTGATGATCGGTGTGGGCACCTCGATCGTGGTCGGTCCCAGCATTACAGAGACATGTTCCGAGGTCTCCACGTCGTTCATGCGGATGAAAAGCTTCACCTGACACGCGGTCACCGTGGTCTGCCGCGTCGCTTTTCCATAGACTTCGTCAAGCTGGGCAAGATCCTGCAGGATCAGGACCATGCGAAAGCCATAGCCCGCGTTGATCGCCAGCTTGGAAACGATAGACTCCATTTTGCCGAGCTGGCGAAACTCGTCGATCATCACCAGGACCTGATATGGCTCGTCTGGGCCTGGCGAGGAAGCCATCAGCACATCATGGATTTGCTGAACCAGGAGTTTGATGATGGGCCGGAACACGTCGAGCTGCGCCACCGAGCAGCCGATGAAGAGAGCGGTCGGGTCCTTCCGAAACTTCGAGATATCGAAATCGGTCGACGCCGTAGCGGCTGCAACGAGATCATTAGTCCAGGGGTTGAGAGCCGCCGTCAGGTTGAAGTAGGCCGAGTTTCGCGTTTCCTTTTCCAGCGCAATGAACTGGTTGAGACCGTGCACGACCCACGAAGGCAGATATTTTTCCTCGTCATTGCGGATGTTCGTCAGCACCCTGAGAAAATCCACGCCGGTCGAAAGAAGCATCGCGACGGCGCGCAAATGACGCTGCCCCTCATAGCGTGGTGACGTCAGCACATAGCCTATCATGGCCGAAAGCAGCTGCCGGCCGGCGCGCGCCCAGATCTCGGAACTTCCTGTCGCCTCGGGGATGATGAAGGAGGAGACCACCGCGCAGTCCGTCGGCATGCGCGCATCGCGCCGGATGAAATCCAGCGGATTATAGCGATGCGAATCCTGCTCGCCGGGCGAAAAGAAAAAAACCTTGTCGCCGAGAGCCTGCCGGTGCGCACCGAACGCCTCGAAGTTCTCCCGCTTCGGATCGAACCACACCGAGGATCCTCGCCACATATAACCGTTCGGAATGACAAAGCTGACGCCCTTGCCGGATCGGGTCGGCCCGACCACCAAGACGTGCGCTGGCTCGTCCGAGCGGATCGTCGCCCCACCCATCTTGCCGAGGATCAAGCCTTGCTTTGCCAGCAGGTTTTTCCTTTCGGCGTCCATGATTGTGCCGAACCGCGCATCGCCGTAGTGCTTTGGCTTGCGGTTGATCAGGCTTGCAAAGATCAGGCCGACGCCGATCGCCACGACAACCGCGATCGCGATCGCGCCCCGGATGATCGTCTCGCTCTGCGTGGGATGATAGGCCAGGCGCTGACTGAAATGCTGCCAGGCAACGAACAGGCCGCTTAGGCTGCGTTGCGCGTTCTGGTACTTTAGAAGCCCCCAGCGCGAGGCGCCTTCAGAGGGGAGGGCGGGATTCCACCGCCATGTCGCCACCAGCTCGTAGGCCAGGCTCCAAAGGGCAAGGAAGGCGGCGAGGCCGATGAGGCCGAGGAGAAGCCTATAAGCGAATACGCGAGACATTCAGGGGAACCTTTCTGGCGGCTCTCCATTCGGTCATGCGGTTGAACCAAATCGCCGAAGTTCCGCGCCAGCCGCCCCGGCGCGTTTGTTGGATCACAATCGGCAGGACAGACCGCACGTAATCAATGATCTCCGCCTTGCTCAGTCCGAGGCCAGCTTGCATGACCATGAGCGCTAGCTGTTCGAATGCACCGGTCGGGCTGTCCGCATGAACCGTCGTGATCGATCCCGGATGACCTGTGTTGACGGCGCGCAAGAATGAATAGGCTTCCGCTCCCCGGATCTCGCCAAGGAATATTCGATCAGGTCGCAAACGCATGGCCGCTTGCAGAAGCGTTTCAACAGTCACACGCGCCAGACCCTGGTCACCCTTTGACGCGACTAGGGGCAGATAGTTGGGCTGGTGTGGTTTGACCTCTCGCGTATCCTCAATGGTGAGGATCCGCTCATCCGAGGGCACCTCATGCAAGATCGCGTTCAGAAATGTCGTTTTGCCCGACGACGTTCCTCCTGAAAGCAAGATCGAATAACGCTCCCGAACGGCCAAACGGATGAAATCCTCGATCTTGCCAGCGTCGAGATATTCACAAAGGGCATTGTCAGTCTCGCTCAATTCGCCGGGATCTTGGACGGAGATCGTATCGAACGACCCCCGCTGCCGATAATCCTCAAGGCGCATATCCTTCACGACCTGCTTGCGGATTGCGAAGGCGCCTCCTGTTGGTGACGCCGGTGGAAGCACGCCCTGAAAGCGTTCGCCGCCCGGCAGGGCGGCCGAAAGCAACGGATTTTCCTCGCTGACGGACTGCGAGGATGACGCCGCGACGCGCTCCATGAGGTAGGTGATCGCGGCGCGGTCGAGTTCGGGAACGTCGAAGGATTCCATATGTGTGGACCCGACGATCTCGACCCAAACGCGTCCAGGCCCGTTCGCGCAGATTTCCACCACGCTGTCGTCATCGAGCCAGCGCCGAACAGGCTCCAGAGCCCTATTTAGAAATACGGTTCTTTGGAGCCCGCTCACGTCTTATCTCCCTCAACGCCTCGCGCACCGGGTCCAGATAGAATTCCGAAAAATCGAGGTCGCGCCGGACGAACACAATGATCCGCGACCCCTGATCAACGTGGATCGTGGGCGGGATATTGATCGAATTACGAAGCGCCTCTTCGGCAATGCGGTTGAGGCTTTGTGAAACCTGTTGAGCACCGATCTGGCGCGCGCTCTGCATGTATTGGTTGGGTTGCGTCTGGATTGTCACCGTTTGACCAGTCGTCGGATCGGTGTAGGTCTGATTGGCGTTCGATGCGTTTTGGTCCGTGCCGAGGTTGGCGATGAACTGCGTCGCGCCCCCCACGACGCTCAGAAGGATCGCGGAACCGAACCGCTCGAAATAATGGTTGTCGACCTCGCCCGGCATACCGCTCCGGCCGAGATCGTCGGTGCCGGTCGAACCGAGCTGGACCGACACGCCATCCGAGCGCAGCAGCCGGGTCCACACGATGAAAACACGAGTTTGACCGGTCGCGAGGCCACTGCGATATTCACCGATAAGGCGGGAGCCGCCGGGGATCAAAACCCTGCGGCCGTCGAACGACCACACATCCTCCGACACCACGGCTCTGACCATGCCGGCAAGATCGCTCTGAATCGCCGTCTCGAGCACGCCCTTGATCATCGTACCTTGGGCGACCAGCGCGTCCGTCCGCGGGTTCATCGTGGCCTTCGATGTATCCGCTCCGCTCTGGCTCGCCCTGGCCAAAAAACGCCGATTGGGATCCTCCTCGCCCTCACCGGCGGTTGCGGCCGCTGCTGCATCCGCCGCATTGCCGCCCAGTGTCGATGCACTGCCAGGCGCATCACCGGTATCGACGATGAGCTGCTTGGCACGCAAGCGCTCCCATTTCTGCCGTTCCTCCTCCTCACGCCGCCGCCGCTCTTCCTCAGCCAGACGCCGGGCCTCGGAATCGTCCTGGACCTGTGGTGCTGCTGTCGGGGGTTGCAAAGCGGGCGGCGGGGGAGGGGGCGCCTCAATTGTCGATGGCGGTTGCGGCGCTGGCGGCGGTTCCTCGGGAGCCGTCGGGATTTTCAAGGTCCCGTTATCAAGCTGGGGACGCGGCGTATCGAGCCCCGGCGCTGGAAACTGCGTGGTGTGAAACTCCTCGCCATCCGACGCCGTCAACAACGGCCTATCCGGAGCACGCGTCGCCGTGTAGATCATCCAGCCAGCGACGATTACCGCACCCAGCGGTACCGCGATCTTGAAGAACGTGCTTGCCCCGAATTTTGGCGCGGCGACCGCCGTGCTCTCCTCAGCGAGCGCTCTGTACTCATTGGGAGATGGCATTAGGTCCCCTCACTTTCCGAACCGTCTCACCACCGACACGCTGCGGCTCGTAAGGTTCGAGCCCCGTCGGTTCGTTCACGTTGTTCAGTCTCAGATTAAATACGCAGGTTGCTTCGTTGCCGTTGCGCAGGGTCCATTGGTAGTTGACCTTGTCGACCACGATGTACGCGCCCTCGCGGCGATAATTCACAAGGGTCTCATTGCGCTCGCTATCAACGACGTAGATCGCCGGCACTTCCCGCGCCGGATCGAAGCGGAACCAGGTCTTCACGCCATCGTCGTAGATCACGAGCGGCTTATTTACCGACGAGCCCTTATAGCCATAGGACGAATTGGCATTTTCCGCCTTGAAGCCCTGCCGGTTCGGCTGCGCAGCCCGGGCCCGGGCTTCGTCCATCAAAGCCGCGTCCGACGCCTCCTCCGGATAGCGAAACTTGATCGCATAGACCTGTTGTGCAATCGGCCGAAACTCGCCCGTCAGAAAGAACACATAGCTGCGCTTATTCGTCAGGACGTTGAGATTACCGCCTGCGTTCTTCTCGATTGGCTTCACGAAGAGCACGTTGCCCTTCTTGTTGGGCTCGATGCTCCAGGCCGGCACGTCGCCGGCGCCGAGGGTCTCGATCTTCTCGTCATCGCCGAATTCGATCATGGTCGAGGCGCCGTAGCTTGCCGGCACCGACACCACATCGTCCTTTTGATACCAGACGAAGCGAATGCGACTATCACGAGATCCAGCCCGTGGGGTTTGTACCGCAAAGCCCGGCTGAACCGCGAAAACGGCGAGCCCGATTGCTGTCAGGATGCTGGCGACCTTCAATTCGGGCTCTCCGCGGTGGGTGCCGGCGCGGTCTCTTGATCGCGCCGATATTCGAGCACCTGGAAGCCGAGCGGATTCTGAAAACGGATCTCGTTCTTGGCTGGCACGCCGGTGTAGCGGAAGCGGATCAACGACACCCAATGCCGCTGTATCGTGTTCGCCTGGCTCTTTTCCTCCGTCATGAACCGGACCAGGGCGGTCCTCTGGTTAGGAAATGTTACCGACTTGACCGTCACCGCCACGACGGTGTTTCGCCCGTAGAGCACAACGGGATTCGTCACCTTGTTGGCCGGACTGAAAAGCTCGACGAGTTCGCGCGAGGCGTCCGCGGTGCTGAGCAATTGCGCGAGATCGAAATTGTCCTTTAGGGCCTTGGGATCGTAGGTCTCGCGCGCCTTCACATAGCGGACGATATCGAACATCCCCATCGACTCGTCCTGCTGCAAAGGACCGTCGGCCAACGGGCGCTTCACCTCGACAAACCCGGTGGATTTGTCGACCACCACCATGTAGGGCTCATAGGTCTTGAGCGGCAGCGCCAGGATCAGCGCCCCCATGGCTGCTACGGCAATGACCGAGGCTACGGTCGCCACGCACCACGCCAGAGATCGCGACCAGCGATTGCGCCGCGCGATATCCTTTTCCCAGATTGCCGCATCCGCGTAGTACGGCAATGGAGACTCGTTTCCCTTCGCCGGTCGCCCAGCGTTTTGCTTCACATCGCTCATTGGCACCCCAAAACGCTATGCGGAATCCGTCAGCTTTCGGGAAAGCCGCGCATACTCCGCTGAACTCTCATATCTTCTCTGGGCAAAGCTAACCCGCGCCCGCTCACGACCCGCCAAGCGTTCCTGGCGGGTGCTCATACCCATGCGCCTCATGGCCGCGTTCGAACCGGCCCCCATTGCTCCGAAAGCGCCGCCATAGAACCGTCCAAAGGAGGGCGTTCCGATGCCAATTCCGCCGGCGAGCGAGGCGGCAACGTTCGTGATTTGCGACAGCAGCAGCACGCCAACAAGGCAGATCAGGATGAGCGGCGCGGCTTCGGTCAATGTCGTTGTCGCAGCGCCGTTCGAGCGGTTGACCGCGTCGAAATAGGTCTGCGTGATCGAAATGAAGAATGCGCAGAAGGCATAGACGAGAATCTGTACACACATGTACTGCACGATCGCCGTCATCCAGCCAGCGAAGAACCTGGTCGTATAGCCGAACAGCATGAGAATGATGAACACTGGCGCGAGCGCCAGCAAAAGCCACAGGAAGATTTTCGACAGAATGATGAGAAAGATCGCATAACCGATGAGCAGCGCGCCGACGATAAGGATGAGCGCACCCAGCACATAGCCGCCGAAGTTCAACACCCCCAGGTTCTTGATAAAGGCAGAGGTGGAGTTGGCGAGCGAATCCCAGATGTTTTGGAGGGCCGTTTGCACGGAATTGACGGAGTTCAACCCGGCCGATGTCCCCGTCACATTGGCCGACACGCTCGTCAGCAGGCTGTTCCCGATCGCGGAAGGTGTCTCATTCGCGAACGTGTAGGCATATTTTTGAAAGTCCGCCCAGCTGGTCGCCAGGGCGTAGATGACGAAGGCGCGGAACAAGCGCCAGACCATCTCTTTTCCCGATCCTGTCGAGGTTCCCTGCCAGATGCTGACAGCCCAGAATATCACGTACAGCGTCAGCATCAGGCCGGCGACACCAACCGTTCCCCCACCGGTCAAGGCCGACGCGAGATTCTGGTAGGCTTGCGATACGTAGTTGTTGCCGAACTGGTCGACCTGTTGCAGAAGCGTCGTGATATTGAAGTTCATTTTTTCGCCATCCCGCCTGGAAACAGAGATGGATCGCTATTGAGTGCCCGCATCGGACCGCACTCAGGTGGGCTCGCCGCTTCTGTTTTTGGTTCGAGCGCCGCAAACGCCATTGGCTGCATCGGTCCCTCGTCACGTGAGCACGGAGCCTTGAGCGGCTTGTGGCTGCATCCCGAGGTCGCGACGGCGCCAATGACGGCGGCCGTAAAAAGGAAAAAGCGCACTGTCATTGGCTCGACTTGTAATCGAGCGCCCGCGTGGCCTGAGTAATCAGGTTCATCCGATCGATGTTTTCCTGATTGGCAGCGGCCGTAGCGGTGTTCACCGAGCCGATCAGCTCATTCACAGTCAGGCCGGTTTGGACCATGATCTGGCTGTTCTGATCGATCGAGCCTTTAATGTCCTGCGCAGTGCCGATCTTCTGAGCACCCGACTGAAAGGCGCTGGAGCGGGTCTTCACACCGGTTTGCGAGGAGTCGACCAACCCTGTGACTGTGGCCGCAACATTGACGAGGGAGCTGTAGTTTTTATCCATCTGCGTCGTCTGACCGTTGATCAGACCCGAGATGGTTTTGACAAGCTGCAGGCCGTTGATGAGGTTCGAAACGATTCCTTGCGATCCATTGCCGAGGCCGCCGAACGACAACGAACCGCCCGAGATCACGCTGCCGAGGGACGGCGCGCCAGCCATGGAAAAGCCACCGTTGCCCAAGGCCATCTGCGCGAGCTGGCCCGCCTGGCTCGACCGGTCGCCCGTGACGGCCTGCAGCGTCTTTTGCGTATAGTTCATGATGTTGCGGTCGGTGCTCAGAATCTGGCTCGTCGCCGATGCAATCTGCCGAGCCTGTTCCAGATTGGCCGCGTCGATCGTGGGCACCTGGGCCAAGGCGACGCTGGCAAAGCCAAACAAGGTTGCCGCTGACAACGTAAGTCTACGCATGGCCTGTCTCTCCTATCGAGCCTGATACTGATTGACCGCGGACATCAAATCGTCCGTGGTCAGGTTGACAGGGGCGCTGTTCGCCTCCTTTTGAATTTGCGAAAGCATGGGCGACACGTTCTCAACCGTGTCGGTCGTGCGCGGTGCGGTGCATCCGCTGTCCGTTGACGAGCAGCACGAGGTGCCGGCCGTGCCGGCGCCACCCGTGCCGTTCGGGCAGTTTGTGGAGCTGCCCGAGCCCGTCCCAGGGGAAGGGGGCGGCGGTGTTGGCACCACCAACCCGGAAGTTCCACGGCTCGTCATCGTGGCCGTGCCGATGTTTCGAACATTGAAAGCTTGCGCGAAGAACCCGGTAGACTGGATCACCTCATTGAAGGTCAACCCACCTTGCGCGCGGATACCGCTGTTGCGGTCGAAAGCTTCCATAACGGTTTTGTCGGTTCCGATATCCTGGCCCATGGTCTCGAAGACCTGCTTGTTGGGCGCGACGGTCGACATGCTGCTGTTCATGCCGCCAACGACAGTGCCAGTGATATCCAGCATGCTCCTGTCGCCGGCATTGCCAGCGACAGCGCCCGATCCCGATCCGATCGAGGCGAACGCGGAGGAGGCCTTAATATCGGGATTGGCCTGTTCGAGGGACGCGCGCCCACTCGACGGATCGACTGAACCCGTCGGGCTCTTGACGTTGTCCGCCTTCTTCGGCGTCGTTACAGCGCAATTGACGCCCTGCGTTGAGGATTTCGTGCCGTCCTGAATCAACTGGATCTGAACCTTGTCGGTCTTGTCCTCGCTTCGCTTCGACAAGATCGAGCTGTCCGATACCGGCACGGCCGCCACGGCCGCCGATCCCGCAAAAATCGTTGTGAGGGCGACCGTCGCGCCGATGATGGTCTTCATTGCTGGTCCCTCCCAAGAAAGATTGGCAACCAAACCTCCGGATCGTCGCCGACGCGCGCACGCAGCGCGTCCAGCTCCTGAACCGTCTCAATTCGACCGGAAAGGATCTTGATAGCGTCAGGCATCGCGCCCAGGTTCAGGCGCGCGATGACGCTGTCGTGATCATGCCTGATCAGGAATTTGCGAGCTTCCGGCGGGGTTTCGCGGATCCATTTAATCTCGCGCTCCGACAGCCCGAACGCTCTGTGCGATTCCTCGTCGGCCTTCGGATTGGGGAAAAAGATGTTGGTCGGCGTCTGTTCGATCAGCGTATTGGCGATCGACGACTTCACAATATCGGCAGCAGATTGCGTGCCGAAGCCGATGATGCCATTCAGCTTACGAATGGTTTTCAGCTTGTCCTTGATAAAGTAGCTGAAAATATCATTGTCGAGGAGCTTCCAGCCCTCATCGAGGAAGATCATCACCGGTTGCCCGTCGAGCAGTTCCTCGATGCGATGGAAAATATAGAGCAAGGCCGCCGTGCTGGTCGTTGTGTCGCTCAGAACGCTCGTCATGTCGAACCCGAAAATTGACGACATCGAAAACGTGTCTTCCGCGTTGTTGAACAACCAACCTCGCTGGTCCGGCCTCATCCATGGCTGAAGGCGCGAATAGAGATCGTCATCGCCGGCGCGCATGGCACCGCGCAACAGCTCCGCGAACTCCTCCATCGTCCGGCCCTCCGGCGGCGCGCTCGCCACCTGGGCGATCGCGTTCCGGATGACTTGCTCCTCGCGCGTCGAGTGCCCGTGCCCGTCGACACGACGGAGCATGAAGCTGAAAAGCTGGAAGAGAAATTCCCGGTTGTGCGCGGTGTCGGGCAGGCGCAACGGATTGAAGCCGGAAGGCTCCCCGGCCTTCAGGACCTCATAGCGCCCTCCCAGAGACCGCACGAAGATATCCAGGCCCCGATCCTTGTCGATCATCACCAGCTTGGGGCGGGGCGCAAGGCGCTGCGCCTGTGCCGCCAGAAAGCCGAGCAACACCGTCTTGCCCGAGCCCGAGGGGCCGTTCAGGGTGAAGTTGCCGAGGTCTCGAACATGGAAGTTGAAGAAATAAGCCGTTTGCGACGTCGTCTCGAGGACGCTTATCGGGCTTCCCCAATGAACGCCGCCAGTCCGCCCGCTCGGATAATTATGGAAGGCCGAGAAGCCCGCCATGTTCTTCGAGGAAATCATGGACTTGCGCGCCACATAGGCGAAATTGCCAGGCAGGGTGGCCCAGAACGCGGGTTCACAATTCAGGTCCTCGCGAACCCATAGGGCGGACACCTCCGTCAGCGCCGTGCCGACATCGGTCACGCAGCGGGCGACGTCGTCCATGGTTTTCCCAAGGCAAAGCACCATCAGATGATGCATGCCGTAGAGGGCTTCCGAGGACAGAAGCTCATCGCGGGCTTCACTGAGCTGATCAGCCACGATCGAGCCGGCTTCATCCGACATGTCGATCTTGCGTCCGACCCGCTCCATCTGGGTCAGCGCCTGTGGCTTGTCGATGATAGCGAAGGATTGCGTCACGATGAATTCGTGCGGCGCCTTCAGCATCGGGTTGAGCATCCCCGGCCCCGTGATGGAGGGGTACTCGCTCACCGAAATGATGGCGCCGTACCGAGTTTCGCTGGGGTGGGCTCCCCGGATCTCCAATGCGTTCGGACCAAAGAACAGCCGCTTCGTCGCCAATGCCTCAGCGAGCTTCATGCGCGGCAATGCCATCGGCCGCGCAAATCCGCCATTCACAAGCTGCACCAGGAATTCCAACGGCTCGGAATGCCAAACGTCATCGCGCTTGACGACCGAAAGGACCCGAGCGCCATAAGCCTGCAGGCTCTCACGGACGGCTTTCATCACGTCGGTGAGTTCGATCAATGCCCGCTCCTCCGTCGAGGAGCGACCATCCGCTGCCCTGCGTCCGAAAAGCTTGCGGATCACCAGATCCGCCGTCCCGACTGTGCCCTGCAGCTCGCGCCGCACGATCGTCAGGTAAATGTCGTTCACAAACATGCGCTGGGTACGCAGGGCCGCCGTATAGCGCTGATCCAGATCTTGGCAGAACTTATTATCAAAGCTCGACTCGATTGCGGGCTTCACCTCGCGGCGCACAATGTGGGAGTAGATCGCGTATCTGGAATTCGCCAGACCCCGAATAAGATCGTTGCGGCCGAGCAGGCGCGAATTGATCTCCGCGATATCGATCGTCTCGAAGCACAGGCCGCTCATGTGGACGAAGGACATCAGCATGCCGTCCTGCGTCTTGATCACCTCGTCCGACACATGCCGGGAATAAGGTATGTGGGCGGAAACGGGGTTTTCCCGACGAGACACGGCCCCGAAGCTCAGTTCATCACGAAGCGCGCGCGCGATTGCCATGGTCACACCCGATAACTGCGCGCGCCCCAGAAGCTAGCGCTCCGGGGTGGCGTCTTTCGTGAACGGATGAACATGATCTCGATGAACATCGGATCGCGCATGATCGCGATCCTGGCGACCGCATAGAGCGGCACGCAGATACCGAGCATGAACAGATTATGGGTTGCGAGGAACACGACGGCTGTCAGCACGCCGATGAACCCCGCTAGCTCGTAGGGTATGCCGAGCACCGTCGGCGCTCGGGTCAAACCCTTGACGAGCGGAGTAATCAACAATCTGGGCTCGCCAGGATCGATCCGACCGTCTGCCATACCGATCACCCACCCACTGCGGATTGAAAGAATTCGACGATCTGGGCCGATCCGAAGACCAACACGACGCCCAAAATCCAGCTTCCGGCCACAAACCATGACAGGCGTGCCGCCCATGCCATGAAGCCCATGAAAATGCAGAACAGAACCGCCAAGGCCGTCGCAATCGGCCCGGTCAAGGTCTGCACCAACGTTTGCAACGTGTTTTGCACCGGCTGGAGATTTCCGCCAGCGGCCATCGCCTGCGTCGCCAGCAGCATGAGCGGCATCGCCGCACCAGTGCTGCGAGCACCAATCGTCTTCAACAAGCTCATCAAGGGTTCTCCTCAGTCAAGGTTTTGCACCATCCCTCCCTGCCAGACCGGCGCTGTCGCTTCGCGACGTTTCGCGGTGCTGCCATTGCGGGTGTTAGGGCCGGATATCGGATCATTTTGCTGATCCACTGCACCGACTGCCGTCTGTTGAACACTGGCCAGGTCAAGGCTCACTGCCCCAGCAGGCATCACCGCCTCAGATCCGACCGATGGCCATTGATAGAAATCATTGATGACTTTCGCGACGTAGCCGACCGTCTCGGAGAAGGGCGGTACGCCCTTGTATTTGAGAACCGCCACCTCGCCTGCGTTGTACGCCGCGAGCATGTACATCGGGTTCGGATATTTGCGATGCAGATCCCGGAGAAAGGCGATCCCGCCTTTCACGTTGTCCGCGGGATCGCAGATATTGACGGCGTAGCTTGTTGCCGTGGACGGCAAAAGCTGCATCAGCCCATAGGCCCCCTTGGGCGATAACGCACCGGAATTAAAGCGGCTTTCGGCACGGGCAACCGCGAGAACGAGAAGCGGCGCAAAGCCTTGCTGGCGCGCGACCGTTTCGACGATTCGCTGGCCTTCTTCCCTAGAGAGGGCTGAGATGCCGGGGCAGGGGCTCTCGGCCTTTGTCGTCGTCACTGTCGTGGCCGCGCTACCCGCGACCCCTGGGGCGCCGATCCGCTGCACGTCTTGGCTCTCAACCTGATAGACCGGAATCACCCGACCATTCGCGTCGACGGCAGCATTGACGATGTGCCTGGCGGGTGCCGTAACGCGAGCCTGGAATTTCTGCGAAGCTTCTTGGGCAAACGCACTTTGGCTCACCACCAAGGTTGCACCCGCTGCCAGAATGGCTTTCTGGAATAATGGGATCATCAAAATAATCCTGTGCCGTTGCCGAGTCAGCGATATCGAATTAATACAATGACGCAATGAACTGCAATCGCGAAATTGAGGTGCGCACAATGAAAATGAGCAAAGTTCCCCCCGTTGTGGCGATTTTGCCGATCTTGGCGGCTCTGTCATCGGTGCCGGCCTCTGCCGATGATTTTGGCTGCAAGGTCTTGCTGTGCATCCTCAACCCGCAGGGTTGGGCGAGCGTCGGGGAATGTGTGCCCCCGGTCGAACGCGCGTTCCGTTTAGTCGCGCACGGAGAGCCCTGGCCTCAGTGCCCCGAAGCCGGCAGTTCCGGTCGTATCGGCTATGAGAGATTCAAACCCTGCCCTGACGGCACGATCGCCGTCACGCCCGAAACAGAGTGGAGTGGAGGCGACAACAGCTCCCATTCACGTACTCTCTATAGGCCAGAGAGCAACGGCGCTTTCTGCGCCCCCCGCAATGCGACCAGTGGCTCATGGGGCACGAACCCAAGAGGCTCGGGGTCTGCCCCCATCTCAGCGACAGGCATAAAGCCACGCGAGCAGCGCACCGATCCCAACTATGTGGATCTCACGTCCTCGGACGGCACGCAGCGCTTCTGGTTCAATCTGAGCAGGTATCGATGATGAACCGTGGCCTTGTCGCCGCTGGCTTTCTCGCAGCCATCCTCGCCGGTGTTCCGGCACGGGCCGAGGATAAACCCAATCCCTGGTTTCCAGTCCCCGCCACTGCGTCTTTCAGCACCGGCGACACCTGGACCTATGCCGGCGAGACCCATCGTCTCTACGGCGTTCAAGCGTGTCTACGAGGCACATATTTCACAAATGGGGCAGGGGGGCGTGTCGATTGCGGAGAGGCCAGCCTTGCCATGCTCGTTTCTCTTATCCGAGATCTCAAACCTCAGTGCTACACAGCAGCCTGGCAGGCCGCGACCAAGACACGCTTCGTCGTTTGTGTCGCACAGCCTACTGAAGGATCAGCGGCCGGTTCTCGCATCGATCTCGGCACGGCAATGGTTTCGACTGGCTGGGCCTTTGCGGCCGTCACTCCGAACGGCGCTCCGGTTCATGCTCCCTATATCGTCGCGCAGGAGGTCGCGAAAAAACAGCGCCTTGGCCTGTGGCAGTTCGCCGACGTTCCCGATCCCAATGCCATCATCCTTCGGAACATGCGCAACGCTTCTAACGCGGCCGGTGATCCGTCGCATCCGCCTGCAAATCAATAATGGGATCCTGACGAGCTGCATCATACCCGACATCCTGCAGAGGCCGTCGCCGCATCACGAATGCGACGGCCAGCGCTTATCTGGAGAGGAGTTAGTCATGGGGACCATCAATCGACTTATGCTCCGTGGAAATGTCGGCCAGGAACCGCGCCAGGTCGGCCAGACGTAAGGGTCAGTGGCGAAATGGCCGACGTCGCGGGCGAGATGCTGAAAGCCGGCATAGCCATCACCCTTCCTGACGATGCCGATCGTCGCATTCCGACCTACGCCCAACTCGAGCGCGAGGCTCGCAAATCCTATCGCGGTATTTGGCAAGAACCTTTGCCTTGGCTCTACCGGAAATCCTCACCTCCACGTCCATGACCCCGGAGCACGACATGCGTTCTTTTCGCCATATCCTTCCCGTCGTCGCATCCGCGGCCTTGCTCGCCGGCTGCGCCGGACGCCCGCCGGATGCTTCACAACCCGCCCAGCCCAGCCCCGTTCCAATCACAGACTCCTATTGGAAGCCGGGTTGGGCCAACCGCAGCCGACAGGAATATACTCCCGACTGGGGTCGGTTCCCGCCAGTCATGACCCAGCGAACCGGCTACCCAACCGTTTCCGAGGCGAACACCGCATTGCGGCGCTCGCGTTGGAGTTCCGCGCCTGTGCGAACGCTCGTCACAAAGGAAGGCATCAAGACGATCTCCGTCCCTGCAGAAGCCCCGGACACGATCGCTGCAAGCGTCCGCATCTTCGCTTGCCGGCCCGGTGCGCTCAACGGCTATACCGGCCGTGTGCAATCTTACAACGGCCCGGTCGTCGTCTGCGCTTCCGACCTCCTGTCGGCCGATGGCCGCGTGCTCGCACGGGTACCCCTCAATTTCTACTACTGGCAGAAGGCTTGGCGCGTCCAAGACCCGAGGCCGTCCTACAAGCCCGTGCCGTGGGCCTATCGGGAACCCTCGCCCCCCAAGAGCAAGGGTTGGTTCGGCGACCGCTATTAACGGCCGCCGTCGCATTGCCGCATGTCGACAGGTTTTATTGAAGGGAAAACGCTTTGTCTGATCCCCGATCGACCATTGCTGGAACAGATCGACCCCGACGCTAGCGGCGGCCGTCCCGCCTTCTCTGACGATCGATGCGACATGCGGCAGCACCACCAGCCGATCGCCAAACCTCGCAATTCATGCAGCCCTGATAGGCGAACTTGTTGTTCCGCCGGAACAGGGGAATCGGGTGAGTTAATTTTCACGAGATGAGGCTGACGAGAAAGTCCTCGTTCCATCCGGCCTTCAATCGTT
>NZ_JBSKBQ010000025.1:0-48700 GCF_053714375.1 Mesorhizobium sp. ArgA1
ATCCGGTCCGCCAATGCCGTCCAGGGCGACTGCCGCCTTGACGGCCTCGCATTGCGGCCAGCTGCGGGAGAGCCGGTCGAGGGGCAATCCTTGCCGCGATACCGCTGCATAGGCCAGACCCGTGGCTCGGTTCAATCCGCTGGCGACCGCCGACGAATAGAGCTTCCTTGCGTAGGCTGCCAAGTCCTTCTGCCCGCTCGCTCGCGCGAAATCGACGAGGAGCGAGGCCCATTCGAAATGGTGCCCCGGTTCGGTCCACTGCCCCTCGTCACCCGGCATCGGCAGCCAATCGACGTCGAAACGTTCCCCGAGCGTCCAGCTCTCCTGGTCAAAGAAATGGCACCGGAAGAGATCGATGACGCGTGCTGCTCGACGCAGATATGCACGGTCGCCGGTGGCGCCATGCCAGGCAAGGAAGGATTCCAGCATGTGCATGTGCGGATTCGAGAACCGCACTCCCTTCCAGCCGGGGGTCTCGAGGAAACCGTTCAGGCTGTCGTCCTCAAGATGGGAATCGACGAAACGGAATGTCTCTTGCGCAAGCCGCAAGGCATCCTGATGGCCGCATCGGTGAGCATGGGCAAGCGCCAGGAGCACGCAGGAATGGTCGTAGGCATCCTCCGTCGGGTCAGCCACACTGCCGTTTGCATTCAGCGTGCGCACCCAGCCGCCGCGGTCGGTCCGGCCGTATTTCGCGATGAAGTCGATGCCGTGGTCGATCAGCTTGTCGGCAGGTCCGTCCCAGCCGCGTTCCTTGGCCACCGCGAAAGCATAAATCTGGCGAGCCATCGTCCGCATGCGCTTGGGTTTGCCCAATGGCCTTGCATCGAAACCGAGAGCCTCGTGGAAGCCGCCATGCGCATCGTCGACACCTGCGGTGGACCACAGCGGCAGGGTTTCCTCGAAGAGCCAGTGCTCGACGCGCTTGCGCCATGCCCCGCTGATGATGACCCGGTCTTCCGACGCCGTGAACTTCGTTTCGAGGCGTCCGCTCTTCTCCAACTGCTCGACGACCTTCTTCACGTTCTGGCTGTGGCTGACGGGAGCGACGAATACCGCGTCCGGTGTCGCCACCACCGCCACATCCTTCATTCCGATGACGGTCAGCAGCCTGCCCTGGCTCCTGAGGTAGGAGCTGCCGCAATCCATGGCGACGACGTCGCCCATGATGACATTGCCATCGCCGTCCGTCGGGCTAGCTTCGAGCAGCGATTGCCACGATCCAAGGTCGTTCCAGCGGAAGGAAGCCGTAACCATCGCGATCCCGCGCGCACGCTCCATGACTGCGTAGTCGATCGATGTCGACGGGACGGCGGAGTAGAACCCGTGGGGCAGGTAAATGCCCGACACGTCGGCCCGTGCGGTCTTGTAGGCACGTTCAGCGCTTTCCCATATGTCGGGTCGGAGATCGAGGAATGCTTGCCGCATCGTGTCGGCCCGAAACAGGAAGATGCCGGCGTTCCAGTAGAATCGTCCCGAAGACACATATTGGTCGGCTGTCTCTGCATTGGGCTTTTCGACAAAACGAGAAACGGCGGCAGCTCCGTCACCATTAGGCGAAACCTCGATGTAGCCGTACCCGGTTTCGGCGTGCGTCGGCTTGATGCCGAACACGACAATGCTTCCTGAATCGGCGGCCGGCATGCCCGCGTCAACGGTTTGCCAGAATTGCGTTTCGGTCGATATCTCATGGTCGGAGGGGACCACAAGCACCAGCGCGTCGCCGCCATGGCCGCAGATCGTGTGCAGGGTGGCTATGGCGACCGCTGCGGCTGTATTGCGGCCAACGGGCTCGAAAATCGGTTTGCCCCCGTTCAGGCCGAGCGGACCGATGTCCGAGATAACGCGGTCGGCGTGCCGTTCGGAAGCTATCAGGTAGATCGGCGCCTCACCCTGCGGCCGCGCCTTGAGGCGTCGGACAGTCTTCGCGAGCATGGAGCCGTCGCCCGAAAGGTCATGGAATTGCTTGGGATTGTCCTCGCGCGAGAGCGGCCACAGCCGTGAGCCAACGCCGCCGCTCATGACAAAACTGACGATCCGGTCCGGCATGGTCCAGTTCCTCTCAGAATGTCTGATTGTAGATCCCGACTTCTGGATTGCGGCGCAGCACCGCATCGAGAGCCTCGAACATCTCGCGACGTCGCTCCGGCGACACGGGGCTTTCCACCACGACGACAATTTCAGGTTTGTCCGAGGAGGCCCTGACCAGGCCCCACGTGCCGTCCTGGGCAACGACACGCACCCCATTCACCGTGACGAGATTGGCCAGCGGCTGGCCGGCGAACTCGATCCCATCCCCCTTCATTTTTGTGAATTCCCCGACAACTTTCGCGACCACCCCGTATTTCACCTCGTCGGGGCAGTGGGGCGACATCGTTGGGGTGCCGAAGGTCAGCGGCAGCTCGCTGTAAAGGTCGGCGAGTGCCTTGCCCGGGTTGCGGTCGAGCATCTCGCAGATGGCGATCGCGGTGAGGAGCCCGTCGTCGTAGCCGCGTCCGATCGGCGGGTTGAAGAAGAAATGACCTGACTTCTCGAAACCAGCTATGGCATTGAGTTCGGCGACGCGCCTCTTGATGTAGGAGTGACCGGTCTTCCAGTAATCCGTCCTTGCACCATTTTGCGCGAGAACGGGGTCCGTCATGAAAAGTCCCGTCGACTTGACGTCGACGACGAAGGCGGATTTCGGGCGCAGCCCGGAAATATCTCGCGCCAGCATGACGCCGACCTTGTCGGCGAATATCTCGTTACCCTCGTTGTCGACCACGCCACAGCGGTCGCCGTCGCCGTCGAAGCCGAGCCCGACATCGGCACCCGCCTCCAGAACCTTGTCCCGGATAGCCTGCAGCATCTGCATGTCTTCGCGATTGGGGTTGTAGCGTGGAAAGGTGTGGTCGAGCTCTACGTCCAGCGGGATCACTTCGCAGCCAATGCCTTCCAGCACCTGCGGCGCAAAGGCGCCCGCGGTGCCGTTGCCGCAGGCAGCCACCACCCTCAGCTTTCGACGGAGGTTCTTTCCGGCGGTCAGGTCTTCGATATACCTCTCGCGAAATCCCGGCACGAATTCATAATTTCCCCCGCCTATGAGATCGAAATCGCCGTCCAGCACGAGCGCTTTCAGAGCTGTCATCTCCTCCGGGCCGAATGTCAGAGGCCTTTGCGCCCCCATTTTCACTCCGGTCCAGCCGTTCTCGTTGTGGGAGGCCGTCACCATGGCCACCGACGGAGCGTCGAGTGCGAACTGGGCGAAGTAGGCTGTGGGAGATAGGGCCAAACCGATGTCCTTGACGCGCGCGCCGGCCGCCATCAGGCCCGAGACCAGTGCCATCTTGATGGCCATGGAATAACTGCGGAAGTCATGGCCGGTGACGATGTCCGGGCCGACACCCATTCGGCGGATCAAGGTGCCGAGCCCCATGCCGATCGCCTGCACGCCCATCAGGTTGAGTTCGGGTTCTTTGTCCGAGCCTGGATGCCCGAACCACCAGCGCGCATCGTATTCCCGGAAGCCAGTGGCTTTGATGAGAGCACTGGTTTCGAAGGTGAATGTGTTTGGCGTGGCTTGGCCGATTATGTTCACGGTTGCGGTTTTCCGCTCTGCAATTGCGCGGAACAGTCGTAGCACGCTGCCAGACGCGGGGCCCTTGACGAATTGGGGGTAGCCCTAACGCCCTGTTCGCGCCCACTCATCCAATAGGAACACACCCCGCGCTCTCGAGTTGACAACGGGAGGACAAAATTCGTCGGCTGGAAGCCGGCTTTTACCGCTCTCGTAGCGCTTCCTGCTCATATTTCGCCAGCGGCGAGAGAAAATAGCCGATGATACTGCGCGTACCAGTCTTGATCTCGACTGTCACCGCCATGCCGGGACCGAGCTTGACGAGTTTGTCATCCACTTGCATGTCCGTACGGTCAAGTGAAACGCGTGCGGCATATTCCAGTTCCTGACCTCTCGGCTCACTTTCGCTCTGCGATACGCCCGACGCAGGGTCGTTCGACGCGCTCTGTTGCCTGTCGCGAGTTATGGCGTCCGATGACACGCTGAGCACTTCTCCATGAAGAAGCCCGTAGCGGGTGAAATTGAATGTATCGACCTTGATTTCAGTCTTCTGTCCCGGATGGACGAAACCGATATCTCGGTTGGAGAGCATGGCCTCGATCTCGAGATGACTCCCACTCGGAACCACCACGGCCAGTGCCTGAGCAGGCGTCACCACGCCCCCCACCGTATGAACGGCGAGTTGTTGCACGACGCCATCGACCGGCGCGGTCAATTCTTGGAGCTTCGTGAGCCGCTCTGCCTTGATCACCTCCTGCTCAGCGCTCGCAGCCCTCTGCTCGGCTTTGGCGAGTGCGTCATAGGTCGCGCGCCGATACTCCGCGGCGGTCTTTTCCCTCGTTTCCTTTAGCAGTGCGATGGCCGCATCGGCTTCGCGCAGGCGGCCCTGCTCAAGTTTGAAATCCTGCTGAAGGCCGACCAGCTCCTGATACTCGGAGAGATAGACGACCTTCGAAGAAAGTGCCTCGTCGAGGAGCTTCTTGCGAATGTCGACTCGCTCCTGCAGCACCGGTATCGTCGCCTCGAGCTTCGCGCCGCTTGCCAATGTGGTCGATCGTTCCGCTTCCTTCTGATTTCGCTGGCGATCGATCTCGGCGAGCTTGGCGTCCTGTTCGGCGAGCTGACTGATCAGAAACTGACGATGCATCTCGATCTCCGCGCCGCTCGCCCTCTGCGGCGGCTGGAAAGCAGCAAGCGGATCCTCCGCGAGCGCCGCGCGCAGCCGCGCGACGTCGAGTTCGGCCGAAAGGAGTTCGCTTTTCTGGCGCTCCTGGTCGGCTTCCGTCATGGTCGGATCGAGCTCGATCAGAACGTCGCCAGCCTTCACGCTCTGTCCATCGCGTACGTTGATAGCGCGCACAACGCCCGCTTCGAATGGCTGGAGCACCTTGGTGCGCCCGTCTGGCACGATCTTGCCCGTCGCGGTCGCCACGATATCGACGGTGCCCAGCGACGCCCACACCAGCGCGAAGCAGAAGACCGCGATGATACTCGCCCCGATCGCGCGCCCGATCGGTGACGGCGGCGATTCAGTGATTTCGAGCGCCGCCGGCAGAAACGCAATTTCGTGCTCGCGGCGCCGAAGCTGGGCTCTGGGAAACTCGACGACATTTCGATTAGCGGACTTCATGGATGCCGGCTTGTAGATAGTGGAGGTTTGCGTAACGCCCGTTCGAGCGGATTAGGTCATCATGGGTACCGTCCTCGACGATACGGCCATGCTCGATCGTGATGATCCGGTTCGCGTGGCGCACGGTCGAGAGCCGATGAGCGATGACGAAGACGGTTCGGCCGGCAGAAATTCGTTTCATGTTCTGCTGAATGGCGCGCTCGCTTTCGTAGTCCAGAGCGCTGGTCGCCTCATCGAGGATGAGGATGCGCGGATCGGTGATGAGTGCGCGAGCGATTGCGACGCGTTGGCGCTGCCCACCGGAAAGACTGCTGCCGCGTTCGCCCACGATGGTGTCATAGCCCTCAGGCAACTCCAGGATGAAATCGTGAGCGCCGGCGAGCGATGCCGCCGCAATGACGCGCTCCATGGGCATAGCCGGATCGGCGAGGGCGATGTTCTCGCGAATGGAGCGATTGAACAGCACGTTATCCTGCAAGACAACGCCAATCTGGCGTCGAAGCCAGGTTAGATCGACCATTGCTAGGTCGACGCCATCGACCAGAACCCGCCCACTCTCCGGCACATAGAGCCGCTGTATCAGCTTGGCGACGGTGCTCTTGCCTGAGCCCGAGGAGCCCACGATACCGATGACCTGACCGGGCTCGACGCTGAACGACACGTCGTGCAGTACCTCGGGGCCATCGATGCGGTAGCGGAAAGTCGCATGCTCGAATGTCACCTGCCCGCGGATCGTCGGCAGTGCGGCCCGGCCAGGATTGAAGCTTGGCTCGGGAATGGTGTTGAGGATGTCGCCGAGACGATCGATCGACAGGCGGGCCTGATGGAAATCCTGCCAGATCTGCGCGAGCCGCAGCACCGGCATGCTCACTCGTGACGCCAGCATATTGAATGCGACGAGCCCGCCGACGGTCAGGTCGCCGCCGATCACGAGCCTGGCACCGAAGTAGAGGGTTGCGGCCACGACCAGCTTGTTGATCATCTGCACCGCCTGGCTCGCCGTATTGTTCAGGCTGAGCACGCGGAAGCTCGCGGTCACATAGGCGGCGAGCTGCTCCTCCCAGCGGCGCTGCATCTGCGGCTCGACTGCCATGGCCTTCAGCGTCTCGACCCCCGTGACGGTCTCGACAAGGAAAGCTTGATTCTCCGAGCCGCGATCGAACTTCTCATCAAGGCGCCGGCGAAACAGCGGTGCAGCTCCCGCAGAAATGCCGATGTAGAATGGGAACGACGCCAGAACGATCAGCGTCAAGAACGTCGTGTAATAGAACATCACCCCAAGGAAGACGACGGTGAAGACGAGATCGATGACAAGCGTGAGCGCCGAACTCGTCAGGAACTGGCGGATATTCTCGAGTTCGCGGACGCGTGCGACTGAATCCCCGACGCGGCGTGTCTGGAAATATGCGATCGGCAACGCCATCAAGTGACGAAACAGCCGGGCGCCGAGCTCGACGTCGATGCGGTTCGTCGTATGCGCGAACAGATAGACGCGCAGCGTGCCGAGAACAGCTTCGAAAACGGTCAGCGCGACGAGACCAGTGACCAGAACGTCGAGCGTGCTCATGCTTCGATGCACAAGCACCTTGTCGATGACCACCTGGAAGAACAGCGGTGAGATGACGGCAAATATCTGAAGGAAGAACGATGCGACCAGCACCTCGCCGAGAAGATGGCGATACTTGTGGACCGCGCCGAGAAACCAGCTGATATCGAATCGACGAGAGAGGTCCGTCAGGGCCGCGCGCCGTGTCATCAGGATGATGTCGCCGTCCCAGATGGCCTCGAGTTCCTCCTGCGTCAAAGAATAGGGTTGCGGTGACGACGGGCGCTGAACGATGAGTTTGTCGTCGAGGATTTTGCCAAGGATCAGGAATCTACCGTCCCGTAGGACGGCGATCCCCGGCAGCGGAGTAACCGCGAGCCTTTCCCAGTTCGTCCTCTGTACCTTAGCCTTGAGCCCGAAATCCTTTGCACAGCGCAGGATTTCAGTGACACCTGCGCGCGCCGCGCCCATCCGGTGGCGAATTTGACCCGGATCGGCCGCGATACCATGGCAATGTAGCAATATCGCCAGGGCAAGCAGCCCTGAGTCGTCATTCTCAGAATCGTTGCTCGCCGACTGAGGCGCCAGATCGCGTCGATCGGCGACACGCGCACGCATCAAGGTATCGCGAGCGCGCATCAAGGCATTGCCTACACCTTGCGCCAGGTCACGCCCGCGGGAACTGATTTTGACGAATGCATGAACCACACGATTTGCAACAGTCCCTGGTCCAACCAAGATCAAACGGCCATCCCAGATTGCTTCGAATTCAGCGCGCGTGATCTGCTTCGGACGGGACCAGGTTGGATCAAGCACAACCGCTGCCTTGTCGTTGACCTTTCCAAGGAGCAGAAACCCGCCATTCCGCAGCGACGCGATGCCGGGGAGCCGGACACTCCCAAGTCGCTTCCAGTTTGTCTTGCGCGAGCCGACCTTCAGCCCGAGCCCGCGGGCGCAGCGAATCATCGCACGGATGCCGATCGCATCGCCGCCACCGCAGCGATCGCGGATCTGATCGGGCTTAGCGTCTACGCCATGAAAGCGCAGGAACAGAGCCAGGGCTCGAAGTCCCAGGTCTGCGGCGTGGGCATTCTCGTTCTGCATCGCCATTCTGGCTTAACCCTTCGCGGATACACTTCCGCGTTCGATGTTCCTTCTCAGCATTCGCGAACTTGACGGTGCCGCACCAGGCGCTGAAGCCCTTGGTGCGGAGGCGATCAATGGTGCGGTCTGATCAGGTACCCGTCCTGAATCCAGTTGGCTCCATTCGACAAGGACGCCACGATCTGACCGTGATCGGCCCGGCCGGAGTGACCGGCCAGGTACTGGTTCAGCAGCGCAAAACTGTGGCTTGCCAGTGACGCTGTTGCCGTGCGGGTCGCATGCCGATGATCCGCCGTGGTGGCCGCAGGCCGAGGATCCGTTATGGCCATGGTCTGCGGCGAGGCTGTCGCGACCGCGCCGGTGGCCGGATCCTTCGCCGTTGCCGTCAACTTGAGTGTCGCCACCGGATGGGCCGAGCCCCTGTAGTTCGATTGCAGCGTCAATCCGCTGTCGACCTGCGCGGCCGTCAAGGTGATGTTGTCGCCCCTGAACGTCCTACCATCGAGTTTGTCGGTGATCGTCTCGTACCTCGGCAAGCCCGTTATGTTCACGGTCACGACATCGTTGGGGTCGGTCGTTGTTACCTTGACCCCCAGGTCGACCGTACCGCCTCCCCCGTTCACGTTGAGCGTGGGATCCGCGATGGTGAGTACCGGCGCGATCGATGACGGGGTGGTCGGGGTAGTTGGGATGGTTGGGATGGTTGGGATAGTTGGGATAGTTGGGATAGTTGGGATAGTTGGGGCTGTCGATGAGGTCGCGACCTGGAGACCGGAGAAGGTCTTCACTGCGCCCGCAAGATTCGCAGCGACACCGCTTGCGTCCTTGATGCTCGCACCGTTCGTCAGATTGACCCCGGTGATGCCGAGCGCCGAGGTATTGGTGTCCGTCGATGCGACCGTTGTGCGGAAGTTGAGCGCGCTCGTTCCGGAGCCGCCCACATAGGTGGCGGTCGCGCCATTGTTGAGCGATAGTGTCGGCGTGCCCGACACCGCCACGGCCTCGTTGAAGCCGAGTGTCAGCGTGACCGTGTCGCCGACGTGCTCGGTGCCGGTTCCTGGCGAGGCCGTGGCCTGCGTTACCGCCGGCAAGACCGGATCGATCTGGAGGCCGGAGAACGTCTTCATCGCGCCCGAGAGGTTCGCCGCAACACCGGATGCATCCTTGATGCTCGCGCCGCTCGGAAGATTGACCCCGGTGACGGCGAGTGCCGAGGTATCCTTGTCGGTCGAAGCGACCGTGGTGCGGAAGGTGAGCGCGCTGGTGCCCGAGCCGCTGACATAGCTGGCCGTTCCGCCATCATTGAGCGACAGTGCGGGCGTGCCCGTGACGGACACGGCCTTGTTGAAGGCGACCGTCAATGTGATGGCATCGCCGGCATGCTCGATTCCCGCTGCCGGTGAAGCGGCGACCTGCGTCACCGCCGGCTGGATCGTTGGCGTCGTCGGGGGTTGGGTCGATGGTGTTGTCGAGGGAGTGACGTTGGCACCCGTGACGGTGCCGCCGCTGCCCGCCTTCTGATAGAGCTGAACGCCATCGATCTGCATGTGCATCGACGATGGGGTCGAGCTATCGAGAGCCGTGTGCCATCCGGCCACGTTGGAATTCGCGACCTGATTGCTCATAATCAACTGCATCGGTTCATTCGGGATCGGCACCTGCGCGCTGGTCACTTGCGCCATCTGTTTCCCGTCGAGATACCAGGTGATCGATTTTCCGGGGTCCCAGTTGATGCCGTAGGTGTGGAATCCGGCCGTGAGGTCGATGCCGGTATCGACCACGCCGCCGAACTCCCCTGACGGCGTGTGGAGGTGGTAGGAGAGCGCCTGGTTTGCCGGTCCCGAACCGGTGTATCCACCCTCCTGCATATCGATCTCGAAATTGTCGCCGCTGGTGCCTGCGCCTTTGCCAGGCATCAGCCAGAGGCCCGGCCATGCGCCGTTGCCGCTCGGCGCCTTCATGCTGATCTGAAGATAGCCGCCATTGAATTCGAAGTTGCCATAGCTGCTGACCGCGCCAGACGTGATCGGGAATGTCTGTGCGGTTCCCTGGTTCATACCACTGACGGGCTGTTTGATCGCGTTGAGATCCAGCAGCCCGTTGCTCACGGACACTTGGCTCGGCAAATCGTAGTCTGCAGCATACGCCCCGCCCGGGCCGCTTCCACCTGATCCATCGCTGTTCCAGGCCCAGCCGTTGGCGGCATTGCTGGTGATGTACGTATGCCAATCGCTATCGAGCGCCGTACCGGAGAAGTTTTCCTCGAAGACGAGGTCGCTAGAAGCAAAGCCTGCAGGTGCGGAAAGAGCCATTCCGTGATCCTTCTTTGGCGTTGAAAACAGGAAATTCCACTGCCGCGCATCGCCAAGGCGCGCGACATGTCATGTGCTCGCAGCTAGGCACGGCGAACGGATTTCAAAGTCGTGGAGATTTGGAAGTCCTCGCCCCAGACATTGTTGTCGAGCGAACCAAACGTTGAACTCGCCATCGGTGGCGAGTATTGTCGACGCCATCGGTGGCGAGTGTTGTCGACGGGAATGCTCGTCGGGCCTTCGCCCTTGAACCCACAAAGGGTGTTGCTGACAATGCGCGCAAGATGTTCGACGGTTCGAGCCGCGGCTGAATTTAAGTTGAGCGCATCTCTCCCGGCGGACGATCCGCCGAGCTTGCTGTCTAGTATAGGCACGGTAGTTCCTTAGTTTATTGCGTCTTTTTTGTTATTCATTTCACCCGCGCCCCTAAGTAAAACACAGGCATTTCCGCTCATTTACTTATTCGCCCACACCGTCTTGCACCTACTGAATTGATCATTCGAGGACGATGTACGAAACCCAGCCGGACCTTACCACGGTTTGCGGCGAGAATGAGGCTTGGTTAACGCTTATTAACACATTCCTAATATAACTTATAAACACATTCTAATATGGAACGTGATCGAACAGGCGTCCCCGAGACAGCCTTCCGGACGTCCTACCAAAACCGCGGGCGTCGGCTGAAATGTTGTGCGGCTTGGACGCCCGTTGGTTCGAGCGGGTCGTTCGCGTATGAGGTCCTCCAGAAGCACGGCCGGATGTCTTCGGATGCTGTGTGGGGACGAGTCTATTGGCGCTGCCGGCGCGGACGTTTGACCGTGCCGTTTTGCGCGTCAATGCACCTGGCCGAGGTCGCCTTGCGGCGTTGACACGCTCCAGTCCCGGCGGCGATGTCCGCATCATCCGCTTTCAATGATCGAAGGTGCAAGGCTGGCTCCGTTATCGAGCGCAGGCCCCCCAGCACCGGACAGGCCGTTCAATCGCAGCCCCATCCAGGGGAAATACGATCGCTTAAGCGGCTTGTTGAAATGGCTGAAACGTGGCCCCAGGGCGCGAGGGCGGCGCTTGGTCGCCGCGGGCCGGCCCCGCGGATTGTCAAATTTGAACCGCGCAACCAGTCGCCAAAGCTCCACCTCGTGGCCGTCTGCTAGCCGCCTGGCGTGCTCTTTCGCCGCATCGTCGTCCGTGCAGGCAAGGTTGACCCCGCCCATGAATTGGCCGTCTTCGTTCAGAACGTAGACCCGATAATGCGGCATCGCTTGTCCCCATCGCCGACAACATTCTAGCAGTCAGCCTCGCTGTGGAACGCGGAGTTTTGGTTCCTATGAGCTATCTCCGATGGGCCGCGTGGACCCGCGACAGCAAATGTTGTGACAAAGCGCCGGCGACCCCGCCGAGGCGCGTCGTGGCGTAGGCGAACGCGGTAAGGGCAAAGCCCGCCATGATCGCCCCGGCCCGCCGGGCGGCGCCGACGTTGCCGTGCATAGCCGCCCTCAGGTCGCTCGCCACGGCGCGCGGCAGCACCTCCCGGACGTAGTGCCATTCGGCTCCAAGGCCGTCTTTGGGCCCTGCGAGACCCGTCAACACCGCCTTGGCGGTGCCCTCGACGAGGCAGCGATGGACGAAGTATTTCCACGTGGTGCGCTGGGCCGGCACAGAGTGGAGCACATGCGCCGCTGGCCGATACGCCCAATAACCCCCAGGGTACAGGCCGGCGGCCCGGATGCAGAATTCCGTCTCCTCGCAGCTCTCAGCCTTGCCGCCGATCCTTGCTCGGCCGCTGACGGAGAATCCGAGCTTGCGGCGCCCAAGATCCGGCGCGAAGCCGCCGGCGCGCTGCAGCACGTCGGCGCGCACCGACATGTTGGCCCCGATCGGGTTGCGGATGCGCCCGTCCCGCACGTGCATGCCGGCGTAGGTGCAGCCCAGGACCCAGTGGAACTCGCCGGGCAACCAGGAGGGCGGCGGCACCTGCCACAGCGGCTCAACCGGACCGCCGGCCCCCAACACCGCCGGATCCCGATAGGCCTCCAATAGCTCCTCCAGCCAGTGCGGGTCGGCGACGGCGTCGTCATCGAGGAAGGCGATCACCGGGGCCGTGATGTATTCCGCTCCTGTCATGCGCCCGCCCGACAAGCCAGGTTGCCTGGCATTGGCGAGGACGGTGACGCCCGCAATCTCGCGCGCTGCGCGCTCTAGCAGGGCCTCGTTGTTGTCCACGACCACGACGATTTCACGTGGGGCATGCGTTTGGGTGCGGACGGACCCGACCGCACGCTTCAACTCGTCCCAGCGGTCGAGAGTGTGCGCGCAGATCACAACGGAGGCTTCGGTCATTGGACTTCCCGGGCGGTTTCTGGGGCCAAGCGGGTCGCGCGGGTCTGCGCCGCCCGGGCCGTCGCGGCTTTGAGGATGTTCCAGATCACGCTTCCATCATTGCGGATATCGAACTGGTCGTGTTCGTCGACGGGATAGCGTCCGCTGTCCTGCCGCGATACCAGCAGCCACACCATCCAACCAGCGCAGCTGGGATTATGGGCAAGCGTATCAACCCACATGGCGTAAGCCTCGGCGGAGTCCCGATTGGAGCGGGCATAGCCGAATTCCTCCAGAAGGACCGGCTTTTTGGCGCGGGCCGCCAACTGGCAGAACTCGTTGATCATGTCGTTGAATTGCTGGACCGTCAGCTTGTAATAGAGCGGGTAGCCGTGCCAGGTCCCGAAATCGAGAGTCGGGATCGTCAAATCTGCCAGCTTCACCAGAATGTTGGCATTCCCTGAGCTGACAAGGTGATTGGGATCGAGGGACTTGACGTAAGCCGACATTTCGCCAGTCCAGGCCAACAGCAAGGCCTCCGGCTGCGCATTGCCTTCGTTCATCAGCTCCCAGGCCATGATGGTCGGGTCATCCCGGTAGGCGAGCCCGGTGAGCAGGTTGACGTGCTCCACGACGTAGCGGACCCAGGCCCTGTAGTCCCGCTTCGTGCGCGGGTCATCAAAGAAAAATGTGGACTCGTCGCGGCTCCCATACCAGGCCCGCATCTGCTGGGCGCCACCCGTGTAGGCCCAGAAATCCAGGAAGGCGATAATGAGCCTGAGGTGTCGCTTGCCGGCTTCGGCGATGAGGAAATCAACCTTCTGCATGCCGTTGGCGCCGTCATTGATTGCCATCCTGTTTTGGCTCGGATCCCAGTAGAGCAGGTATGTGCCCTTGACCGCGAGATTGCTGGCATCGCCTTCAACTCGCCAATCCCAGATCGTAGCGACGCTTCCGTCGAGGGACCCGATCACCGGCTGGAGAAAGACGCGGACCACATTGGCGCCCATCGCCACCGCGTCATCGAGTACGCGGGTGACCTCATCCTGCGAACCGAAAGTCACATAGTGGTTGTTCACGCCGGTCACAAAGAATGGCTTGCCGTCGACCGTAAACTCCGTGCCGGAGGTCTTGATGAAGGACGCTGGCGACAAGTTGTCCGCGCAACTCACGGCTGCCGGAACAAATAGCAACGCGAACACCAGCACACGCAATCCGGCATTGCGCACCCCGTATTTCGCCCGTTGCCAGCCGACTATCATCCCTGCATGTGGCTCTCGCCGCGCGCTGAGTGCAATGGCCCCTAAGGATTACCCCCTCTGGCCTCGCACAGCCCGGCCGTCAATCGGGCATAGTGGTGCTTGGCCGATTACGGTCGCTCGAGAACGGACCCGTGTTGTCAGACATCGCTTCCAACCAAGAGTTCGGCCCTTCGCATTGGCGAGTCCGCGCGGTAGTAATAAGTGGGGAACTGAACGGGCTCGGTGTGGTCGACCGCAAGCACCCGGCGCTGTGGTCGCGATACGCCCGCCCGGTCCTCGCAGACGCCCAGCATGGCCATAGCTTAGTGGTCTTCCTCCGCGATCTCCGGAGGCGAATCGGCGAGCGGCCCTTCCTGGTGGCGCGAAGCCGATCCCGCCTCGCTCTGTCGTGGTGGATGGCTTCTGGCGCCGGGACGATCCGCTGCCGGCACTGGTGCATTGCCCTTGCGATGTGGCCGCGCGCTGTCGCTCTTTATCCGCCTCCCTGGCTCGCGAGCCCGCGGCGGACAGCTAGCAAGGCGCACCGCTCGAGGTGGTTCTCGTCAAAGCTGTCGCCATTTCGAAATCCGTCGTGAGAACAACAATGCGCATTTGCTTGAGTCTCGATCCGTCGCGGCTACTGCGGTGGCACCTCTGGCTGGCAGAAGCGCTTGCTGAGGTCCCCGGCAACGAAGTCTCCTGCGATTTCGCGGCCGGCCGCCGCCCACTACCGTTGATCTCTCGTCTGCTGCTCGAACTCGAACGACTGGTCTATGGCGTTCGCGGGAAAGGCGCCATCGACCCCGTCGAGGCGGCGCTGCGGTCCCTGCGGCCGCCTCCGGCCGACCAAGTGGATGTGGTGATCGATTTGAGCGGGGAGGAGTCGCTCCCGGCGGGGCGGCGCGTGCTCACCCCGGTCTTCAACGGCGTACCCGGCGAGATCGGAGTCATGGCGGCCTGGGTGAATCATCAGGACCTTCTCATCGACCTACATGACACGGCGCGCCCGTTGCGGCCTTGGACGGCGCGTCCGGCTAGTGCAGACCGTGAAGTGTTCGCAGCGAGTCTCGACAGCGCCCTTTCCTGCGCCGTGCCGCTCATCCTCAAAGCCCTGTGCGAGGAAACCGGTTCAGCTGCGTCCGGTAGCCCCGGTCCACGGACGGCAGTACCTTCGTTTGGCGCGCTTTCGGCGCTTGCAAGGGCGACCGGGACGGTTGCATCGAAGGCGATCCGGCGTCTGGACGCGTTGGCGAGGGGCGGCAGGATGTGGGGGATTGGCTGGCGCTTCGACGAATCGGCGAGCCTGCTCGACAAAGGCGAAGCAGCCTTCAGGATGCTCACCGGGAATGCCGACAGCTACCTTGCCGACCCGTTCCCATTCCGACACCAAGGGCAGGATTTCATCTTTGTCGAGCAGTACCTCTACTCGAAGAACCGGGGGTGCATTGCGGTCGTGGCAGTGAACCGGGACGGGACAGCCGGTGCATCCCGGATCGTTGTGGAGGAACCGCATCACCTCTCGTACCCGTTCGTGTTCGAGCAGAATGGTCAGATCTGGATGATCCCTGAATCGGGAGCGGCCAGGAATGTCTGCCTCTACAGGGCAGTGGAGTTCCCTTACCGATGGACACGGGAGGCCTTCCTCATGGAAGGCATTGAGGGCTACGATACCACGCCGCTCTGGCATGAGGGCGGCTTTTGGTTTTTCGTCAGCCCAAGGCTGTGGAGGTCCACGTCCTGGGATGCCTTGAGCCTCTACCATGCCGAGAGTCTGACCGGGTCTTGGACGCCCCATGCCGCCAACCCGGTCCTGCTCGATGCCAGGCTCAGTCGGCCCGCCGGCGCCGTCATCCGACAGGGCGGACGCGCGCTACGCCCGGTCCAAGACTGCGCGCGCGGCTATGGCGGCGCGGTGACGTTCTGCCAGATCGATGCGCTGGGCGAGTTGGAGTTTGCCCAGACCCCGATCGGTCGCATTTGGTCCGGAGCGTTGGGATGTCACACCTACAACCGCCGGTCCGGCCTAGAGGTGATCGACCTGTTCGGGCATATCCGGGGTTTGCGAGAGGTCACGACCTCGTATCGGTTGCTGGAGCCCGACCCGCCGGTCTCGGGACTGAGTGGGGTCTCGGAACCGTTTGGGCAGCCCCTCTCCTGGCCGGTCTCACCGGGTTAGCTATCCGCAGCCAAGGCGGTCGAGCGCAAGGTACCTCGCCTGCAAAGAGCCGGGCGCGCTCGAGCCTGCCAACACAGCTGCGGTGGTGGTATGAGCTGAAAACAACCTTAAGGGATACCCCCAAAGAGTTAATCATCTATCGTCTTTTCCTAACCATCCATCGCCCTTCCATTTCAATTCTTCACCGGTAATACTCGAACAACAACGAAAACTTTAGGGGCCGGTCACAAGCGTACTTTCAGGGCCGGCCACAAGCGTACCAATCTTCTTGCATCTAATCTTCATTTCATTTTGCCCGGGGTCCGCAAATGGTTGGAGTACATCCGTGGATGTGGCGGTTATTGGAACTGGTCCCTATGATTTGTGCCCGGCAGCGCATTTGCGTGCGCGCGATGGGGAGCACCGGACTTTCGGGGAACTCATCGGTCATGGAAGTACAACATGACCCCCGGTATGCTGCTCAAATCCTTTCCAGTCCCGGCCTGCATTGCATTCGCACTGCCGCGAACAGCTTCGGCCCAGCAGTGTCAGTCCTGGCGCACGTTCAGCCCGCCCCTTGGGTCCCATCACTCAACCTCACAGCGCTGCCATGAATGAGCGTCTCCATCTCGCCCACGTCGGTGCCGTATCGCCGCCCGAGCCGCTTGATTTTGCACTGCAGCGAGCACTGACTCTGCCCCGAGTGAGCTTTATCGTCCCGACGCTCAATGAAGCCGAGAACCTCCCTTGGCTTCTTCCGCGCATCCCCGACTGGGCGCATGAGATTATTATCGTGGATGGTCGTTCGACTGACGACACGGTCGCGGTCGCGCGCCGCCTGCGCGCGGACGTGAAGGTTGTCATGGAACCCCGGCTGGGCAAGGGCGCTGCACTGCAAGCGGGATTCCGGGCCGCCACGGGCGACATCATCGTCATGCTGGACGCTGACGGCTCCATGGTCCCGGAGCAGGCGATTGTCTTTGTCAGTGCGCTGATGGCCGGCGCGGATCTCGTCAAGGGTTCACGCTTTATTCAGGGCGCCGGTACCGACGACATGTCGCTGTTCCGGATGTTCGGCAACAGGGGGCTGACCCTGTTCGTGCGGCTGCTCTATGGCGGTTGGTTCTCCGATCTATGCTACGGATACATAGCCTTCTGGACCAAGCACGTCGGCACGCTGAATTGCGACTGCGATGGCTTCGAGATAGAGACCCTTATCAACGTACGGGCATTGAAGAACCACCTCAACATCGTCGAGGTGGCGAGTTTCGAGGCTCCACGCATCAGTGGAGCGAGCCATCTGCGCGCCATCCCGGACGGCTGGCGCGTCCTCAAGACTATCTTGCGTGAGCGGGTGTACCAACAGCACAGGCGAGGCGCGACGGCCTGTGATGACGGCGGGTAAGCTTGATGCGAATCCTGATGGTTGCCGCTCGCTGCTACCCCTTCATGGGCGGCATTGAAACTCACATCCAGGAGGTCGGTCCCCGCCTGGTGGCGCGTGGGCACGCGGTCGACGTGCTCACCACCGATCCCTCGGGGGATCTGCCGGTTGAGGAAGAGGTGCGTGGCATGCGTGTGCGGCGGGTGCCGGCCTGGCCAAGGGAGCTGGATCTCTATGTGGCCCCCGGCATTTACACCGCGATCCGGCGCGGAGCTTGGGATCTGGTCCACTTCCAGGGTTACAGCAGTTTCGTGGCGCCGATCGGGCTGCTTGCGGTCGTCCGCGGGCACCTGCCGTTCGTCCTGACCTTCCACAGCGGCGGGCATTCCTCCCGGCTGCGCAACGCCGTACGCAGCACCCAGCATACGCTGCTCCGGCCGCTGGTAGCCCGGGCCGCGCGGCTGATCGGCGTCTCCGAATTCGAAGCCGACTTCTTCAGCTCGAGGATGGGCGTGCCGCGGGAGCGGTTTGTGGTCATCCCCAACGGCGCCGCGATGCCGGCTCCTAGCCCCGGCGTCAAGGTCGATCCGCACCTGATCGTCTCGGGCGGCAGGCTGGAGCGCTACAAGGGCCATCACCGGGCGATCGCGGCCTTGCCCGAACTGATCCACCGGGTACCGGACGTGCGGCTGCACATCGTAGGTACAGGCCCGTACGAGGGAGAATTGCGGCGCCTCGTCTCCACGCTCGGCCTCGAGAAGCGGGTCACAATTGCGGGTATCCCCGGATCCGAGCGGCAGAAGATGGCAGACCTGCTGGCGAGTGCCGCGCTGTTCGTGCTGTTCAGCGAATACGAAGCCCATCCGGTCGCCGTGATGGAAGCCCTGTCGCTGCGCCGTCCGGTCCTCGTCAGCGACACGTCCGGTCTGCGGGAGCTGGCCGCCAATGGCCTGTGCCGGGCGATTTCGTGCAACGCCGGTCCGGGAGAGCTGGCCGCCGCCATGGCCCAGGAACTGGCGGCCCATCGGGAGGTGCCGGATTTGGCGCTGCCCGACTGGGATGCCTGCGCGCAAGCGCTGAACGACGTTTATCTTGATGTCCTGAGCAACCGATCCGCGGTCCGATTGCCCCCCGGCGGGGTGATGTCGTGGCCTCCTGCGACGGGGGCATGAGGCTGATGATGTCGGCTCAATTCACTGCGGGAACCAGGATCAACCCGCTCCGGGCCGGGATACGGTTCGTCTCGGCTGTTATCGGTCCTGACCTTCGCGGCGGCAGCGCCGATGCCTCGCTGCAACGGGCCAACTCCGGATGGATCGCGGTTCTGTGCCTGACGATCGCCGCGGCTCTACTCCTGGTCGTGGCTGGGCACGCCGCCGGGCGCCGGGGGTATGACGTGGCGCCGCTATTCTTCTGGGCCGGTGTCGTCCTCCTGGTCGTCCCGACCAGCCTTCGCATAGCTTGGCCGATGGTAGCCCGGGGTGAGCGCGTCTTCTTTCTGTTTCTGCTTGCCGAATCCCTGTTCTACTGCAAGATGGTCTATTCCCCGACGAGCTTCATCGGTCACGACGAGTTGTTGCACTGGATCGCAGCCGAGGATCTCATCTCGGCCCGCCGGCTATTCCTGTCCAACCCGCTTCTCCCGATCGGGCCTACGTATCCCGCCCTGGAGATCCTGACGACGGCGATCGTCAATCTGACGGGACTGCCATTGTTTGTGGCGGGGACTCTATTGTTGGCCGTCCTTAGGGGCACGTTCATCGGTGCCCTGTTTCTGTTCTTCGAAAGCATCACCGGATCGCCGCGCATCTCGGCCATCGCCTGTCTGGCCTATATGGGCTGCTCAACCTTCTTCCTGTTCGACTCGATGTTCTCCTACGAGAGCCTCGGCATTGTGCTGTGCGTGCTGACCTTCGCTGTCGAAGCAGCGTCCAAGGATCTCGTTGGGCGACCGAGGTTGAAGTCGCTCGGGCTGATTGCGTTGCTGTTGGCAAGCCTCGCGGTCACCCATCACCTCTCGGCCGCCGTCGCCGCCCTCTATTTCGGATCGCTGGCGGCGCTCGAGGCTTGGCGCCGGCACGACCCCTTGCGTATCAAGACCAGCACTGCGGTGGGCCTCGCGGCGATCCTCGCCATAGCCCTGCCGTCGCTGTGGGTGCAGGCCCGTGGCATCCCTCTCGCAGCCTATCTCGGCCCGGTGATTGAGTCCGGCTTCGACGCATTGCTCAGGAAGATCCTGGGGCCCGCCCCACCGTTGGAGCACCTCGGAGTGCCGGACATTGCCCTCTACATGCGGCTGACCACCTTGCTCGCGCTCCTCCTGGTGGCACTCGGATTGGCAACAGGATTCTTTCGGTCGCTGGCCATGGCTGCGCCGAGTGGTGCGCGGTCCGGTTGGCGTCCGATCCAGGACATTCTCAAGCGCCGCTGGCACGACAGCCGCATCATACTCCTCACCTTGTTGGCCTTCGGGTTTCCGGTCTCGGTGGCCTTCCGACTGACCAGCGCCGGATGGCAAATCGGCAACCGCATGGGAACTTTCGTTTTCATCGGCGTCGGGCTGGTCGTCGCGGTGAGCGTCGTCCACTTCTGGGAAGGGCGCACGCCACGCGGGTTGCGCCGCGTCGCTCCGGCCGTTGCTCTGACGGTCATCGTCCTGGGCGGCATCATGAGCTCTTCGCTCAATCCGATCCATGGGCGCTACAGGGTGGCCGCAGATCAGGAGTCGATCGAACCGATGGGGATCGAAACGGCGCGCTGGACCGAGGAATGGCTCGGTGCCGGCAACCGCTTCACCACCGACCGCACCAACCGCCTTCTGCTTGCTGGCTACGGCCGGCAGGACGTCAGGGTCGACATCGTCCAAGGCATTGATCCCGCGCGCATATTCGAGGCCGAGACATTGGGGCCTGACGAGTTTTGGGCCTTGGCGAGAAGCGACATCGATTTCCTGCTGATTGACCTGCGCCTGACCACGGCTCCGCCGGTGCTCGGCTTTTACTTTCAGCCGTGGGACCCGCACAAGGGACCGCTCTCGGGCGCGGCGCTGCTCAAGTTCAATGACGTCAAGGGCGTCACCCGCATATACGACAACGGCTGGATCGTCATCTATGACGTGAGGGGATTGCATGGGAATTCCTAGCAAGCGGGACCTTCTGGCCGCGTGCCTGTGGGCGGCGGCCGCTGTGGCGGCCGTTGCGGTCAGCGACAACGTGTTCCTCCGTACCCTCCTGGGCGCGCCCATGGTGTTCCTCGTCTCGGGCCACTCGATGCTGCGGGCCATTGGCGTTCGGACCACCTCAGTACCGCAACACCTCACATACGCGGTCGGAGCAAGCTTCGCCGTCGGGATCGCCGGGGGCTTTGCCCTGAACGCCACAGGCTTCTTTACGCCGCTCGGCTGGGCGATGTGGTTCTGGGCGGTGACGACCGCCGCGGCGCTGGTGGCCGCCGTCCGACGCGACACTCCCGATCTGCCAGCCTGGCCGGCTCTGGCGCCGCTCCGGCTTTGGCAAGGGGCCGCGCTCATGCTAGCGGTGCTTGTGGCGACCGGAGCCTATGCGCTGGCCGTCCGGGACGAAGCGGCCCACCGGGAATTCAAATACACGGAGTTCTGGTTGTTGCCATCGGCCAGTGGCGCGCCCGGTCGGATCACGGTCGGCATCAGGAGCGCCGAGACCCAAGCTCAGCGTTTCGACCTAGAAATCACCCTTGACGGGCAACCGTTGGCCGTTTTCCGATCGGTCGCCGTCGCGCCGGGCGACACCTGGGCGCGAGAAATCCCGGTGCCCGCCTTGGCAACTCGCCAGAGGGCCGAGGCCCGGCTCTATCGACCGGAAGACAGCCGGCTCTATCGCAGCGTTTCGACGCTGGTGCCGCGTATCTGAAACGAGGCTCGATCATGCGCATCCTGCTGCTATCGCAGTTCTATCCTCCGGTAATCGGGGGCGAGGAGCGGCACGTCCGCAATCTCGGCGCAGCGCTGGCGCAGCGGGGCCATCATGTCAGCGTCGGGACCTTGATGCATCCCGGATCGCCCGAAACCGAGCTGGACGGCGCGGTCCGCGTGCATCGTCTGCGCGGCACGCTCCAGCGTCTGTCGGGCCTCCACACCGATCCCGAGCGTCGCCATGCACCACCCTTCCCGGATCCCGAACTTGTGCTTGCCCTGAAGCGGCTGGTCGCCCGGGAGGAGCCGGATATCGTTCACGCCCATAACTGGATTTACGCGTCCTTCCTGCCACTAAAAGGTCTGAGCGGGGCGCGCCTCGTGGTTACGCTCCACGACTACAGCCTTGTCTGCGCCAAGAAGAACTTCATGCACTTGGGCGCGCATCTCTGCAGTGGCCCAGCGCCGGCCAAGTGCCTGCCTTGCGCCACGGGGCATTACGGGGCGGTGAAGGCAGCCGCGACCACCTTGGGTAACTGGGCGTCGAGCTTCGCCGCTAGCCGCGTGGTGGACCGCTTCATCGCGGTGAGCCACGCGGTGGCTCGTCACACCGGACTCACCCAAGGCCGCGCGCCTTACGACGTCATCCCCAACTTCGTGCCCGACGATGTCGGGGTGCTTGGTCCGGAAGATGCCTGCCTGCGGGAGCTGCCCCGGGATGGCTTCATCCTGTTCGTCGGCGACATGATGCGCCTCAAGGGCATTGACGTTCTCCTGCAAGCCTATGCCCGCCTGGAGCGGGCGCCGCCGCTGGTCCTGGTCGGGCGCCGGGTCGCCGATACGCCAACCGAATTTCCGCCGAACGTTAGAGTCTTCAGCATGTGGCCGCATTCCGCTATCATGCATGCATGGCGGCGCTCACTGTTCGGCGTGCTGCCATCGGTGGGGCCAGAAGCCTGCGCGACAGTGATCATGGAAGCGATGGCGTCCGGCAAGACAGTCGTTGCAACCGACATCGGCGGCATGCCCGATCTCGTCGATCATGGCGAAACAGGCCTTCTCGTGCCGAGCGGCAACGCGCCCGCCCTCGCCAACGCAATGCAGACACTTCTTGACGACCGCGCCTTGCTCGCCCGCCTGGAGGCGACAAGCCTGGCCAGGGTCGAGCGCCTCAAGGCCGGGGCGGTCGTGGCACGGATCGAGCAGGTCTACCGGGACGTCCTGCGCCCAGCCCCCGGCAGGTCCGCGGTGCCGGCGCAGCAAGGTTCGGGACAGCAATCATGTCGGTAGACCGCGCCGGGACGGCCATTATTCGCGTGCGCCGAGAGCTTCGAAAGAACGCCGCGCTCGTGATGAATTCCGGAGCTCTAGCAATCGGATCGACTGCAGCGGCCGGTCTCGGGTTTGTCTATTGGTGGCTCGCGGCGCGGCTGTTTCCGCCCGAGGTGATCGGCAACATCGCTGCGCTACTGTCCGTGATGGGGCTTATCGGCACGCTGGGGGAGGCGGGGCTCGGAACCATGCTGGTGGGCGAGATCGTCCGCAATCCTGGCAAGGAGCGCGGCCTGGTGGCCGCGGCAGCGTGCGTCGGGGTGGTCCTGGCGGTCGGCCTGGCCTTGTTGTTCGTCCTCGGGCATGCGTACTTCTACACCTCGACCGCGCTGATCGGCGGCTGGTTCGAGGGTATTGCGTTCGTCCTCGGCTGCGGTCTGACCGTTCTCGCCATCATGGCCGACCAGGCATTCCTGGGCAACCTGCGCAGCGCGGGGAGGATGATCCGGCTAGTGCTATTCGGCACGTTGAAGCTGATGCTGATCGCCGCCGCCGCGTTTGGCGGCTACACCTCTCATGCCGCACTTCTTCTGAGCTGGGCGGCCAGCCTGCTGGCGTCCCTCGTCGGCGTGGACCTGTTGACGCGGGGCGGTGCGCGTCACCTCGTTGGTCGTCCCGACTTCCAGCTGCTCCAAACGCTCCGCAAGAAGGTCTTCGACCACTACGCGCTCGACGTGGCCTTGCAGGCCCCGGGCATCATCATGCCCTACCTCGTGCTGGTTCTCCTGTCGCCGGCCATCAATGCTGCCTTCGTATGCTTATGGATGTTGGTCTCCATGGCCTCGTTGATTCCCGCAGCCATGGCCACGGTCCTGTTCCCCGTAGTGAGAGCGAGCCCGAAACAATCCAGACACGACATCCTTTTATCGGTGATGACGTCATTGCTCTTCTCGCTGGTCTGCGCCGTCTTCATCTTCACCTATTCGCAGACGATCCTTGCGGTCTTCAATCCGGCCTATCCTGAGATCGCCGGTTCGAGCCTGCGCTTCCTCGGCTTCAGTCTGCTGGGATCAACGCTTAAATTTCATGCCTGCACGCTGGCGCGGTTGGGCGACAGGATGCGCAAGGCATCTAGCTGGTTCGCGCTTGGTGGATTGCTGGAGCTGTGCTTCGTGATCGCGGGAGCGAAGCTCGGTGGACTTCAAGGCCTGGTCCTGGGCTGGACGTTCGCCGTAAGCATCGAGGGTGCGTGTGCGGCCCTGATCTTGGCCTTCGCGACGAACCTGAATACTGCCGCCGGCCCTGTGCACGAAGGGCCGCCGGTTGTGTCGCCACCTGAGACTTGAGGAGACACCGATCATGGCACAAGGTTACCGACCGCAATTGGATGGCCTGCGGGCCATCGCGAGAAGCCAGAATTCTTTATCGCGCGCGCGTACTGCGCCACGCTACCCCCATCCCGGCGGCTCGACCGCGGTCGGAAGCAATCTTGCTTACAGGCTCGGCAAGTTGAGAGACCTGGGACTGCTGCAGGGAGTCTGGCTCGACTGCGGCTGTGCCGAGGGCGGCTACACCGAGGCCCTGGTCGCCTGGGGTGCCCAGAAAGCCATTGGTGTCGATCCTGAACGATCGAGAATCGACGAGGCCATCGCTCGCAAGCTGGTGAATGATGAGAAGCTTAATCGGCGGCCAGATGCGATCGAATACCACTGCTGCACCGACGACTTCCCATTACCGGATGCGTCCGTTGATGCGATATTGTTGAATGAGGTTCTTGAGCACGTCGCCAACGAGGCGGCCACGCTGCGCGAAATTTGGCGGGTCCTGCGGCCCGGCGGTCATCTGGTCGTGATGAGTCCAAATCGCTGGTTTCCATTCGAGGGCCATGGGATGCGGTTTCTAGGCCGCAATTTCGGTTTCCCTATCCCACTGCTTCCTTGGCTGCCGAGTTCGTGGTCGGCTCGCGTTATGGCGGCACGGAACTACTGGCCCCATGAATTGCGCAATATTGTGGCTGCGGCGGGTTTCGAGATACAGAAGGTCGACTATGTGCTGCCGGTATTCGAGCTTTATCAATGGCTGCCGGCTAGCGTGATATCGACCTACCGGCGGCTCATGCCACGGATCGAAAAAACGCCTTTGCGGAAATTCGGCGTTTCAACCCTGGTCGTAGCGACCCGTCCCGTCGGCTATACTTAACTGGCGTCACCCAGCTTCGAAGACCGGTGCTCCACTCCGCCGAGCCATGACGAATTGAATTCGAGTTGAAACGAACTGGAGAGCAGGATGGCTTCACGACATCTCCCGCGTTGGCGTGGTGGGATGCTGCGTGCGCGACTGATCGCGGGGGCGAATCTTTGCGGACTTCAAGGCCTGGTCCTGGGCTGGACGCTGGCCGTCAGCGTCAAGGGTGCATGTGCGGTTGCGTCGCCATCTGAGACTTGAGGAGACACCGGTCATGGCACAAGGTTACCGACCGCAATTGGATGGCCTGCGGGCCATCGCGATCGGACTCGTCGGCGTCGAGCACTTCGGCGGGCCGTGGGTCAGAACGCACTTCCCCATCGGGGCGGGAGCGCTGGGGGTCCAACTGTTCTTCGTCCTGAGTGGCTTCCTGATCACGCGCAACTTGCTGTTCAGACTGGAGCAAGCCCCTGCGGGCGAAGTCATCCGCAGGTTCTACATCGGCCGCGCGGTTCGGCTGATGCCGGCCTACTATCTGACCCTGCTGGTCCTGTTCGAGCTGGGCGTGCCCGAGGTTCACGACTTCATTCTCTGGCATCTCACCTACACGAGCAATTACCTCGCGGCTTCCGGCGGTCCCCTGCTGGTGTTCTGGTCCCTAGCCGTGGAGGAGCAGTTCTACCTGTTGCTGCCCATGCTGGTTCTGCTGTCCGGGCGCGATGCCGTGCGAGTGGCGATATTCCTGATCGGAACCGGCTTCCTGTTGCGCACGTTGGTTCTGGCCACCCCGATCGACCGGTTTGCATTCGAGCTCTCGATCTTCGGCAAATTCGAGATCCTAGGGTTGGGTGTGCTCATCGGCGCGTTATCCTATGCCGCGTCGAGGGAAGGACGCCGTCTCCGACCTGGACTGGGCTGGTGGTGGGCCGGCTTGACATGCCTCGCGTTCCAGTCCCTCGCGTGGTACGTCGCGGGCAACGGCATCCTGCGGCACCTCACTTTCAATCTGACGGTCGGGATCTTTTTCGCATGGCTGGTGGTGGACGCCGATGCGGAGCTGCCAGGCTTGCTCGCGTGGTTCAGCGGCTTCAGGTTCGTTCGCTTCGTCGGCAAGATCTCTTATGGCATCTACCTGACGCACGTGTTTTTCCTGAAGATTTTTCAATCGAGCGCGGTCGTCGAGCGGTTCGGAACCATTCCCCTTTGGGCTCAAGGGCTGATCGCCATCGTGCTGAGTCTGTGCGTTCCGACCGTCTCATGGTACCTGATGGAGTCTCCGCTGCTCAAACTGAAGGAGCGGGTGCTGGAGGGACGCGACGCCGCTCGCCGTGAGTATGGCCAATCCGGCCATCAGTCGCGTCGGCAGGGGCAGCCGGCTGGAATTGCCGTCAAAGCCCAGTCGGATGTCGGCCCGGACCTGTGAACCGGCGTAATCTAATTTAGATGTCCGATACAGGGCGAAAACTTCCTAAGGCGACTCCAAGCCTCCTCTCGAACCGCGGCGGTCCTGAGCGTCGCGGTGCCAGCGACCTCGTGGTACCTGATGGAGTCGCCGCTAAGTCCCGGCCGCGCCCGCGTCCTGAAGTCCGGCGCTGTTATTTGGTGGCGACTGCCGTGATGCCCATCAGGACGCCGGCCAATTGATTGCGCCGCAACCGAGCCGGAAGCTGTTGCAGAGCCAGTTCGATACCGCGCAGGAGCCGGTAGGGCGGCGTAGCGAGCCAATATCCGGCGACCACCAGCGGGAACTCGATCAGGCGAAAGCCCGCTTGGAGCATCAGAGCGCGCAGTGAGCAATAGTCGTATTCCCGCATGTGCATGCCCGTCGCCACCTCGTCGGGAGCCGTTCAATGGCACACCGGATGTCCAACCCAGTCGCAACCGACAGCCCCCGAGATGTGGCGGCGGCATTGGGCTCACGTTATCGACGCGACCACCTCCAGCATCACCTCCGTCGCGCCGCCGGCGATGGATAGGACGCGGGCGTCACGCGTTATCCGCTCGATCGGACTCTCGCGCATGACGCCCATGGCGCCGTGGAACTGCACACACGCATAGGCGACCTCGTTGACGAGTTCGCCGCAGATGGCCTTCGACATCGAGATCTCGCGCAGGCAATCTTCGTCCGCCGCCATGCGCCAAGCGGTGGCATAGAGAAACTGGCGGCTTGCCTCCACCTTCGCAGAGAGCATCGCGAGACGTTGACGGATCGCCTGCATGTCCCATAGGGCGCCCCCGAATGCGCGGCGAGCTTTCACCCAGACCAGGGTCATATCGATCGCCGCCTCGGCCGTCCCTATCGCCATGGCCGCGAGCACAAGGCGCTCGTTCTGGAAGTTGCGCATGATGGAGTAGAAGCCCTGTCCCTCCACGCCGAGCACGCTCTCGGCGGGGATACGGCAACCGTCGAAGACGAGCTCCGCGGTATCGGAGGAGCGCCAGCCGTGCTTGTCCAACTCGCGGGCGACGCTGAAGCCGGGCGTGCCCTTCTCGACGAGGAACATCGTGATTCCGTTGCTTCCAGCCGAGGGATCAGTCTTGGCGGCGACGCAGTAGAGATCCGCGTGGACGCCATTCGTGATGTAGAGCTTCGTGCCGTCGAGGACGTAAGAGTCGCCCTCTCGGAGCGCGCGCGTGCGGATGGCCTTCACGTCCGAGCCCGCATCCGGCTCCGTGATGGCGACCGCGGTGATCACCTCGCCTCTGATAATGCCCGGCATCCAGCGGTCGCGCTGGGCTTTGGTCCCGTCGTGAAAGACATACATGGAAGCCATGTCGCTATGGACCAGCATTGCATCGGCGGCGCCGCCATAGGTCGAGCGCCCGAGCTCCTCGGCGAAGACGGTCGATGCAACCGCGTCCATCTCGGCACCACCATACTCGGCCGGGTAGCGGATGCCAAAGAAGCCGAGTTCGCCCATGCGGCGCAGGATCGGACGAGGAATGAATCCCTCCTCTTCCCAGCGATCCGCACAGGGCTTGATCTCCTCCTCGACGAACCGGCGGACCTGGTCCCGTAAGAGCTCATACTCCCCCGCTGCCCAAGGCAGCCCCGGTCCTCGCGACGGTACCCAAGCTTTGTCCATCATCTTCATCCGCCCCAAGGCCATTCGGAGGGCCGTCCGACAGGCTAGAGTTCGATTTCCTCTCTCGGTCCCTCGAGTGAAGGGGCTCTGGAATCGGCGACCCAGCGCATTGCGTCGATCACTTCCGCCAGTCCGGCCACTGTCGGGCGCTCGAAGAGATTGCGAAGCTGCACGTCGACGCCGAAGGTCTTTCGCATGCGCGACACCGCTCGCATCACCAAGAGCGACTGCCCGCCCAGGCCAAAGAAGTTGTCGTCACGGCCGATCGACTCGACCTTGAGGAGATCGCACCACAGCGCGGCCAGCGTCTTCTCGGTCTCCGTCGAGGGGGCGGCGAAGTCTTGTGCAGGCTGGATATTTTCCGCCGTCGGTTCGGGAAGCGAGGCGCGGTCGATCTTCCCGTTGGACGTGAGCGGCATCCGTTCGAGGCGAACAAAGTGTGTCGGAATCATGGACTCCAAGAGTTCTTCGGCAAGGTGGGCGCGCAGGTCCGTCACGGTCACAGGTTTCGACGAGACATAGTAGGCCACAAGTCGTGCCATGCCGTCTTCGAACGCTGGCGGTTCGACATGGCCGATTTGGGCCACTATTTGTGTCGTTGGTTTCACCACCGAGGTGGCGATGGCAGCGACTGCGCATTCGTGAACGTGCGGGTGCTTCAGAAGCCGCGCTTCGATCTCGCCCAGTTCGACACGCGCGCCACCAACTTTCACCTGATGATCGGCACGGCCGAGAAATTCCAGGCGCGCTTCCGAGTTCCAGCGGGCGAGATCGCCCGTCTTGTACAGCCGCAGCTTCGAAAACCGATCTCGGGGATCGATGGCCGTGAGGAAACGTTCGTCAGTGAGGTCAGGGCGATTGAAATAGCCTCTCGCGAGACCGTCGCCGGCAATGAACATCTCACCGATAATGCCGGGGGGGGTGGGTTGATGTGCGTTGCTGAGGACGTAGATGCCCGCATTGGCGGCCGGAACGCCGATCGGCACCGATGCGGATTGATCCCGGTCGATGTCGAAACGGTGTATCATGCAGCCCACTGTGGCTTCGGTTGGTCCGTACTCGTTGTAGATCTCGATAGGATGGGGGATGGCTTCTGTGATATCGCGAGCCAATTCGGTCTTGAAGTCCTCGCCACCCACGATGAACTTGCGTAGCCTTGTGGTCCCAAGATTGCGGTCGCGGATCATCGCGAGATGCGCCGGCGTCAGCTTCATAATATCGACGGCATTGTCGTCGATGACCTTGAGGACGACCATGCTCTGGATTCCGGGATCACCAAGATAGACCACGATGCGGCCACCGGTGATGAGTGGCGTGAAGAGCGTCGTGACGGTCAGGTCGAAGGCGAGGGATGAGAAAAGGGGCCACGCGAGACGTTCGCCGGAACTGTACATCCGAGCGGCCCACCAGATGTAGTTCACCAGGTTCCGGTGCTCGATCACGACGCCCTTGGGCGTACCTGTCGAGCCTGAGGTGAAGATGATATAGGCGGCGCCGTCCGGAGTGGCAGCAGACGGTCGGGCCGAGTCTGGCTGATTCAAAATCGACCCGAAATCGGCGTCGAGCACGAAAATGTCGGCAAGGTTCGGGGAAATGGCGGACTGCAAGCGCGTTTGGGTGATCGCCACCGGCGCCCGCCCATCGGTCCCGTTGGCAATGTCCTTCAGGATTGTTGCGAGACGCCCCTTCGGTGTTGCCGCATCCACCGGCACATAGGCCGCGCCCGACTTCAGGACGCCTAAGATCGCGACGACGACTTCAATGGAGTGCTCCATGAACACAACGGCAATCCGACCCCGCCCCACGCCGGCCGAGCTCAGATGCGTGGCCATCTGGTTGGAGCGTTCGTTGAGCTGCTGGTACGTCAGCGTTGCGTCGCCGAAGCGGATCGCTTCGGCGTCAGGATTACGCATCGCTTGGTCGAGGAAGAGATCGATGATCGTCCTGTCCGACGGGTAGGGCGCTGCCGTGGCGTTGTACTCGACAACCAGCGCCTGATGATCGGCATCTTTCAGCAGGAGAAGCGCTCGGCCCTCCGGCGCGATAGGTAGGACTTCATTCATGAGATGCGCTCCCGATAGCAGAAAATCAAAAAATCAAATCACGTCAAATCGTTCAGCTTTTTGGGTTGCTTGGCGATAAAGCTCTGCGATGGCAGGTGCGTCCGGTTCCTCCAGCATACGGGTATCGTTGCAGTCCTCGGGCCCGAAATAGAATTCGGCATGGGGCACCACTCGGAGCCATCGGTGCGGTGCCGCACCCGATCGCATCCAGGCCTTGTTCGGAAGGAATATGCATACTCGACCCGAATACGGAGTCGGAATGTACCGCCGCAAAGCCGTGATCGCCGCGGATTTGAGTCGAGCTCTGCTCGCCAGCACCGGATCTGTCGTGACAGGCTCTTTGCTTCTGCGAACGGGAGTCACGAGGGCGCGCTCGCCGAGATTCCGGAGGCGACTGCCGAAATATCGGAGACGGGCACCGAATGTCGGCAGTTTCGCCATCTCTCGCAGGAGTGAGTCGGCGCTACGGCTAGCATAGAAATACAGCAGACGCGGCAATTTGTTATAGGTGGTGGGGTGAAGAGGGCCAAAGAGCGCGGTGCATGGGACCTCCGCTCCGCGTCCACGCAGGATTTTCGCCAGCTCGAAAGCGGTTGCAGCGCCGGAGCAGTAACCGGCGATGATGTACGGACCGGTGGGCTGATATTCGACGATCTGGCGGGCGAAGTACTTGGCGATATCTTCGACGCGGTCCATCGGCTCACTCTGCCCATCGAAGCCAGACGGCTGGAGTGCGTAAAACGGTTGATCGCCGCCTAGGTGCTTCGACAGGTCCGAGAATGAGAATGGCGCGCCGACATGCCCGGGTACGGCGTAAATGGGCGTGCGTGTTCCGCGAGACTGCAGGGGAACGATTGCAGGCTGTTGCCGGGCCGCCGCCGTGGCCATATTCAGAAAGGCGATGATTTCGCCCTTCCGGTTCCGCAACTGGTCGGAAGACTCCGCCGTCAGTGTGCCAGCTGGGGCGTTGCACCGCAGCCGGTCGCCCTCTACCCAGACCTTGATGTCCTTGACCGCGAGGTTTGCGAGAAGCTCCGGGATCTGCATCACGTCCGCCGACATAGGGCCTCCCGAACCACTGCCTTCATGATTCACGACCCGCATCCCAACTCCCCAGCACGACGGTTTCACCGATGAAACCGCCGCCTCTTTCTCCGTGCGCCCGGGACATGTGAGTGGAGCGCTGCAATGAACTTGCGTGCCCTCGTTTATCCACAGTGCATCGTAAGCGAATGATGGCACCGCGGGCACTTCAATTCCGGACTACCAATTCCGGACTACCACCGTTCCGATGTACCCAGGTTTCGGTACAAACCTACGGACAGCCCAATCCCCTTCATCCCAGGAAAAGGGCTGTCCTAAGCCGCACCCCAGGGCCTTGGAGATAGCCTCCAACTGGGTCCAGCGCCGGAGGAAGCCCTCCGGCCGGTCTTCCGGACAAAGGGCGGTGTAGGACCCATACTCGGAGGCGGAAAAGCAGAGCGCTGCGATCTCGTCCGCTTCGGGCACAGGGAGAACTGCCTCGATGTCCACCCCGACCTCCTGCCTGGTCGAGAGGGCGACGACCGCGACATCTCCGGATCGTGAGACGCTGAAGCACAAATCGCGAGCAGGCATGCGGTGCGAGAGGCGTGGTTTGCCTAGGTGCCCATATTCTAGTTCGACGTCGGATGGGGAGATTCCCAGTTTGGAAGCGAGGACCCGGCGCAGTTGCCCACGGGTAGCGACAAAGCGCCGGCGGTCCCGCTCCAGTCTCAACCCCTCGGCGCGCCGACGTTCCTCTTCGTTGAGGCAAACACCTATCTCGCGGATGACGTTCTGCTCCGCATCGAGCATGAATGCCAGGACCTCCAAACCATCATTCTCGAGAACCGGCATTATGATCTCGGGTCTCAGCTCGACTTTATCCAAAAAGGTTGGAAAGGGCTTAGAATCTATGGCTCCAGCGGTAGGACTCGAACCTACAAGCCTTTCGGCGTCGCCTGAACAGTGCGGTGCGTCTACCATTTCCGCCACGCTGAAACATAGATTAGACCGATCCAGCCTCCTAGTCCTCCTCGCCTTCCCAAGGGACGAGCCCGCCGTTCGCCGGCCCAAGAAGCTGCCCCAGACACTTGATGCAGAAGTTCCTTTTTGTTGGTTGACACCTCAAGCCACGGCCTCTTTCACATTCGTAGCAATGGTCCCTAGCACCCGCTTGGCACCGCGCAGCTTTGCCTCGATGCGACGCTCCGGGCCGTCTCTGCTTATTGCGATCCACTTCATGGGATGCTCCGCATTGGCCAGGTGCGACTTGTGCCCGGAGAACCCTGCCAGAAAATCGTAGCTGCAATCGCCACGTCCGATGCTGTCCTCAATAGCCAGAACATGGCTGATAAGGCCGGGCTTGAGCCGGCCGTCGCGCTCATAGAGAAAGCCGCTTTGGTAGTTGTAGACGCGGCCGTCATGCACGAAATTGTACAAGATCCCAATTGTCTGCGCCCCAGCCAACGTCCGCGAGATGCGGACGGTCCCGGCGGGAACTCCGAGTGAAATGAGGTCCTCGTGAAATCGACGGAAGCTCGGATTGGCAAAGGCGCCCTTGCGTCCCCACCGCGCCTGATGAAGCTCGGCGAGCAAATCAAACGCGGCGAGCGCCTCCGACGTGACTTCCATAGTCTGGAACGCAATCGGGCCGCGTTCAGTATATAACCGCATGGCGCGGCTTACCGCCTGCCGAGTATTGCGGCCCAAGGTGGCGCGGAAATTTCCGCCTTTCCGGCGGACTTTGGCGAAATCAATCCACCGCGCCGTATCGTCCGCTCTCACATCGGTAAGGAGCCCGGCCCGGCCCGCGGTGCGACAAGCGGCCAGCTCGAAGTCCGGATCAATTCCGGAGAGCACCAGCTGGTCAGAGTAGCGCAAGTGCTGCGCTAAGGCCTCGAGGCATGCCACCCTGGTGGCATCGGCCAGGGATCGCTCCGCAAGAATGTTGTTGTACTCGATAAACAATCGATCGAAACGAACATCGCCGGTTTCATTGAGTAGCCAACGCGCCCGCGCATGTGGCCCGAAACTCCACGCGCTCCGCCGGCAAATAATCGCCAACCCAACGATTCTGCTTGACGTCCGGGCGACCAGAACATGTGGTTGCGCGCCCCCCGGCAGATGCCGCAGCCAAGTTCCGATCCAGAGCCAGGACAGGTAGAATGAGTGAGTTGCTCGGGCTTCGAGCTCCTTCCAAATGGTCTCAAGTCTCGCGATGTCCGGCAAGGCCTCCACGGTAACATCGATAACCGTATCCTGGCGCATGGCTTGTCCTACTGAAGCCGCACGATAGGGTTGTGCACTGATGACTGAGACATCACGAACTCCTGTCCTCGTGGCGCGCTGCTGGTCAGCCATGGAGCGCTCGGGGTTTGCCCTGTTTGGAGAAGTTTCGTATCGCCGCCGCGGGAAGTGAAGACCCTATTCCTGACTACCCACGGGGGGCAGTCCAAGCCATAGTTCGAACTCGGCGGAGGCGGACATGCCCGTTCGTGAAACGGTTCAAGCTGTTGGCGAGTGATCATTGTGCGCGCTTCCCAAGTCGGCCCACCAGTTCATCCACGCAGACCATGCCGTGCAGAATAGTTTCCTTGCAGGGCATCAATTCGGACCGATTGGCTGCTCCGCCACCTCGCTGCCAGGCCCTGCATCGTTGAGAGTGGACCCGGCCGACGAGCTTTCGCCGGTCGGCGACGAGGTCGGGACCGGCGAACCGCCCAGCGCGTCTGGCTCGCCTTCGGCCACGATTATGTTGACGAGGTCGCCCGGCTGCAACAGGGTCATCCCGGGGGACTCGATGCTGACCGGCCCGGCTGCCGATTGCCGCACGATTTGATAGGTTACGCTGTTCGCGTTCACAGCCTGGGCGCGGGTCATCGGCAACGTGTCCAGGATGCCTTCGCTGGCGTTCAAGTCGCGCATGTTGGCCGCGATCTGGGTCTCCGTGGACTCGATCTCAACCTCCAGATCGTTCCTGAGGTCGGCCTGGGTCTGCAACGCCTCAGCCTCCAGCGAAGCGAGGCGCTGCTTGGCCATCGCGTACTGGTTGAGGGCATCCTGCCGACGCTGTTCCGCGTCGGACAACTCGCTCCGGACCTGATCCATCACCGTCATGCTGAGAACGTTGCGGTTCACGAGCGTGCGCATGCTGTTGACGCGCTCCTCGCGCAGCCTGACGAGTTCGTCGAGGGAGTCCATGCGCCCATACGCGGCAACATCTTGCCTGGCCGCCTCCAGTGCACGCAGGATCGTGCGCTCGCGATCCTTGCGGGTCGTGGCGACGGCCTTGCGCCGGTCGCTCTGCTCGCTGACGAGGTTGGCGGCTTCAGTCGCGCCGGCCAACTCCAGCAACTGCCGCGGGATCTTGGGCGCCGTGCCGTCGCGCTCGGCTTTCAGCACCGCCACGCGGGCGAGCAACTTCGAAATTGCATCGATCGCCCCGCCCCGCCTCTGGGTTTCACGCACGGATTCGATCTTCTGCCACGGCTCGCCCTGGCCCCGGTCGAGGCCGCCGGCCAGCGCGATGGCGTGCAGGATCGTCATTCCGGGCGCGTACTTGAACGAGCCCGGATTCTTGACTGGCCCCAGTACGTAAATGGGCGAGCGCTCCAGCGACAGGATGTTGACCAGTCCTTTGCGGCCCAGCAGTTGTTCTAAGGTATCCTCCAGGTCGGCCTGTACCTGTTGCGCCGACCGGTTGGCGACCGGAATGGAGCCAAGCAAGGGCACGGAAATCGTGCCGTCCTCTTGGACAGTATACTCGCCGCTCAGCTCCGGACGCTGCACGATACCGCGCAGGGCCGAGGCTGAGGACCCGCCCCCCCATTTGTCTTCTTCGACGTCGACGCGCTCGTAGAACACGACCTTGAGGCGGTCGCCGACGCCGAACAGGCTTCCGGTTGGCACGTCTGGCGCCGTGCTGAGGGTTTTTGGGCGCTCGGCACTGGTGCGGACGGCAGGGGCGGCGCTCCCTTCGACCAACGTCACGGCCGCCGCATCCGGTCCCGTGCTGAGGGTTTTTGGGCGCTCGGCACTGGTGCGGACGGCAGGGGCGGCGCTCCCTTCGACCAACGTCACGGCCGCCGCATCCGGTCCCAACACGATCGCGCGGGAGGGTTCGGCCGTGGCTTGAACCGGTTGATCTTGCCAGCTATCGATAGCAGCAGACACCTTTTGCGCCACGGCTCCGGAGACATCCTCGACCTTCTGCGCCGCGGCTCCGAAGACATTCTCGACCTTCTGCATCGCTGGTCCGGAGGCATCCTTAATGGCCTCCCAGTTTTTGACGGCCCCCAACGCGGCGGCCCCGGAAATTCCGAGGACAAGCAGGACTGCCTTCATTTTCCGCCGGCGGGGCGCTTGTGACGAGGAAGTGGCCGGTTCCGAATTGGAATTTGTGTCCACGGCCATTGCGCCTGTCTTTGCCATTGCGCCTGTCTTTCGCTATTTGAATGATGCCGTCCCGTCCCGTCCCGTCCCGTCCCGAACTGATCGAGCCGAGCCAGGCTCTGCCGTATCGTGCCGCTTCACCTACGGCGGCACAACTATCTCTTTGTGGGCACTCCTTCCGGATAAACACCGTCTTGGGCGAGCTCGTTAAATGAGCAGAATAATGTGCTGCCAGGAGAACCCTGGATGGCGAACGAGACAGGGCGATCGAACGCGGCGCCGAGCCGCAAATATCGGTCTATCGACGGGGCGTCTCGAACCTCTGCGGCCTGGACTTGCATTCGCAGGACAGGTGGGCCTTTCCCGTTTCAGCATCCAAACCTTGGAGGATGAGCCGAGCACCATCTAGGACACTTACCCGCAAACCCGATCCAAGCTTTGGGTTGAGAATCCGGATAGCCCTCGACGATGCTGCCCTACGCCTAAAGAGGGTATTTGGGCGCCTAAGGAGGGTATCTTGGCGCGAGGTTTCCCAGCGTAAGGTATACGGGTGGGCTATAGCGGTTTGGGGCGCGGAGCGCCGAATATCACTCGGGCCACAGGGATATCAAGCGTCGCAGATCACAGGAGGCTATGATGACAAGACAGTCTTTTGCAACATTGCTTGTCGGGCCGAGCGAGTTACTCCGAGAGGGCCTTATTCGAATCCTGAATGCAGAAAAGTTTCGTATTCTTTCCTCCGCGGCTTGTGTTTACGATCTTCTGCAGAAGGCGCTACCACAGCAGCGGCCCATCTTGCTCATCATAGATGTCGACGGTCCTGATGCGGATGCTGGATTCGCACAAATTGCAGACTTTAAAGCAGCTTATCCGGCCAGCCATGTCGTTGCGCTAGCTGAGCACTGTCGATCGAACGATATAGTTTCAGCCTTTCGCGCGGGGGCCGACGCATATTTGACAAAAATCGCTGCCCACGAAACCTTCATCAAGGCGCTCGAATTAGTTATGCTTGGGCAGACAGTAATTCCCGCACAACCGTCGACGTTTATCCAAGATATTAGGCTTGACGTGAGATATGATTTGGCAAGTTATCATCTGACAAACGGCGATCATAAAGCAGAAAAAGAAGATAGGGAGCTATCAACTTTTTCAAATCGAGAAAAATGTATTCTGCGTTGCTTGGTCGAAGGTGAGTCTAACAAAACCATCGCGCGCAAAAATAACATCGCCGAAGCTACGGTGAAAGTACACGTCAAGGCAATCCTCCGGAAGATTCGGGTGCGCAACCGTACCCAGGCAGCAGTTTGGGCGATGAATCATGGCGTGCTCACTGCCGAGTCCGGCAACGGGCTCTCAACGAACGAAAAGATCGCAGTTCAGCCCACTCGTGATCCGCAAGAGCGAATTGAAGCACAAAAGGGGTACCACTCGAGAGCGCTTCATCCGATGTGACCGCCTCCTCGTTCTGAGCAGGCCGGCTTGGTGTGCAAGCTAGAGCTGCGCCTGCCAAATCGGCGACATGGGGAGAGGCAAGGCCGGGCCGTTGATCGCCAACGCGTGGCGGATATGGACCCCGTCCGATGCTTCTCCGACCGGCCGGAACACCGCACACGAATGTTCTCGTCGTGCGAAGGGCGCCGCTATCAAGGTTGTTAGCCGGCGCCGAGGCCGATATGCCTCAACTTTCGATGTATTCCTGCTCGAATCCGGCAAACTTCGTCAGCCCAGGTTGATCGAGCACGCGAACATGGCCTTGGCGGAATTCAAGCAATTTGCGCTCGCGCAGTTCCCGCAGCATTCGATTGACATGAATCGGAGTGAGGCCGAGAGCGTCCGCGAGATCGTACTGGGTGAGAGGGCATTCATAGCTGTTGCGGGTGACGGAGCCTGTTCGTTCCAGCCGCGCCCTCAGTTCGAGGAACAGATGCGCCGTTCGCGCCAAGGCGCTGCGTCGTCCTACATTGGTGAGATGCTGAGCGACAACTGCCCCGTGGTGCACGAGCGTTTCGAGAATAAGGGAGAAAAGATGAGGAGACTTCATGGCGGCAAGGGTAAATGTCTTGCTCGAAGCCACCAACACCAGAAGTTCGGTTTGAGCCACAAACGTTTCAAGAGCGCTGCCTGCGGGGGCCTGAAGCAGGACGATGTCGCCCTTCAGTGCAAAATCCAGAATTTGTCGCTGCCCACCCGCTAGCTCATGAGAAATGCAACCCCAGCCTGACTCGACTATGAATACGCGATCGCTGGCCTCGCCCTGACTGACGATCACCGTCTCGGCTGGGTAGCGCTTCGGCGTGAACCCCAGTGCCTTGATAAGTGCCATATCGTCGTCGTTAAGTCCGACGTACGTTGGACGATTTTCACTTCCGCGCAAAGGGGGACGTGAAGCATAAGTCATTTAGAACCCCGCCCAAATTCCTTTCCCCTCGATGCTATGTACATCAGATTTGATGCGAAGAGTACCCGTTCAATGGTAACTTTCGGGTGCAAGGCGTCGCGATCGCCACTTTTCGTTGCAGTGGTTCCAGGGCTTGCTTGCCGAAGCCACGATTTGACATCGTTCCGGGCACTGGTCAGGCTTTGTTTCTCTTGAAATTTTCCCGCATGGACTCGACTATTTCGCTGGCAACGGCACAGCTGCGGTTGTCGACTTGATCGGCGGCATTGCGTAGCGTCGTTGAAGCGTCCTTGAGCAATCCTCTGATCTCTGCTGCTGACAACAGATGGGATGCTTCGAGTTCCAACAGCACGGATTCACTCACGTGCAGGGCAGCAAGTGCAACCGCTCTGGGCTGGGTAGCAAGCAGTCTCAGGAGATCACCGCTGGGTCTGGCACGCGATTTTTTTTTTGCCATAGTTGCGTCTCAACCATTCGGAGAAGGTTCACAGGCTCAAATGTACGACGCCTCGACGAGTTGACCAGCGTTCCAGGATTGGGGGCGTTCGATGCTCTCTTTTAGGCATTTCTTATAAGCATACTATCCCGGTTTGCAGCCGCGACACAGGGGAAGGGGATACCGAATTCGCCTTAGCTACCACTTCCCCTACCCCTCGGAGCATCACCGGGGTCACAGCCGGCGGCGGGAATCCGCCGTCGAGGAAAGCAGCCCAGTTCTGGTCAGCCGTAAATCTGCTTCGGAACCGTCTCGCCCCTATGCAAAGCAGGCAGCGGGAAAGGTTCGACCTGTCCTCCAGTCTTGTCCAGATACTGCATCAACGCCGTCACTAGGTGGTAGAAGATGCTCGCCGGGACCTCGGTGGCCAGTGACCTCCCGCGCTCGTCAATCCTGTCGACCCACAAGCCAAACGGTGCCGGATCAATATGCCATCGGAAGAGGCGGGCGACACGAGCTTCGATCTCGGGTTTCAGATCCGGTCCGCCAATGCCGTCCAGGGCGACTGCCGCCTTGACGGCCTCGCATTGCGGCCAGCTGCGGGAGAGCCGGTGCCATTCATCTGGTGCTCGAATACGAGATCCCGAAATGGGATGGCGACCTTTGCCAGCCCAACGCTTACGTGCCGCTCACGGCAGACGTGCTGGAACGCAAGATCGAACTCCTCCACAAGCACTTCGGAACGCAGCGCTCCAAGGACTGGTTCGACCGCGCGACATTCGCTGGGCTTGCAAGGTTATGCGGGATGGAATGCCGGGCACCCGAGCATTTCGCCGAGGCGTTCACGCTCCGAAAAGCCAAAATTCTCTAGCAGTTTTTCACGAATTCCCGCGCGAAAAAACTAACGGTGGATCAACGAACAAATCGCGCTAAGGGCCATTGAACTTGCCGGGCGATCTGCTAACAAATTCCTCTGTCGCCCTCGGGTGACGTTCCGCTCAAAAAAAGACACTTCCAGAAGCGGCCAGCCATTCAGGGCCGACGGATTTTCATATCCATTTGAAGTTGGGGAAGCATCAACGTGGGCAAAGAAGAAATTGCTCGTGGATTTTCGCTCAGCGAAGCCCGGATCGGAACGGTCGAGGGTGGAGAATCCGGTGTTCTGGTGTGGAAATCCGACCAGTTGGTCGCCGTCCTTACCCAGATCGACGAAGCGGCCTATTGCACGAAAGGCAAATGGTTCCTTGAGACAGGCTTCGGGCTGCTGAGTGGCCAGCACAAAAACTTCGATACGATCGAGGAAGCGATTAAATGGGTGAGCGGATTTACCTTCTCCGCGCCTGTTGCCGTTGCAGATTGATCGGCGGATTTCGCGGTGGCAAGGCGCCTTGCTCAGGTCCCGCGGACCTTTGCGACTGTGTCCTGATCAGCTTGTCAGACAAGCTTCGTTGACGTCCCAGGCGAGCCAAAACGGCGCGAGGACGAGATATTCGCCTTCCGCGTGCTCGAGACCCCGGATGCCATTCATGCACGGATATAACTGAATCTTCAAAGCTGAAAACTTCAAAGCTGAAAACGCGGCCCGCCAGGATTCACCAAGGCGGGCCGCCTTGTTGCTCGCGGTCACTCTCCAGCCAGAGTTCCTTCTGCGAAGAGATCGTTGACCTTGTAGGCGACTTCCGTCCGGTTGGTCGCCTTCAGTTTCTTCATGATGTTTCGGATGTGGACCTTCACGGTGCTTTCGCGCAGGTTCAGTTCGTAGGCGATGATCTTGTTCGCCTTGCCGCGTCGGAGCGCCTGGGCGACCTCAGCCTGCCTGAGCGTGAACATGCCCGTCAAAGGCCGCGTATCACAGTTGCCTGAATCTATCAGGTGCCGCATCGAAAGGACACTGCTCGCCGGGACGAAGATGCCTCCCGCTGCTGCAAGGTTGATCGCCTCGACACACACGTCAATCCCGACCGAAGTCGGAATGTAGCCGCGAGCGCCGCATTCGAGCGCCGTCAGTATCTGTGCAAGATCCTCGGTGTCGGCCAGGATAACCACTGGGACTGATTTGAACTCGGATGAGATATGCCTGATCTCGTCCGCGATGCCATGATCGGTGACCTTCCGACCGCCGAGGTTGAAAAGTATGGCAGCGAGGGGAGGGGCCGCCCCCTTCTTCACCCGCCATTCTTCGATCGAACCCAGGGCGAAGACCGCCATGCCGAGTTCGTGGTCCTCCAGAGCCGACGCGAGACACTCGCGGTCTAGAGCCCTTCCGTCCAGGATGAGGAGGCATTGCCTACCTTCGTGGACATTTTCCGTTCCGCTCGCCGGAACTCCTGTCTGGTTTGTTGAAGTGTAATTGTGCAATCCTACCGTTGAACCCATACTAGTACCCGCCTTTCCCCAACGCGATCTGCCTTGTGGCGGTCAATAGAGCTAGAGCTCCGTCATTCTTTTGGATTGAACTTTGATAACCCCAGCCCACTTGAAAGCTTCAGGCTGGATTACCCCAGCTTGGAGCGCTTAGCAGTTCCTGACTGCCGCCACCTAGAACAGCTTGAACAGTCTATGAGGTATTTATAAGCAGTCTCTAACTTAGGTTAATTTTATAGAAATTTTTAAGTCTTCAAAAAGACGTAGCCAAGCTGACCCCGAGGCGCTGCCAGGCTGGACATTGGAATGGCAGCGTCTGCTCAAGGCTCACGCGGCCTGTCTGCAGCGAAAACGCGGAGACAGGATAGGGGAGTCACTGCCCGCCCAACGGCTCCCCTATCGCTCCGCCCGGCGAACACGCGGTCACATCAGGTTTCAGAGACGTTTGATTTGGAAGGGCATGCGGAATCCGCTGGCACGGCGTGGCTGAAGTCGACAGAAATCAGCCGCCTAATACCCGAAAGCTTCGCGGACGTTGGATAGAGGCCTGGTCTCAGGCGTTTCCTTGCGGCTCAGCCTCGCTTAGCCACTGCACATCCAGAACTGTTCCGTCGGTCTGGATCACGGCTTCGAACGCGGCTATCAGCCTTTTGGCGGCTTTGCTGGCAATGTGGGACTCGGGGTACTTTGCCTCCACAGCCCTCGCACGCTCGTAAACTTCCTTGAGTTGCCTGACCTGCTTGGGGCCGAATGCGCGATGTACAACCTGAATGGTCATACCGCTTCTCCTCTTGGTGCCGGAACTCCAACGACCCGCCCGTTGCCCAGCGCTCCCGCGATTTCATCATTAACACAGGTTTTTAAAATTTGGCAGCAAAACAAGCTGCAACCGTAGTGTAAGATTACCTTTTTCTCTGGTCGAGGCGTTCTTTAGTAGACGTCCGTGGATTGAACGTCAGCACTTTGCAGGAGGTGTTGGCCGGATTGCGAAAGGATCGCCAGCGCTAAACAAATCGAGGTGTCCACCCAGCTTAGGGAGTACCTGCCGTGTCTTGCAGGTGCGGGCGTCAGGCTACGCCCTTTGGCTCTTGTCCGGCATACCCATCTGCCGAAAGATGAGCCTTCGGACGGCTTCGCGTGTACGCATAATCGCAGCCAAGCGGGAGGCTCGGTCAGCAATGCAAATGTCCTTGCCGGGGCTGCTGGTGGTCGTGGCCATTTTGATCGTTGCTTACTATTCCAGGGGAATACTTAGTTCCGAGCGCAAGTTTCGGCTCGCCGGTCAGAACCTTGACCTGATCTTCGGTAGGAAAGTGGCTCGACCAATTCTCGGCGTCGACCAGCAGCCTCCAAACCACTTCAGGGGGCGCCTTCACGCCGATGTCGTTGAGCGCGTAGAGAGCCGACGTTCCCGGGTCATGCCGCTCGGGCCAAATTACATGGTCGTACACCGGTCACTGCTCCTTCTTGAACAAATCCTGGAAGATGAGCTGGCCCCAAACGCGGCCGCGTGCGTGCACCAGCGCGCCACCCTCGTTGAGCTTTCCCAGCTTGACGGGTGCGAACCCGAGTTGTTTGGCCAAGGCCGCCACGGGAGCGGTCGCGTCCTCGTCGTCGCTCGACAGAAAGACGACCCGGTGGCCGCCCTCGACGATCGGATCGGCAGCCAGGGTGGCCGCAATCAGGTGATTGAAGCCTTTCACGAGCTTGGCGCCGGTGAACGCCTTCGCGACGAAGGCGGAGGACGGGAGACCGTTCAGCTCTTCAGGGACTCCAAACGCGTTCGTCGCGTCGATGACCGTCTTGCCTTCCCAGTTCGGCAGGGCCTTCGCAACCTCGCGGTGCTCCCCGAACGGGACCGCCAGGATGATTGTGTCGGCCTCGAGTGCATCCCGCAGCGACTTGGCGACAACCGTGGGTCCAATCGCCCGGGCCTGCGGCGCCAACGCCTCGGGCGGCCGGCGGCTCGCGACGGACACCTTGATGTTCTTACGGGCGAAGGCGCGGGCGAGGGCCTGGCCTACCGGACCGAATCCTACAATCGCATAGCTCATAATACTTCTCCGATCCGTGTTGATATTGATTGCCCGGCCTTTCAGATGGCCGAGAAGCCTCCGTCGACAGACAACTCCAGCCCATTCACGAAGCTCGAATCGTCAGAAGCAAGAAACAGCGCGGCCGTCGCAATTTCCTCAGGACGCCCCATCTTTCCCCGCGGGATCAGGGATTCGAACATCTGCTTCGCCTCCTCTGTGAGAACTTGGTCCTGCATCGGTGTGGCGATAGGCCCCGGGTGCAGCACGTTTACCCGGATATTCCTGCCCTTCAGCTCGTTGAGCCACCCGCGTGCGAATGCGTGCAACGCCGCCTTGCTCGCCGCGTACACGCTGTAACCAGGAAAACCTTTGATCGAAGCAACTGATCCGGTCATGAAGATCGACCCGCCATCGTTGAACAGCGGCAAGGCCTTTTGCACCGTAAACAGCGTGCCGCGCGTATTCAGGCCGAAGGTCGCATCGAAATGCTGCTCGGTAATCTCGCCCAGCGGGACCGCTTCACCGGTGCCGGCGCTCGCATACAGGACGTCGATCTTGCCCTTTTCCCGCTTGACTGTATCGAACAGGCGGTCGAGGTCGTCGAGATTGGCCGCATCGCCGCGCACGCCGGTCACGTTCCGGCCAATCAGCCTCATGGCCTCGTCGAGCGCCTCCTGCCTCCGGCCCGTGATGAAAACGTAGGCGCCTTCTTCAACAAACCGCTTGGCGCTCGCCAGCGCCATGCCGCTCGATCCACCCGTGATGACTGCAACCTTATCGTCAAGCTTTCCCATGACTTTTCCTTTCAGGCTCTGCTTTTGGGGAAGAACCCCGAGAGCCTGGAAGTAAGTCTGCCGGGGTCAGGCTTTGAGTGCGGAAAGGCGCACATCGGTGGTGCAAAATCGATCCGGCTGGACGACTGACGCCAGCCGTGACGATCGGTGTCCGCCGTTGGGAATTCGGCCGTGCTTGTCAGCATGGGCTATGATGACCACCCCGCGCCACCTACATACGAGATGCTGTTCGATGTGTCGGACACAGGCTTTGGAAGGCGCACCTTGCGGTGCGGGATTGCACCATGATCGACTGGGATGACGTTCGCTACTTTCTTGCCGTCGCTCGCGGAGGCTCGGTGCGGGCCGCCGCCGCGCATCTCGGGGTGAACCACTCGACCGTGCTGCGACGCATCGCCCAGCTCGAGGAACGCCTCGGGGCGCAGATGTTCGAAAAGCTGCCTTCGGGCTACCGCCTGACGGCTGCGGGGGAGGAGGTCCTCGAGCTCGCGAACCAGATGGAAGCGTCGTCGCACCAGCTGGAGACGCGCGTCTTCGGGCGCGATCAGAGCGTGCGCGGGCTTCTGCGGGTGACGCTGGCGCCGCCCCTCGCGACACATCTGCTGATGCCGGACTTCGCCGATTTCGCGCGTCTGCATCCCGACATCGAGATGGAAATCTCGTCGTCCGGTGAGCTGGCAAATCTGACCAACCGGGAGGCCGACGTGGCGATCCGCGTCGTCTACGACCGCAAAACCCTGCCGCTCAATCTTCACGGCATGAAGGGACCGGAGCTGTTCGGCGGCGTCTACATGTCCCGGGATCGACTAGCCGCGTGGCGTGCGGGCACGCCTGATCCCATTCGGTGGATCTTCATAAGCATTCATGGAATCCCGGACTGGGCCAACGAGGGTGAGGTTCGCACCGCGGGGGTTCCATTCAGGACCACGGACGGCGAGGCGCAGATCGCTGCCGTACGGCAAGGGCTCGGGATGACGACAATGCCATGCTTCGTTGGAGATGCCGACCCCTTACTGGTGAGGGTGCCGGGTAGCGACCTGCACATGTACGGAACGGTTTGGCTTCTCACGCAGGGCGAGACACGCAAGACGAAGCGCGTGCGGCTCTTCACCGAGTTCGTATCCCGCAGGCTCGCCGCGTACGCGCCGCTTCTCGCGGGACTGTCCATATCGCGCGACTGACGCGCGGCAGGTCGCCGGCGGACGCGGCCTGCAGGCGGCGCTTCTGAGTTAGTGGTGCAGACGCGACAATTGAAATCCAGGCTTGTGTTCGACGCCGGATAACAGCGATTCCGCCGACCGGAACATCTCTTCGAATTCCAGTTCGTTTTCAAACACCACACCGCCGACGCTGATGGCCAGGACATCCTCGGTTCCTTTCGGCGCGAAATAGGCTTGCGCCACGCGCGCCCGGATACGCTCGCCGATCTCCTTGGCGTCGTCTTCTGTCGCACCGGGCAGAAAGACCCCGAACATGGACGTTCCGATGCGCCCCACCAGATCCTCCTTGCGCACCGATGACTGGATGGTCGAGGCTATGAGCCGCAAGGCTTCGTCACCCCAGCCCAGCCCGAAGCGCAGGTTGATGGACCTGATGTGTTCGGGATGAATGACCAGGAAGGCGCCAGATCTTGGACCGGACGAGTCCTGCCTGGTTGTTCTCCTGTCGACCATCGACGTGAAGACCGTGCGGTTCAGGCAGCCTGTCAGGCTGTCAAAGGTCGCCGACTTGTTGAGTTCTCTTCGATAATGGCCGAGTTCGATCCGCTGCAGGCCAATGAACAGGAGAAGCGGGCAACCGATGATGACCGGCAACAGGATCGCTGTGACCATGCTGCGGCCGAACGGCGTCAATGCTTCCGAGAACAGAAGCAGATAGTTGAGGCCAATGGAGAGCAGCAAAATTCCCGCCAATCCCAGGGCGGTAAGCCATGCGACCTCTTTCCATTGCTGGGGCGAGCTATTCGCCATCGGTGTCATCATTAGTCAATCTCCCGCTTGATCGACTAGCATAGGCCAGGGTGCTGCACATTCAGTTTCGAGGAATCATACAATTTGAGTAATGGCGCAATCGCCTACCATCGGCCCGAAACCTGGCTTCAAAGCAAGGCTGCGCGGGTAACGGCAGCGACACCGAATTGTCGGTTATTGTGGCGGGCCGAATATGCCCATCTCGGCGTCCTTGGCCACCGCCTCCGCCTTGCCGTAGATGCCGCTTGCCAAAGCCGTCGCCCAGCCGTTGGAAACAAGCCAGGCACCGACATCCTGTTTGCCCAAATTGCACGGTGCGGCAATGGCGAAACGATCGATCTCCGGCGGCACGACACATTTAAGTGCCCGACCGCGCAGCCAGGAATTGAAAGCGGCCCGTGCACGTTGGCCGCAAGGCCAGGCGACGTCGCGAAACGAACAGGTCTTGTCCAGGTCGATGCCCTGGACCCCGCTGATGACTACCTTGCGTCCCATGGATTCGAAGGTCGCCGAGGAGGTGGCAACCGGTTGGTACAGCAGGACCTCTGGCCAATCCTTTGGCATCCCCATCCCCGCAGGCGCAGCCAGGCCAAGGTCGCCGAGCGGCGGGCGCGGCTCCGCCCGTTCGATTTGCGCCGGATCAAGCTGTGGCGGCGCGATAAGGTCCTGGGCAATCTTGCGTGCGCGTCCTCGCCATGGCGTATTGGCGACGGTCGCAGCCGATCGCATTGGCTGGCTATCGTCGATGGATTGACGTGGCGCTGGTACCGGCCGATCGGTGGGAAGCAGATCGGCGGCTCGGATGATCAACAAGACCCCGGTCAGAAGCAGCAGGCTTCCAGGCAACACCACCAAGCGATTGCGCCTCAGCCAGCCCATCAGCTCAAGCAGACCCCAAGGCTTCTTGCCCTTCAGTACCCCGACGTCGATTTGGCGACCAGTTTGAGCGCACCTTTTTGAACCTGATAAAAGGGCATGGATCGCTCACTGGAGCCATCCGCCCGAAACCGGAACAAGCCGGTCGATCCGCGAAATCCGCTCCGATTCTCGAGCACCTGCTTGTTGAAGCCGTCGGGCCCGACCGAACTTGCAATCCCCGCTGTCAGGGCGACCATATCATAGGCGTAGGCGACATTGGGGTCGGCAGGATAATTGTAGGTCGTCTTGAAGCGGTCGGCGATTGGACCGGTTTCGCTTGGGTCGAGCGTGGCGATGTAGGATCCTTCAAACAGCGGCTCGATCGGATGCTCCAGCCAGCGGTTGGTTCCAACGACAGCCACTGATTTTCCGGGGATGCCTTTCGATTTGAGCGCCGCAAGAATCTGCGCCGGACTATCGCCGCCGCTGGCGATGACGATGGCATCGGGAGCCTCGACAAGTGAGCCCATGTCGTTGACTGCTTTTGTGCCGCCGTCACCGGCCGAATACGGAATGGTGACGGCGAGCGTCGCGCCATAGATGCTGAGGCTGTTGGCGACCCGCTTTTCAACCGCGCCGGCATTCGCGCCGGCCGCGACGAGCAGCACGAACTTCTTGCTGCCTTTAGCCGCCAGGCCGGCTGCGCCCGCGGCCGCACTGTCGGCCTCGTTGAGACGCACTGCATAGACGCCTGGACCGCCGGCGAAATTGTCGGCCAGCGCCAGCACCGGCGGCCGCTGGGATCCCGAAAGCTTGGCTATGTGCTGAGCGGCAGCAAGCTCGACCGGGCCGATGACGATCTTGGTTCCAGTGGTGATCGCCTTCACCGCCAACTCGCTGGCGTGCGCGCTGTCGCCCTTGGTGTCCTCGACCGTGACCGTGAGCAGTGTGTTGCCAAGGTCGGCCATCGCTAACTTGGTCGCATCGAGCATCTTTCTGCCGCTTTCGCCGGCGGCTCCTGGGGCCGACAAAGGCAGCAGCATCGTGACCTTCGTCGATCCGGTGCCGAGCGATTGCGTGGCCTGGGCCGGGCTGGGAGCAGCGCCGGCGGCCGGCGCTCCAGGTGCGGCGATCGCCGCCGGATCGAGGGCGTCCGAGACGCTGCCTTTCGACTGGCAGCCTGACACCATAACCGCAAATACGATCGCCCACGTCCACGAAGTGTGGCCCTTCCGGCCAGATACCATGATGCCTCCCTATATCCCGCCGGGTGTTTGTTCCGGTCTCATCCCATTCATCTTACGGCAGACTTGCCTCGCCGTCTTTGTATTTGCCGGACCGTGGTTTAGAGCAATTCCAGGAAAAGTGTGAACCGGTTTTCCGTCCGGAATTGCGTCAAAACAAGGAGGTAGAGCAGTTCGCCGTTTCCACGAAACGATGAACTGCTCTAACCGTCGAAGAGTCTTGCCCGGAGCGTCTTGATCACCTTGGCTTGACCGGCGCTTCGATAGTCGGCGCATTTCATGTATCGCGGCCCGGGCACGAACAGCCGGCGCACGCAAATCCGCTTCCCCTGGGCAGGGGCGCCGTCATCTCCTGCTGCCGGGAACGCGGAAAAGCCGAACGTCGCCACCGGTAGCGGACCGGCAACAGTGACGCCTTCCCTCGCCAGGATTGCACGCGCGCGCCGGCAGTAGCGGACCGAAAGTTCGGAGAACCGGGTTTCACCGTGCCCGGCGCGATATTTCATGACAGTGGTGCAGAGATCGCCTGCGGCAAGGCTGTTTGCCTGCGCCAGGTATCTGATGCCGAGCGCGATGTTGGTTGCAGGCGCGCCAAGCTCGTCGAGCGAACCGCGAAAGCCGAGCATTCGCGCCGTTCCCGGCATCACCTGCATCAAGCCGACTTCGCCATCGGCGCCGTGCACATCGGGATCGAAATCGCTTTCGATCTCCATCACCGCGTGCGCCAGCACCGGCTCCAGGCCGTAGAGCGATGCCTGGCATGTTGCGAATGCCTTGAATGTCTCGCGCGTCCATTCCGGGGCAGCGTCACAGCGGGCTTGCCGCGTCAACGCGGACGGTGGTGGTCTTTCCAGGCCAGGTCGTTCCAGCCAGTTCGCGCGGGCTTGCGGGGCAAGTTGGCCAAAGCCGGTCAATGCGATCGCTCCTGCGATCGCTCTCGTCAATCGTGCGCCGACCATCGGGTCAGCCAACCGGCACGGCCAGATCCCTTCCGGTCAGTTCATGTACTCGACCATGCGGTCGTGGAAGCACTCGCACTTGTTGAGGGTGTCTTCGTCCTTGTAGTTCGTCTTGAGATAGCCATAGGCCATGCCGCAGGCGACCTTGGCTTCCGATGCCCAGACGAAGGCGGGGCGCGAAGAGTTGATCCATTCCGAGCTGTTGGCGACGGCCACCGACTCGTCCATCAGCTTCACCACCTCGGACTTGAGATCGACGATGTTGTCGTTCAGCACCAGGTTCGACGTGCCGACCGTTCGGCAATAGTCGGCCACCGGCCCTTCGATGATGTCGGCGGCATAACCTGTCGACCCGACTGCCAGCAACAGCGTCGCAGCGGAAACCAGCAGTCTTGCCCGACTTAAACACCACCTGTAAGAATAAGTTATTAAGTCAGCATGTTAGGCGCGCGCCGGCGCGTGTTACCACTACATTTTGGGGGTGATCT
>NZ_JBSKBQ010000026.1:0-36625 GCF_053714375.1 Mesorhizobium sp. ArgA1
GTTCCGTCGTTCGCGATGAAGTGGCGGACCCTCACCCACCCCCAACCATATCTTCTCTATGCAATTGCGGTGCCAAATAACTGACCCCATGGGTCACCAAAGGCCGCCGGCCGAAGAAGCCTGCCGCTCCATTCACGGCAGCGGCAGGCGCAGTTGGCCCGGGGCGTTGGAGACCCGACGCAGATCCAACCTTTAGGATGCGCTGTTGTTCCAGCCTGTTCCGCGCTTCAGACCTTTGCGCCATGGTTAACGACCTTTGGCTGGCCGCTCTATAAGTCGCATCACAGTGCCTCGGGATTCGACAGTCCGCCTCCCGGCTTTGCGCGATCGAATGGCTAGTACAGAGATTTGGCTGTCGAGAGCACTGCTTGCGCACGCCCGGATCCGCTCTTGCCGCCGGTGCTGCGCTCCTCGAAGTTCCCGACACAAATGAAAACCCGGCCGGCGGAGCCAGCCGGGCAGAGGCAGATGCTGGGCCGGGACCCCAAGGACCGTTCGGAGAACCGTCAGAATATGAACCCGACATCATGGAAGAAAGGCTCGCTGGCGCGAGCCAGCGGGCTATCAGCCGCGATGCGACCTTTGATTGTGCGCGGTCGGTCACGCCCGATCGCATCAGCGTGAACATCCCCTCCTACGCCTCACCACATTCGGTTGTCGATTCGACTTCGAAGGCAGTGATCAGGCAGCACGTGGAAATCACCGCAAGCTCACTGTGCGGACTGACGGCGGTGAAATCGTCAGTTCGGCGCCGCCGATAATGACGGCCCGGCCCCACAGGGGGAGCCAAGCCGTCATCTCAGTAGCCGTCGTTGTTGTCGATAACGACGGGATGATGATGATGATGGCGGCGGTACGTCGAGGTTGTAACGACCACGGTCGCGTGGTGACGGCGATGATGGCGGTGACGCCACCCGCGATGGCCGTTGTCGTAGAACACTTCCTGGTGGTGATGTCGCCGGTGCATACGCCCACCGTCTTCGTTGTAAACTATCACTGGCCGATGATGGTCGCGATGATGATGTCGATGGTGGGGTGCAACGACCACGTTGACTTCGGTCGCCGAGGCAAAAGTCGGCACCGCCATGAACAGCGCCAAGGCGCCGATAATGACCTTCTTCATAATCAAGTCTCCGAATTTCCAAACCGGCCCTTCGCGGAATCAACTGCTCCGCGCGACTTTGGTTCCGGCGCCATTTGCTTCGGTCAACGCGCCGGCCGCTTGTTCAAGTTTGCGAGCTTGGTCATCGATGCGGTTGATCTGTCTGAGCACTCTCTCGGTAAGCATTTCAAGTCGAGCGGCACGATAGAGCCCTGTGTGCTGGACGCCCTCAAGGTTGAAGCTCACGATCATCGGTGGCTCCTCTCAGAATCGTACAGTGGGGTTGAGCTTGGCCAAGCGGGCTTGGGCATCGATCACACGTTGCTGTTCCACTCGGATGCGGTTGCAAACTGCCAGGTTGATGGCGACGCCACCGCAATCCGCCGCCAGTTCGTTTGCGCGATCGAGCAACCGATCGGCCCGGTTGATGCGCTGACGCGCTCTGGCAGCTTCAAAATCCAGAATTTCGACCATCATCCCGTCTCCTTCGGGGTTCTGATCCCTTCAGGAAATCAACTGGCGACGGGAACTTTTGTTCCGGCGATCCAAGCCACGGGTCCGGAGGACGCGTGGATGACCGTGCTCGCTCATCCTCGCCGGCGCGCGAAGCATTCAGGGCGTCGGCTAAGGAACACGGCGTTCCAGCCGGGCTACATACGGGCAACTATTTTCCAAAGCAGAGGACCGACGAGACGGCCGGCAGCTTGCTAAAAGGCCCCGGCGCCTGGGTCCGCGCCGAAGCCTTTAGGGCATGTAAGAGCTACACGGCATGTCCGCTTATGAGCATCCGCTAATGTCGTGAATGAATGGTAAATGGCACCCACCCCCCCACGAGGTCGGCCTTATCGTCAGGAGACTACACGCAATTTGCGCGTAATGCGGCCCTGCCCCTTGAGCGGTCGTCCAGCTACCAGGAAGCCTCCAGCCAGGCAAGCAGTTCGCGCGCCGCACCAGATGAGCAGAAATAGTGGACCGTCTAGATTGTCGGTAGTTTTGTGTGTCGCTCGGCAGCCAAGTGGAGAACGAAATAGATCCCAAGCGTGCGGATTGGGCGGCCGGAATGGGGCGGGGACCAGTAAGTCTGGTTGTGGCCAGTGAAGAAGGGGACGCAAGCCATGCAGCAGCATTTCGCGACCCATGTGGGCAATGGCCACAAAAAACGATGTGGTTGCATTGATCACTGCCCAGGGGCCGAGCACGCTCGCATTGAAATGCGCGTTGCCCGGCAAGCCTCCGGGTTACCACCGAAGGATACCAAGGCGCCCACTTACGCCCCGCCGACCGCAAGTCGTCGCCGAAAACTGCGCGTTCGACTGCACTCAGCACTGCCGCCCATTCCCTCTTGTAGCGCCCACTCGGTCGTACCGGATTTACAAAAGCGGAACCCGCGTCAATTTCAATAGTTCTTGGCATCGGATCCACAGTTCGGTTGTCGGCAGGTCACCGGACTAAACGCAAGGCGACCAAAGTGCGGCCCGAACGCTTCGGTGTGATATCGGCTTTCAGAAATGCGACCCCGAACGGACGGGGGTTTGCCCATTGCCTCGACATTCTCAAATATGTCGCGGTGGCAATTGCAGCCTCCCTGTTCACCTTACTAGTCATAAACCTCACGCCCGAACCACGTGTGCTGCGATCGATCGTGCCGCATCGTTTTGACGCGGCCGATCCACAATTCGCGCGAAGCATGGCTGCCTATTCGCAAGGCCAGGTTTTCGAGGCAAACGCTGTACAAACGCTGGTCAACGGAGATGAGATTTTCCCAGCGATGCTGAAGGCCATCCATGCGGCTCGGTCGACCATCGACATGGAAACCTACATCTATTGGTCCGGAAAGGTCGGCAACGAATTTGCGAATGCCTTGGCCTCGAAAGCGCGGGAGGGCGTCGAGGTCCGTGTGCTGGTGGACTGGGTCGGCAGTTTACCATTTGACGAGGATCTCATCCACATCATGACAAACGCGGGCGTCCGGTTTCAGCGCTACCGCCCCATCCACTGGTACACGCTTGACCGGGTGAATAACCGGACGCATCGGAAGCTGCTGATCGTTGACGGACGGTTCGCCTTTACCGGCGGGGTGGGTATCGCAGACAACTGGCTGGGAGACGCGCGCAATCCTGATGAGTGGCGCGACACCCACTACCAGATCGAGGGGCCCGCAGTGTCCGCCTTCCAGGCAGCCTTCGCTGAGAATTGGCTTGAGACCGCGGGCGAGACTTTGCAGGGAGAGAAATTCTACCCGCCATTGGAAGCAGCGGGAGCTCTGGATACTCAACTGGTGCTATCTTCCCAGCCAAATGGCTCCGATGGAATGGAGCTGATGATGTTGGCTGCGATAGCCGCCGCCAAAGAACACCTTCGGATTGGGATGGCCTATTTCGTCCCCGATGACATCGCCTTGCAGCAAATATTGGATGCCAGAAGACGAGGCGTGGCGGTCGATGTCATCTGTCCCAACGGCCTGACAGATGTCCCCATCGTTCGGAAAGGCTCTCGCTATTTCTGGGGAGAATTGCTGGAGGCCGGGGTTCGGATTTATGAGTTTCAGCCTACCATGTATCACCCTAAACTCCTGATCGTTGACGATGTTTGGGCGAGTTTTGGTTCAACCAACCTGGACGAGCGGTCGTTGCGGCTGAACGACGAAGCTTCTCTAAATGTTTTGGGCCGGGATTTCGCACGCACACAAATCGACTTGTTCAACGAAGACCTCAAGCGATCAAGGGAGATCAGTTTGGCCGAATGGCAATCGCGTCCCTTGAGGGAGAAAGTCACGGACTGGTTGGCGAGCAGGCTTCACTCGCAGCTTTAACCTTCGCTTGTGCGTGGTTCTGATCCTGGCAAAGTCTCCGGAGGCGGTCGTTCCCACGCGGACATTGCCCCACCTATCGGGAAAACGCTTGGATCGCGAGAGGCGGCGAGCCCAACGATGCTGGCGGGCACTCGCACTACTCGATGATCTGCACGACCTTGCGGGTGTCAGGGTCAACCAGAACTGCATGGTCTCCGACAACCGTGTACTTGTACCGGACGTCGGGAACGTCGATCGTGTGAAGCTCAACCGTATCGGGAAGCGCCGAGCCAACATTGAGTTCGACGCCAAGCAGGCTGACCGACGCCAACTTCTGCTTGTGAATGTACTCGCGAACGACGGTCTGCTGTTCGGGCTTGAGAATAAGCACGTCCTCAGCAAATGAAGCGCCTACACCGGCCATAAGCACGACGGCGCTGGCGGCGCCGATGAGATATTTGTTCATGGTGGTTCCTTCCCTAGGTCAGTTCTCAGTTTGGAGATTTTGGTGCTAATGATCAGCCACCTGCAGGGGCTGGCGCAGGGTTCGCCGGTGCGGCTGGGGCTTCCACCTTTGGAGCTTCAACCTTTGGCGCTTCGACCTTTGGCGCTTCAACCTTTGGCGCTTCAACCTTGACGTTGATGTCCTGGCCGCCGGCACCGCCGCCATGGATGTTGATAACGCCGGCAAATATCAGGAAGACTACGATCGCTATGACCCCAATAACAACAGCGATCACAGTACCGCTGCCGCCGGAGTTTACAACAGTTGGGCCGTCAGCCATGGCTTTCTCCCTCCTCTTTGCTCAGTTACTTCGAAACAACGGTCGCCGCAGCTTGGTGTTCCACACTAGGGCTTAAGTCTGATCGAGACAGGACTTCAGTCTGATCTTCTGCATCTTAAGCGGCCCAGTCGCCAACCTGCCTTGTGCGACTGCGAGGCGTTCGCGATTTTGGAACTACTACCGTGGACCGAGCGTCTTGAGGCGACCTACGTCATCAGCAGCCTCGGCCAACAGCCAGTCCCGGAATGTCGGGATTTTAGGCAGCATCGATGTCGCCTTGGGACACACGATCCAATAGGTCTTGGACAATCGCAGAGCCGTGGCGAACGGCCTGACGAGGCGCCCGTTGAGGAGGTCCCACGCCGCAAGCGTCGTGCGGGCGAGTGCGACGCCCTGGCCGTCGACAGCGGCGTCTATGACCAGACTGGCGCGGTTCAAGATCGGTCCGTGGGAGAGTTCGGCATCAACCACGCCAGCGGCATCGAGCCATGCCGACCAGTCCTTTCGGTCATCAAGATGCAGCAACGGAAATTTCAGTACATCGGACGGCTCGCGCATCCGCTGGTGCAGGTTGGGACTGCAGACCGCGAACAGTTCCTCCGAGCACAGGCGGACAACTTCATGCCCCGCCCAGTTACCATCGCCATGCCGCACCGCAAGATCGACATCCTCTCTGGCGAAGTCGACGTGATGCATGGTCGCAGAAATCCTCAGATCGATGGCTGGATGCGTCTCGGCAAACCGGCCAAGGCGGTTGACCAACCATTTGGCGGCAAAGTCGGGCGACGTGCTGACCGTCAGAGCTCCGGCCCGTGATAGATGCTGGATGCGCTGCGTGCCTAGTGCTATACCGTCGAAGGCATCGCGCACCACCTCCAGATAGGATAGCCCGGCCCGTGTAATGCTCAGCTTCTGGCGTTCGCGATCGAACAGCCTGATGCCCAACTCAAGCTCCAGCGCCTTAACCTGATGACTCACCGCGCCCTGCGTCACGGATAGCTCTTCGGCCGCTTTGGTGAAGCTCTCATGGCGTGCTGCCGCCTCGAAGGCTTTGAGGGCATTGAGCGATGGCAGTCGGCGGGCCAATTTCGCACCACTTCATGAGAAAAATTGGGCCTAGCACTAGAAACCATGCTTTGCGCGCCGCACGAGATTGGCGCAATTCAGCGCCACAGGTCAACACGGACGCCGCGAAAGGATGAGAAATGTTCAATCACTCGCTGACTGAAGCGCAGAGGCATTCGTCGTCACCGCCGACACATGTCCGTCACATCGCCAACAATGTGACAAGAGCGATTGCGCTGCTATCGCGCTGGATCCAACTCCACTGTCAACGCGAACAATTGGCCGAGCTTGAATGCCATCAGCTTGCAGACCTGGGTCTCAGTCGTACTCAGGTCCGGAACGAATGCGCAAAATGGCCTTGGCAGGCCTAATTCTCGATCGCCCTCGCGACGCGGTCGGATCAGCGAAGCAGGATTTCACGGACTGCAAGAGGATGACGCCAGCTGGCACGGGCCTCAAGGCCGCTCCTGACAAGATCAACCTAAAGACCAGAAACCAAACGCCCGTCCTGTGCAACTTGAACCCCTGTACTTCACTGACGGGACTTCCGCTTGGCCCTGGACAGCCGACATGAGTTGCGGTGCCGTAGTGTAATGGTGCCGGTTCCGACGGTCTCAGTCGAGTTCCATCTGACCGCTCCCGCAATGGCAGCACCTACGTCGCTTCTGGTGGCGGAGCTGGGGTTTCGGAAAAGACATAGCCCCGAGGTATCCGGTAGATCTCGGCCGTCATGCCTAGATGGCCTCGGCGGAATAGCAACGGAAATCAATACCGCCGAAGATGACCCTTCCTGCACCATCTGATAGCCGCGTTCGTCAAATTGCCGCCCACGCTCCTCGTAGTCGCTGCCGCGAGGTGCTGGATCCCATCGCCACGCCGCTCCAGAAAGTCGGCGTAAACCGACCGCCCGCTAATCAAGCGCTGGCCGTCGCCACGGCGCGGATCCCGGCCGGCAAGCTAATGCTCTTTCGTCACAAGCTGACGCACAAAGGCCAGCGCCTGGCGTTTGCAACCGCTGCTCACCATCCATCCAAGAACCTCTAGCGGATTTTCGGGAACGGCGTTCTGCGGCAACGCCTTGATCTCGATCAACGCCGATGTCTTGCTGGTCTCGACGACGAAGGATTTTACCTGGGCGGGAGCAGGGTCCGCAAGGGAGTAAGTGGCCTTGCCGGCGCTCCAGACCAACCCGGTCAATGACTGTCCGCCACCGAAGCGAACCGAAAACACTGCGCTCTCGCCGATCCCACGGCGCGCAAGAACCACCTTGCCATTGCGGATGCAGCCGGGAGCGGATTCTTCGATGGAAATCGCCCACGGATCGTCAAAGCCGCTTGGTTTGGATTGGTCGACGGTAGTGCGTGCGCTTCCAATGGACTCGCTCCTCTGGCGCTCGTTGGTCAACAGGCTTGCTATCAGCGCAAGATTTGAAAGTCCTGCCTGCCCGTCGCTGGCGGGCCGCGAACTGTTGGACTTCGAGGCATCCTCGGTGACCACGAAGGCTGCAGGCCCTGTAATGGGATTCACGCTGCCGTCCTCGCCGAGCAATGTGACGACCGTACCGGCGGGCACGTTGATAACGTCGCTTGGCGTAAAGACCTTGCCTGCCGGCAGTTCATCCACAACCGGCTCGGTCGATAGGACCACATATTGGCTGCCAGCGACCGCGCGTTGCGCCGTCACAACAACGGCCACGGCCAGGGTCAGAGAGGCGATTTGCGAGATTGGACGCATGAGGCACATCATGGCCCTATTTGTCGGCAAGATGAATGTCTGCCCGGAAGTGTCCGCTTGCAAGACGGCCATGGTGAAAAGCGATCAGAGCGTCTTGCGGATAGTTTATGACCAACAGTTCAAATGCCGCTTTCGCGAGCGTATCTTCGGTGGCGAGCAGGGCATAGGCCTTTGCATATTCCTCGCAAAGTATCATATTTTCTGACGTACCGCTCATTGCCTCGAACGCCTCGATGCCTTGGTTCTTGCCCTTAAGGTGCAGAACTCCCGTAGGGCGCAACAAGAAGCGCGTTGCTTGTTTCGCGACTTCCAAGCTTATGCAATTCTTCGTGCCGATGTACTTGTTTGCGCCCTCCAGTCGGGCCGCCGTGTTTACCGTATCTCCAACAGCCGTGTAGTTGAAGAACCGATCTCCCCCGAAGTTGCCGACGATTGCCGGCCCGCCATGAATACCTATCCGTGTGGCGCCGAATGAATAGCCTCGTTCGGCCGATCTTTCCCGCAGCCGCTGCTCCTGGTCCTGCACAGCCAGTGCCAGGGACACCGCCCGCTCCGCCTGGTCCTTTTGCGCTGTCGGAGCCCCGAAGAAGCCGACCACCGCATCGCCGATGACCTTGTCGATGGTTGCACCATGCTCGATGAACAACTCGCAGAGCGCGTCCAAATATTCGTTCAATATGTCTGCGAGCACCTCTGGCGCGAGTTTCTCGCTGAGTGACGTAAACCCCTCGACATCTGTGAATACACAGGTGATCTCACGTCTCTCGCCACCGAGGTGGAGTGCGTCAGGCTCCTTGACGATCGCTGCAACGACGGCCGGGCTGACATATTTCGAGAAAGCGTTTTGAATGAAGTGGCGATCCTTCGCGTCCCGTCTCCAAGCCAGGAACCCAACGAATGCCGACAGCCCGAGCACAAGCAATGCAGGGGCGACCATCGGAAAGAGGATTGCGAACCTCGAGAAGGCCCACGCCTCGCCGATCCAAGCCAGCACCACCGCACTGGCGACGGCGACAGGTTTGAAGACCACTGGGTTCGGCCGCGAAACGATCCATAGGCAGAACAGCCCGACAATCAGCATTGGCGCGTAACCCACTGCAGGCCAAGGGATCGTTATCCTGTCCCCGGACAAGAGACCGGCTAGCGCGTGGGCGTGGATGACGACGCCAGGGAGAACACCGGTTTCCGCACCGCTCAACAACGCGAACGGTGTCGGATGATGGTCTATTTGCTGTAGGTCCACGCCGATAAGAACATATTTCCCTTCGAACCAGCTGAGCGGTGCCAGCGGAACGGTCTGTGCCGGATAGGTTCGAAAGTTGAAGGGCAAGCTGCTCGCCGTGCGATAGTAGACCATTTCCTCCGGCCAATGGCCGCGACTAATGCCGGTCGATGCCGCGACCGCGGCAGCAAAGCTTGGCGTCCAGCCGCCTTGCGCTTCTCGTCCGGGAAAAGCTCCACGGACCACACCGTCGAGATCGTCATGCGACAGCGCGGCAAGGCCGCGCTTTGCCGACGGAGCGAAAGCGTTGAGATAGTCGGACTGCCTAGTCGTGAGGCCGTCAGTTCGCGACCCCGAGGCGATTACCACAGGCACACTGGCGGTCTCGATGACAGTTTCGAGCCGGGCATCCTTTTGCGGCTCTGTTGGCTGGTCGAACAACAGGTCGATACCGATGACACGAGGGTGAGCTGACTCGATCCGGGCCACGAGGTCGGCCAAGAAGCCGCGGTCCACCGGTGAGCGGTATGGAAATTTCGCCAGGGTTTGCTCTGTTATAGAGACCACAACGATGTTGGGTGGAGCTTGGGTGAATGGCGAGATCGAGATCATCATCACGTCTCGCAGGACATTCTCCAACGGCGGTGACACGAGAGCAGTTAAGAGGCCCAGCAGAACCAGATAGGCGAGCGATGCGGCGATACCACCTCGCTGGAGGCTGACGATCCGGCCAACTGTTCGCACTCCGAAAATAGCCCCCTAAAGCGGTGAAAGCGCTATTCACCGCCAGCATACCCGTTCGGCCCTGTCAGGCAAATTGGCACCCGTGCAGGGGCCCCGCACCGAAGCGTCGCCGACAAGCGCCGTGCAGCCGCAGGCCATTCATCCCCAGCCCCGGGCGCTCTTTTCGGCTGCGTTAGCCTCTGATACAGTTCCTTTGGGGAGCCGTTTCTGCCATGCGCAGCGCTTTCATCCTGTTGGTTTTATTGTTTGTTGCTGTTTCAGGACAGGCAGCCGCCGAGAAACGGGTGGCGTTGGTGATTGGCAATTCGGCCTACCAGCATGCCGTACAACTCGCCAATCCGAAGAACGACTCGTCAGACATGAACGCCAAGCTTCAAAGCCTTGGCTTCGAGGTTGTCAGCGGCCAGAACCTCGACCTCGCGGGAATGCGTCGTACGGTGCGCCAGTTCCTGGACAAGCTCGACGGTGCCGACATCGCGCTGTTCTTCTATGCCGGGCATGGGCTGCAGGTGAACGGCAACAACTACATGGTGCCGGTCGATGCCCAGTTAGCCAGCTACAATGACCTCGACTTCGAGGCCCTTCCGATGGACCTCGTACTCTCAGCGATGGAGCGCAGCACCAAGGTCAACCTCATCTTCCTGGATGCCTGCCGGGACAATCCGTTCGCCGAGAAGCTTTCCCGCTCGATGGGGACGCGCTCAGGTTCCGTGAGTCGCGGTCTGGCCAGGCTTGGCAGCGGAGTTGGCTCGCTCATCGCTTTCGCGACGCAACCGGGCAATGTTGCCATGGACGGAGCGGGGCGGAATTCTCCATTCACGAGCGCACTAGTCGCTCACCTCGGCACACCGGGGCAGGATATCATGCGCGAACTCATCGATGTGCGCCGCGATGTGCTGGCGGCGACGGATGGCAAGCAAGTGCCGTGGGAGAACTCGTCACTGACTGGCGAGGTTGTGTTGAAGCCACTCCTTACGGATCCGAAAGCCGTATCTGCCCCCGCATCACAGCCTGTGGCGCCGGGCAATGCGGTCGAGCTTGCCTATTGGGCGACAATCAAGGACTCGACTGACAAGAGCTTCTTTGAGGCGTATCTGCAGCAATTTCCGGGCGGCGCTTTTGCGCCGCTTGCGAGGTTGAAGATGGACGCGATCGACAAGCGCATCGAAGTGGAACGGCAGGCGGCGCACCTGCCGGAGATTGGCCCCGCCACCGCAGCCACCGACAATGCCAAGGGGACGGAGGTCGCAAGCCTTGAACATCGCGACCCGCTCGTCCAGTCATCCGGACCTGGCACGGACGCCAGGGAACTTGCGCGCGCCACCCAACGGGAACTCTTGCGCATAGGGTGCCTTTGGGGCTGGGCTGACGGAGAGTGGGGAGCCGGCAGCCGCAAAGCGCTGCAGGCCTACGCGGATCGGCAAGGTGTCAGGCTGGCATCGCTGGAACCGACGGCGGAAATTCTGGAAAGGCTAAGGGCGGTCGGAGGCCGTGTCTGCCCGCTTACTTGCGACAATGGAATGAGGGTGCAGGGCGATCATTGTGCGCCGCAGGCGAGTAGCCTGAGCGCGTTTGACGGCACATGGAGACTGGTCAGACGCGCAACAACGGACTGCGGCGATTGGCGAGAACTCTCAACGACCGTCGTGATAAGTGACGGCAAAGTATCGTCCAGCTCCGGATTTACAGGAAGAATTTCCAGCAGCGGCGCTGTCAATATAAATCATACCTTTGTTTATAAAGGAAAAACAGGCGGGAACACGGTGACTGGCGTCATAAAGGGTGACAAAGGAACCGGCAAATTTAAAGGCACCGGCGTTGGCAGCGGGTGTTCTGGAAAAATCATTATGCAGCGGATGTAGGAGAAGGGAGTAGGCCGTCGCCCGCTTTTTGTTGCAAGGCCAATGCTACGCGGCCGGCTTTTGGAAGAGCTGCATGCAAGGCAAGAGCCGACCTGAAAGCCGAACGGCGATTGGACCTCTTGTCCAGACTGATGGGAACCGCTTTGCGTCGATCTTCTCGTCAGGGAGGCTCGCGATCCTTGCAGCGGATATGGTCGGCTATTCAACGGCGATTGAGATCGACGAGGTCGATACGCTGGCCTGGATGGAACGAGGGCCGGATCGACCGCCGCGCCCAGGACCGGCGCATGCCAGCCCAGCAATCCACAAGCTGAAGCCTTCTTGGCCGGCCGGTGACCGCTCTTAGCGCCGCCAAAACGTGGCGGGAATTACTGGGATGAGGCGCAAACCTGTCGTTCGCGTCTCGACCAGACTGAATGGCTGGGCAGGTAGCCGACTTCAACCAAGCTCCGACCAGGCTGAGACAGGATTTCGGTAGGGCGACTGCAACTTCGAAATCGACAGGTGGCGTGTGACTGGCGCACGACAATTACCTCGAATACGGCGTGAATTTCCACGAACATTCCAACGCTGGTTTCTCCGGCGTCGCCCCATTGTCCCTCCATCGACGGCGCGATGATCGCGTCGCAATGATGGAGACCAAAATGACGACGCTTGACCGTACAAATCATGAGACCGCTGATGCCGGATTCAACCTTTATGGCTTCATACGCCACGCTGCGCGGCTATCTTGCCATGTTCTAAAGGTGCGCAGCGAGCGCGCCGCACTACAGGCAACGCCCGACTATCTGCTGAAGGACATGGGCATCTCGCGCTCCGAAATCCCTCACTACACCTCGATACGCTACGCGATGCTCAATCAGGGCAGAATGGGTACCGGGAATTTTAGATGATGGTCTGCTACCTGCTTGCTGACAAGGCAAGCGGCGGATTGTCAGGCGAAAGATGAAGATGATGGAAGATCAACCCTATTCCGTCTCCGCCAATGTCCGTGCCGCGCTCGATTTCCTCAAGGCGATCGAGCGCGGCGACGCTGCCGCGGCCGGTCGTGCCTATGACACGCAGGCCATTCAGACCGAATTGCCGAATGGCTTGAAGCCTAGGGGTGACAGCCGCGGGGTGGAGCAGCTCGCCGCCGATTTCGAGCGCGGCAGGAAACTGCTGGCAAGGCAGACTTACGAAGTCGGCGCCGTGACCGCGCAAATGAACCGCGTCGTGCTGGAGGTCAAATGGATCGGCATCGTCGCGATCGACCTCGGCAAGCTCAAGGCCGGTGATGCCATGGTGGCTCACAGCGCCATTTGTTTCGATTTCCGGGACGGCAAGATCGTGTCTCAGCGCAACTACGACTGCTTCGAGAATTAGCGCCTCGCGAGCGTCGATCTCGTGAGATAGCGACAGCCGACCATCTTTCCTGCACTCTCGGCCTGACCTCCAGGAGGACCATGCCTGGAGGCTTTTTTTGCGTGACCTGCTTCCGAAATCCCACGGAGGGCTCCGAGGCGTCGCCACTTCAGGCGCGTTCCAAAAAAACCGCGGCCAAGCAGATTCCACGGAAGCCGTATCGAAAATTCCACGGTCGTATCCACCCTCGTTCACACGCTGCGAGCCCAGAGGAATGTCGTCCGGCAAACAAGCCGTACCAACCTTTGGAGAAACGAAATGCAAACCAACACCAAGCCTGCACGCGTACCGCTCAACGGCGTCGATACCCCGAATTTGCTCGCGACGATCAACTTTGTCGCCGGTCAGCCGGAACTCGCCAAGTTCCAGTTCCGCGCTCACAACCAGTGGGTTGAAGGCACGCATTCCAAGAGCGCCATGCTCGGCTTTTACGGCGCCGGCCAGGAGCAGAACCACGCCAAGGCGACATATGCCGACAGCGACCACCCGGCGGTCCTGTGCGGTGCCGATCGCGGCCCGACGCCCGTCGAGTGGCTGCTGCACGCGCTGGCCAGCTGCCTCATGGCCGGTGTCGCCAACATCGCGGCCGCACGCGGCATCAAGCTGACGAAGGTGCAGTGCGCGGTCGACGGCGATATCGACTTGCGCGGCATACTGGGCATCTCGGACGAGGTCCGCAACGGCTTCCAGAACATCCATGTTTCCTTCGAGATCGAAGGCGATGCTCCGGCGGAAAAGCTGAACCGGCTGATCGAACAGGCCCGTGCCCGCTCGGCCGTGTTCGACGTGCTGACCAACGGCGTGCCGGTGACCGTCGGCATCAAAACCATCCAGTGAGCGATGGAAAGGCGGTCCGGATCAACTCCGGACCACCTCCCCGGAATTTGGAAAAGAGCCATGAAACACGTGGATGTCATTATCGTCGGCGGGGGCCAAGCCGGGCTTGCGCTAAGCCACTGCCTCGGCCGCCTAGGCCTCGACCACCTCGTGCTGGAGCGCGGTCAGATCGGTGAGCGTTGGCGTTCGCAGAGCTGGCACTCGCTGCGCCTGCTGACGCCCAACTGGCTGAACGAATTGCCGGGTTCGCCATATCAGGGCGATGACGCCGATGGCTTCATGGCCAAGAGCGACTTCGTCGAGTGCCTGGAAAGTTACGCCAGGCGCTGGCGAATGCCGGTGGAGTGCGGCGTCGAAGTGCTGTCTTGCATACGAACCGGCGGCATTTTCCACATCGCTACCAGCGCCGGAGGTTTCACGGCTCGAGCAGTCGTCGTGGCGACCGGCCATTGCGACCGGCCGGCGGTGCCTTTTGTCCGCCACGGTCACGCGGCCAGCCTCCATGCGAGCGCCTATCGTTGCCCGGAGAATCTCGGCCCAGGCGACGTGTTGGTGGTCGGAGCCTCTTCATCCGGGGTGCAGATAGCCGACGAACTCGCTCGCGCCGGCCATCAGGTCGTGCTCGCTGTCGGCAAACATACAAGGCTGCCACGGCGCTGGCTGGGCAGGGACATCTTCTGGTGGTTGCGCGAGATGGGCTTCATGACCCAGCGCCCGGCCGATCTTGCCGATCCCGACAGCGCAAGGCGGCAACCTTCCCTGCAGCTTGCCGGCCGGCCGGACAACGCAAATATAGACCTAGCCTCGCTGCAGGCGGCAGGCGTTACGCTGACAGGACGGGTGGAGGCCAATGACGGCCGGGTTATCCGCTTCGCCGACGACCTGGCCGCCAGCGTCACGGCGGCCGAGACGAAACAGGCTCGGCTGCTCGACCAGATCAACCTCTTCGCCGGACACCTGTCACGGGAACCTTACCCGGAACCGGTCAAGGTGAAGCCGGTCTATCCGCGCCAGCTTTCGCTGGAGCATGGATCGATCGGCACTGTTATCTGGGCGTCCGGCTATACACGTTCGTTTGGCTGGCTGGAACCGTCCGCCCTACGCGCCGATGGCGAATTGGCGCACCGCGACGGCGTCACCAGTGTCGCAGGCCTTTACGCGCTCGGCTTTCGCTTTCTGCGCAAGCGCGACTCCAACTTCATCGGTGGTGTCGGCGCGGACGCGCAGGCCATAGCCGCGGAAATCTCCCTTTATCTCAACTGCCATGGCCGCAAGGCCGCCTGAGGACCACGACAATGATCCCTGCTCGTTCCCACTACGACGCCGTTATCGTTGGTGCACGCTGTGCCGGCGCCTCTACCGCCATGTTGCTTGCCCGCGCCGGACTGAGCGTGCTGGCCATAGAGCGGAAAGCCTATGGGTCGGATGCGCTGTCAACGCACGCGCTGATGCGGCCGGCGGTGCTTCAACTCGTGCGCTGGGGACTGTTCAAACCCCTCATCGATGCGGGCACGCCGTTGATCGAGACCGCAACATTTCACTACGGCGCCAGTGAAACCACACTACCGCTTTATGCAAGCGCGGACCTGCCGGGCCTGATCGCGCCAAGACGCACCGTACTTGACCGAACGATCGTCGACGCGGCGCGCCAGGAAGGGGCCGAGTTCCTGCACGATACAGCCGTCGCCGACCTCTTTGCGGACGCGCACGGCCGGGTGCGTGGCGTCGAGATCCGCGGCATCGGCAACGCGCCCCTTAGAGTTACTGCCGACATCGTGGTCGGGGCGGACGGCATCGGATCGCTGGTGGCGAAATGCTGCGGCGCTCAGGTGCTCCGGCAGGGGTGCGTGTCGGCCGCCCACGTCTTTGCATACGCTCCGGCCATGCCGGGCGCGTCCTACCACTGGTATTTTCAGCCGGGGATGGCCGCCTCCTATATCCCGACCAATGACGGCCTAGCCTGCATCGTCGCGACGGTGCCGACCGCGGTTTTCGACGACCGCTTTCGCGCCAACCGTGATCAGGCTCGCATGGATGTGCTAGCAGCGCTCTCGCCCGAACTTGCGACGCAGGCCGCCCGTGCAGCAACGGACAGCCGGTTGCAAGCGTTCCGGGGTGTGCCCGGATATCTGCGCCAAGCGCACGGCGATGGCTGGGTGCTCGTCGGAGATGCCGGCTTCTTCCGCGACCCGATAACCTCGCATGGCATTTCCGACGCGCTGCGCGACAGCGAAAGCCTGACGCGGGCAATTCTCGATGGTTCAAGGGCTGCGTTCGAAGCCTATCAGCAGGAACGCGACGCGATCGCCGGTCCGATCCTCGATACGACCGATGCGGTCGCCGGTTTCGACTGGACGCTTGGCTGTATCGAGGAACGGCATCGCCGGTTCAGCGCAGTCATGAAGACGGAGATGGCACAGCTTTCGGCCGCCGTACTTCCCGAGGACAGAAAGTTGGCTCTCGCCAGCTGAACGAGGCTGCCAACCCGATACAGCATAAGTTACCAGCGCTGTTTGGGCTCAGCCGCCTGTTTCAGCGACGAAGGCGCGGACGTGGGCCACGAATTCGTCGAAGGCGGGTTCGCCGTGGAGCAAAATGTGATTCTGGCTCTCCAGCTCGAAGAAACGCGCGCCGGGAATGCCCGCGGCGATGGTGCGTCCGGACTCGACAGGAGCGACCGCGTCCTGGCGAGCATGCAACACCAGTGTCGGAACGGTCACCTTCTCCAGAAGATGACTGACGTCGATCATGGAAAATGTGTTCTGCAGGCGCCAGGCGTCATCAGGCGTTATGGTGCGCCGCTGCAATTCATCCATCCAGGCGAACTGTTCCGCCGTGGCGCCTCGGATGAAGATCGACGAGAAGAGCTGGCGAAACAACGGATTGCTCTTGCCCCAGCCCTCGCGCATCAGCGTCGCCAACGCCTCGCGTGTTGCAATCTCGCCGGGGTCCCCACGCGCCCGCCAGCCTTTGACATAGCCGCCATAAAGGATCATTCCCGATACTCTCTCGGGATGCCGCACGGCATATTCAATCGACAAGGCGCAGCCCTGCGATATGCCTAGAAGGGTAAACTGTTCAAGCCCAGCTGCTTCGACAACACATTCGAGGTCCGAAACCATGGCTTCGAACGAGACATCGGGCACGTGCCACTGGGAAAGGCCGTTGCAGCGCTCGTCATAGCGCACCAGTCGGTTGTCGCGGGACAGTTCTGACATCCAGTGCCGCCAGATCGGGCTGTCCCAATCATAGGTCAAATGCGACATCCAGTGCGCGGCGCGCAGGATCGTGGGCCCCCTGCCCGTGCTGGCATAAGCCAGTCTGGTGCCGTCGCGTCCTCGGCAGAAATGCACGGCACGTCCAGGGTCCTGACCTGTAGCAGGGATATCGGGACCTGGTGTCTGTTTAACAACGTGCGGAGCGGCACGGGAGGCTCGGCTGACGGGCCTGGCCGCAGCCGACCTGACCTCACCCTCCAGCGTGTTGATTTCCCGCGCCAGATTAGCATCCTCCGGCACTAGCCGTCGCAACCGCTGGGCAAGAGGCAACGCTCGTTTCGGTTCATCGGCCAAGCGCCCAATGAGCTCCCGCAAGATACTCAGTTCGACGATCTCAACCTCACTGGCAATACCCTGACGCCAAGCCTCGTATTCGAAGCATCGCTCAAGCGAAAGATCGGCAAGAAATGAGCCGCTGATTGAACCCAGGACTGCTTCGAGTTCATCTGTCGCAACGACGGAAAGGTCTGCCTTCACCAACGGTCGAAGCTTTGCATAGTCAAGCCCGGCTTCAACCCGCAAAGCGACGGTATTGCGGTCGGCACTCAACGCGTCATCGTGCTCGCCAAGCACCTGACGAATTTTTGACAGGCTCCAGCGCAAGGCGCCGCGCGGATCATCGGGGATGTCCCAGAAGATTTCGCACAGCCGCTCACGCTGATGCTGCCTGCCAGTCACCGCGAGATAGGCCAATAGCGCCCGGGTTTTCCGCGAAGGCGGCAAATCAACCAGGTTCCCGTGGCGGGCGACTTTGAAATCACCGAGTACGCGTAGCTCCAGCAGACCGGGATGAGGGCGGATGCTCATGCGGGTGGTAGGACTTCCAGACATATTTCGCTGTTCGGTTTCGCCTGGGCAGGTCATGCGAATTCAATATCAAATTCAGCTAATAATCGAAAGGGCGCGTCGGAGGGACAGTGAGGATCGAACACATAGAATGTGATCTGCCGAACACGCCGAAGGCGCGAGGAAATGATCGAGAAGGCAATGAAAGTGGATGCCAGGGACGGCATATGGGACGACCCGATATCCAGTCGCCGGAATCGATTACCCGTCACATGATCGAAGCGCACCTCCACGACCAACTCCGCGCGCACGGCTCCCATTCGCCGATACGTTCGCTGCTCCATCGGCTTGGCCCGCCCGGCCCCTTGCCAGTGAAGCCTGATGGTTCGCGCAACGCTTCCAAACGATGGGTCAGTTCCGAGCGTTCGTGGTTAGAGAATAGCGAGCGAGCGGCTTTCCGGACTTGGCGCGAAGATCCACCGCGTTGCCGGCCTTAAACGACAGACACCGAAATCCATCCCACTTAGGTTCATATTGCCAGACACCCTGTTCCGCGGGAATGGCGTCCGCACATTTGGCTTCCGTGGGAGCAGGGTCGATTGGCAGGAGAAATAAGCCGGAAGCGCTCATTTTGCTTCCCGCGCTTCTGGCGACTCTTTCCAGAGATCGAGAAGCGGACCGCTGCCACCGTAGACAGGATCCTGCCGCGGTTTCGCGACTTTGGGAATGGTCTTGACCGCGCGAGCATGGTCCTCCTTGCTTTTGCATTCGTCGTAGGTCCCGTCCGGCGGATAGGCGCCGACCACCAGAAAGTCGTCTTCGGCATACAGACACTCGTGGCCAGTGCCTGCCGGAAGGACTGCGACGTCCCCCGCCTTCATCGTCAGCGAGCGGCCGCGCTTGCCGCCGAACTGCACCTTGGCCGATCCGCGAGCCACTCCGAGAACTTCGTGAATGCGGGAATGGTAGTGAACATAGTTGTAGATGCCGTTCCGCCAGGACTTTTGCCAGCCATTGCGTGCGAAGAGATCCTCAAAGATTGCGGCCGGATCGAACTTGGCAGGCAGTTTCGCAACGCTATGATACACGACCAAAGGCCAGTAGGGATGATTGGGGATGATGCCATCATCCTTGAAAAGGAACGTGTTCGCCTTGCGTGATCGCAGCAGGCGATCAAGATCGTCGCTTGGGGGCCGCTGCCAGCCTGTCACCTTCTCGACGAACTCTTTTCCGCTTTCGAGTATTGGCATCATGTCTGCCCCAGCCCACGCACTCGCTGAATAGCATTCAATGATTTATAAGCTCACCCGTTCCTTGTTGGGAGCGTGACCTCTTTGTCTTGCCCACCTTCGCAATCGGCGGTCCTCGTTTTACCACCCACGCGGTCACCATCCTCAGTTTGACGGGAAGAAGCCGAGCCGATACGGGAAGGCGAACCCCATGGCGAGCAGTCTCCTGGCTCTAAACAGCCCTCTTCGGTCAATCGAGCTCGATCCAGGCCGGCGCGTGGTCGCTAGGCTTTTCCCATCCTCGAGTATCGACGTCTACGCCGGCATCTCTCAGATGGCCGGTGAGCGATGGGCTCAGCAGCAGATGATCCATACGCAGGCCGGAACTCCGATCATACCCGCCCCGATAGGAGAAATTCCAATAAGTGTAGGTGCCCTTCTCAGGGTGGATGCGCCTGACGGCATCGATCCAGCCCTGCGCGAGCAGCGTGGCATAAGCTTCGCGGCTTTCCGGGAAATAAACGGCATCACCTAACCATCGGCTCGGAACGACTGCGTCAATAGGCGTCGGCACCACGTTATAGTCACCGCAAAGCACAACGGGCGCCCCTTTTTCGAGCAGCGGTTTGCCATAACTGATGAGGCGCTCAAACCAGCGCAGCTTGAAGTCGAACTTTGGGCCGGGCGCGGGATTACCATTTGGCAGGTAAAGGCATCCAACGATCAACCCGTTTATCTCGGCCTCGATGTAACGGCTATGCGTATCATCGAGGTCTCCGGGCAGGCCGCGCCGTCGTTCCACCGGTTCGGCACCCCGCGCAAGGATGGCCACGCCGTTATAGGATTTCTGACCATGCCAAATAGCGCCGTAACCCGCTGCGCGGATTGCTTCGGCCGGAAACTTTTCGTCCGAAGTCTTCAGTTCCTGCAGGCAGACAATGTCGCAGGGGCTCTCAGCCAACCATCTCAGAAGTACGGGCAACCGACCATTGACGCCGTTCACGTTGAAGGTGGCAATGCGAGTGGACATCGTCGGTGTGCTGTCTATTTCTTGCCCAGCTTATCCTCGACTTTTTTGCGGCTGCTGCCCACCAACCTCACCGCCGACTTCACAGCATCCTTGCTCGCGCCGGTCTAACCGGCTTCATAACGCACCTCGTGATCCTGTCTGCCGGCAACCTTGACCCGATCCTGGTTGCGCCCGCGCGTCGTTCCACTAGTGGACATTTCTTCCTCCGAGTTTGCTGCTTCAATTGTTCACAACGCAGCCGGACTCTTTAGGTTCATCCAGCAGCAATAAGAGACGTGAGGTTGGAAGGACGCTTCCGCTCCGATTTTGGGGTCCGGAGGAGGCACACAAAAGACCGGCCAAATTTCTGGCACACGCTTTTGAACCTGTTTTTGCGGGAATCGTTTGCCCTCGATGCCTGCCGCACGGCAATCCGGCATAGTAGAGCAGCGCTTTGGATCCGTGTTGCTTTTCGGAGGATATGGCTGTGCGAGCCACTAAGCGGTCGAGTGGAAAACCTTCGCTGCTACTCTTCTGCCTCCTTCAGCGCGTCACCGTGCGCCCGCTTCTCGCGCTCCCATCTCTGGCTCTCGTAGGCTTCCTCTTTGTCCAGTTCCTCTCGTCGCTGCCTGATGGAGTTCGTCGCGCTCTCGTGGCGGCTTCGAGCGCGCGCGAAAGCGGCATTAGCCTTGTCGATCATCCGCTGGCGTTGTTTCTTCGCACGCTCGCTCCTGGCCTCCGCCTTTGCGCGATCAAGGGCCTCGCGTCTTCTTTCCCTTTCGAGAGCAGCCGCCGCGTTCCGTTCCGCTTTCTCGTCGGATTTCATGCCGGTTAGCTTGCCGGTGTCTGCGCGCTGCGCACGACCCTGGGAAGCTCGTTGGTCCCCATCGAGTGCTGTCGGAAGCACAGCCTTTTCAGTGAATTTCCCGTGCGATCCAACCGGCCGGCGCAACACGACACCTGGCGCGGCCATTGTTGCATCCACCACTTTGGGGTCTTCTGTCGGTTTCGCGAATCCGCGTTTAAAGATTTCGGGATCGGCACCCCATGCCTCTGCGGCAGCTTTCATCGATGGTGCTGCGACGACAAGGTCAAAGAAGCCGATCGAGGTTTGATAGACTTTTAGTTTCTTCGCCATCCGATGGAGACCTTACAAGTGTCCTTTTCTGGATTGCGCTTTCAATGGACCTTCGCGCCGGAGGCAATAGTGAAACACTGCTAGAGGTGCAGAGCAACCTATCGTATCGCCCCGGTCAATGGCTGCCCGTTCAGCCGCCCGCTTCGAAGGCGTTGCAATTAGTGAGGCCGATCCAACCTTCAGAGATCATGGGCCGTTGAAGGTGCCGTTTGCTGCCGGCGAATTGCCAGACATGGAATCGCTATCCCTATTTGCCGACAACATGTGGAATTCCTCGAATTTGCCTGGGAAATATCGGGCCAGATACCGCACCGCCTTAGAATTATCCATCAACCGGTCAAAATAGCGGCCTGCCGCGACCAGCTCCAGCTTCGCGACGCCACTTCGTTCAACCGCATCCAGATATGCTCGGCTCAGCCTACCCAACTCGAGTTCCATCTCCGCCATTTCATCCTTGGAAATGCCGGCGATTTGCTTTCGCAGATCGATATCTTTCGCCAATAATGGGCGTGGAGTAAGAGCAACGAGCATTTTCACGTAGCTAAACCGGGGCCGCTCCATGGAAATAATCAGCCGTGCAATCTCTATTTGCCTGGCTGGAACAACCAGTCGCAGCAAAGCGAAAAGCTTGGCCGACCCAGTGCAATCGCGCAGCAGATTGAGTGCCTCCGGGCAAACCTCGCAGGAGGGCACCACCTTCTCGCTCACGACAGAGGGAGGGTGAGGCGCGGCTTGAATTCTTTGCGCCAATGCATTCGGCATCGTTGCAAGGCCTTCGGATGCGAGCAGTGCCCGGAAGCGGCTGTCTGCTGTCATCAGGCGAACCGCCGCGGCAATACGTGCCAAACGCTCCTCCTGTTCTTTCGATTCCTCCACAAAGGCGCGCTTGCGCCGGCACGCGGTGTTATAGGTCGCCAGCAACTTGGAGCCTAGGCGTCTCATTGTCGGCATAGGCTGGTCGGGTGCAAAACGCCGCTGATTTCGTAGGTCGCTGTGCAGCAGAGCTTCGTAAGCAGCTTCACGGCTTAGTCGCTTTACGTTCATGATGTGCTCTCAACCGGGACTCGCCCCGCCAAAGCAACAAGCGGCTCGAGCGTGGAAAAAAGATATGAGTCAAGCCGCGCCCCGTTGTTGGCATGAAGTTCTCTTTTGCCGGCAATCTCAACGGCGGGAGCAATCAAGTAATCGCGAACGGAAAGGTCGCCAGGATCCATCCGGATCAGGGCAAAAATGTCGGGCATCGGCTGACGATCGGCCTTCGTAAACCAGCGCGGATAACCGAGGCCAGAGACCCTGCAGCGTGCCACTGCGATCGCAACGGTGATCTCATGATTGATCTCGACGAAGTCCGTTGCTCTGTTGTGGGTCGCATACGCCCCCCGCTTTTGAACCGCCGCCACAAGATCCTCAATCTCCTCCTGCCTCTTCGTTTCCAACCGCCTGTTCACATGGATGAAGCGGCAGCTCTTGGGCGGCTGATATCCGATCAATTCATAGGCTCTGACAATGCTACCGAAACGCGACTGAAAGCGGGTAGACGGAGGACAGTCGGGAGCGGCGTCGACAATAGAGGCGGACAACGCACCGCGACTGGCCAGAAGGGCCTTGAGGGCGGCCAGCATCTCGTCGTTTGTCATGCGACGGTAAATCGTCTTGAGGATAGCTTGAGCTCGATTGAACAGCTTACGGTCTATGACCGGCTCCACAACGTTTTCCGCTCGCACCCACTGCTCAGGTGGATTGCTGACATGACCGTTTTTGAGCCTGGTCGAGCTCTTGTTCCAAACGCTGTTGCCGATGTAATTTTCGTTGGTCAACACCGAGTGCAGAGAATCCCGCGTCCACAAACGCCTGCGGTCGGTCGGCACGCCCCGCTTGTTCAGCATCCTCGCGATCTCAAGCTCGGTCTTTCGCGTTTTGACAAAATTCTCAAAAATCCATCTTACCGTCGCGATCTCGTCAGGAGGTCCACGGACGAGAATTATCCGATCCGTCTGCAGGCTCTTGTACTCATGCGACGAAAGGAGACCTCTTGCACGTCCCTGTTGGTCGACAAGCAAGCGTCGCAGGCCGAGTCCAACTTTCCCGCCCTGACGAAATCCCATACGGATCAGCCTCGCCTGGCCGATGAATACTTTCTGCGAAAGCATTCTGCTGTGCTCGGCAGCCATGCTGCGTTTAATGGCCTTGAGGACATCGGATCCTATGCTGCCGTCGTTTGCGAATTGCTCGGCGCAAAATTCGATCCGGACGCCGGCCATCTGGCATCGGTACTCATGAGCGGCGCTCTCATCGATATTCTGGAAGCGTCCCCAACGGCTAACATCGTAGACCACAACCGTCTCGAAGTCGGCTCGCCCTTCCTCGACATCTGCCAGTAGCTGCTGAAGGCCTGGACGCCCACTCAGGTTTAGACCACTGCGACCCGCATCCTGGTAGGTGGCAACAATGTCGTAGCCCATGATATCGGCATAGTCGCGGATGGCTTCCTTCTGGTTTTCAATGGAATAGGTCTGCTGGTCAGTGGACATCCGCACGTACTGGGCCGCGCGAATGATCCGCTTTCCGTGGCCGGGCGCAAATGCTCGTTTGGCCATCAGCTAATCCGTGATTCCGGACTAGCACTCTATCGAGGCGGCATTTTCCAGCTGGTTAGGAATACCAGTCCAGTTTATGTCGAATCACCGCCTTTGGGCATTAAAGCCATCAACAGCCGAAAAAAAGTGACTCACTTCGTGAGCCGGCGCGCCGCCGTTTGGCCGTATTGCAGCAGCAACTGGCAACCATTCGCCCCCATCCGCGTTTCGGGCTTCAAAGGAGTTCCAAGATGATTATCAAAAAAGCTGTTCTCGCTTTGCTCGTGGCCGCTGCATTGGCGGGCTGCGCGACTCAAACTGAACAGCAACAGAGGGCGACCACCGGCGCGCTCATAGGCGGCGGCGTCGGCGCCTTGGCCGGCCAGGCGCTTGGCGGCAATACGGAGAGCACCGTTGTAGGTGCTGCAGGCGGCGCGCTGCTCGGCGCGGTCATCGGCCAGTCTACAACCCCGCAACGGCGCGGCGAACAGCTTTGCCGCTACCAGGATCGCCGCGGCAGGATCTACACGGCGCCCTGCGACGATCGCTATTACAACGGCGACTATTGAGGTAACGGGGTTCGCGGTTGTGGCGTCGGTCTTGGTCCATCGGGGCGAGAACCGTCAAGCTATAGGGTGACCTCGACAAACTGGGCACTTCGTGGATCTCGTCGGGGCTGCTGCCATCCTCGACGGCCGCTTTCATTGCCTGGTCGGCAAGGTTGGTGATAGCTGCTGCATCGTCTGCAAAAACGTTCGGCTCAGCCACCGCCGAGTTCTGCGGCGGTTGCCGATCGTTCGACGTCCAGCTGGGATGCCACCTTTTCAAAAGCTGGCAGCCAGTGTTCGGCGTGCGGGTCGCCAACCAGAAAAACCGTGAGGCGACCGTTTGGGTAGCCAAAATGGCAACCGACGGGCTCGCCATCATCGGATCGGCGGGCGGCAGCCTTCTTTTAGTAGTCGGTCCCGCATTATCGCCGGCAACGACGGAGCATACGCCTCCATTTTCGGCGGATGTCGTGAGGCACGGCGACTGCTAGCCCGCTTTGATCTCTGACGGGTGTAGATTTGTGACTGCCGACCAAATGGTTTCGATCAAATCCCTGTCGCGGAAAGGCTTACCCAGCAATGGAACATCAGCGGGACGGTTCGCAATCTCATCGGCGTCGGCATAGCCAGTGATAATAACGGCCGGCCAATCGGAGCGTATACTCCGCGCGAAGCGGATAACGTCTAGCCCGGAAACGAGTGGCATGGCGAAGTCTGTGACGATGACGTCGAAATCGTCGGGCGCTCGTTCGATCATGGCTAGAGCCTCCGCACCTCCTGCCGCGCAAGCAACCTCAAAACCACGCTGGCGAAGGGACTCGGCTGTCAGTTGACGCAAAACATTGCTGTCGTCGATCAGAAGGATGGACGGAGGCTTCGCATGTGTGTCCAGAACTAATTGGCTTACATCGGCCTCCCCCGGGGTGAACGCCGGATCTTCGACCGAGCGTGGTAGCCAAAGCTGCATCGTTGTTCCACGATCTACGACACTGTCTATGCGAAGCGTGCCGCCGGATTGCTTCATAAAGCCGTAAACGGTGCTGAGGCCGAGGCCAGTCCCTTTGCCGACGGGCTTGGTGGTGAAGAAGGGTTCGATTACCTTGGCAATTATGTCAGGTGCGATGCCCGAGCCCGTGTCCTTGACGGTCACAACGACATAGTCGCCCGCCGGTAGGTCTTGCGATCGGCTTTCAATTGAACGGTTTTGCGCGTGAATCGTTAGAGTGCCTCCAGAGGGCATGGCGTCGCGGGCATTGAAAACCAGGTTCATCAAGGCCAACTCAAGCTGGCCGGCATCCACGTGAACTGGCCATACCGCATCGTCGATCTGCCAGTCGAAACGGATCAGGCCTCCCAAAATGGGAGCGACCAACCCGTTCATGGTATCCCCGAGCGCCGCGAGGTGCACCGCTTCCGGCTTCAGCGTCTGGCGCCGCGAGAAGGCCAGCATCCGAGTCACGAGATCGGCGCCCTGTTTGGCAGAACGCCGCATCAGGTCGACAACCTGTCGTGCCGGATCATCCAGTATTCCGCGGCGTTCGAGTAGACCAAGTCCGCTTAAGATAGCGGCGAGCAGGTTGTTGAAATCATGGGCCAGGCCGCCGGTCAGCTTACCTATGGCGTCAAGACGCTGGGATTGAAGCACCAGATCCTCGAGGCCGCGCCTCTCGGTAACGTCAAGCAACGTGCCCAGTATCTCCGGTGCGCCCCCGTCCGAGCCGTTCGACATCACGCCTTGATCCAGAAAAATTCGATATTCGCCGTCGGCGCATCGCCACCGGAATTCGCAGGAGTAGGACCCGGCAGTTTTTGCCGCCAACAGTGCCTGCTCCAGCCTGGGGAGATCATCTGGATGGACGCGGCTGAGGCCGAAATCCGGATCCGATGTCAAATCCTTGGGCGAAAAGCCGGTCAGCCGCTCGACCCCCTTAGTCACAAATCGCGCTGCAAAGGGTGGCTCGGCGGCCCGCGCATGAAAGCAAACCGGCAGTGAGTTCAAAATCGCTTCCTGGCGTTCCTCCGCGTTGCGCAGGTCCCGTTCGGCTTGGAGCTTTTCCTTCTGTGCCTGCAGTGCCTGCGCAAGGAGGCCTTGCTCGATCTTTGCCTTTCGCTGGATCTCGAGAGTCTTTTCATGGAGTTCGACAAAAACCGCGACCTTGGAACGCAGCATGATCGGATCGAATGGCTTGAACACATAGTCCACGGCGCCGGCGTCATAGCCGCGCAGCATGTGGGCGTCCTCCTTGTTGATGGCGGTGAGGAAAATGATTGGTGTGCGTTTGGATTGCTCGCGCTGGCGGATTAGCCCGGCCGTTTCATAGCCGTCTATTCCGGGCATCAAAACATCCAGGAGGATAACGGCGCAGTCCTCCTTGAGCAGATAACGCAGGGCCTCCTCGCCCGATTGGACGCAGATCACTTCGCCGGTCGTGGCGAGAACCTCGCTGATCGCGAGAAGATTGCGTTCATCGTCGTCCACAGCGAGGATACGCGCCCTCGCCGGCGTTTGAGCAGGTTGGACGAAATCAAGTTGCTTTGCTCGGTTTCTCGAAGGCTTTTGCATGGACCGGCCGTCAGTTCACTGCCAAGAGCATTTTTTGAGGCGCTTCGACACGTGACCGGGAACGTCCGATCCAGACACGCAGCAATGCCAGCAGGAGGTCGAGATCGACGGGCTTGGCGATGTAATCGGAAGCGCCGGCGTCCAGACATTTTTGCCGATCGCCCTTCATTGCTTTTGCGGTCACCGATATCAGCGGGATGTGAGCGATCGCCGGTGTGCCGCGAATCCGCCGCATCGTTTCGTAACCGTCCATCTCCGGCATCATGATATCGATCAGCGCCGCATCGACGTCAGGGGTCTGTTCCAGCAGGGCGATGCCGTCGCGGCCACGCTCAGCGTGCAGCACCTGTATGTCGTAGGTCTCGAGGACGCTGGTAAGCGAATAGATGTTGCGGATATCGTCATCGACGATCAGAACCTTCGCGCCGGCCAGATCGGATTTGCCGTTTTCTTCGCTTCCTGCTCCGCGCTGTTCGCGGCCTTCTCCTGGCAGCGTTGCCGAAATATGAAGCGCCAGCTGCGCAAAATTCTCGGCCCGTGGCGCATTCGCAAGCGCCGGATTAAGCGCCACCACCTGGTCAAGCGCCTCAGGATGCGGCGCAAAGAACAGCAGCTGCGGCAAGGCGTCGCCGAACTGGCCGGTGACCTCGTCCAGTGCTTGTGCGTTGTCCTTGGCGGAACGTCCAAAGCCGAGCACGACGGCATCATATGAAGCCACGCCGTCGTCCGCGTTTGCGGCGAAGCGACCGACCGCTGTCACCGAGGTCACGCCGTCGCGGATCGCTTCGACAAGCGAAAGCCGGCGCTCCGGATCGGGGTCGGCGACCAGCACGCGTCGCTGGATGCGCAGCTTCTTGGATTGGATGTCCTGAAATACTTTCATCAGTTCATCCGAGGACACAGGCTTGGTGGAGATGCTGGATGCCCCTTTGCGGGCAAGACCATCCATATCCTCGGCACCGGAGATCACGTGAACGGGAATTCCCCTCGTCTTCTGGTCATGACGCAACAGATCGAAAAGCACCCAGCCATCGATATCGGCAAGCCCGAGATCAAGGGTGATGGCGTCAGGCACCAGTTTGCGAGCCAAAGCCAGGGTGCCGGAACCCGCGTTCGACAAGACGCCTTTCAATCCGGCTGCGCGTGCGAGACCAAGTAGCAACCCGCCGAACGTCGGGTCGTCCTCGACGATCAAAACGACCCGATCTGTCGGCGAGATGGAATCGCGATCATCGATCAACTCAGCAGCAGTTGGGCTGCCGAGGGAAGCCGGGGCGGCGACTGTGTCCGTTGGCGGCGATAGAACCGACTGTGCTGCGGCCACGCGCGGGCCCGCGAACGGGATGACGAGCGTAAATGTCGAGCCCTTGCCTGGAACGCTTTCCACCCGCAATTCGCCACCAAGCAAGCGAGCAATCTCCCGGCTTATCGAAAGCCCGAGGCCGGTGCCTCCATATTTGCGACTGGTGGTACCGTCAGCCTGCTGAAAGGCTTCGAAAATCAGCTTCTGCTTGTCTTCGGGAATGCCGATGCCGGTGTCGGTCACAGCGATCGCCAAGGCCTTCACCGGTTGCGCGGAGCCGCTACGGCGCCCGGTCTTTTCGACCCGGAAGCTCAGACTGACCTCGCCTTGCGAGGTGAACTTGAATGCGTTCGAAAGCAGGTTGAGGACAATCTGCTGCAGCCGCTTCTCATCCGTGCGGACCGTCTCTGGAAGGGCCGGGTCGACTTTGATGGTGAAGCCAAGGCCCTTGTCTGCCGCGAGCTGACGGAACGTGCGCTCCATATGCTGGCGCAGATGGGCCACCGGCATATCGTTGATGTCGATAGAAACGGTGCCGGATTCGATCTTAGACAGATCGAGAATATCGTTGATAAGGCTGAGAAGGTCGGTTCCGGCAGAGTTTATGGTGCGCGCGAACTCGACCTGCTTTTCGTTGAGATTGCCCTGCTGATTGGTTGCGAGCAGATTTGACAGAATGAGTAGGGAGTTGAGCGGAGTGCGCAGCTCATGGCTCATATTGGCCAGGAACTCAGACTTGTACTTCGACGTCAGCGCCAGCTGCTCGGCTTTCTCCTCCAATGCGCGGCGTGCCATCTCGATTTCGAGATTCTTGTTTTCGACCTGCTTCTTTTCGTTTTCGAGCAGCTGCGCTTTTTCCTGCAACTCCTCGTTTGTCGTATGCAGCTCTTCCTGCTTCTTGGTCAGTTCGGTCTGACGCGCCTGCAACTCCGAAGTCAGGAGTTGCGATTGCTTGAGCAGGCCCTCGGTGCGCATCGTCGCGGCAATCGTGTTGAGAACGATGCCGACGGATTCCATCAGCTGGTTGAGAAACGACTGGTGCGTGTCACGAAATTCGCCAAACGAGGCAAGCTCGATGACGGCCTTAACCTCATCCTCGAACAATGCCGGAAGGATGATGACATTGGCCGGCGAGGCGCTTCCAAGACCAGACGTGACGCGCAGGAACTCCGGCGGCACATTGTCCAGCATGATGGCGCGCTTGTCAGCGGCACTTTGCCCGACCAAGCCCTCGCGCAAATCTAGGCGTTGCTTGATAGCTGCTTTGCTTTCGGCGCCATAGGATGCCGCCAGCTCGAGATAGGATTCCTCTTCGTCGCGATTGGTGACGTAGAACACCCCGTACTGCGCATTCACCAGAGGAGCGAGCTCTGACATGATGAGGCGAGACACGGTGGTGAGATCGCGCTCGCCTTGCAGCATTCGCGAAAACCGCGCGAGATTAGTCTTCAGCCAGTCCTGCTCGGCATTCTTTAGCGTCTGATCCTTCAGATTGCGGATCATTTCATTAATGTTGTCCTTGAGCGCGGCGACTTCACCGGAGGCTTGGACGCTGATCGAGCGGGTCAAATCGCCCTTGGTGACCGCAGTCGAGACTTCGGCGATGGCGCGGACCTGGGTGGTCAGGTTGGCGGCAAGCTGATTGACGTTGTCGGTCAGGTCGCGCCACAGGCCGGCCGCGCCCGGCACACGCGCCTGGCCGCCGAGCTTGCCCTCAATACCCACCTCGCGTGCGACATTGGTCACCTGGTCGGCAAAGGTAGCGAGCGTTTCGATCATCCCATTGATGGTGTCAGCCAGAGAGGCGATTTCGCCCTTCGCGTCCACCGTCAGTTTTCGCTTGAGATTGCCTTGCGCGACCGCGGTCACCACGTCGGCGATACCACGAACCTGGTTGGTGAGGTTCGTGGCCATCAGGTTGACGTTGTCGGTCAAATCCTTCCAGGTCCCGGCAACGCCTTCGACGCGCGCCTGGCCGCCAAGCTTGCCCTCGGTGCCAACCTCGCGCGCCACACGCGTGACCTCGCCGGCGAAGGAGTTTAGCTGGTCTACCATGGTGTTGATGGTCGACTTCAGTTCGAGGATTTCACCCTTCACATCGACGGTGATCTTCTTCGACAGGTCGCCGCGCGCAACGGCTGTCGTGACCTCGGCGATGTTGCGGACCTGACCCGTCAAGTTCTCAGCCATCGAGTTCACATTGTCGGTCAGGTCCTTCCAGGTGCCCGCAACGCCACGCACCTGTGCCTGGCCACCGAGCTTGCCTTCGGTACCGACCTCGCGCGCCACGCGCGTTACTTCCGAAGCAAAAGAATTGAGCTGGTCGACCATCGTGTTGATGGTGTCCTTGAGCTCCAGAATCTCACCGCGGACATCGACGGTGATCTTCTTCGACAAATCGCCGAGGGCCACGGCCGTGGTGACCTCCGCAATGTTGCGCACCTGGCCGGTCAGATTGGCGGCCATGGCATTGACGTTGTCGGTCAAATCCTTCCACGTGCCGGCAACGCCACGGACCTGTGCCTGGCCACCGAGCTTGCCATCCGAGCCGACCTCACGCGCCACCCGCGTCACTTCCGAGGCGAAGGAATTCAGCTGGTCGACCATCGTGTTGATGACGTCCTTGATCTGCAGGATTTCACCGAGCGCATCGACGGTGATCTTCTGCGTCAGATCGCCGGTCGCGATGGCCGTCGCCACCTTCGACACGTCGCGCAACTGAACGGTCAAATTGCCGGCCATGGCGTTGACGTTGTCGGTCAAATCTTTCCATGTGCCGCCGACCCCTTCGACGTGCGCCTGTCCGCCGAGCTTGCCTTCCGAGCCGACCTCGCGGGCGACGCGCGTGACTTCCGAGGCGAAGGAATTCAGTTGGTCGACCATCGTGTTGACGGTATCCTTGAGCTCCAGGATTTCGCCTTTGACGTCGACGGTAATCTTCTTCGACAGGTCGCCGCGCGCCACGGCCGTGGTCACCTCAGCGATGTTACGAACCTGACCGGTCAGGTTGGCGGCCATGAGGTTGACGTTATCGGTCAGATCCTTCCAAGTGCCGCCGACGCCCTTCACCTCGGCTTGGCCGCCGAGCTTGCCCTCGGTACCGACCTCACGTGCGACGCGTGTCACCTCCGAGGCGAAGGAATTCAGTTGATCGACCATCGTATTGATGGTGTCCTTGAGCTCGAGAATCTCACCTTGCACGGCCACCGTGATCTTCTTCGACAAGTCGCCTGAGGCGACGGCCGTCGTCACTTCGGCAATGTTGCGCACCTGACCCGTCAAGTTCTCAGCCATCGAGTTCACATTGTCGGTCAGGTCCTTCCAGGTGCCCGCAACGCCACGCACCTGCGCCTGCCCGCCAAGCTTTCCTTCGGTACCGACCTCGCGCGCCACGCGCGTGACCTCGCCGGCGAAGGAATTCAGTTGGTCGACCATGGTGTTGATCGTGGATTTTAGCTCCAGGATTTCGCCTTTGACGTCGACAGTGATTTTCTTGGAGAGGTCGCCCAGTGCCACGGCCGTGGTCACTTCGGCGATGTTGCGGACTTGACCGGTGAGGTTCTCGGCCATCGAGTTCACGTTGTCAGTCAGATCCTTCCACGTGCCGCCGACACCTTCAACCCGCGCCTGGCCGCCGAGCTTGCCCTCGGTGCCGACCTCGCGAGCCACGCGCGTGACCTCGGAGGCGAACGAGTTGAGCTGGTCGACCATGGTGTTGATGGTGTTTTTCAGTTCGAGGATTTCGCCTTTGACGTCGACGGTGATCTTCTTCGACAGGTCTCCCGAAGCGACCGCGGTCGTGACCTCGGCGATGTTGCGCACCTGCCCCGTCAGGTTCGTCGCCATGGCATTGACGTTGTCGGTCAAATCTTTCCACGTGCCGGCAACGCCCTTCACAAGCGCCTGGCCACCAAGCTTGCCTTCTGTGCCGACCTCGCGGGCGACGCGCGTCACTTCCGAGGCGAAGGAAGCCAACTGACCGACCATGGTGTTCACGATCTCGCCGATGCGCAGGAATTCACCGCGCAGGGGTCGGCCGTCAATTTCAACCATCATTGTCTGCGAAAGGTCGCCTTTGGCGACGGCGCCGATGACCCGGGCAACCTCGGCGGTTGGCTGCACCATGTCTTCGATCAGATCGTTGACCGAGCGGACGCTGGACTCCCAACCGCCCGTAGCTTCTCGAACTCGGCCGCGCTCGCCTATCCGCCCTTCCTTGCCGACGACGCGGCTGAGGCGCTCGAACTCGCGAGTTACCTGGTCGTTTAGGGCGACAATCTCATTGAAGGTCTCTGCGATCTCGGAATCGAGCCCGTCGTAAACGTTGTCAATTCGAATGGAGAAATCGCCGCGCCGAAAGGCTTTTAAGGAATTCAGAATGTTTCGCCGGTCCAATTGCTTCCTGGATGCCTGCTCGGTCACAGCGCCACTCCCCGCCCCTATGGAACTTGTGTCGGATAAAATGCCCCTCGCGGACGATACAGCACGCCGCAAGGCCCCTAACGCGGCGTGGTCGATTTTGTTCCATTTGCCGCCGGTCGGTGAGGTCCATCAACCCCATCGTCGATTCCTCGGGTCCGCCGCACCCTAGCTCGCTGGCACACGGCGCCTAGAACTGTGACAACCGTCGTCAGCTGAAACACTTTCCTGAGGGGAGGCGCGTGATCGACGGGATCACGCGCCCTTTGCTCAGTAGCCTTCGGGGCATTGTGCAACGTAAACTCTGCCATGGCGATCGCGATATCTACACTGGCCGGCCTCGCTGGTATGCCCGATGACGGCCCCGGCTACGGCGCCCACCGCTCCGCCAACGACCGCCCCTTTCACCGGATCGCCTGCCACGGCTGCGCCTATCGCGGCCCCACCCAACCCGCCGACGGCAGCGCCCTGTTCGGTGCGCGAGCATGCTGCGAGCGGGACGAGTAAGCACAAAATGAGGATAGTCTTTTTCATTATTTCTCTCCTGAGGCTACTATTAGCCAGAGCTTTAATGCGGCACGGAGTTTTTTGATCCTTCGGAATCGCCAAATAGCGAAACAACCTCAGTCCTTTACCGGGCTTGGCGCCGGTGGGGTCACGAGGCTGCCGGCCCGCGGCGTCGCCACGAACAGCGCCACGCGTTCAGACATATGACCGATGCTGGGCCCTCGGATGTCGACCGCCGCCAAGAGGGAGTCAGCGCAGACCCTGCATCATCGCTTCGAAAACTGAGCCAATTTCTTCGTCAATTTCCTCGCCTGCAATGCCTTGCTTTTCCGCCTCACGTTTTGCATCCACTGCCATATCTATGACCAGTAAGACTGGGTCGATAATCTGATCATCAGCCAAATGGTCCGCCATCCATTGGTGGAGAAAATCACCGCCCCGTCTGCTCATTGCTCTCCCAAAATCCTCCGTGCTTCATGCCGGAGGACTTCCCTCGCGCCGAGGCGCTCACCCGATTAGCCCAGGCTACAAATCAGGCGGGCTGGTCCGTCCGGACCGCTTTCGCTGCTTCGGCTTCGAGGATCGAAAGCTTTTCTCTAATCTCCTCGGGCTCGGCATGTTCCAAGCCGACGACGTCATTTCTGGTTTCCTCTAGGGAGACGATGATCTCATCAAGCTTGGCGTGGATGGCGGCAGTGTCGCGATAGCCCTGTAACAGGACCACCCCGGTAATAACGATGGCTGCAACCGACAATGCGTATGTAACTGCATTAGTGAGGCCGAAAGGCACCAGAGCAGTGCAGAACACCATTGCTATTAGCATGACATAGAAGCCGGGCGGGCGGGAAAGAAAGTCTGCGGCTACGAACAAGATGCGGTTCATAGCGAGGCCAAAGTCGACAATTCAAGCAGTGCGGTTATGGCTACGCAAATCGACGCTGCCGCAAGCAAGTCTGCCTCAACGAACCAGGTTTCTTTGTCGCGCAACATCAGACACTCACACTTTTCAATTTCTGTGTGACCGAGGGTTCGCTCGCCTGTATCTGGCGGAGCGAACCCAATTGCGAAGCGGCAAAAGCTCCGCCCCCAATCCGTGGGCTCTGCCGCACTAGCTGCTAAAGCCGCAACGTGACCCAAACGCGCCTGCGGTAGCAGCGCACGCGCCTGCGGCCGTGGCGCCAGTGGGTGCGGCAGACCCTTCTCCACGCGCGCCTGCGGTGATGGCGGCGCTCCCAGCGCCGATGATTGATCGGCTCCACTTCTGCCGGTCCTTCGTCGGCAAAGGTATCCTGCCTCTGCGGCGCATCAAGTTTGTCGAGAATGCCATTTTCTGGCGCAGCAACTCCGGACAGGGCATCCGACGGGCGGATAATCGTTGCCAAGGCCCCTGCCCCCGCAACTCCGAACATTGCTGTCAAAAAGTAGCGGCGATCCATAAAAAACCTCCCAATTACAAAGTTGAACGAGGGTACGCGCCGGCCGACATGGCAAGCATCGCGTTTGCTAGAAAATTGGCTCGCAGAAGGCGCGAACCTATCGGCGCAGGGTACGACTTAAGCTGCGCAGACCTGCACGATTGTCAGCCAAGGATTATTCCAACCAGCAAAAATGTGACCGCAGTCCCGAAGATCGGTGCGAGCAACCACCGTGCCTGGCCAACACTCTTATCCATTTGTTTTCTCCCACTTTTCGGTGGAACAACAATCGGGATCGTTGCCTGTTCCATGCCTAGGACTTGCACAAGACCATTGTTTTTCGGCATCGGACTTTGGTCCTCAGTCCATGCGGACTGAAGCCCTTATTGGGAACCTTCGGACCGACCTAAAGTTGAGCCCCAGACGCCGGCCAATCAGTACGGTGTCAATCTCAACCAAGGAGCTACCTATGAGAATGTCCCTGTCTGCCGCTGCTGCGGCATTTGTCCTGTTGGCTGGTGTGGGCGTTGCCGCCGCCGAGGACATCATCATTCAGCCCGAGCAGGACACAGTGATCCAAGAGTATGTGAAGAAACAGCCGCTAGCGTCGGTGAAGCTCCCTGGTGTGGAACTCAATGTCGGCACAGCCCTGCCCGACACGGTCGAACTTCATGAAGTTCCCAGCGTCAAATATCGCTACGTCGTGATCGACAACCGGACGGTTCTCGTCGATCCGGGCACCCGAAAGATCATCAAGGTCTACAACTGATCGAATAGCTACAGCCCGCCGCCGTGATGGCGGCGGGCTACGGATCTTCAATTGCGCTGCAGATGCTCGAAGATGAACAGTGGGTCAGTAGCCTGGGCAACCGCCTGAGTTCTCTCCGGGCCAACGACCCCGGTCGAGGCAGTCCGCATCTCACTTGCCGGCATCTGGTTGAACGAGAACCTGTTCGCCGTGGCCTATGTTTGGCGCACAAAAAGCAAGACGATCCGCGCCTAGGGGACATCTAGCCCGGTCCAATGCCACCCTGGTCAACAACCATTGGCCCTCAGTGATTTTACCATGCGAACGACAATTGGATCATAGGGCACTTTTTCGTCACGGCTATAATTGACGGTAAACAGGGCGGCGCGGTTGCCACACACTTTGATAGCTCGAACATACAGGATCTGGCCGTCCTTCAGGCCTGAATAGCTCGCCCATTGCGGCGTCACTCGCTTATACGTCAACTTCCAGCCATCATTCTCATTCACCGCCATGCGATGCTCAATCTCGCTGCGAAAACTGGCTTTGCCGAGCTGGGCTCCCCATACTGCAAGAAACTCCTTATTTCTGCCCTCGAAGGCGGCTCCGCGGTTGGAACGCTGGCTTAGAGCGAACCCTGGCGGAACATCGAACACGAAGCCAAAGTGCTTGATCCCGAAGGCCTGCCATCCTTGAGCACCGAGCAGCGAAGTGGGTATCATCGCGATACCCACACCAAGCAGAAAATGCGGAACGTATCTCATAGGCATCGCCCTTATTGGATTGGCGCCCCACGCTGAGCGCGTGGCACATCGTCGAGGAGCGTCGGCTCATCCGGGGCATTCGTTCGCTGATCTGCAGGCAAATTGCCGTTTGGAGTCATCTGGTTGACGGCATCCGGCAGATTGTTGGTAATCCTGGCAATCAGCTCCTCGCGAGAAAGGCCGGTCTGCCGCGACAGCGATTCGAGCGTCTGCGCATCGATGGCCGCTTCCACCTCGTGAGGCTCGATCGGCTCGTTCGGCCCAGTCCCAACCCAAGAGTCAACCTTGGAGCCTGCACCGGCGTTTCTGAAACGCTCGAGGATGTCGCCCAGCGCAGTTCCAGAGAGCCCTTTCGATACCTGGTCCAGAACCCCGCCTTGAGGATTGTTTGGATCGCGCTCTCGTGCTCCACGGATCATTTCTGCGATCTTGTCGCGGTTTTGATAAGCCAGGACCCCCAGCATTGCGACAGCAAGTCTTCCAAGATTGGCCACTTGTTCCTCCTGTGGTTCGCATACGCACAAGGTCCCGGTCGGGCAAAAGTTCCGCCATCGGGAAGCAAAATATAAGCTTGGCAACCGACGGCCTTTCCCGTCCATTTGTGCACGAGCGTGGAAGCGAGATGCCGGAAGGCGTAGAGGGTCGCAGGATGAACAGCCGTTGCGCTTTGCGAGGATCGTGCCGCCGTATGATTGTCTTGGACACAACGGCCTCAATTGCGGAACCTCGCGCTCGATATGGCGTTTCAACTGGTGTGCAACCAAGGAGGCCAAGGCCATGGATTGGAACCGCGTTG
>NZ_JBSKBQ010000027.1:0-34300 GCF_053714375.1 Mesorhizobium sp. ArgA1
ACGATTGAAGGCCGGATGGAACGAGGACTTTCTCGTCAGCCTCATCTCGTGAAAATTAACTCACCCGATTCCCCTGTCTCGCGCCCGCTTCCTCCTGCGCTGCTGAAGCGTCGTGGCGAGCGGGTCGCTCAACTGCCCAGAAGAGACGTATCGGTGGCTTGGCTGCGGGCCATCCATGGGTCGCGCTGGAAGGCGTCCGTACCGTGGCTTACCCCAACGAGTTTCCGCCAGATCATCGGCTCTCGGCAAATCTCCAAGAAGCGGCTCTCAAATGGAGAAGGGGGACTTGGGAGATGCAGCGGGTTCGAAACGCACGAGGGGTAAGTGTGGGCCGAACCGCCGCGCACAGCACTTCCGGCGTTGCAACCGGCAGAGCGCTGCATGGATATACATGCGGCAAGGTTGGGTCTTGGTGGTGCCCTTCTCCACCGCGGACGACTGCGGAAGGCCCAGCGGGCATGGTTGAGCACAGCAGCCGCGGCTGTATCTGGGGGCGTCAGCGGTGCAGGTTGCGAGGCAACTTACAGACAGGCCGCTTTTGCCGAATGGCTCGGTAGAGGAGGGGTGGCATGACCGGTTCGAGATTTGTGAGGCCAATCGTCGTTCAAATTGGTCGGCCTGGAGCAGAGCGGATCGTCATCGATGTCAATGACGTAGCCACCATCTTGCTGCGGGATTTCAGCCGCAAGACCGAGAAACGGAAAATAGCAACGGACGCCTGTCTGCAAGTGTTGCGGGGTGAGGCTCATCCAGCTGTCGCGCGGCGTGCTTTCGTCGCCGCAGCGCTCGAAGCGCGAATCCTGCGTTGCGACTGAGAGCTATCGGGGCTTGCTCACACAGCTTGCCTGCATTGCAGGTCGAATCTAAAGCCCGGTTCAGCCAATGCCGGCGGCGCGACAACCGCAGCGCAAGTTCCACGCCGCTGCCGATCATACCCATGACGGGGAAAGTTGGCCAAGCTGGGCATAACGACCTGGAGACCCGTCCTCGCCCGGACAGAATAGTCTGCGATGGTCGGCCGGCGTCGAGGCTGTAGCCTCTTCACACAATCGTTCGGCAAGTTGAGAGAAAACAATGAACGCTGAAACTTTCAGCAGCTCCATCTTCGTGAAGCGTGCCACATACATGGTGCAAGAGATTGCCGACTTAAAGGACGCAATCGAATTTCTCGAGCAATGGCCGGAAGATCGCAGAGACCCGATTCACGAGACCGCCCTTCGGGCGTGCTATGAGGCACACGTTCGGCGCAAACCTGTAAGCGCTGCGCGCAATGCCTTCCTCGGATTTTCCCAACGGGCAGGCATATTCCTAGACCCAATCTCCGCGATGAAGTGGATCGCTGCCTGCAAATCGGGCGGGGGAAAGGTGCGAGTCTAGGCTCATTCGGCCGCGCCAACCCTTCTCAACAGCCGGATGCCTGCAAGCGCTGTCTGGAGCACGGTGCATGCCTCGCGCCATTCCCTTCTGACCCAGCCGTGCAGGCGACTGGGGTGGTCGATGCTTGGTTTCTTGGCAAATATCGCAGCCGCGAAGTGAGATCACAAGTTGCGCGTAACTCAATACGACCCTTCTTCTTCGCTTGGTATGAACCTTGGCTGCCTCACATTATGAAGCGCTCAAGGGCGGGGGGAAAAAGGCGTCGGTTGAAGGCGTTTGCGAGCCGGCCCAGTCGGTCGCTCGATTGAAAGCTTCGTTTCGGGGGCAAACTCTGAGGCATTCAATTCGAGCAGATGCCCATCCACTTCCCTATCGGCGGCGGTAAGTCGATGATTTAGACGTAGGTAGTCCGTCCAGGTCGGCGTGCGAAAAGTCTCCGTCCAACGGCACGGTTCTTGAAGATCGCGCTGCAGGGGCCAGTGCTGAGCACCGACGCGGCTTTGCACCCGTCGCCGTTCACGCATCAGCCCCAGGAAGGCCTCGACATTTTTCTCCGGTATCAAGTAGTCGACCTTAACGACGATCGGGCCGCTTCTTGGCTTCAAATCGAGGGCAACTTCCGGCGCGTCGAATCCCCGGCGGTCCTGGTCTGCTTCTCTCCACTCGCGGATGGGCAACAGTAACCCGGTTGCAGCGGCCAGCAACAGAGCTCCAGCGGAGCTTTCAAGTGCCCAGCTCAGGGAATAATTCTGAGCAATTGTGCCCCAAAGCCAACTGCCGGCTGCGATGCCGCCCGACGAAAAGGCATAATAGATCGATAAGGTGCGATCTACGACCCACCGCGGGCTCGCCAATTGCATGCTGACGTCAAGTCAAGTCCAAGTGACAACCCAACCCGCGGCGAGTGCGACAGCTGCCACTGCAAGGGAAGGGGTCAGCGCAAGAGAGAGCGAACACGCCGCGCACGCGATGCAAGCGAGCGTAATCAGCCGCTCCTGAGACAGTATTCGCCGCAAGACGTTATTGCAGATACCGGCCGCGAAGGCGCCGGTGCCGAAGCTGGCCGTCAGGATACCATAGGCGATTGGCCGTGCGTTCAATTGATCGCGAGCAACCAGAGGGAGCAACGCTAGTATCGCGATTCCGCGTGCGATTGCTGCCTTGATCTCGGAAGACATCGCCGTAAAGCGCACCCCGTCATGGATGGCCGTCGACATTGACTCGCGCGGGAGAGGTGAGGAGGGGACCTTCCATGTGCACTGCTGTATGGTCCAAAGCAAGGCCATATAGCTCAGCGTCGCCGGGGCGAACGCGGTCAGAGGTCCAAAAGAGGCAACGACGAATCCGCCAAGCGCCGGCCCGATACTGGGAACAGCGTTATATCCCACCGATATTAGCGTAACGGCAGCCGGAACATCGCTCTTGCGCAGAACATCACCAACCGAGGCGTGCCAAGCGGGGTCGGTGAACGCCACGCCGCATCCCGCTAAAAAGCTTAATCCGAGGACAATCCAGGGGTCGACAAGTTCCAGCGCTACGAGGCAAGCCAGCATCGCTGATGCCAGCGCGATCACGCACCAGCCAGCGAACATGACTTTACGGCGGCTGAAATTGTCGGCGATGGCGCCGACAAAGACAGACAGAAAAAACGCGGGCGCGTCGTTGAGGCTTGTACCAGCGACACGTTCAGATCGGACTTTGAGATCGTTGCCATCAGCCAACTAATCGCAACAGTCTGCATCAGCCAGCTGGAAACCTGCGTCGACAGCCAAATCGACCTAAACGTCCGATTCCTGAGCGGCGCAAAGGTTGTTGGCGGAACCACATCCGCATCTGCGCACGCCGGCTTGCTCATCTTCTCCAACCCTTGGACCGTTTGCTGTCCTGGTGACTCGCGTTCCGGCACGCCATTGCCACACCCAGGAACCGGATGAGGTACATTTCCTCCCACACGGCGCAAGATGTATTCGCCCGAACCGCTCTCGTGGTCGAAACGAATGTTTCTTGTGGAGGAATGATGGCGCCGATTTCCCGGCCTTGTAGCGCCCGGCGTTGATGGTCTGGGTGATGCCGATTGTCAACGCGGGCAGTCAAAGAACCGGTAGACCGGTTTGGCCGCCGCCCAGTCGCCGCAGACCGCCGGGAATTGGCCTGCCCGCCGCAACTGACATTTGGTCCAGCAACCGTCGCAGCCGACGGGCCAGACGCTATCGGGCAGGGCTGTCGCAGGAAGCTCTTCCTCCAGCCAAGCGGCTGCTGACCTTCATGTCTCAGATCCGTGATTTGGTCACGGAAGCGGCAGATTGATACCAAGGCCCGGCCGACAATGTGGGCAGTTGCAACGTCACCCAGCGCATGATGCTGCACGGAAAGGAGTCGTGCCATCGGGCTGGGCTCGGCCCTGCCACAGATCAGATCGCGATAACGCCAGGGCCAAGTCTGCGCTACCTTGCGACTGCCTGCCGCAACAGGGCTCTTGGATCTTTAAACCTTATGTCTTGCCTTGCTGCCGTCATCGGTTATCACACGACAGTTTTGTTAACAAATCTGTCACTTTGATTAAATCCCTCCCATCATTGATCTGGATCAACCGAGTCTCTCGTCACGGCTGACATGGGTGCCGCGGACCCTTTCGGATTTCAAGGAGAGCATGATGAGAGACTGGAGAAGGCCGCGACGCGCAATCACACTGGGTATTGCGCTTATCTTGACTGCACTGCAGCAGGCCGCGGCTGCGGACCTAGAATCCGTGGGTGCGACCAATCAGGAACCGTACATTGTGATTGAACCTAGCCCTTGGCAAGTTCGGCTGCGTGCGCTGGGGGTGATCACGGACGACAAGGGAAACGTCAACGGAATTCCCGGCTCCGGCCTTTCCTATTCAGATACCGCAATTCCGGAATTGGACCTTTCCTACTACTTCACAGACAACCTCGCCGCCGAACTCGTACTCGGGACCACCTATGCTAACATCTACGGGGAGGGAACGATCAGCGGACTGGACAAGATCGGCAAGACTTGGGTGCTGCCGCCTACCCTCACGCTACAATACCATCTCACCGATTTCGGCGCGTTCAAGCCCTACGTCGGTGCAGGGGTAAACTACACGATCTTTTATAAACAGGATACCGGCAGCGCCGATGCCCTCCAGGTCAAGAACACATTCGGCAGCGCAGTGCAGGTCGGGTTCGACTACACGCTGGATCAGCATTGGGGCATCAATTTCGACGCCAAGAAGCTCTTCCTTGAGCCGAATTTTGACGCGGTGGTCGGCAGCAAGAACGTCACGGGCAAAGCTAAGCTCAATCCTTGGCTGATCGGCACAGGCGTCACCTACCGTTTCTGACAATTCAAATCCAGGGCGGCACCACCTCCAAATGGTGCCGCCAAGCTCGTCGTCGCCTGATGCGCACGGGTCACGGCGCCGGTGTCTGAGATGACCCGAGGGGGCCGCCTCGTGCGCGCCTACGCGCAGCGCGTAGACGTCTCTCACCCGCGATCGTCATCGCGATGCCCGCAACTTTCATCCGAGAAACGCTCAAAACGAACTCTCGGCACGGCCGCCCGATTGCGGAGTTCCCGGATGGCGGCATCAATGGAGGTGCAAAAGGATTTTATCAACCTTGATCATCGACGTATTCTCCTCCTGAGAATGTCTGCTGAATCGAATTCATGGCCAAGCGACCAACGATTGCCGATCTTGCCCGCGAAGCCGAAGTCAGCGTCGCAACCGTTGATCGGGTTCTGAACGCCCGCCATCCGGTCCGCAAGCAGACTGCGCTGCGGGTCTACGAGGCGGCCAATGCTATTGGCTATCACGCGGTCGGCCTTGTCGAGCGGCGCGAGCAGTCGGATCCGCCGCGCTATCAGCTTGGCTTTATCCTCGGAGAACCGGCGCAGTATTTTTACCAGGACTTCGCGCGCGAAGTCGAAGCGGCAGTCAATGCGGCACAGGCGTTCCACGGCACTTCGCTTATCGAATTCGCCCCGTCGAATGTGCCGGGCGATCTGATCGCACTCCTCCGGGAGCTTGGGAGCCGCTGCCACGCGGTCGCCATGGTGGCGCCGGACCATCCGGCGATCACGGCAGCCGTCGAAGAACTGAAAGCAAAAGGCATCCCAGTTTTTTCGCTGCTTTCCGATTTCGCCGCCGGCGTACGCGAGGGCTATCTCGGCCTAAACAACCGCAAGGTCGGGAGGACAGCAGCCTGGATGTTTTCCAAAGCCGCAAAACGGCCGGGCAAGGTAGCGGTCTTTGCGGTCAGTGAGCGTTACCAGGCCCACGAGCTTCAGGAAATCGGCTTTCGATCCTATTTTCGCGAGAGCGCGCCGACATTCGAGGTGTTTGACATTCCTATGAACGTCGCCACGCGACGGATCACATACGAGGCAACACTGGATGTGATCCAGCGGGAACCCGAACTCGTCGGCTTTTACGTGGCCGGCGGCCGCATGGAGGGTGCTGTTTCGGCGCTCAGGAAACAGAGCGAAGACCGGGATATGGTCGCCATCGTCAATGAGATCACGCCGGAGTCACGCGCCGCGCTGGCGGATGGCATTATAACGATGGCGGTCGCCACGCCACTGCGCCGGCTTTGTCACGAACTGATAACGCTGATGGCTCGGACCATCGAAACCGGCTGCGCGACCACGCCGGGAGAGACATTTCTGCCGTTCGACATCTATCTCCCGGAAAATATATGAAGATAATAAGATTAGATTCCATTCGGGCATTGCCGGTCGTGGTGTGGAAAGGACCCGTCACCCAGCCAAATCTTGAGGCCGAGTTCCGCGTAACTTTCTTTGCGCCCAACCATCAGGCCCGAACCGACTGTGGGCGAACGGCTCTGGGGGCCGGCCGAAGTTGATCCTCATGTCTGTGTCCGCCGCCAACAAAACATTTCCGAAGCCGGGGTAAGATTCGTCGGCGACGTCTCTGTCCGCACGATCCTTCCCGCGGGTGGGGCGACTCCTAGCCGGTGCATCTGGTTTCAAGCATGCGATCGGTCTTGCGAGAACCTTCCAGCACAGCCCATTTTTATGCAGCCGCAGCCCCGACAATTGAGAATCCAGAGGCGGACGGATCGCCTCCCAAACGAAGCATAATTCAAGCGTTCCAGCCTGATCACCATATCGTCGCGGCCAAAACGCTCGGCGGCAAGCTCCAGCCGTCGGCACCCAGGGGCTACCCTCTCAACGAATCGACATCGCTGCCGTTTACCATTGGCACCACGGTCGCCAGTAGCAGCCGGAACGTTCTGGTCGAGGAAGACGGCGGCTCGCTGCTTTGCCAGCTATGTGAGTTACACTCCCACTCGGATAACGGCTATCGCCCCTGTTGCCCGGTTTGGTCGTTTCAGCAGCAGGAAGAGGGGGCCTTTGATCGCGGTTCTGCGTACGCTGGCGCTTAGCGACTGCGATCTACCCAGCTTTCCCCTGGTGCAATTCTCTTGTATTTCAAAAACCGCTACGCATTTTGGGGCGACATTAGTGCAGCCGGCGAACGATCCGGTCAATAACAGTAATGGAGGATAGCTTGGACGAGCAGGATCCGAAGGAAGAACTGATCGAGACTATGTTTCGCAATGGCACTATCACCGTCGTCGGCATCCTACTTGCGTTTTCTTTGGGCTTCGTCACGCACTGGGCGGCGAACCCGGTGCCGTGGCGGCTGTATGATCTTTTGGCCGTCGTACCGATCCTGGGCGGCATCGCGCTGCAGATGCGGGCGCTATCCATACTGCTCGACATGGGCTCGCTACGCCGGAAGGTTTTCGACCGCGCTAACCGCATCTTCATGTTCGGCCTCATCCTCACCGCATGCGGGGTCGGACTGGCAATCCTGCTCGATGTGTTCGAAATGTCTGTAACAAGCACACTGCCGGGACGCTAAAAGGTTAAGCCTTTGATAGCGCCAGATCGGATCCCTACGCCGTCCAAAGTATTTGTTAATGCGATTCTGGCGGGAACCTGGTATTCTTCGGCTGGTTCGAATGGCGGCAGTCTCCCGTGCTGCCGGTCAGGTCCCCCAAGACCTGGCCGGGCTCGGTTCCCTGCGTCGTAACATTAGCCTGGGTCACCCCTTTAATCCCTTGGGACGCTCGCCGCTAACGTGAAATGGGGCGGCGGGTTATAGGGCGATATTGAGGACCTGCTTTGTCAGTTGCCCGAACTCGCGCAGCATCGTGGCCACGATCGCCAGGAGCGGCTCGACCAGCGTCATGACGACCGTATCTGTGCCAATCAGCTCGCGCACGCGACCGCCGAAGGCAGTTCGCGACGGCATGCCAAGCTTGATGCCGGCCTCCCGCAGAATCGACCTGACCACGTTCTCGATCGTCCGCATTTCATTGAGGACCGTCCGCCGGCGGCGCCGGGCAAAGACCGACAAGATCGACGGCGAGGCGCTGGTCCAGGCGTTGCTGGCCTACAAGCGAGGCGTGCCGCGGGTGTGTGCGATGCTCCGAGTGCCTGCGCCCGAAGAAGAGGACCGTCGCCGCACCACGCGTGAGCGCAAGGCCTTGACCAACGAAGCGATTGCTTATGGATCCCCTTACCCAGCTGTGCTCCGAGCCACCGAGCCTTGGGTCGCGCCTCTGTCCATCATGAGATCGGCCGCTACCGCCTGCCTGTCCTTCCATTCCGCGACTCGCGCGAAGCACCTCAACAGTCCGTCTCGCGTCAACGACGCCGACCGTCTATGCGCCACGCACGGAAGCGCAGTGCCGATCAGCGGTGGCCGTCGATCTACCATGCGAGCGTCCTTCGTGCGCGAGCGGCCTATGTTGCGAACTCGACAAACCGGCCAGGCGCGGAATTCATGTTCCACTCAACCGCTTTACGCCTGCCGCATTTTCGACCCCGGATGGTGCTGCTGATCAAACGGCGATCACCAACGCTCGGATTGACTTGAGTGTCAAAAATGCTTTCAAGCACCAATACCGCTCATCGCCGAGCCAGAAAAAAGTCAGGACTGGTCCCCGACGTATTCCGGGTTGTGACCTAACCCTCGCCTGGTTCAGCAATCCATTGCAGGCGCTCCGTGTTGCATTCAATGATTCCGTCGCCGCGTTTGATAGCGCCGGCCCCCTCTAACGCTAATATCGCACGATTTACTTTCGGTCGGCTTGCGCCCAAAATCCCTGCTATATCCGACTGAGTCAGGGACAGTTTGAGGTCCGCCCTTGCCGGCAATTCAGTGCCGTGGATCTGCCTCAGGGTAACGAGGAGAAAACGGGCCGCCCGGGAATTCAGGTGATAGAGAGCGATGTTTTCCAACTGCTCGGTGATACACCGCAGTCGCCAGCAAAGATAACGAATCGTGGCTCTGGCTGCCCCCGGCGAAAGTTTGATAAGATCCATAAAAGGCCTCTTAGCGATGACGAAACCTTCGGAGGCGACCTGCGCGGTAGCATCGGCTGATCGAGGCTGATCGTCCAACATAGCCATCTCGCCGAACAGTTCCCCGGCTTCGAGTTGACGCAGGACGAGTTCACGCCCTTGTGGAGTGATCAGTGATACCTTGATCCGTCCAGAGATTACCGCGACCATGTAATTGCCCTCATCGCCTCGCTGGAAAATGACCGTGTCTGGTAGCCATCGGCGAAATCTTGAGATACCCGCTAACCCTGCGATGGTCTTGTCATCAAAATCCCGAAAAATGGGAAAGGAACGCCAGAAGCCAGTGCTTTCATCGAACTCGGCCATATAGTTTCCTCCTGGATAGATCAGTCCTACCGATCCGGACGCGGTTGGGGTGATCACGTCTATTGAGCGTCTCTGGCGTTGGGCGCCAAAAAGCGCCACTCGCGCCTGGGTCCGGCATCATCGATATTGCGAGGCCCCGCTTCGATGCGCCGCCTCTGGTTCAGCCGCTTTAAGGCCGATCTGACCCGTGGGCTGCGAACTCGAGTTAGGATTAGACCGGCTCTGCGGACCGGCGGGTTGCGCTGACAGCGCAGATCTGCAGGTCTCGTGCCGCCTGCCGCTGCCGGCCCCTTTGGGGGAGGGGGAGGATGCGATGTGTCATTGGCATGAACCTGCAAAGTGTTTACGGGGAGCTCGTCTTCAGACAGGCTGGCCAACTGCGTCATGCCGGGCGCATTGATATGAGCCGCAGGAGCCTGCCAGGCTTCGGCATCGGCTTGCGGCAAATGGAAGTGGTAATCACGGCAACATGGAACTGCTGGCAGGTTTTCGGGTGGCCTTCTTTAGCTTCGGTTGAATTCGCCAACCCGGGTCAAGGCACGGCGCTGTTCGTAGCCCATTTCCTAACTTATTAAAAATAGATTGTTTCAATGCATCCTATCCATGCGGTGGATACGTGAACAATCCCGGGCCGCCATGCTCCTCCTCACCTTCAGCTCTGCTGCAGGAAAAGTAGTGGCCGGCTTTGTGCTGTCGTCAGCTATCCGATAGCTCCGCTGGGATACTGAACACGTAGCCGATGCCGCGTTTGGTTTTTATCAACTGTGGAGCACTCGCGTCTCTTTCGAGCTTCCGACGCAACCGCAAGATCTGAACATCGATGCTGCGGTCTGAAATCTCGCCGTGGATGCGAGTGGCCCGTTGCAGGTACTCTCGCGATAACGGCCGTTCTGCCGCCTCGAGGAAAGCAAACAGCAGCGCATACTCGCCTTGGGTTAGGGGTACCAATGCGCCAGACGGATCACGCAACTGTCGCGTTTTCAAGCGTAGCTCCCACCCGCCGAAAAGCCATCTCCCTGTTTGCGACCTTCTATGAGCTTCCACAGGGTCGGCAAAACGGCACTTGGCCAGAGAGTTAAGGCGCACCAAAAGCTCACGCAGCTTACTCAGACACTCGTCGGCGCCGAATTCAAGCCCAACCAGTTTTCCGTTCTCACCCCGACGGTTTTCAATGACGATAACGGAGACGTCCCCGAGGTTGCCGAGATCTTGCAAGAGTCCAGGGTCATCCTGGCCAAAGCCCAAACTGGCAATCACGACGTCGGACCTCAGTCCCTGGGAGATCTTCCACGCGTTCGCATGCGCGCCCGACGCTGTGGTCGACGAATTGCTGCGCAGCGCATAGTCTTCAATGCTCAGAATGAGGGCGAGAACATTGTCGGCTACAAGGACTCTCCCGATTTTACGGGCCTCGCTCATATATCGCCTCCATCCGCAACCCACCTTGTCTGTTTTTCAACAAAACACCGCTGCTTGGTTTGGCACCCTTGAATGCTGCAGCAGGCTCGGATTGCACGGCCAGGGAATTGCTGCTGTAACCGAAGGAACTCCACCCCGGTCACGGCAGCTCGCCGCGGCGCATTGGGCCGCGGACGAGAAGCCGCGAGCGCCGACCGCGCTTGGACCGGACGAAACGGAGGGCGCTCACATTGAAAACGTCCTTCAAACAGTTCCTTTCTCTCGTTGCTGACGAAAACGAAAACCGCTATCGCTTACGTGCGCCAGGCCCACTACGTGCTGCTCAAGGCGGTCAATGACGGCGAGGCAATCAGGCGCGAGAACAGGCGCTCTTGGTTGTAGAGGGCCCCTGGCTTCCCCACGTCAGCAACTATGATGCTAGCAGCTCACATTGCCTTCCACGGTCCGCCACGCCAGCAGGGCGGGTTGCTGAAAGACAAAGGTGAGAGGATTGAGCAATTCGAAGCACAGGGCCCCGCCTAGCAAGCGCAGCAGGGTGGATTTGCTGCATCCGACGGGCCGATAACGCACAAGATCTCGCCATGTGGGACGCTAGTCGAGACGTCGCTCCGAACCTTAGCAGCAGTTCCATCTTCTCTCTCGCCCGTCCGGTCGGCGTGCATTCGTGAACCTGGACGGATTAGATCGTCTCGACGTAGGAAGCGTCGAAGAGCATCTCTGGCGTGATCGTCTTGCTCACCATCTTCTTCGCCTTGAGCCACTCAAGCTGATCTGTCGCCGAATCGAGTGCAAGCGCACAGCCCTTCTTCATTCGCATGGCGTTGCTGAGGAAAATTTCCTTCGCCGCGGGGGACGGACGCTCGCTACACACGTATTTGTGGATGATGTGGGCCACCTCGTCCACTTCCTCCAGTGTAGCGGTCTTGTCGACGATGGCGGCGTTGTAGTCGTCGACTGCCGTCGAATGGGCGCGGATAAACGCTGCGGTCTGCTCCCGCTCATTGGTGGCATTCTTGGTTGAGGTGAACACCGTGGTCACCTGGTAATTGGGCGCATAGTCGGACACCAGGCCAATCTGGACGGCATTGCCCCCGGCGAGCAACTTATCGGCGATGCTGCCCTGGATGGCCCAAGCGTCAATCTGGCCGGTCTCGAGCGCACTGATGATTGCGCCGACCTTCTGGAGCCGGCGCAACGAAATTTCCGACATCGGAATGCCGTTCGCCTCTGCGATTTTGTGGCACATGTAGTGAAAGGAAGATCCTGCTTTGGTGACGCCAAACGTCGTGCCGCTCAGTGCCATCGGCGTGACAAGGCCGGCCCGGTAGGCTTTTTCTGATGCCAGAATCACGGCGCCGACGAGACCCTTCTCCTCAGACAGAGCGCCGCCGATCACCTTGATTGCGTCCGTCTGGGCGAGGCTCACGAGTCCGACGCTCATGGCCGCGACGGAATAATCGACGTCGCCCGAGGCAATCGCCATGGCCATCGGCTGAGCGGCTTCGAAGAACTCTAGCTCGACGTCCAGCCCTTCGTCCTTATAGTAGCCTCGTTCGCAGGCGATGTAACTGGGCGCATGGCTGGCGAGACGCATTACGCCAAGCTTCACCTTCGTCCCAGCAAAGGCCGGCCGGCCAAGGAAGGTCAGGGCCCCTGCCGTGCCGAGACCGACAATGGCCTCGCGGCGGTTTATCGCAAGCTTTGTCATGTTCCACTTCCTTTCAAGGGCGCGATTTTATGGGTGGCTACTGGGCTGGCGTATCAAGCCGCCGCTCATCCTCGGCAGAGACAGCAAGACCGGAGGACGTGCACCAAGGTGTTGCGCCGCCTCGCTCAACGGCCGCTTGGTTCATCTGGTGCTGTGCTGTGTGCGGTGTGATGTTCCGGCCGGACAATTGGTTCCAAACGTTATCCATCGCCGTTGGATGCAGGCACGCAGATCGCCGCAGCTTGCGGCGAATTTCTCGATTGCTCACGTTACAGGGTCAACCTTACGATCGGCTGACCAGCAGTGATGGTGATTGTCCATGGACGCAGACCGGCGGGACTTTGTAAAGCAGTCCCTCCGCTGAAGTCACGTCGACCTTGCAGCTCATGAGAGACGTTCGGCAACTTCTCCATTCAATGCCGTTGGCGGCGCCGCCTTCTGGTAGAATTGTTTAGACGTCAGCGAGCGGCTGGGGATTACCTTATCCATTCGGTCCGGCCGGCAAGAGACAACCGACCACCCCATCGAAACTCCATCGTCCGTCGGTTACCACTTTTCCACGCTGTGGTCTCGACCTGGCTCGCATAGATCGGGGCGGGCAAGCTCGATATCCGCGTGATGTGGCAATTGGCGCTGAACTGGCGCGGGTATCAATTTTCGCGCCGCATCGAATGCAATGGGTCAGGGCAAGGACCGGTAGAAGTCTGGGCCTTCCATCGTCACCATCATATTTAGCCGGGAAGCGATCCCTGCCTTGCCGTGAATTGATTTCCGTACTGATCCAGGAGCCCTTTGCGCTGTGAATCCGATTGACGGCATTGCGGCGGTTCCTCTTCGTATGCCCGCAGGCCATGCCGACGGCGTCCTCGAATGTATTGGGTCTGACCGAAGACCGGCTTCGCCTCCATCGTCTTCCCGCAACGTCCGCCGCTGGCTTTTTTCCGCCGCCGGCCAAGGAGGCCGGCTTTGTACGTCAAGACCGTGGATTTCCTCCCCGCCGAGCGCGACGACGAAAAGGGTCCGGACTACCGCATCTTCGCCGGCGCCACCGAATTCGGTGCGGCATGGAAGAAGGTGTCCCGCGAGGGCCGAGACTACCACTCGGTCAAACTCGACGATCCGAGTTTCCCAGCTCCGATCTCCGCCAGCCTGGTCGAGACTGAAACCCAGGGCGAGTACTCGGCTCATCTGGTCCCGCCGCACCGCCGAGTGAGATCAGCTCAAATGAAAGAAGCCCCGGCGCGTCACGCCGGGGCTTCATCATGCTCAGTCCGCCACCGCCTGGACAATAGGCATTGGCGGTAGCAGGCTAGGCCTTGGCGGCAACTTTGCGCGTTTTCTTGACCGGCGACTTTGCTGCCGCTGCCGTTACAGTCCCTGCGGCCGCGCGCGGCGTCCGTTTCGAATTCTCCACCTTGGCTGCTTCTGGTGCCGCCGGCTTGCGGCCGAGCCCGGCTGCCTTGGCCAGCGCAGAGCGGGCGGCGGCGTAGGTCGGCGCCACCATCGGATAATCGGCAGGAAGGTTCCACTTCTGCCGGTATTCTGCGGGGGTCATACTATAATGTGTGCTGAGATGCCGCCTCAGCGATTTGAACTTGTTTCCGTCTTCCAGGCAGATGATGTAGTCGGGGGTCACCGACTTCTTGATCGAAACGGCTGGCTCCAGTTTCACCACAGGCTCGGCTGCAGGTGTGCCGACATTTTGCAAAGCAAAATGGATATCGCCGATCAGCTTCGGCAATTCCGTGACAGGCACTGGATTGTTCGACACATAAGCGGAGACGATGTCGGCAGCAATCGACATGAGATCGGTGTTGCCCTGCTGTTCATCGGATACGGTCATGGAGTTTCCTTCTTGATCATCAGTCACGTCAGCATGCTATTTGTGCAGTTTGTACAATAGATCAAGCGAATAATGGATTGTTCGCACAGGCGTGCATGTTTGGTCGGCAAACCGACGATGCCGACGTCAAGGATTTCGCCGAACGCTGCGCGAATGATCGACACCATTTTCGCTTCATCATCTCGCCCCAAGACGCGGTCGACATGTCCGATCTCAAGACCTTCACTCGCGACCTGATGGCGCAGGCCGTAAAGGACCTTGGCACCAACCTAGATTGGCTGGCCGCCGATCATTGGAACACCGACAATCCCCACATTCACATCATCCTGCGCGGCAGAGTTGAGGACGGTCAGGATCTCGTCATCTCGCGCGACTACATCAAAAACGGGATGCGCGGTCGTGCGCAGGACATGATCACTCAGGAACTTGGCCCAAGGAACGATCGTGAAATTCGTCATGCACTCCATCAACAAATTGAGGCTGAACATTGGACGGTACGCGACCGCCAGCTTGTTCGTGAAATGGAAAGGCTTGGCGCTGTCGACGTCGCGCCCATCGCGGGCCGAAAGCCTGATGAGTATCTCGCGGTGAACGTCGGCCGCTTGCGGAAGTTGGAAAGGCTCGGCCTCGCCGCCCCGATCGGTGCCGGCCAGTGGACAATGGTCGCCGAGGCCGAAGCCACCCTGCGAGCGCTTGGCGAGCGAGGCGACATCATCAAGCGTATGCATCGCACCCTGGCCGAGCATGGGCTCGGTAGATACGCTACCGACCAAGTCGTCCTGGGCGAGGCGAGCGAGGTGCCGATCATTGGCAGGCACATGGAACGAGGCCTCCATGACGAATTGCGCGCATCTGCTTACGCCATTGTCGACGGAATCGATGGCCGCACTCATTACCTGTGCTTTCAAAATCTCGATGCCGCTGGAGATTCCGCACCAGCTTCCATCGTCGAGCTTCGGCGCTGTGAAGATGAAAAAGGCCGCAGCCGCGTCGCGCTTGCTGTCCGTTCTGATCTCCCGATCGAGGACCAGGTCCATGCTGACGGCGCGACTTGGCTCGACCGACAACTGGTCGCGCATGGGCCAAATAACCTGGGTGAGGGCGGATTTGCACAGCAGGTTAAACAGGCGCTGGAGAACCGCACTCAGCACCTTGTCGAGCAAGGTTTAGCGCGGCGTGAGGCCGACCGTGTCATCGTTGCGCGCAACCTAATTGCAGCGCTTCGCGTTCGCGAGATTGATGCACTCGGTGAGCAACTGTCCGCCGGGACAGGTCTGCCCTTCACGAAGGCTACCGAGGGCGGCCAAATAGCCGGTATCTACCGGCAGCGCTTCTCTCTTGCCTCAGGCCGGTTCGCGATGATCGACGATGGGCTCGGCTTCAAGCTCGTGCCTTGGTCACCCGCACTCGACAAGCACCTCGGCGGTCACCTCGCTGGCGTCATGCGGCCCGAGGGTGGTGTGGATTGGACTCTCGGTAGAAAACGAGGGTTGGGGCTTTGAGGGGGGCAGCTAAGCCGCTGGCGAACGCGCTCTGCTGCACGAGCGGTAAAGCGCCAACCATCGACGCGTTCTCCGAAGGGGTGGGTTGCTGCCTTGAGACAAGAACAGCGATGGCTGACGATTTGATGAACTGGCATGCGCTCGTTGAGAAAAGTGCGCACAAAGGAACATCGCGCCAATTCGCTGCACACCCGCGCATGGGGCATCGTTCAGCCGGCTTATCCCGGAGAGCAAGACTCTCACGGCGGCAACTTCACCAGGCGAGGGGAACCCTGTCTTTGGCTAGCCAACGACGTGTGCGTTCGAGTTGGGAGAAGAATTCTGTCCCTCCGTTCGTGAAGAACGTCTTGCAATCAGGTTGGGCTAGTCCGCGACACAGTGGTGTTCGGTCGAGCGCTTTTCATTTTGAAAAACGGTTCCTGTGCAGTTGGCACCACGACAGCGTCTAACTCCTCGCACCACACGCGCGGCCGGTCCGTTTGTTTGTCCCATCGACATCACGTGAAGAAGGAAAGTAATCAACATGTCAAAATATGCATCAGACAGGTCATGCGCGGGCAAACGCAGCGTTGGCTTAGTCCCCAATAGTCTGCGATCTCGATATTTCGCAGAGACGCCAGCCTGGTTCGAGCAGCTCACAAAGCCGGCCTCCACTCTCCGCGCCTTGCTCTTGACAGCCGCCCTGATGCTCGTCGACCCTGCGCTTGCCGCCGACGGCGCCAAGGTGACGGATTTCTTGCTCGACAACGGCATGGAAGTGGTCGTCATTCCGGAGCATCGCGTGCCCGTCGTCACCCATATGGTCTGGTACAAGACCGGCAGCGCCGACGAGCCGCCCGGCAAATCCGGCATCGCCCATTTCTTCGAGCATCTGATGTTCAAGGCCACGACCAACCATGCGACAGGCGAGTTAGGCAACGCCGTCTCCGACATAGGCGGCTCCAACAACGCCTTCACCTCCTACGACTTCACCGCCTTCTACGAGACGGTGGCGCCGTCGGCGCTCGAGCTGATGATGAGCTTCGAGGCCGACCGCATGCGCAATCTCATTCTCACCGATGATGTCATCAAGACCGAGCGCGATGTGATCCTGGAGGAGCGCCGCTCGCGCATCGACAACAGCCCGCAGGCCGTGCTCGACGAAGAGGTCTCTGCAACGCTGTGGCAGAACCAGCCCTATCGCATTCCGATCATCGGCTGGATGCAGGAGATGCAGCAGCTGAACCGCACCGACGCCGTCGCCTTCTATAACAAATACTACCGGCCCAACAACGCGGTGCTGATCGTGGCCGGCGACGTCAAACCGGAAACGGTGAAGGCGCTGGCCGAGAAGACCTACGGCAAGGTGGCCCGCGGGCAGGATCTGCCGCCGCGGGTGCGCCCGGTCGAGCCGGAGCAGAACACCGAGCGCACCGTGACGCTCTCCGACGCCCGCGTCAGCGTGCCGAGTTTTTCGACCCAATGGGTCGTGCCCTCCTATCACACCGCCAAGCCCGGCGAGGCCGAAGCCCTCGACCTGCTGGCCGAGATCCTCGGCGGCGGCAACCGCAGCCGGCTTTACCAAGCGCTTGTCGTGAAGCAGGGCATCGCTTCCAGCGCCGGCGCGGACTTCCAGGGCACCATGCTCGATGACACCAACTTCACCGTCCATGCTGTGCCGCGCGGTGACGCCAAGCTGGCCGACGTTGAAGCCGCGGTCGATGCGGAGGTGGCGCGCATCGCCAGCGACGGCGTAACCCCCGATGAGCTCGAAAAAGCCAAGGACCGCTATGTCAGGTCCCTGATCCTTGCCCGCGATAACCCGGATGGGATGGCCCAAATCTATGGCTCGATCTTGGCCACCGGCGACAACGTCGAGGACGTGCAGCAATTGCCGGACCGCATCCGCAAGGTCACGGCCGAGGAGGTCAAGGCCGTTGCCGGGCGCTATCTGGTGCTCGCCCGGTCGACGACCGGCTATCTGATGCCGCAACCCAAGACGGAGAATTGATGTGTTGACAAGTGACCACTTCCGAGCTTTCTCATCTCCCGCAAAGGCAGGGGGGAGCGGCTTACACGCTTTCGCGACGCTCTTCCTCTCCATCGTCTTCCTGGTCCTGCCGGCGCTTGCCGCCCGCGCCATGGAAATCCAGTCCGTCACCTCATCCAAGGGTGTCACCGCCTGGCTGGTGGAGGACTATTCCGTGCCGGTTGTCGCCATACGCTTCACCTTCGGCGGCGGCTCGACGCAAGATCCGCCGGGCAAGGAAGGGCTGGCCAATCTGATGACCCGCCTATTTCCTGAGGGCGCCGGCCCTCTCGATTCGGAAGCCTTCCAGATCAAGCTCGACGATGCCGGCGTCGAACTGAGCTTCGAGGAGACCCGCGACAGCATCCACGGCTCTATGCGCGTGCTGGCCGAACAGCGCGACGAGGCATTCGACCTGTTGCGGCTGGCGGTCAACGAGCCGCGTTTCGACCTGGAACCGGTCGATCGCGTCCGCGCCCAGATCCTGTCCGGCATCATCGCCAACGAGAATGATCCCCACACGGTGGCGCAGAACCGATGGGCGCGCGCCGTCTATGGGGATCATCCTTATTCGCGCTCCGACCAGGGCACCAGGCAGAGCATCGCCGCCATCACGCAGGATGATCTGAAGGCCCTCCACAAGGCAGTCTTCGCGCGGGGCGGGCTGCATGTCGCGGTCGTCGGAGCTATCGACCCGGAAACGCTGAAGAAGAAGCTGGATCTGGTGTTCGGCGGCCTGCCACAGAACCAGGCGGTTGCCTCCGTCGTCGATATTGAACCCAAGCTGGCGCAGCATATCGAGGTGGACTACGACCTGCCGCAGACCTCGTTGAAACTCACCTGGCCCGGCGTGAAGCGCGAGGCTGCCGATTTCTTCCCAGCGGTGCTGCTGAATGAGGTTCTCGGCGGTCCCTTCACCTCGCGCCTGTGGCAGGAAGTGCGCGAAAAGCGCGGGCTGGCCTACAGCGTCAACTCCTCGCTGATCAACCAGGACCATGCCGACGCCCTGATCGTAACCACCGCCACACGCTCGGACCGCGCGACAGAGACGCTTGGTATCGTGCGGAACGTGGTCAAGCGGCTGGCCGAGGACGGCCCGACCGAGGCCGAACTGGAGGCGGCCAAGAAACATTTGGTCGGCGCCTATGCCATCAGCAATCTGGATTCATCGAGTTCTATAGCTGTGACCTTGGACCGGCTGCAGCTCGATGGTCTCGGCATCGACTACATGGAGCGCCGCAGCGGCCTGATCAACGCGGTGACGCTCGATCAAGTCAAGGCGGCGGCAAAGAAGCTGTTGTCGACCGAGCCGACCGTGCTCGTGGTCGGTCCCCCGCTGGCTGCGGCCAGAAAGAGGTGAGCCCGACCTTATCGCCTTCCGCGGTGGCGGGGGGCGGTCTGGCGCGCATCTATTTCATCGCGCGAAGCGGACCGGCTGGGCGGGCAGGCGCCCAGCCTTGCCGTTCTTGACAAACTGCTCCCGCCCGCAAGCAACCGTGCAGTCGTTTCTTCGATAGCCATGCGATGACTGTCCTTTCCACCCTCATGGCCTCACGCAGAAGCCGGGGTACCCAGCGCAGGGTTGCGGCGTCACCGATACGCCGAAGCAGCCGGGTACCGCCGAGCCCAATCGGTCGTCGACACCCGCGGGCGGGCCTGGCCAAAAGCAAACGTGTGCCGCGGCTTTCTCTTGACCACCGGCAGGTCTTTGGCCCTTGGCTTGCGCTCCTGCAGCCGGGTGGTAGGCGCTCTTTAAACCGAAAACCGATGCGGTCGAACGCAAGCTGACTCAGCGTGTTGAGTATCCACCTAGAGCCGGGTTGTCGGCGTATGTCGTTCCGGCCAGGCAGGAGAAGATTGCCGCGCTGCCCCGAAGCCCAAGCAAGCTAAGGTACAACAAAGGCCGCGTAATGACATCGGGCCTCTAACTTTCGCAGGATGCAGAGCCGGTCGGATCCGCAGACACTCCCGGACCTACCGTTATGCGATTCTGATGAGCTCGCACGGGTACCTCAAACGCATCTGCAATTCTACCAAGAACGCTGACACTGGCCGAAACCTGAGCACGCTCGATCGAGCCGACATAACGCATGCTCAGCCCAGAACGGGCTGCCAGTTCCTCCTGCGTCAGATCCTGATCATGGCGCAAACGACGCAAATTGATGGCCAAGATCTCCTTGAGATCCATGGCCGACTAGAAATCAGAAGAGGAACTGACGTTCTAGGAATGATCGTTCCTATTCTCTATAGTAGGAACCCGACTGAAGAGTGCTTGTTGAAGGGGACAGCTCTCCTGTGCTCAAACCGCTACTCGATTCCGATGTTGCCGACGTCGCTCCAGATGCCCCCATCCTGACCGGCTACGACGAGGAGCGACTGCTCACTTATATCCGCCTTCTCGATGTGGCGGCCGAGAACGCCGACTGACGCGACGTGGCGAGAATCGTTCTGCATATCGATCCCACGAAGGAGCCGGAACGGGCATTCCGAGCATGGGAAACACATCTCGCGCGAGGCTGATGGATGACCACGAACGGTTATCGCTATCTGCTGGCTGGCGGAGCACCGCACTGAACCCGACCGGCCCGGATGGCGTCTGCTGATTCGCGATTTGCTGACTTTCTGACTGCCGAAGGGCACCAGGCTCTCTCGCGATGGTTACGAGACATATATCACTTCGTCTGGTGAGCATGACAGCCTGCTCCACGCCTGCGCCATTGTGCTGCCGCTGATGAAGGAGAATTCAAACCGAGCCTCCCGATCCCGGCGGGTCCTGAAATGGCTGTCGGCTCGGCGCCCCGCCATGGTTCACTGCCTCAGCAAATCAAGCTATGGCACCTTCTCAATCTCGGTCTATGATGGCCCTGGCGGGCCGCTTACCGCCTGCACAACGCGCCTTCCTCCGCAATTGGACGCGCTTCGATGATGGAGAGCGAAACCCCGGATGCGAAGCACTTCGTCGTGCATGGCGCCTTGCTGAGGTCTACGCCGCGTCCCGTCGATTCATCATTTGGGAAATCTGCTTTTTCCAGGGGGTGCATACGAAAAACCCGCGCCTACGAGAGAAGGCGCGGGCATGTTGCCTGGGCTTGTGGTGCTGCGGCGCTGCGGCATCGCTCATTTGTGCATAACTTCGCACAACGGCCAATCAAATTTGTCCGGGCAGCCGCACTTGTTGCCCAGAGGCAAGCAGCGTGAATTGATGATAACGCGGTAAAGATCAAGGGCTTATCGACAAAAGGCTGCGTCTGGCACGCCTGATGCGAACTAAGATTCAGCAGCCGCGAGCTGCTGAATCTTAGTCCCGGGAGGTCGGGTCTCCCGATCGGGGCGCAACGGAGGATATCATGCAGACGACGATCGCTGCCGCCAAGCCGCGCGGCAAGATTCCCTTCTATCGGCATCTCTATGTGCAGGTCCTGGTGGCGATCGCCGCCGGCGTGCTTCTGGGCCATTTCTATCCGGAGACAGGTGCCGCGATGAAGCCGTTCGGCGACGCCTTCATCAAACTGGTGAAGATGATCATCGCGCCGGTGATCTTCCTGACGGTGGCGACCGGCATTGCCGGCGTATCTGACCTGCAGAAAGTCGGCCGTGTCGCCGGTAAAGCGATGGTCTATTTCCTAGTGTTCTCGACGCTGGCGCTGGTTATCGGCCTCATCGTCTCGAACGTTGTCCAGCCCGGCGCCGGCATGCACATCAATCCGGCCTCACTCGACGCATCGAAAGTGGTGACCTTTACCGAAAAGGCGCATGACACCACCATCGTCGGCTTCCTGATGAACATCATCCCCGACACGATCACCGGCGCCTTCGTCCAGGGCGATGTATTGCAGGTGCTGTTCTTTTCGGTGCTGTTCGGCATTGCGTTGGGGCTGGTCGGCGACCGCGGCCGTGCGGTCGTCGATTTTCTGCAGGCGCTGACCGCACCGATTTTCCGCCTTGTCGCCATATTGATGAAGGCAGCCCCGATCGGCGCTTTCGGCGCCATGGCCTTCACCATCGGCAAATACGGAATCGGCTCGATGGCCAATCTCGCCATGCTGGTCGGCACGTTCTACGCGACCTCGCTGCTGTTCGTCCTGGGGGTGCTCGGAGCGGTCGCTCGCTACAACGGCTTCTCGATCCTGGCGCTGATTCGCTACATCAAGGAAGAGTTGCTGCTGGTTCTCGGCACCTCCTCGTCAGAGGCGGCGCTGCCCGGCCTCATGGTCAAGATGGAGCGCGCCGGCTGCAAGCGGTCGGTGGTCGGCCTAGTCATCCCGACCGGCTATTCCTTCAACCTCGACGGCACCAACATCTACATGACGCTGGCCGCATTGTTCATCGCACAAGCGACGGACACGCCTCTCACTCTCGGCGACCAGGTCCTTTTGCTTCTCGTCGCCATGCTCAGCTCCAAAGGTGCCGCGGGCATCACTGGCGCTGGCTTCATCACTTTGGCCGCCACGCTGTCCGTGGTGCCCGCCGTCCCGGTTGCCGGCATGGCGCTGATCCTGGGCGTCGACCGCTTCATGTCGGAGTGCCGGGCGCTGACCAACCTCGTCGGCAATGCGGTCGCGACGATTGTCGTGGCGCGGTGGGAAAAGGAGCTCGATCAGGCGAAGCTCGCCGCCGCCATGGCCGGTGAATTGCCAGTTGAGGCAGACCTGTCGCTGCCGCAAGTCGAGGATGTCTCCAGCTCGCCCAACGATCACCCACGGTTCTGGGGCAACGAGATGTATGAAAACAAACCTCATTGAGACGATTCAGCACGGGCCGGTTTTGCTGCCGGGCGGGCTTGTCGACCACTCGCGCCATCGAAAACCGATGCGTCATCTCCCGGCAATTCTTTGCGCCTTATGGCCCAAGGACCTGTGACGTCGAGGAATGGCGCTCAGTTTGCCAATCACTATAAAATCTCGGATCGGGCAGCGCCGGGAGCTAAGCACAATCGCTTCGATGCAGCTCGGATGGCTTGTGGGATCATCCGGCAGAGTTCTCATTAAGCCTCTTGAGCACAAATCGCTTGCTTTCGAGCACGCTCTCTTCGAGCGACTTGGCACCGGCCCAATGCGCGGCGATGGCGCTGGCCAGCATGCACCCGGTCCCGCGCATCCACCCGGCAAGACGCGGTGTATCGAAGCGAATGGGTTCTTGATCCGAACTCAACAGAATATCTATCGATCGTGGTCCCGTTGCGTGGCCGCCCTTCAACAACAGCGCTTTCGGCCCGGCCGCAAGCAATCTTTTTCCCTGCCGCAGAGCCTCATCATCGTCCGCTGCCAGTTCCGATCCCGTCAGGATCGCCAGTTCGATGAGATTTGGCGTGACGAGATGGCAAAGCGGCATGAGTTCCCGCTTCATGACGCCAAAGCGCGCGCTTGCAGCAGCGGCCTGCCGGACGAGGAGGCCCGCACCGGATCGAGCACTGCCGGTATCCGCGGATTTTCGCGCAGCACGGTGACGACCGCAGCGATGATCTTCGCGGTCGCGAGCATGCCGATGTTGATGGCCGCCACCTCGTTGGCCTGCAACGCCGCCCGCGTTTGATCAGCCACCAGGCCAGGCTGCATAGGACGGATATCCCCGACGGCGTCGTGTGTCTGCACCGTTACCGCGGTGATGGCAAGGCAGGTGCGCACGCCGATGGCAGAGATCGTCTCGATGTCGCGCGCAATCCCGGCACCTCCGCTGGAATCCGATCCGCCAACGACAAGCACATGCGGGTCTTGCTTCAGCGCCATTGCTCCGTCTTTTTGATCCAATCCTTGGTGCGCGCCTCGGGATCCGGGTTCAGCGTTATGTCCGTCACCACCGCCGCGCTGACGGCGCCGGCCTCGAAAACGCCATCGAGCCGCTCGGGATTGAGGCCGCCGATGGCGATCAGCGGAATAGGCGCGACCCAGCCCTTCCACGCCCGGATCCTCTCGAGCCCCCTGCAGCGCCCATTTCATCTTCTTAGGATGGTCGGATAGACGGGACCCAGCGCGACATAGTCGGGCCCGGCTGCCATGGCCGTCTCCCGTTCGGCATGATCATGGGTGCTCAGTCCGAGAGCCTGATGCCGGCCGCCTGTATCTCGAGGAGGTTGGCGGTCTGGAGACCCTCCTGGCCGAGATGTACGAAGTCGCAGCCCTCTTCGATCGCCAGCCGCCAATGATCGTTGACGATGAGCTGGCAATGTGTCGGGCGCATAAGGCTTTCGCTTTGCGGATTTCCGCGCGCAGCCCGTCCTCGTCCATATGCTTGATGCGGAGTTGCACCAACCTGACGCCGAGCGGCACCAGCCGCTCGATCCAGGCGACGCTGTTGACGACCAGGTAGAAGGGATCGAGCTTCATGAAAAAACCGCCCTGCCCAATGTCGGCGTCGACGGCATGGCGGCGGCGCGCGGCTCGATCAGTCCCGAACCATAGGCTTCGCGGCCGGCATCGACCGCCTTGCTGAAAGCGCGCGCCATGCTCACCGGATCGGCCGCCTTGGCGACCGCCGTGTTGAGGAACACGGCGTCAAAGCCGAGTTCCATGACGGTTGCCGCGTGCGACGGCCGTCCGAGCCCCGCATCGACGATCAACGGCACGTCGGGGAAATACCCGCGCATCGAGCGCAGCGCCATGATGTTGATCGGCCCGAGCGCCGAACCGATCGGCGCGCACCACGGCATCAGCACCTAGCAGCCCGCCTCAAGCAGCCGCTCGGCGACGACAAGGTCGTCGGTGGTGTAGGGGAACACGATGAAACCGTCCTCGCAAAGGATGCGCGTGGCCTCGACCAGGCCGAAGACGTCGGGCTGCAGCGTGTCGTGGTTGCCGATGACTTCGAGCTTGATCCAGGGCGTGCCGAAGACCTCGCGCGCCATCCTCGCGGTCGTCACGGCTTCCTTCACTGAATGGCAGCCTGCGGTGTTGGGCAGGACCCTCACGCCGAGCGAGCGGATCAGTGACCAGAATTTCGAGCCGGCCTTGCCGCCGGCCATTTCACGGCGCAGCGGGACGGTCACCACCGAGGTCCCCGACGCCTTGACCGCATCGGCAAGGATCGCCGGTGAAGGATATTGGACGGTGCCGAGAAGCAGGCGTGAGACAAGCGTCGTTCCAAAAAGGTCGAGCATGGTGCTAGCCTCCCTGCATCGGTGACAGGATCTCGATCCGGTCGCCCTCGCTCAACGGAAATTCTGCCCGGTTGGCTGCATGCACGAGATCGCTGTTGACGGCCGTCGCCAGCCAATCGCCTTCATAGTTGAGGCCAGCAAGCAGCGCCGCCAGTGTCGTGGCGTCACTTTCAAGCGCTTCGCCGTGGACGGTCAGTTTCATGGGTAAGCTCCACGCGTTTGCCGTGACTGGAGAAAATTTCGGCCGCCAGGCGCGCCATGGCCGCCGCAAGAAGAAAGCCATGGCGATAAAGTCAATTGAGCGCGATGGTCCTTCCACGCGCTTCGACACGCGGCAGATTGTCGGAAAAGGCCGGACGAACTCCGACGCCGGTCTCGACGATACCGGCCTCGCCGAAGGTCGGATGGAGCGCGCAGGCAGCGCTGAGAAGTTCCATCAGCGAACGAACCGTGACCGAACCACTGTCGTCGCTCTCCATCATCGTCCCGCCGGCCATGAAACGACGATCGCTGCGCGGCACCACATAGAGCGGAAAGCGCGGATGCAGCAGCCGGATCGGGCGCGACAGGGAGATATCGGGCGTGCGCAGGATCAGCATTTCGCCGCGAATGCCGCGCTGCCTCTCATCGCCCGCCGCCATTCCCATGCAGTCGATCTCGCGCTCGAATCCGGAAAGCTGCCGAGCGTCCGTGGCAAACCGGAAGGCGACGCCCATAGGTCGAGATGCGCCTCGCCGGGGAAGAAAAGCCCACGGCGAAAACGGCCGGCGAGGTCGGGCTCTAGCAGCGCGATTTCGTCGTCGTCGACACCCCGATGGCCTGACGTGCGGCTAGCGAAGCGGTCGAGCTCGCCCGCGTCGCGCGGAGCTGCCACAACCAGTGTTCCGGCCCGTGTCACCTGGCCGGCCAACACCGCCTCCCACCAGTCGGCGGCATCGCGCCCGAGATCCAGCACCAGCTGCTCGGCGCTTTCACGCTCGCACCATGGCGCCAGCATGCCGCCGGCGAACCACGACGCGTTGCCGCCGAGGCCATGCCTTTTCTCCGCAACGGTCACCGCCGCGCCGCCTATGGCGAGCTCGAAGGCGGCGGTGAGGCCGACGACGCCGGCCCCTGACCAGCACCCTCATGACGGCTCATGCGCCTCCGGCATGAGTGGTGCACCGGTCTCGTCCGCCCGCACGTAGAGATCGCCGCCTTCGCGATATTTCGCCGCCATCGCCGCCATGCCGTCCTTCTGCGCCTCGGCTCGGATGTCGTGGGAGATGCGCATCGAGCAGAGTTTCGGGCCGCACATCGAGCAGAAATGCGCCAGCTTGTGCGCTTCCTTCGGGCAAGGTCTCGTCGTGGAACGAGCGGGCCGTTTCCGGATCGAGCGACAGGTTGAACTGGTCCTCCCAGCGGAACTCGAAGCGCGCGCGGGAGAGGGCATCGTCCCTGACTTTCGCCGCGGGATGACCCTTCGCCAGGTCGGCGGCGTGCGCGGCTATTCTGTAGGTGATCACGCCGGTCTTGACGTCATTGCGATCGGGAAGGCCGAGCTGCTCCTTCGGCGTGACGTAGCAGAGCATGGCGGTACCGAACCAGCCGATCATCGCCGCGCCGATGCCGGAGGTGATGTGGTCGTAGCTAGGCGCGATGTCCGTCGTCAGCGGTCCAAGCGTATAGAACGGCGCTTCGCCGCAGACGGCGAGCTGCTTGTCCATGTTCTGCTTGATCTTGTGCATCGGAACGTGGCCGGGCCCCTCGATCATCACCTGGCAATCCTTCGCCCAGGCGACCTTCGTTAGTTCGCCGAGCGTTTCGAGTTCGGCGAATTGCGCCGCGTCGTTGGCGTCGGCGATCGAGCCGGGGCGAAGGCCATCGCCCAGCGAAAAGGACACATCGTAGGCGCGGCAGATGTCGCAGATTTCCTCGAAATGCTCGTAGAGGAAGCCCTCCCGGTGATGGTGCAGGCACCATTTGGCCATGATCGAGCCGCCGCGCGAGACGATGCCAGTGACCCGGTCGACGGTCAGCGGGATGTAGTGCAACCGCACTCCGGCGTGGATGGTGAAATAGTCTACGCCCTGTTCGGCCTGTTCGATCAGCGTGTCGCGGTAGACCTCCCAGTTGAGGTCCTCGGCGATGCCGCCGACCTTTTCCAGCGCATGGTAAAGCGGCACCGTGCCAATCGGCACCGGTGCGTTGCGCACGATCCATTCGCGGATGTTGCGGATGTTGCGGCCGGTCGACAGGTCCATCACCGTATCGGCACCCCAGCGGATCGCCCAGACCATCTTCTCGACCTCTTCGGCCATCGAAGAGGTGACCGCCGAGTTGCCGATATTGGCGTTGATCTTGACCAGGAAATTGCGACCGATAACCATCGGCTCGCTCTCGGGATGATTGATGTTGGCAGGGATTATGGCCCGTCCACGCGCCACCTCGTCGCGCACGAATTCCGGGGTGACGAAGTCGGGGATTGCCGCGCCGAAGGCTTCGCCGTCGCCCCCAAGCTTGCCGAGCAGGGCCTCGCGGCCGAGGTTCTCGCGGATGGCGACGAACTCCATCTCGGGCGTGATCATGCCGGCGCGCGCATAGGCGAGCTGGGTGACGGCCTTGCCGGCCTTGGCTCTCAGCGGACGGCTTCGGATCGGAAATTCCCGCGTCAGGCGCTCTCCTGTCGCAAATCCGTTGTCCTCCGGCCTGACATGGCGGCCGTCATAGGCACGACATCGCCGCGAGCGGCGATCCAGTCCTGCCGAAGGCGGGCAAGACCCTTTTCGATGTCAGTTTCAATCGCGGGGTCGGTGTAGGGGCCTGACGGATCGTAGACCGTCACCGGCGGCTCACCGGCAGTCGGGTGGACCGCGATCTCCCGCATTGGCACCCCGATCTGTGAATGGAGGACGCCGGATTTGTGGATCTTGCGCGACGCCGGCAGCGGTCCGGTCGATACGGTGGGGGGTCAAGGCATTCATTTGAGGCTCCTTTGCTCGTTGCATTGGAGACCCAGCTCTGTGCCGGAAGGATGAAAAGACGCCTTGCTGACCCGCCCGAAACAAATCCTCGGGCATGAATTCCCGCAAGCGCTCGCACCGTCCCTACGCCAGTATGAACTGGATCAGGTTACGGGTCACTGCGCCGCAAAGCCAGCAGTATCTCAGCCCCTTGCCGGGACTCCCCTGGTGAATGCCTCGATTGGACCGGGCCGGTGCCCGTTTGTCAAGCGCCTTCAGGCCGCGGTGGAAGGTCAAAGGCAGGCGGAACGCTCCCGTGTTCAGGATGCGGACGGGTCGTCCGCGCGCGATTCTGTCGTCACGAGATGACGCAAATCTGGACACTCATGTTCTATGACAAGCCTTCCGAAATGCTACATCTGAAACCATGAAAATATTGACTTCCAACAATCGCCAGTCGATATTCGTATCCTCAAGTTCATCGAGGTAAATTACTGCATGAAGTTCGGTATTTCGTATAGATTATAATAGAATTTCGATTGTTAGAGTGTAATAGCCAGAGGTGCTTTGGTATTGCGTAAAAATTAGGCGTTATAGATTGCTGATGGTCTGTTGATGTGAAAACCGACCGGGTGACGTGCCGGTCGACTTCAAGATGGCAGTCTCTGCTAGCAATTACCTGACGCCTCGGCCGATAGCGGCAGTGCAGCGAGATCCTCCCTCTTCGCGTCGCACGCCCAATCGGCCGAGGCTACCCATTGCAAGGGGCGCGCCTCGCAAATGCAGAATTGCGTTGGCTCTAGAGCGCAGCACCCATGGGAGCATACGAATGGCTGTCGTGGAATCTGCCAACAATTGTGACGGTGGGGAACTAGCGGAACATCTCGGCTCGGCTCCTGCACAAAGTACTCACTTGTTGATGCTTGGCGCACTCGGTGTGGTCTATGGCGATATCGGGACGAGCCCAATCTATGCGTTCCGCGAAGCGCTGCATGCCTCGTCTGGCGGCAACATCGCTGACCCTGCAGATATTTTCGGCGTGATGTCGCTGATCATATGGTCGCTGACCATTACCGTCACGGTAAAATACATCATGTTCGTGCTGCGCGCCGACAACCGCGGCGAGGGGGGCGTGCTGTCGCTGATGGCGCTGGCGCGCGGCAGTTTCCCCAAGCGCTCGGCGCTGATCCTGGGCGTAGGCATCGTCGGTGCCTCGCTGTTTTTCGGTGACGCCGTCATTACGCCGGCGATTTCGGTGCTGTCGGCGGTCGAGGGCATGAATGTCGTCACCCCCGCGTTCCAGCCCTATGTCGTGCCGCTGACTCTGGTCATCCTGGCCATGGTGTTTGCAGTTCAGCGTTTCGGCACCGGCGGCGTGGGACTGGTCTTCGGCCCGGTGACCGCGATCTGGTTCCTGGCCATCGGCCTTTCCGGCCTCAAGCACATCATTGCCGATCCGGAAATCCTGTGGGCGGTGAGCCCACACTACATCGTTGCCTTTCTGATCCATTCGCCCGACGTCGCCTTCGTTACTATCGGCGCCATCTTCCTCGCCGTCACCGGCGCCGAAGCGCTCTATGCCGATCTCGGCCATTTCGGCCGCAAACCGATCGTGCTTGCCTGGCTTTCGATCGTCTTCCCCTGCCTGCTGTTGAATTATGCCGGCCAGGGCGCCTTCGTGCTGGCGAAGAACGGCGTGGTTGGCCACCCATTCTTCGAAATGAACGAAGGTTGGGCGCTGATCCCCATGGTGGTGCTGGCGACGGCGGCTACCGTCATTGCCAGCCAGGCGGTCATTTCGGGGGCCTTTTCGCTGACCCGCCAGGCGGTGCAGCTCAACATGCTGCCGCGGCTGGAAATCCTGCACACGTCGGAAAAGCAGTCCGGCCAGATCTACATGCCGCGCGTCAACCTTTTGCTGGCCCTGGTGGTGATGATGCTGGTGGTCGGCTTCGGCGAATCGAGCAAGCTGGCTTCCGCCTACGGCATCTCGGTGACCGGCAACATGCTGGTGACGACGGTGCTGCTCTATGTCGTCATGACCCGTATCTGGAAGTGGAAGCTGTCGGTGGCGATCCCGCTTACCGTGCTGTTTGCCTTGATCGATATCGGCTTCTTCGCCTCCAACATCGTCAAGGTGTTCGAAGGCGGCTGGGCGTCGCTGGTCGTGGCCTTCACCATCGTGCTGGGCATGTGGACCTGGGTGCGCGGCAGCCGCTATCTCTTCGACAAGACCCGCCGCAACGAGATCCCGCTCGATTTCCTCGCCGGCAATCTTTTGAAGAAAAAGCCGCAACTGGTGTCCGGCACCGCCGTGTTCCTGACCAGCGATCCGCAAAGCGCGCCGACGGCGCTGATGCACAGCCTGAAGCACTACAAGGTGCTGCACGAGCAGAATGTCATTCTGTCGGTTGTCACGGCACCGCAGCCGCTGGTCCCCGACAGCGACCGGGTGAGGATGGAGACGGTCAACGAGTTGTTCATGCGGGTGACGCTGACCTTCGGCTACATGGAGCAGCCCAACATCCCGCGCGCGCTGGCGATTTGCCGCAAGCAGGGCTGGAAGTTCGACATCATGACGACGTCATTCTTCCTGTCGCGGCGCTCGCTCAAGGCATCACCCAATTCCGGCATGCCGGTGTGGCAGGACAAGCTGTTCATCGGCCTGGCGCGCACGGCGGCCGACGCCACCGAATATTTCCAGATTCCAACCGGACGTGTGGTAGAAATCGGTACGCAGGTGGTTGTCTAGCTCTCGCCTCGATTTGCACGATCAACGTCCTTGCCAGGGCACTTGCACTACGTTGCAACTCATAAACCGAGTTCGTCCTGCCCCAAGTTCTGATCCACGGCGGGACCGCCAAAAGCCGCATCGATGTACGCGCCGGCGTGAACTACGCGACCTCCAGCATCGGACCGGACGAAACGTCCACTTGCGCTCGGCCTGCTCCGCTGCGGAGAAAGGCCAACTGGCCGGTGCACTCCCGGCGACGAGCACTGCAACAATCACCGCAACATGGCAGCGCAAGAAGGGGATCCATGCAGGACTATCCGCTACTCACTGACAATCGAAGGCAAGACCGTCGCCGTTCCGCTTACCGCCGACAAGCCGGCGGATTGCTGCGCGAATTTTCTGAGAAAGCCGAATGACCATGTGGACCAAGATCAAAACCTTCTTCCTCAAAAGCGAGCCCATTTTCTTGGCCCGCCTACAGGCCTTCAGCGGCGTCGTGGTCCGCGTCCTCCTCTCGCTCGACCCCGGCCTGTTCCAACGCTACGTGTTGCCAAAATGGCCCCCGACCGACATGCGGTCGGTCGGCGTGCTGACCGATTACCCGCGGCACCGGGACGATCCCACTCTCGGCAGTAACCCCAGCATCGGCAAGGTGCAGTGAGATGACCGCGTTACTAACCACGATTGCGCTTCTTCTGGCCGGTCACGCACTGGCTGACTATCCGCTTCAGAGCGATTTCCTTGCCAGGGCCAAGAACCGCGCCAACCCGATTCCGGGCGTTCCCTGGTACCATGGCCTTCTATCTCACGCGGCAATCCACGGCGGTGTAGTCGGCCTGATAACCGGCAGTCTCGCGCTCGGTGTCGCAGAGTTCGTCGCTCACGGCCTCATCGACGATGCCAAGTGCATGGGGCGGATTTCTTACGACATGGACCAATCTCTGCACATGTCCTGTAAACTCTGCTGGGTGGTAATCCTGATACATTGGGGAACATTCTCATGACTGCTTTACTCGCATTCCTGTTTACCAACCCGATCATCCTCGCGGTCGGAGCCGGCATTATTGGCGCCGCCGTCGCGTGGATGCATGGACGCGTCACCGGGGCCAAGGCTGAACGTGCTCAATCAGATCGCGCGGGCACCAAGGCCACAACCGAAGGCGAGCAGATCGATGGTTCCGTGGCCGGCCGCGCTCCGGACGCCAACAGTTAGGGACTGGCCAAACGGTCAAAGCAATAACTCTGACGGGTCTTCTCGCGCTCGCCCCGGCCAGAAAGTCGGGCGGCACATTCTGCGCGTTAAACATCCGATCCGGTCGACAAAAGTCGAAGTCGCAAGCCTGTCTGCTGCGACGGTCGCTGCAGTCACAGCTTCCAACGAAAACGGCGCCCCGCGTGGCTGGGACATTCGGACGCGCCAGGACGATCCGACACACTTCGGTTAGAACAGCTTCTCGTCTTTGCCATCATCCAGTGCCCTGGGTTTTCTGGCGGCGGATCCAAGGTGCCATCCGAATCGCCAAGGTTGAGGGTACCATTAAGGCGGCCTCCGCTGCTCTCGCTGCCCCGGTCTAGGCGCAACTCGCCGACTACAAGCTGCACTTCGCTGAGACCCAGACATCACGAAGGCCGGTATGCGAGAGACGAATGAGCAGATCATCGCGCCCGTCCGTGGCACGAAAACCGACGTTCACGGGCTCAATGAGCGGATCGATCGGATCTTCGAACACCAAGAGCTGCCGCCTCATGCCCATGGCCCGACCAGGTCGTCGACGGAGCCTATCGAGACGCTCTGGACCTAGGCTTCCTGGACGCCGGCGGTCAGCGCCTTCTCGGCCATGCGGCGCGGCCAATCACCGGCCGTCGCTCCTACGTTTGCGATACAGAGTAGCCCCTCGTCTCCTCCAAGCGACGAGGACGGTGCGGCTCAAGAGAGAACGACACCCTCATTTTCCGCCTTGAGGCCGATGTCGACCAGCGCGCACAAGGTGGATCTATACCAGCGCCCGCGACGCTCCCGCGGATGTTCGGCACGGCGAACTCACGCAGCGTGGCGTCATCGGACACCTTAGCGTCCGGCTCTTGAAGGGCAGCCACATAACGTTGCGGGGCGGATAACTAACGGAAGCGGCAAATGGCTGGCTACCCTCTCATTAAAAACGAGTCCCGGCTGCGATTTGCAAACTGGAAGAGCTGTCGTTTCCTTTTTTGCGAGTTCGCTAAAAAGTCTTCAGCCCGAACCTGCTTATTGTGGTCTGCCCTGTCATATTCATTACGGTCATCGCACGGTAGAATGGCGCCGCTTAGCTTTCGCGGCCGATGGTTCGGACAACGCTCAATTGAGCTGAGCGTGTCAAATCGTCAGGGTCAGGTCGAAACCAACAACACCGATGTGTAGCGCGGAGCTTCAATGCCTCTGACATCTCGTTGCGAGGCTAGTGAACGACCACGAGACGGCTCAGACCGCCATGCGCGACAACAAAGACTATTCTCGACAGGGGATCATCATCATCGAACCGGCGGTCGGGAGGAACGGCCGGCTGAAAGAGGACGAGGGCAATGATGCGGTCACGAGAGGGGCGGCGCGACATACACGAGCCGATTGCACGGTTCCTGTGCCAGAAATGGCGGACAGGTCCCGCGATCAACCCGCCGTCGCGAGCAGTTCGCGCCAGTGGAGGCTTCGCAGTCTGCTGCCCGCAGGGTGAAGCGCGTAGCAGATGAAGCCTGCACCGTAGACTCAAACCCCTGAAGCGTCTGGGGCGTCAGCCTGCTACAGGCTGTTCGGACATGAAGTTAAGCTAGGACAGCTTGTCGCTTGAATTCGACAGGGCTCAGATAGTCGAGGGCCTTGGCCGAGGGTTGTAGAAGCGCTCGAGTCTAATCGAAACACATCGCCCCGGCGTTATCCCTCGCCCTGTAAATCTTGCGGGCCGTCCGCTCGGTTTTCAACGGCGAGAAGAAGCTTCCATCAAGATTGTCCCAGACGTGGCCCGACCGGCTCATTGAGCGTTTTCGACAGGAGCGGAGGCGAGGTCAGCGGGCGAGCACTGCATTGAGATCGCAGGGTCACAGGCTCAATCCGTTCACGTTTAACATTCGCGTTAAACTCATTAGATAAGTCTGCACCATCGTGCGGCCGGGGAACGTCCCTGCGCCAGGGCCACTTGTCCCGCCTCCCAACGCGTTTCTATTATCGGTGGCCACCGGCGAGAGTTTCTTCTGGACGGCGAAGCATCCGTCCAGTTCCCTGAGACCGAAATGCATGAGCGAGTGCAAGCGGTGAATCTCCCTGCGGGCGGGACCTTGCGATTGCCATGGGTCATCAGGGCACTGTCGACTGTGATCGACCCGGGCCGTGTCGATCCCGCCCATTCGAAGTTCGCCAACCGTTTTCGCGGGCTCCTCAAATTCTTCGTAGAGGAACAAATGCTCAGCGCAGATCGCAAGTCTTTTTATGCACCGACGGTCTTTGTTGAAGGCGCGCTGATCGCGGCGAGCGGCAGTTTCATCGCGATTGTTGTTGCTATCGGCATGTCGCTATGGCGAGCGCGGGAGGCCAAATACGTGGCAACGTACGGCTCGGCGCGCTGGGCTGTGCGAAAGGAGATCGAAGCCGCAGCCTGCTCGGCCCCGACGGCGTGGTTCTCGGCAACCTTAATTTGGACTACCTTCGCCACGATGGCCCGGAGCATGTCCTGTGCTTCGCGCCGACCCGAAGCGGCAAGGGCGTCGGGCTGGTCGTGCCATCTCTGCTAACTTGGCCGGGAAGCGCAATCGTTCACGACATCAAGCGTGAAAATTGGGAACTCACCGCTGGCTGGCGAGCACGTTTCGGCCGTGTGCTGCTGTTCGACCCAACCCACGCTGCGTCAGCCGCATACAACCCGCTAGCCCGTCCTATTCATGAGCCTTGTGGTTCGAGCGCCGCTGAGCATTGGGTCATGCAGGTGTGAGGCGTCTTTTT